>NZ_CP018632.1:6222500-6822500 GCF_002215215.1 Granulosicoccus antarcticus IMCC3135 | reverse complement strand
CGGCTTCGATCAGTTGCGACAAGGAGTCTTCGCAGGCGTCCAGTAGCGTGGTGTTCATACAGAGATCGCGGATGCTGTAGCCACTGAGGCCCAGTTCCGGAAACACGACAACGTTGGCGCAACCCATATCGGCTTCACGCCACAGTGTCAGAGTGCGCTCACGATTTGCAGTGACATCGGCAACGGCAGCAGCAGGTATGGCGGCAGCAATTCGGGCATATCCTTTCATGTGCAAATTTTAAGGTGGGTTGAAAGAAAGCGTCCTTTGACAATCGTCAAGACGCGGGCGATAGGCTTAGGGATCGTGAAACAATTAATTATCATTTTCAGTCGTCCCTGCATCCTGCCCTGCCGCGTTGTTCGGCGGTTGAATAGCCAGCTATTCGCCCTTCTCACGCCTTGCCGGACAGGCGCAGGACCAACTGAAAACTGATACTTAATTATTTCACGATCCCTTACGCCATGTTAGCCTCTGATTCATCAATGTATGCAAGAGAATTAGTCAAAGCAGTTACGGATTGTAAGTCTGTTGTCAGGCCTTGCTGTAACCGGCACGATAAGAGGCTATATTGGTAACGCTGTATATCGACTGATCATCGTGATGCATCTCGTTGATCATGGTCAACATGTGGGCGATTGGTTTGCGCTATGTTAGCGTCTGGGCCACCGTTACAGGTTATTGCGTACAGCGCGGGAGTAGGCATGACAAATACCACCGACAATTCAACTGGATCCCGACCGAGCGCTGGCTCGCCTGAGGCCGGAGGCACAGCACCCGTAGAGGCAAGCTCTACTGTGGGTGAGGAATTGCCACCGCCAATGCCGGCCATCAGACGTCTGGAGGCCAGGGCGCCATTGAGCTGGTTGCAACGTGGCTGGCAGGATATGGTGGCTACACGCTTCAAGGGTTGCCTCTATGGCCTGGTATTCGTGCTGATGGGTTATGCCATCGTCTGGGTCTATGCCACCAAGTGGCAACTGACCATGGGGCTGATTGGCGGATTCTTCCTGATGGGGCCTTTCCTGTGTACTGGAATCTACGATTTGTCACGTCAGCAGGAAAAATTCGGCAAGGCGAGTCTGACCAAATCATTGACTTGCTGGTCGAGAAACCTCTCAGGGCTGGCATTTTTTGCCATCATTCTGACCTTCGCCATGATCGTCTGGGCGCGAGTTTCCCTGATACTCTTTGCTTTGAGTTCTACGACCAGCTTCCCGACCGTCCAGGGTGTGCTATCGATGATTTTTTCCTTTCAGAATCCGCAGTTCCTGGTGCTGTGGGTGGGAGTTGGCTTTATTTTCGCCTCGATCGTCTTCGCCCTCAGTGTTATATCCGCGCCGATGATGCTTGATCGCACATCCGATACGTTCATGGCGCTGTTCAGCAGTGTGCGCAGTCTGCAGGCCAATCCTCGCCCCCTGTATTTCTGGGCTTTACTGGTTGTAGTCATCATTGGTCTGAGTCTGGCTGCAGGTTTCCTCCCGTTGCTGATTACAGCGCCTCTCATTGGTCACGCCACATGGCATGCCTATCGTGATCTAGTCGAACCTGAGTCTGCTAATTAGGTGTTTGGTTTTACAGAACAACAGATTTCATCATTCGGGCTGACCTTTGGTGTTGGCGGCTTCATGCTGTACATGTTGTTCATCGTCTGGAATCTGGCGAAAGAATCGAAGGCTGGCAAGGTGGGCACCTTGGTTCTTTTCTTTGTACTGGGTTTTGGCATGTTGGGGTTTATTGCCAAGAGTATTATTCAGCGCATTTTGGATATCTGAATCTGGTGACGTGCGTTCCTGGTACCTGATCTGCAACCATGACCTATCCTGATATTTCTCTGCTTGCCGTATTCCTGACAGGGCTGCTGGGCGGTGTGCACTGTGCGGGTATGTGTGGTGGCATTGTCAGTGCGCTGGGCATGATGAATCAAAAGCCTGTGTCGCGCGCGTTGAACATTCCCGTGAAGGTCGAGGGTGGCAAAACGCCAGAGGGTCCTGTTCGCTCCGCTTTTTCAGCCGTGGCCGCCTATAACCTGGGTCGTATACTGACCTATTCCCTGTTGGGTGCGCTGGCGGGAGGTGTGGGTTCCGTTGCATGGTTAATGCAGTCGATGCTGCCGATTCAACAGACAGCCTTCTTTCTCAGTAATCTGTTGGTGGTGCTGATGGGTTTGTACGTTATTGGCTTCAAGCGAATAGGGGCCATGGCGGAGTCTTGGGGCAAGCATCTTTGGCAGCATATCCGGCCTGTCGCCACGGCTCGCCTGACGGGTTTGGGGTTTGTGAATTCAGTGCTGGCTGGTTCTCTGTGGGGGCTTGTGCCTTGTGGGATGGTCTACGCAGCTCTCAGCGCGGCACTGGTATCGGGTGGCTGGTACCAGGGGGCACTATTGATGCTGGCCTTTGGTCTCGGTACCTTGCCCAACCTGATGTTGCTGGGCTTGTCCGGCCAATGGCTGGGCAGGATCAGTCGGAACCGCTGGGTGCGTTTACTGGCAGGTAGTCTGATCATCCTGCTGGGCCTGAGAGGGTTCATGCACTGGAGCATGATGATCGCCGCATGAGATGCTACCACTGTACAGAAGAGGTGCTGGAGCCCGGATGCTGGCAAGTCGACTTTGACGGCGCCTCGCATGATCTTTGCTGTGCTGGCTGCGAGGCGGTCATGCAAGCCATCGTGGAGTCGGGCCTGGGCGACTATTACCGCTTCCGCACTGAACCTGCCCAATTTGGTGTTATCCCGGACAAACTTGCCGCCAGACTGGATGAAGTGGGAGTATTTGACGAGCCCGAAATCAGTGAGCGTTATCTGCAGCCAGTGAGTTCAGATGACCCTGCTCGTAGCAGCGAACTGGTGGATGTGAATTTGTCGGTTGAGGGCATGCGTTGTGGCGCCTGCGTGTGGGTACTGGAGCGCTCGATTGCGGCTTTGCCAGGAGTTGAGCGCAGTAGTGTCAATTTTTCCAGTGGACGTGCCAGTGTCCGTTTTGATATCGCGCGTCTGAAGCTGTCCGATATCTTGCGACGGGTGGCGCAGATGGGTTATAGCTGCGCACCCTTTGATGCCCGCGAGCGCGAGCTGGCACTCAAGCGCGAATCTCGTGTGCATTTGCAGCGCCTGTTTGTGGCAGGTATTGCCACCATGCAAGTCATGATGTATGCATTGCCAGCTTATCTGAGTGGGGATGGCGACATTGATCCGAGCCACGAGAGTCTGATGCGCTGGGCGAGTCTGGTGCTGACGACCCCCGTATTGCTCTACAGTGCCGTGCCTTTTTTGAAGGGCGCCTGGCTGGATCTGAAACGGCGTGAGCCGGGTATGGATGTGCCGGTGAGTATCGGCATACTGGCCGCTTTTTTTTCGAGCGTCTGGGCGACAGTCACCGGCACTGGAGAGATCTATTTTGACTCGGTGGCCATGTTCGTATTTCTGTTGTCTGGTGCGCGCTATCTTGAATGGGCGGCGCGGCGACGTGCGATGCGGGCGGTGGATGACATCAGTGCTGCGGCACCTGAAACCGCACAACGTCTTGTTGGTGATGAGCTCGAAACGGTACCGGCAGCGCGACTCGACGTGGATGATCTTGTTCTGATCAATACCGGTGAACGTGTGCCTGTGGATAGTGTTGTGCAGGCCGGCCATAGCGACGTCAATAATGCCCTGGTGACCGGTGAATCGGTGCCCGTGCCGATCGGGCCGGGGGATGTGCTGGCCGGAGGTTCTTTGTTGACGGGTGCGCCTGTACAAGTGCGTGTTCTGCGACGGCAGGCGGCCAGTACCTTGTCGGTCATAGATCGGTTGATTGATCGCGGTGCCACTGAGAAACCCAGGGCCGTTCGTATTGCTGATCGCATTGCAACCGTTTTTGTTACCGCTTTGCTGGTGTTTGCCGCGATGGTGTGGCTAGTCTGGATGCAGCTGGATGCAACACGAGCAGCAACAACGGCTATTGCCGTACTGGTCGTGTCCTGTCCTTGTGCCTTGTCACTGGCGACACCAGCGGCGCTGGCTGCAGCCACCGGTGATCTGTTACGTAGCCGTTTGCTGATCACCCGCGGCCACGCTCTGGAAACTCTGGCCCGAGTGACAGATGTCGTGTTCGACAAGACCGGCACGCTGACCACCGGCGCTCCCACTGTCAGTGGTATTCAGCTGGCTCAGGGATGGGAGCGTAGTCAGGTTTTGCAGTTGGCTACAGCTCTGGAAATGGGCTCCACACATCCCTACGCGCATGCCTTGCGACAGGCGTCCAGCGTAGAACCGACAGGTGCTGACGCTATTGCCGAGCTGGTACACCTGGGGTATGTCGCTGTCGATCTGGAACATTGTGCAGGCCATGGTCTGGCGGCCAGTATCGAACCGACCGATAGCGCAAGATTTGCCTTCTATGTGGGGTCTGCCAACTGGTGTGGCGTGACGCCAGAGACTGCGCACTCATGGCAGGCCGCCGATGACGAGCAGGCACGAGCTGCCAGTGAGGTCTTTCTGGCACAACGTTCGCTGATGGAATCAGGTGGGGGGCTTGAGCCTGGAGCGCCGGTCGTACTGGCACGTTTTCTCATCAGTGATTCGTTGCGTGATGAAGCCTTGTCTTTGGTCAGGGGCTTGATTCAAGATGGGTTGACGGTTCATCTATTGTCCGGTGATCGGCTGCCTGCGGTACAAGTCGCAGCTCAGTCACTGGGTATTGCTCAATACACGGCAGGTGTTACACCGACTGAAAAACAGGCTTATGTCGCTAAGTTGCAAGCTGGTGGCGCGACTGTTTTGATGGTGGGTGATGGCATCAATGATGCCCCGGTGCTGGCGAGTGCCGATGTCTCTCTGGCCGCGGGTGAGGCGACAGCGCTGGCACGCACCGCCGCTGATGTCATTTCTCTACTACCCGGGCTTGAGGGATTGGAGCCGTTGCTTGCCAAGTCTGTCCAGACCATGAAAATCGTACGTCAGAATCTGGCATGGGCAGCCATTTACAATGTCACGGCCATTCCGCTAGCGGCCTTGGGTTATGTGCCACCTTGGGCTGCCGCCATTGGTATGGCGGCCAGCTCGCTGCTGGTCGTCAGTAACGCTCAACGATTATGGTCGCGTCCCGGATCTGTGCCGGTCGATTCTGTTCGTCAACCGAGGTCCCGCCTGTGGAATCGCTATATCTTCTGATACCACTGTCGGTCATGGCGGTGGTGGTGGCTGTTCTGGTCTTTTTCTGGATGAACAAGAGCGGCCAGTTCGACGATGACCAAGGGCCTGCATGGAGCATATTGCTTGATGATGACCGGCCCGTCCAGGCTAAGAACAGTACTGAGAAGAAGGCAGAGAAATTGAACGAGACGGGTGACAAGATAGGGGTAAGCGAGAATGAGACGCCTCCTGAAAGTCACTGATCATCACGCAGGTTCAGGTACTGGCAGCGGTTAGAGGTTGAGGGTTTCGCTGCTTGTGACGATTGTTGTTCACAGGTGTTTCTCCTGCTTTATCAGTCAGCTGGCAGCTCTATCCTCCTCGGCTTGACCTATGTCAAGAAGTTGCCGTGTTCTATTGCGTAACATCTGCAGATCGACAGGCGCTATGTCGATACGTATTTTCGCCTGCAGAAAATGCATCTTTCAGTTGTACTAAGGACTGGACGTTGCTGTAATGCCATATAGATTTCACGCCGAGGGTTGCGATTGATGAGTACTACCATGAACGAGACGGCGGGGTTGGCAGCTGCTGAGCACGACGACTTGCAGGTTGAGAGTAAAGACACCTACAACTACAAAGTGGTTCGGCAGTTTGCCGTGATGACTGTTGTGTGGGGCGTTGTCGGCATGCTGGTTGGTGTCATCATTGCAGCCCAGTTGACATGGCCTGAGTTCAATCTGGGTATCTCCTGGTTCAGTTTTGGTCGTCTGCGACCTTTGCATACCAATGCCGTGATCTTTGCCTTCGGCGGAAGCGCGCTGTTTGCCACCGGTTATTACGTCGTGCAGCGAACTTGTCAGGCTCGACTCTGGGGCGGGTGGCTGGTGCCATTTACTTTCTGGGGCTGGCAGACAGTCATCGTGCTGGCGGCCATCACGCTGCCAATGGGTATTACTCAGTCCAAGGAATATGCTGAACTGGAATGGCCCATCGATATCCTGATTGCAGTGGTCTGGATTGCGTTTGCGCTGGTGTTCTTCGGCACAATAGTGAAGCGCAAGACTCCTCATATCTATGTGGCCAACTGGTTCTACGGTGCCTATATTCTGACGGTTGCCATACTGCATATTGTCAACAGCGCTGCCGTTCCCGTCACGCTTGGAAAGTCCTACTCTGCCTACGCTGGTGTACAGGATGCCATGATCCAGTGGTGGTACGGTCATAACGCCGTGGGCTTCTTTCTGACTGCCGGATTCCTCGGCATGATGTACTACTTCATTCCCAAGCAGGCAGGGCGCCCGATCTACTCTTATCGCTTGTCCATCGTGCATTTCTGGGGATTGATTTTCACGTACATGTGGGCCGGTCCGCACCATTTGCATTACACCGCTTTGCCAGACTGGACTCAGTCCGTGGGTATGGTGTTTTCACTGATCCTGCTGGCACCCAGCTGGGGTGGCATGATCAACGGCATCATGACCTTGTCAGGTGCCTGGCACAAACTGCGTACCGATCCCATCCTGAAGTTTCTGATCGTCTCGCTGTCGTTCTATGGCATGTCGACGTTCGAAGGTCCGATGATGGCCATCAAGACAGTCAACGCGCTGTCTCACTACACTGACTGGACCATTGGCCATGTGCATTCCGGTGCGCTCGGTTGGGTCGGCATGATCACCATGGGTTCAATCTACTACCTCATTCCGCGCCTGTTTGGTCGTAATCAGATGTACAGCGTCAAACTGATTGAAGTGCATTTCTGGGTCTCGACTCTGGGTATCGTTCTGTACATCGCCTCTATGTGGATTGCAGGTGTCATGCAGGGCCTGATGTGGCGTGCAACCAACCCCGATGGAACGCTTGTCTATGCTTTCATCGAAGCGGTCAAAGCAACCCATCCGTACTTCATGATGCGATTTTTCGGTGGTTTGCTGTATCTCAGCGGTATGTTGCTGATGCTGTTCAACATGATCATGACCATTCGTCAGGGCAAGAACGCGGTTGCAGCCATTCCTGCTGTCAATCATGGACATGCAGGTGGTGGTAAGGCCCCGGCAGTCGCTTCAGCAGCGCATTCCTGATCAGGCAAGCGATAGAGATTACAAGATGAAATTGACACACGAGCTGATCGAGAAAAACATCGGTCTGATGGCTATTCTGATCGTATTAGTCGTATCGGTAGGAGGACTGGTGGAGATCGTGCCATTGTTCTACCAGAAGTCCACGACTGAACCGGTTGCAGGGCTTGAGCCCTACGATGCCTTGCAACTGACCGGACGCGATGTCTATGTGCGTGAAGGCTGCTACAACTGCCACTCGCAGATGATTCGTCCCTTTCGTGCCGAGACAGAACGGTATGGACCTTACTCGGTGGCCGGTGAATTCGTTTACGACCGACCGTTCCAGTGGGGCAGCAAACGCACGGGGCCAGACCTGCATCGTGTAGGTGGACGTTATACCGATGAATGGCACCGTGTTCACATGAATAACCCTCGTGATCTGGTGCCTGAATCAGTCATGCCGGCTTACCCTTGGCTCGCAAAGTCTCCATTGGATCCAGAAGGTGTCACGAAGAAGATGAACGTGCTGCGCATGTTGGGCCATCCTTATACCGATGAACAGATAGCTGCAGGTCCGAGCATGCTGGAAGGCAAGAATGAGCTTGATGCTCTGATCGCCTATCTGCAAGTGATGGGTACTGCCGGCAATGGGGTGCAGTAGTGGAAATCATGGACATGAGGGTGGTAATCACCGTCGTCAGCTTTGTCGTATTTCTATTGATCGTATGGTGGGCTTACAGCGGACGTCAGAAACAACGTTTTGATGAAGCGGCCAATCTGCCGTTTGCTGACGATGACATGCAAGAGCGAACTGTCGAAGAACAGCTGGCTGAAAACAGAAGGAATTCATCCAGCATCAAATCCGCCGACCAGTCAGCGGCCCGTGCAACAGCAGAACAGGAGGTGCGGCATGTCTGATTTTGTAAGTAGTTTCTGGAGTCACTATGTATCCGCTATAACCATCATTTCCATTCTTGCCTGCTTTCTGCTGGCATGGGTGACATCCCGGGCGAAAGTGCCACCTGCAGTTGATGGCGTGGTCGAGTCCACCGGACATGTATGGGATGAAAATCTGCGTGAGCTGAACAATCCCTTGCCTCGCTGGTGGTTGTATCTGTTCTACATCACGTGTGTTTTCGGGGTTGGCTACCTGATTCTGTATCCGGGACTGGGTACGTTCAAAGGCACACTGAATTGGACGCAAAACGGGCAGTACGATGACGAAGTGGCCAAGATGGATGAGGTGACGGCGCCGTTGTTTGCCGGCTATATGGCTCAGGATATTGCAGAAGTGGCAAAAGATCCCGAGGCACAAGCCATGGGGGAACGTCTGTTTCTGACCTATTGCAGTCAGTGTCATGGTTCCGATGCGCGCGGCAGTCGCTCGTTTCCCAATCTGTCCGACAATGACTGGCTGGGAGCCGGTGATCCGGAATACATCAAGCACACGGTACTTAACGGTCGTAACGCGGTGATGCCGGCAATGGCTGCGGCCATCGGTAATACACCCGCTGATGTGGAAGCGATGGCCAACTATGTACTGTCATTATCCGACAGCCGGCATGATGCCATCCTGGCGGCGAAAGCCAAGCCTAAATTTGCTGTTTGTGCAGCTTGTCATGGCGCAGATGGGAAAGGTGTCGCGGCGGTAGGTGCTCCCAATCTGACGGATGACACCTGGCTGTATGGCGGTTCACGCAAATCGATTGAAGATGCGATCAGTAATGGTTTTAACAATCGCATGCCATCTTTCGGAAATCTACTGGATGAGGGCAAGGCGCATGTACTGGCAGCCTATATCTGGAGCTTGTCAAATTCTGATGAGAGCACAACACAAACCAACTAGTTTGTGACCCCTGTGATGGCTGCGCGTGCCACCGCGTAGCCATCCACTAAACTGAACGGTCAACCAATGTCTACATCTACTTCGCCCGGCAGCAAGCGACAAGAGCAATTGCTGCTGGAAGTGAGCCGCAAGGTGTACATGCGCTCTGTGACAGGTCTTTTTGCCAAGTGGCGTTGGATTTTTGTCTGGTTGACGCAGGTGCTGTTCTACGGTCTGCCATGGTTGTCATGGAACGACCGTCAGGCTGTCTTGTTTGATCTGGCTGCCCGCAAGTTCCATATTTTCGGGCTCATCCTGTACCCACAGGATTTCATTTATCTGGCAGCCCTTCTCATTATCTCGGCAATGTCGCTGTTTCTGTTTACGGCGGTTGCTGGTCGGGTGTGGTGTGGTTTTGCCTGCCCGCAAACGGTTTATACCGAAATATTCATGTGGATAGAGCGCAAGATCGAAGGCGATCGTGCCCGTCGCATGAAACTGGATGCCTCGGCTTTTTCGGCGCACAAGCTGCGCTTGAAAATTGCCAAACACGGTGCCTGGATCGCCTTCGCTCTATGGACAGGAATCACCTTCGTTGGTTATTTCACACCTATACGCGACATGCTGGGGCAATTTGTCACTTTGTCACTGGGTTCCTGGCAGATGTTCTGGATCGTGTTTTACGGTTTTGCCACTTACGGTAACGCTGGCTTTCTGCGCGAGCAGGTGTGCAAGTACATGTGCCCCTATGCACGTTTTCAGGGCGTCATGTTCGACAACGATACCTGGGTTATCACCTACGATCCTGGCCGTGGCGAGCCGCGCGGTGCGCGCTCTAAAAAATCCAGCGTCGAAGGGCGTGGTGACTGTGTGGATTGCAGCCTGTGTGTGCAGGTGTGTCCTACCGGCATCGATATTCGAGATGGCCAGCAGTACGAATGCATTGGCTGTGCAGCTTGTATCGATGCCTGTGATCAGGTCATGGAAAAAGTAGGCAGTCCCAAAGGTTTGATCCGCTATGACACGCTCAATGGTATGGAAAACGGCTGGACGCGTGCCCAGTTGTGGCGGCGCGTCTTTCGACCTCGGATACTCATTTACAGTGTGATTCTGCTGACAGTGACCGGAGTGCTGATTGGACACATCGCTACCCGTGTGCCGGTCATGCTGGATGTCATGCGTGACCGTGGGGCGTTGTCCAGAGAGGTCAAGAACGGCGTGATCGAAAATGTCTACCGTCTCAATCTCATCAACAGTGCCGAGTTTGATCGCACATTCAAGGTGTCTGTCACAGGCCTGCCAACATTGCATATAGATACGGTCGATACGATTGAGGTAGCTTCTGCCTCCAACCGTACGATTGCGTTACGTGTGCGTGCTGAACCGGATGCGGGTGATGCGGGCAGTAATCTGATCATGATCGCTGTCGAGGCGGTTGATGACAGCTCCGTTGTTCAAACCTCCAAGACTTCCTTTTTTCTACCAGAAATGTTTGAGTAGATTTTTTTTAACCATGAGCACTGCCATCAATACTCCAATCGATGATTCGGACCGCCAGACCAAGCCGTGGTATCGCTACGGCTGGCCATGGTTTCTGATCAGCTTCCCTCTGATCTCCGTGTTACTGGGCATCATGATGGTGTACCTGGCACTGACTACCAATAATTCACTGGTGGTCGATGACTATTACGCGGAAGGCAAGGGTATCAATCAGCGCATCGAGCGTGATCGATCGGCCTCATTGCTGGGGCTGGCGGCAACAGTGACCCGTACCGAGGAAGGGTTGGTACTGGATCTGTCGCGCAAGATGCCTGCATTGCCCGAGCAGTTGTCGGCTGAGGCGATGACCATGGAGGCTGGTTTCCACTGGCCAACCGCGATGCAAATGCGGTGGGTCCATGTTACACAGGCTGAGCGTGATGGTGAGGTGGTGCTGCAATCCATTGGTGGCGATAGATTCCTGGCAGCAGGCGTGAGCTTGCCGGAAAAAGGAAAATTTCGCATACACTTGCAACCCATCGACAATGCTCCCTGGCGATTGGTCAGTCAGCTGATCGAAGTAGGAGACCGCGCGAACTTATCCATGGCGGCGAAGCTGCCGGAAGAAGTTTTTAATCATTCTGAGTTCAAGTAGACTCGCATTTGTTGTTTCGACCCGTCGGAGTGTTCTGCCCATGTTGGAATCAAAGGTGTCTACCGATATACCATTAGCCTCACAGGGCTCAAATCCTGATCCGGGCAAGGGCCTTCTGGTACGTGGTCTCATGCAGGTGCTATGGCCCGCTTTCATTGGCGCGGCAATAGCCGTCGGCTTGTTGTTTTCGGTGATTGACCCTTTGCAGATAGAGTGGGTGCAGGTGCATCTTGAAGACAGTCGTCCTGCGGCCTATACCTTGGGTTTTCTCGTCTTTTGGGCACTATTTGCGATTAGCTGCGGCATGACCTGGTATCTGGCTGCCACCGAAACTCCCAAAGGCCGAATAGGTCGAAGTCTGCGCGATTAGAAAAAATTTCATCGATTAGCCCTTGTGATCGCTCTCCAATATGCCTGCCTGCTGATACTGCTTCCTTGCTTGCTGGACGCCGTGCGTCGTTCGGGAATCGAAAAGATGTCACGGGACGATCTTTTCATCTGGATAGGGTTGACGGGCTTGATCTTCGGTATCTTGCTGTGCACTCGAGACTTGCCCGAAGGGGTGACTCTGAAATATTCAGGTGCAGCCTTCATGGCTCTGACCCTGGGGTACTCGCGAGCGCTGTTATCCATGACTCTGTTGCTGCTGATTACGCAGCCCTGGGCCAATGCAGGGGTGGTTCTGTTGGTGGATGCCCTGTTGCCTATCTGGCTGATGATATTCGTGGTAAATCTAAGCCGTCGGTACTTGCCTGCCAATCCGTTTATCTTTCTGTTGGGTTGCAGCTTTATTGGCTTGTTTACGGTGTACGCGGTGCAGCAGTGTGTCGGGCTTGCCGTCTGGTCTGTGTCGGTGGATACACCTATTCTGTCCACCCTGTTTTCAGAACGAACCGGTTTGCACTTGCTGCTGGCAAGTGGCGAGGCCACTCTGGAGGGCATGATCATCACCATCCTGGTTGTGTATTTTCCCCAAGCCGTGCTGTTGTTTGACGACGAGTTCTATCTGTCGCGGCCCATGTAGTCCTATGGGTGCAACTGCTCCGAAATGGAGCTTGAGTGCTCGTAAAACAATAACTTAGCCATATTACGGGCCCTGAGCGTCTAAGACTTGACACAGGCCTTGTCTCGGCACAGTATCCTCCCATGACATTTACTGACCACAATGCCTGAGCAATGCCAACGTTTGCATTGAAGTTCATCCGATTCGTGGATGCTGTCAACTACAGGCTCGGCCGCATGGCCATGTATCTGATCTTCGTGATGATCGGTATTCTGTTGTGGTCCTCGATTTCCAAGACATTTTTTCTGCCTTCTCTGTGGACGCTGGAGATGGCGCAGTTTGTCATGGTGGCCTATTTCATTCTGGGCGGCCCCTATGCGATGCAGCTGGATTCACATGTAAGAATGGATCTGCTCTATGGCAGCTGGGGTCCACGCGGCAAGGCATGGATGGATGCATTTACGGTCTTCTTTCTGATCTTCTATCTGGGCGTTCTGCTCTACGGGGGAATTGAGAGTCTGGCTTATGCGCTCGAATACGGGGAACGTAGTCCCACTGCCTGGCGCCCGGAAATGTGGCCCATCAAGAGTGTCATGTGTCTGGGCATCTTTTTGATGCTGTTGCAGGCGCTGGCAGAATTTATCCGGGATATTGCCCGCATCCGTGGGGTTGCCTTGTCGTGATGGCTACCCCGGTTCACCCGCATCACCCGATTGTGGTGATGCTCGACGCAGCGAGTAACTTTCTCTAGATGTCTTACGAACTCATCGCCATCCTGATGTTCTCGTCAATGATGCTGATGCTGATGACGGGTCAGCGCGTGTTCGCAGCCATTGGTTCAGTCGGGGTCATTGCCGCTGTTCTGTTGTATGGCACCGGCGGTTCCGACTTTGGCTTTACAGCCGCCATGAAGCTGATGAAATGGTATCCGCTGCTGACCTTGCCGATGTTCATCTTCATGGGCTATATATTATCGGAGTCCGGTCTGGCGAATGATCTGTACCGCATGTTTCATGTCTGGATGGGCTCGCTTAGTGGGGGACTGGCCATCGGTACCATTGGCCTGATGGTGCTGGTCTCTGCCATGAACGGTCTGTCAGTGGCAGGCATGGCTATTGGTGCCACCATTGCCTTGCCCGAATTGCTGCGACGCGGTTACGACAAACAGCTGGTGACAGGTGTGGTGCAGGCTGGTTCTTCCCTGGGGATTCTTGTGCCGCCATCAGTGGTGCTGGTGCTGTACGCCATGATTGCGCGTCAACCCGTCGGACAGCTCTGGCTGGCAGGCGTGATGCCGGGACTCATGATGGCTGCCTTGTTCGTGATCTACATCGTGGTGCGTTGCAAGTTCCAGCCGCATCTGGGGCCTGCACTGCCACTCGAAGAGCGTAACGTTCCACGTCGCGAAAAAATTCGTCTGCTGGGTGCAGGAGCTCTGCCGTTATTGATATTCGCCGCCATGATGGTGCCGTTCGTCAATGGCTGGACCAGTCTGGTGGAAAGTTCGGCTATTGGTGCCATGACAGCCCTTCTGGCTGCAATAGTGAAAGGCCGGATGTCAAAAGTCGTGTTTGAAACCTCGGTGCGACAGACGCTGGCCATCAGTTGCATGTTCATGTGGATCATTCTGGCGGCGCTGTGTTTTGGTGCGGTGTTTGATGGTCTGGGCGCGGTACGAGCCATCGAGGATCTGTTCACCGAACGTCTGGGTCTTAGTCCGTGGACCATACTTATTCTGATGCAGTTGTCGTTCATCCTGATGGGGACCTTTCTGGATGACACCGCCATGCTGGTCATCGTTGCACCGCTCTATGTACCGCTGGTACAGTCATTGGGGTTCGATCTTATCTGGTACGGTGTGCTGTACACCATGACCACACAGATCGCCTATATGACGCCGCCATTCGGATACAACCTGTTTCTGATGCGGGCGATGGCGCCTCCGGAAATCACTTTGAAGGATATCTACCGATCCATTGTGCCGTTTGTACTGGTCATGGTTGTCGGTTTGGCCATTGTCATGCGCTTCCCGGATATTGCACTGTGGTTGCCGCATACGGTTTATGGAAAGTAGATAGATTGTGATTTGATAGCGCATGCCTAGGCATGTCTGAACAGACTTAACTGAAACCAAGACTGAGGAGAGTGAACATGAGTACACGTCGCAAGTTCTTGTCAAAAGCTGCAGCCGGTACGGCTGCTGTCGGTACCGGGACCATTCTCGGTGCACCTGCTATCCATGCTCAATCAAAGATCAAGTGGCGTATGCAGACCTATGCAGGCCCTGCATTGGCTGAACATGTCATCAAGCCGGCGATTGATTCGTTCAACAAGATTGCGGGCGATGAAATGGAGATCGAGTTGTATTTCGCCGATCAGCTGGTGCCCACCGGCGAACTGTTCCGTGCCTTGCAGAAGGGCACGATCGATGCGGTTCAATCCGACGATGACTCCATGGCCTCGCCGACTGAAGTAACGGTATTCGGTGGTTATTTCCCGTTTGCCAGTCGCTATTCACTGGATGTGCCGGTACTGTTCAATCAGTACGGACTGGGCAAGATCTGGGAGGAAGAATATGAAAAAGTCGGTGTCAAATGGCTCTCTGCAGGTGCCTGGGATCCCTGCCATTTTGCAACCAAAGATCCGATTCGCAGCCTGGAAGACCTGAAGGGCAAGCGGGTATTTACCTTCCCGACCGCGGGACGTTTCCTGAATCAGTTCGGTGTTGTACCCGTCACTCTGCCTTGGGAAGATATCGAAGTCGCGGTGCAAACCGGTGAGCTGGATGGTGTCGCCTGGTCAGGTATCACTGAGGATTACACGGTGGGCTGGTCTGATGTCACCAATTATTTTCTGACCAACAATATCTCCGGTGCCTGGGCTGGCTCTTTCTACGCCAATATGGACAAGTATCAGGAGCTGCCACCGCATCTGCAGGAGCTGCTCAAGCTGACCATGGATAGCTCGCACTATTATCGCCAGTGGTGGTATTGGGGCGGTGAGGCAGATCTGCGTGTCAACGGTCCGGATATGGAGCTGACCACGATTCCCGATGAGGAATGGGCAACGGTTGAAACCGCAGCTATCAAGTTCTGGGACGAAATTGCCGCTGAGTCGGAAACCAAAGCCAAGGTGGTTGAGATATTCAAGCAATACAATGCGGTCATGGAAAAAGCCGGTCGACCTTATCGCTATAGCTGATCAGGTGAAGAGCCCGTAGTCCTACGGATTTGATTTTGTTCCACTTGCGCACCTGACAACCCTCAGGTGCGTTTCTCATTCAACGGTAAAAACATGCCCGGAAACTTGACCCTTGATGCACTGAAGAGTGCAGCGGACGATGGCACGATCGATACAGTTGTTGTCGCCATGGTAGACATGCAGGGGCGTTTGCTCGGCAAGCGTTTCCATGTCAGTAACTTTCTGGAAACCGCCTACAAGGAAACTCATTGCTGCAATTATCTGCTGGCAACTGATTTTGAGATGGCCACGCCGGATGGTTATGCCTCCACCAGCTGGTCGGCGGGCTACGGCGATTACATCATGAAGCCAGACATGAGCACTTTGCGCCGGACTCCCTGGGCTGAAGGGGCGGCTATGGTGTTGTGTGATGTGCTGGATCATAAAACGCATGCAGAGGTGCCGCACTCACCGCGTGCCATGCTCAAACGACAGATAGAACGACTGAAGGCCCTGGGCCTGAATTGCATCGCAGCGACCGAGCTGGAATTCTTTGTCTATCGGGAAACCTATGAGCAGGCCCGTGAAAAGCAGTATCGTGATCTGACACCTATCAGTGCCTATAACGAGGATTACCACATCCTGCAGACAGCTCGTGAAGAAGGTTTCATGCGGCCGCTGCGCAACCAGCTTTATGCAGCTGGCGTACCGGTGGAAGGTACCAAAGGGGAAGCAGAAGCGGGGCAGGCGGAGCTGAATCTGCGCTATTCGGATGCTCTGGACATGGCTGATACCCACAGTCTGGCCAAGCATGCCACCAAGGAAATTGCCTGGAATACGGGTTGCAGTGTCAGCTTTGTCGCCAAGCCACATGAAGATCTGGTGGGCTCCTCCAGCCATATACACCAATCACTGCGCAGCGATGAGGGCAAACCGGCATTTTTTGATGCGGACGCACCGCACGGCATGTCGACTCTCATGCGGCAGTATCTGGCAGGATTGCTGACTTACGCGTCTGACTCTACCGTGTTTCTGGCTCCCTATATCAATTCCTATAAACGCTTTGCCAAGGGTACTTTTGCACCGACGCGCATCATCTGGTCAATCGACAACCGCACCGCAGGTTTTCGTATCGTGGCACCCGATAGCGACAATGTACGAATCGAATGTCGTATCGGCGGTTCGGACATGAACCCCTATCTGGCTCTGGCCTCGCAGATAGCAGCCGGTATTGCCGGCATCGAACAATCTCTGAGTCTGCCGCCTGTCTATAACGGGGACGCCTATGGTGATACGCAGACAACCGAAATTCCCAATAATTTACGTGATGCCACGGCAGCCCTTGATGGCTCGTCAATGCTACGCTCCGCGCTGGGCGATGAGGTGGTGGATCACTACGTGCGCGCAGCACGTTGGGAACAGGAAGAGTTCGATCGCATTGTGACTGAATACGAAATTCGAAGAGGTTTTGAACGTTCATGAGTACTCGCAAGACTCTGGAGTGTATTTCCCCGATAGACGGTAGCGTCTATGCTTCGCGTGCCGTCATGACACGTGAAGAGGCGGCTGTAAAGCTGAGTGCGGCTACCCAGGCGCAACGTGAATGGGCGCAACAGGCACCGTCTTCATGAATCGCTGTGACTACCTCGACCCCTCGCTGTGCTGGACGGGTTGCAAGGACACCGGGCGTGGTGCCGGTTTGTCCGAGCTGGGATATCACAGTGTCACGCGACCCAAATCCTACCATTTCAAAAAACAGTCCTGAAGCGACTGAATCTTTACTGGAAACGAGCAGAGCGACCCCTATGCAACTTAGTGGCAATTGGAACTACCCGACACCGATTCGATTTGGTGCCGGACGTATCAAGGAAATCGCCGACGCCTGTCAGGCTGTCGGAATCAGCAAACCCCTGCTCGTCACAGACCGAGGTTTGAAGGATCTGCCCATAACGCAATCGGCCCTGGATTTGCTGGAAGCGGCAGGCCTGGGCCGAGCGATGTTTGCCGATGTCGACATGAACCCATCGGGTGAAAACGTCGATGCCGGCCTGGCTGTCTACCGCGCAGGTGGGCATGATGGTGTGGTGGCTTTCGGCGGCGGTTCGGCGCTGGATCTGGGCAAGGCTCTGGCTTTCATGTCACGTCAGACAAGACCGCTATGGGACTTCGAGGACATCGGTGACTGGTGGACGCGCGCTGATCCGGATGGCATCGATCCGATCGTGGCCGTACCCACTACAGCCGGTACCGGCTCCGAGGTAGGGCGTGCCTCAGTACTGACGAACGCTCAGACTCACGAAAAGAAGATCATCTTTCATCCGAAGATCCTGCCCGCACTGGTCATCTGTGATCCGGAACTGACCGTTGGTATGCCACCGTCCATAACCGCGGGTACGGGGATGGATGCTTTTGCCCATTGTCTTGAGGCATTCTGCTCGCCACATTATCACCCCATGAGTCAGGGTATTGCGCTGGAAGGCATGCGGCTGGTTAATGAGTTTCTGCCACGAGCTTATGAAGATGGATCTGATATTGAAGCACGCGCTCATATGATGAGTGCAGCAGCCATGGGGGCCACAGCGTTCCAGAAAGGGCTCGGTGCCATTCATGCCTTGTCGCATCCGATCGGTGCTGTATACAACACGCATCATGGCACGACCAATGCTGTCGTCATGCAGCAGGTACTGATGTTCAACCGTGGTGCGGTTGAAAGTCGTCTGGATCAGGCTGCCAGCTATTTGGGTATTGCGGGTGGTTTTGAAGGGTTGCATGCCAGAGTGGGCGAGTTGAATCGCCTGTTTGGCATACCGGCCAACCTGACCGAGCTGGGTGTCGTGAATCCCGATCTTGATGCATTGACGGTGTCTGCTCTGGCGGATCCGAGTACAGGTGGCAATCCGGTGATCATGAATGCCATCAATACCCGAGCTTTGCTCGAAGCCTGTCTATAGAGCAAAGCCATTTGCATGAGGTGCCTGTGACACGAGTTCTGATTCTGACGGCTCATCCCAATCCCGGGTATTCCCGTATCAATCAGCGATTGAGCGCCATGGCGACCAGCCTTTCGGGTGTCACTGTGGTTGATTTATATGCGCTGTATCCGAGCTTCAAGATTGATGTCGGACTCGAGCAGCAGCGACTGAAAGAGCACGATGTTATCGTGTTCCAGTTTCCCGTTTACTGGTACTCCACACCGGCCTTGCTAAAAGAATGGCAAGACCTGGTGCTGGAGTACGGGTTTGCCTACGGTGATGGTGGCAGTTATCTTGCCAACAAGCTGTGTCTGCTGGCCATCACGGCCGGCGGGGCGGAGTTGGCCTATTGCGCTGACGGGGCCAATCGGTTTCCGATAAGAACCTTGTTGTCACCACTGGAGCAGATGGCCGGT
Source organism: Granulosicoccus antarcticus IMCC3135 (assembly GCF_002215215.1). Taxonomy (NCBI): domain Bacteria; kingdom Pseudomonadati; phylum Pseudomonadota; class Gammaproteobacteria; order Chromatiales; family Granulosicoccaceae; genus Granulosicoccus; species Granulosicoccus antarcticus. Next base: position 6,803,791 of record NZ_CP018632.1, on the reverse strand, counting down.
TTGTGTCAGATGAAATTTCTGCCGCCACTGGTGCTGTTCTCCTCACATGTGGCCGCCAAGGATGCGCGGGCGGAGCAGCATGTCGCAAAATACAAACAGGTGCTGGAGGCCTTGCGGGATGATCAGCTTGATCTGCCAAAGGTGTTTGAACAGAATTTGCTCGGCATGCCGATGATTCCGCTGTTGTCGGGCAAGGGTGATACCGGAGGTCAATCTCATGGATAGCGTCTTGTTGCAGGCCGTTATCTATCTGACGGCTGCCGTGGTTGCTGTGCCCATCGCCAGTCGCCTGGGGCTTGGGTCGGTGTTGGGATATCTGATTGCCGGCGTCATTATCGGCCCGGTCATCGGTCTGGTCGGTAGTGAGACCAGTGACTTGCAGCACTTCGCAGAGTTTGGTGTGGTGATGATGCTGTTTATCGTCGGGCTTGAGCTGGAGCCGCAATCATTGTGGGCGATGCGACACAAGCTTCTGGGGCTCGGCGGTCTGCAGGTGGTGTTGAGTGTGCTGCTGATTGCAGGTGGTGGCGTACTGCTGGGACTTGCCTGGCAGGTCGCGATTGCTGTCGGCATGGTGTTCTCCCTGTCCTCCACAGCCATTGTGTTACAGACACTCAACGAAAAAAATCTGATGAAAAGTGAAGGTGGTGCCTCCAGCTTTTCGGTGCTGCTGTTCCAGGATATTGCCGTCATACCGATGCTGGCGATCATCCCCTTGCTTGCCATGCCCGGCTTGTCCGGTGAGGGTGGCGAACATTCAGGTGGTGATGTTGAGGGCGGCATAAACCTGGTGGCAGGGCTGGCGGGATGGCAGCAGACGTTGCTGACTATCGGCGCGGTTGCCTTTGTCATCATTGCCGGACATTACTTGTCGCGGCCTGTCTTTCGCTACATTGCCCGCTCGAAACTGCCGGAAATGTTTACCGCCGTTGCGTTGCTATTGGTTATCGGGATTGCCTTGCTGATGTCGATGGTGGGGTTATCGCCGGCGCTGGGCACTTTTCTGGCCGGCGTAGTCCTGGCGACCAGTGAATACCGTCATGAACTGGAAAGTGATATTGAGCCGTTCAAAGGCCTGTTGCTGGGCCTGTTCTTTATTACCGTCGGGGCGGGTGTTGATTTTGGTGTGTTGATGGAAAATTTAGGGGTCGTGCTTGCTGTAACGGCCGGTGTGATGGCTATCAAGGCGTTGGTGTTGTTCTTTCTGGCAGTGGTGTTTGGCATCAAGGGCAGTGATCGGTGGCTGTTGTTTCTGGGATTGGCTCAGGCGGGTGAGTTCGGTTTCGTACTGATCTCCTTCTGCCTGCAATCAGCTGCTCTGCCTGTTGAGTTATCCCGAATACTGTTACTGGTTGTTGCCCTATCCATGTTGTTGACACCAGCCTTGTTCATTTTCTTCGAGAAAATCATTCAGCCCCGAATGGTGCGCAAACAGACGCGCGAGAGTGACGAGATTACCGAGCAGGGAACCGTTGTTATTGCAGGGCATGGGCGATTCGGTCAGGTTGTCAATCGCCTGTTATTGGCCAATGGTTACAAGACGGTGGTGCTGGATCTGCATGCGGATCTGGTAGAAAGCATGCGTGTTTTTGAAGTCAAGAGTTTTTATGGTGATGCGTCCCGCCCGGATTTGCTACATGCTGCCGGTTTGCATGAGGCGGATCTGCTGGTAGTCGCTATTGATGACCAGGCAGCGGCTCTGACCCTGATTGATCATGCCCGTCGTGAACGACCCGACTTGCATATCATCGCCAGAGCTTATGATCGCAGGAACGTCTATCAGTTATACCAGTCTGGAACCAACGATATTGTCAGAGAAACTGCTGATAGTGCATTGCGTGCGGGGCGATATGCTCTGCAAGCGCTGGGCATGCACCCGGTTGATGCTGAGCGGGCAGCAACGCTGTACGTTAATGAGGAGTTGAAGGGGATTCGGCAACTGGCTGAAGTCTACGATCCGGATATACCGGTTGCGCAAAATCCTCGTTATGTAAAGCTTGCACTTGAGATCAAGGCGCGAATGGATACGGCCATGCTCAGCGGCAAGTTTCCAGTCAGTCATGAGCATCCGGAAGAGGGCTGGAGGCCGCCAGGCAACACGGTTGTCAAGGAGTGAATGGAGGTCGGGTAACACGGTATTTGTGTAAGTAGGCGAGGCTGTCAGTTGGCCTCAGGTATCATGAAAGACCTCAGGTCTTCTGAGAGCATTACGGTTTATCTTTTATGACAGGTTCGTCTGACGATAACAAAAAACTTGCCCTGTTCTGCGATTTCGAAAATATCGCTCTTGGTGTCAGGGACGCAAAGTATCAGAAGTTCGATATCAGCTTCATTCTTGAAAAACTATTGGTGAAGGGCAGTATTGTGGTCAAGAAGGCCTACTGCGACTGGAATCGTTACAAGGATTTCAAGGTGCCCATGCATGAGGCATCCTTCGAGCTGATCGATATCCCGCATGTACGGCAGTCGGGCAAGAATTCAGCCGATATCCGCATGGTGGTGGACGCACTGGACCTGTGTTACACCAAGTCCCACGTTGATACATTTGTCATTATCAGTGGTGATTCTGACTTTTCGCCGCTGGTTTCCAAACTGCGCGAGAATGCCAAAACAGTTATTGGTGTCGGGGTCAAGAACTCCACATCAGACCTGCTGATCAATAACTGCGATGAGTTTATATACTACGATGATCTGGTGCGCGAGTTGGAGCGCAAGCAACCGACACGCAAGCGCGCCAAGAAGCGTGCTGTGCGAGCCACCAAGAGCAAGGATGAGTCCACGACTGCTAATGAGGCCGCTGATGCGACTCAGGAGATGGACGTTGATGTCGCCCAGCTCAAGGAGGTTGCTGTCGCTGCGACTGAGACGCCGCCCAAGGGACGTCGCAAGCGAGGCAAAGCCGTTGAGGTGGTAGTGGCTGAAGTACCCGTAGATGCGGGAACTGACGATGCCGCTGACGATACTGGCGCTGCCGATGATAGTGATGGCGGCGAAGAGCTGATGCTCGAAGGGCTCGAGCTGGTGGTGGAAACCGCCCTTGCACTGAGTATTGATCGCGATGGCAACGACAAGCTCTGGGGCTCGATGATCAAGCAGACTCTGAAGCGACGCCGCCCCGGATTCAACGAAAGCTACTATGGTTTTGATTCATTCGGCAAGATGCTCGAAGAAGCACAATCCAGAGGGTATCTGAGCATGGAACTGGATGATCGCTCAGGCGGTTATATCATTCGCAAGGTCAGTGGCTTTAACGACCGTTGAGGGGCTTGGCAGCTGTCATTTTGGCAGCTCAGCTGCTGTCTGCGAAGTCAGGCTGTGGTGTAAAGCTCTTTGCGCTCTGTCTCATTGAGCGTATAGGGTTCAATCACCGGCTTGCCGGTCTCGGCGTCAATCAGAGTTGAACGGGTGTGATCACCGGCAATGCGCCAGCGTCCGATATTGAGCAGCGTGCGGGTCAGGGCTTTGAAACCGAAGTTCCTGGCGACCGGCCAATCAGCACTGATAGGGTATTGGGAGCCGGCGCAGACACCCAGTCTGACAGGGCCAACCTTGTTGGCCAGCGTGCTCTGGTTACACACCAGATTGTTGGTGATCAAACCGACGAAGGGCATGGATGGGTTCGGGGGTGTATTACAAAGTGGTGTATTACAACAGGTGGCATGCCAGCGGTAGAGGCCCGACTCGCTCAGACGCAGGTTACCCAGTTTTTCCATGCCACGTTTGATGTGAAAATGAGCGGGTGACACCTGCACAAAATCAGTGCCACCGTGCGGTCCGAGTACCGGTTCGCTGGGCTTCAGGTGTCGTGCGTAGGCTTGACAGTCCTCGCAGTAACAGACGAGGCGTGTCAGAGATCGCATATCAGGCAGCTCAACCGTACCTTTTAAAGTTCGGCACTGGCACGAGAAGTTGAACGTGTTGGGCATTGCTAGGAGCTCCGGCAGGTCTGCTTTGGCGTACTATTATAAACATTCGCATCTGATGGCATGCATGATGATCGATCTGGCTGATGAGCCCTCGTTAAATATCAATCACCGCACGGCAGGTACTCCCGTACTGGCCCTGCAGGATGTGCGCAAGTCTTTCGGTTCCCTGACGGTGCTGGATGGCTTGTCTCTGGCCGTCTATCCAGGGGAAGTATTTGGGTTTCTGGGCCGTAATGGTGCTGGAAAGTCTACGGCAATCCGAATACTCATGGGTATTCTTCGTTGCGATGCTGGCCATATCAATGTGTTCGGCAAGAGTTTGCATTCTGATGTTGTCGGCATCCGGCAGCGAATCGGCTACGTGGCTCAGGAACAGAATATGTATCCGTGGATGACACCCAAGGTGTTGTCGCGCTTCGTACGTGGCTTCTATCCGCGTTGGGATGAAAAGCGTTATCAGAAGCTGATGACAGATTTCGAATTACCACCTGGTCGTCGCATCGGCACATTCTCCGGGGGCATGAAAGCCAAACTGGCCCTGACCCTGGCTTTGTCCACGCGACCTCAGTTGCTGATACTGGATGAGCCTACGGCGGGTATGGATCCGGTTGCACGTCGTGAGTTTCTTGACCTGGTCAGAGAGCAAACCATGCAGGATGGTGCGACCACTTTCTTCTCCACTCATCTGATTGATGAAATCGAAGCGGTGGCAGATCGCATCGGTATCGTTGAGTCCGGTCGAACTGTCTACGATGGTGAGCTGGATCCTCTACGCAACAGTATCGGAACATGGTCCATTGCCATGCAGGATTACATCCCAGGTTCCATGCCCGGTGAGTTCTCCCGGCAAAGACTGCGTGTGCTCAAGGAAGGTGAGCGACAGGGGCGTTGGGTGGTCAGTCTGCAATTCTCACAAGAGGTTCTGGCATCGCATGAAATTCTTCTGGCTCCGGGCTGGCGACACGACTCCATGTCGCTGGAAGACGTCTTTATCGCTGTTGTAGCTAACGCGTAGCGATACTCATGGCGCTCAGCTCCCTGTTAGGCAAGGATATTCGCGAACACCGCCTGGCGGCTGTGTTTCTCGGTGGCGGTGCATTGGCCATGGTGTTGTTGTTGCTCGCCTGGAATAGCGAAGCTCCCTACAGCATGAGTCCGTTCGAGATAGTGCGATTTGCTCTGATGAGCTTTTTGCCGCTTATCGCTCTGATCGTCGGTAATCGCCTGATTGTGCGCGAATATCTGAGTGGCACACGACTGTTTGTCGAGGCATTGCCCGTCGGTCCGACCCTGCCACTGTTACTCAAATTTTTGCTGGGGTGGTTCTACCTGGCCACACTGGCAGTAGTCATGGTGTTGATGGCAGCTCATGAGGCTGGCATTGCAGATGATGTCACGCAGGATTACGTACTGCTGATCATCGGCAAGACACTGATCATGACCTCACTCTACTGGAGTGTTGTCTTCTGTTTTTCTCTGTGTGGTCACTTGCGTATTGCCTTGTATCTGGTCAGTGCAGCCTTGATTGCATTGATTGCCTGGTATCCGGGTATTGACTCGGGACGTGTTGCACCGTTCGGGTTGATGGATGATCAATTGTTTGTCTTCGAACGAGACCTTGTGCCCTGGTGTGACATGCTGGGTACGATCTTCATGGCACTGATGTTCACCCTCGCAGGTTTTATCCTGACACGCGTAGGCGAAGGCTCAGTGGTTGAACGTCTTGCCAAACCCATGACGCGACGCGACTATGTGGCACTGGGAGTACTGGCGGCGTCGGGGCTGGCAATCTGGACAAGTCTGCTGGAAAAGAACAGCCGTGAGCCGGTGGAGTTTTCCAGTGAATACGTGGTGCGGATGAGCGATCCTGCCGTGTCGGTGTTGTATCTGGAAGATGACTATGAGGCTTCGGCCCAGAGACTGGCGCAGCGCTTGAGCAAGTCGCTGAGTTCGCTGCAGGCATCATTGGGAATAGCGCAGATGCCTGATGTCAAACTGGCGCTGGCTCCGGAACGCAAGCCGCATGAATTCGACTATGCGACCGCCGATGGGGTCTTCATTACGGCTAACTGGTTGCAGCATGATAGCTACGATGACGCCATTCTGGACTCCGTCATCCTGCATGGAGTGCTCAGTGCTCAGACCGGTGGGCGTGCAATGTTCGAACCCTATCATTGGGTGCTTGATGGGTTTACTCGCTGGTGGGTAGAGCATGGAGCAGATGGCCTCAACCCTGAGCATCAGGCTGAGCTTGTAGCACGTGCTCTATGGGTACTGGAGACAGAGCCTGCGGCCGCACAGCTGATCACACGCTGGCAGCTGAGCGCCGATAGATTTTCGTACCCCAGTGCGGAGAGTCTGGCATGGGCGGCAATGATGTATCTGGAGCAGAGTCAGGGACGTGAAAAGGTACTGGCCCTGGCTAATGAATTTCTGGTTCGTCCGGTTGCCGGCAATACTATCGGTAGCCTTAAGGACCGGCGTGTGAAAGTTGGCTTGCGACTGGAGAAGGTGCTGGGCATGCCGATAGAATCGTTTCAGACAGCCTGGCAGGCCTGGCTGCTTGCGCAGCGCGATGATGAATCGGTGCAGCGCTATCTGTCCTCCATTCCTGCGCTGACAGGACGTTTGAGTATGGGGCGTACGGCCGAAGGGGCGCAGCAGGTCGAGGCCTGGTATGAGCCAGCAACCAGCACCTTGAACCTGCAGACAGATCTGTCGCGGCTGAGCGGGAAATGCATCATGAAACACGACTACATTGGTCCCTTCGATACAGAGCTGGAAGTCAGCGATGAATACGAAGATATTGCCGCGTGTCGGACTGACATGAAGGCGCATGTGTTGGACAGCTACTACTCACCAGGTGATCGAGTCTACTTTGCACTGGATTACGAAGGCCCTGTATTTCATCAGCCAATACGGTTGCATGCTGAACGTTTGACGATCCAATGATCCGCTTGATAGCCAAAGAACTGAGACAATTACTACCCATTGCCTACTTGTGGCTGGCGGTACTGGTGCTTGGGTACGCCATGCAGTTCTTTACCGAGCGTGCGGATGAGAAAACGTTCGGGGGCTGGTGCGAAGGTTATTGTGAATACAGCAGTAATGCTGCTGTGGCTGTGTTTCTGGTCCTGCTGGCATTGGTGACAGCCTATAGCCTGTTCCCTCGGGAGCATGATGATGCGACGATTGACTTTCTGCGTGCCTTGCCGGTGTCACGCAAGGCTGTATTCATTGCCAAGGTTGCCGCTGCCTGGATACTGCTGTGTCTTATCAACATACTGAGCTATGGAATCGACTGGGCGTTGCTGACAAGTAATCCGGAATCCATAGGCGGGTTGTTCTACACGCAGGTGTGGGCAACTCTGCTTTGGCGTGATTGCCTGTTCATGTTCATCATTCTGTCTCACGGCGTGCTGCTGTCCTGGTTCCGCACGCTTGGACTGGTTATCTACGGACTTTACCTGGTCGGGTTGATGTGGGCTGAAAGCGCACTGGGTACATCCGGTAACTGGAGCATCTTCAGTCTCCTGTCTAATGAATATCAGGGCTCCTCGCTGATCGTCAACAAAGATGCTCTGGCAATTCATACCGGCATTGCACTTCTCATGCTGCTGATCGCCTATCGACTGTGGAATCGTACCGACTCCAGTACGTCTGGCAAACCCAGCTCGTCACGGGGCATGCGGGTGGTGAATGTCCTGTTCAGTATCGTCGGGTTTCTGGGGCTGGGACTGATGCTGGCTTATCGGATCGGTGTCGACACGGGCAAGGCCGAAGGTGAAAGTCTGACTGTCACAGCGACGGAGCATTATCGCTTTGTCTATGACGTCAAACGTGAGCAAGTAGTGGGGTATATAGCCGAGCATGCCGAGGATGATCTGCAGGCTCTGGGTGAGATTCTGGGGGTGAGCAATCTTCCGAAGATTCGTGTTGATCTGTCTGCCAGCAGTGAGCATGCGGCAGGGCTTGCCAAGTGGAAAAAGATCCAGATGGACCTGGATGCATTTAGTGAAGATGTCTCACAACGTCGAGTGCTCAGTCACGAGACTGCACACGTTTTGCAGGCGGTGGAATCCGAACGGGCGTTGGCTGAAAATTACGCGGCTGCCAAATTTTTCATTGAAGGTATGGCGCAATATACCTCTTTCGAAGTTGTGCCGGAAAACGAGCGTCGGCGTAGCAACTGGGAGCTGGCCAGCGTTGCCTGGCAGCGGCAGAAGATTCGCTTCGACGATCTGATAGATTCGGCAGGGTTTGCACAGAAGTTTGATGCAGAGTTGCATTATAGTCTGGGTGATTTATGGACTCGTGCCATGGTTGATACTTGCGGCTTGTCATCATTGGGTGACTTTCTGCGTGCAAGCTCCAGAGAAGGTGCGGTTCGCGATTTGCCAGCAGCTATCTTCTGGAGAGATACAACTCGCGCAATCGGCTGTGATCTGGATACAGTCAATGCAACGTGGCGCCAGCAGATGAGTGAGCTGTATCAAGAAGTGGACGGGCGACATTATCCAGAGTTTTCGGATGTCGTTATCCAGCGTGATCCAGACACCCGGCAGGTCAGATTGACAGCCCGGCTCAAGCCCGCAGAATCGCAAGCGGAAAATGCAGCTGTGAACGACGCTGATAATGACGAGGGGGAGGCTGGCTCCAAACCGGAAGAGCTGATATCTCCTGCGCGATTTATCGTGCGTATCGGAGGCATTTCAACACAGTTGGCAGGTGGGGTCGATCCGGTTTTCAAAGGGCAGATGACAGGTGAGCAGGGTGATCAGAGAGTCGAATTTCTGATACCAGACTACGCCATCGCTGGCGATCGATTCCGCTTCCAGTTGGGTTTTACGCCTTCTGCTGATGCTCGCTACTACTACGAAAGCTGGCGGCGTGGAAGCGCCGCCAGCAGCGTTATGCCAGAATCATCCGGCGAGTCGTAGCGATACATCCCGATTCAATCGCTCACCAACACTGGGGGATGAAGACTTTCCCCAGCGGGTTATAAAATCCACGCCACGTTGTGGTCTGTCGAAAAGATACCCCTGAAAGTAGGTGACGCCCAGGTTGTGCAGTGCTGCCATCTGCTCGCGGGTCTCAACTCCCTCGACGATGATGTCAAGTCTGCGCTCCTCACAGATGGACACGACATGCGGTGCAACAATGGCGTCACTGAGCAGGCGTCGATCAATTTTCGCGATATCCGGCTGTAGCCTTGCAGTGTGTCCCAGGTTCATGGGGTCAGTGCCCAGCTTGTCGAGTGCGACAGCGACACCCAGCATGCGCAGGTGCGCCAGAAGCAGTGGGTCAACGGCTGCGTTGGGCGGCAGTTCGATAATCACCTGCTCGGGTTTGACAGCGGAGGCCTTTAACTGATTTTGCAGTGTGGCGCTGAACTCAGGCTCATTCAATGAATGGGCGGTAAGGTTGAGCGACAGACGGAAGTCTTCACCGACAACACCTGATGCGCGCCAGCGGGCCAGGGAGCTCAGAGCTCGAGTAAGTACCCGCCTGTCCAGCTCTGTCCCCAATTCAATAGACTCGACATCGTTCATGAAATCCTGTGGCAGCACGATGCCGCCATCGCGAGAGCGGATACGAACGAATGCTTCTGCTCCAGCCAGTGCATAGGTTCCAGGGCGCTTGAACGAGACGATGGGCTGAAACCAGATCTCCAGTCGATCTTCCTTGAGGGCGCGCTCCACGGTTCTTGTCGCCATGCTGCCTCTGGAGCGTGCGTTCTGCTTTGCCTTCTTTTGTTCGTACATCAGGATGTCAGCCTCCATCAGTACATCGTCCAGAGACTTTGTTTCACTGGATGTCGCAAGACCGATGCTGCAACTGAGCTGGTGCAAGCCCTTGCTGGTAGTGATGGCTTCGTCGAAAGCGCAATGCAGTGACAAGGCAGTCTCGGTGGCAGCAGCTTCGCCGCAGCCGGGCAGAATCACCACAAATTCGTCTCCACCCCAGCGTGCCAGAGTGACACCGTCGCCGATCTGATCTGAAAGTCTCTGTGAAACGGTGATCAGTACTTCATCGCCCGCAGCATGTCCATACAGATCGTTGACATCCTTGAAGCCATTCAGGTCCAGAAACATGACTGAGTGCTGGCTCTGTCTATCGTTATTAAGCTGCTCGATCACATTGTTGGCGTACTTGCGATTAAGCAGGCCGGTGAGTTCATCGTGCAATGCCTGATGTCGTAATCGAGCTTCCACTTCCGTGCGAATTTGCTGGTCAGACTCCAGATCCCTTGCCAGGGTATCGATGGTTCTGGCCAGATTGCCGATTTCATCCTGTGCGAAATCGTTGACACGCGTAGTGAGATCACCACTCATTATCTTGTGTGCGGCTGCCGCCGTGCGTTTGAGCCGCTGGGCAATGGGCACCAGGCAAAACATGTAGCACACCAGTACAAAGGCGATGGAGGAGAAAGTCGTGATCATCAGCACGTGGCGTAGTTCGTTGACCGGACCAAAGGCTTCGGAGGTGTCAACTTTGACAACCAGGCCCCAGCCGGTAGCCGGTATGGTTTCTATGGCCAGGATACTGTCTACGCCGCGATAATCCCGAGCATGCAAGATACGTCCACGTGGCGCATCCAAGGCCTGATTGATGGGCAGGTTTTTAGACTTGGGAATGATCTTGCTGAATGCTGAAGTACGGTCGAATCGTAGCTCCGTCAGGAACTGAGCATCGCCGTTTAGCATGGGCTGCGCGATATGGGCTTCGCTGCTCTTGCTGACCTGTTCGTGTTTTGAAATCAGATCGACAATGGGGTTGAGCCGGGTTTCCAGCATCAGTGCGCCAACCACTTCACCACTATTAGCGATGATAGGCGATACGATTCCCAGTCTTGTTTGATCGCTCACGCTGAGAAATGCCTCGCCGAAAGAGGTCTTTACCGTGTTGATGGATCGCGTTAGCAAATCAGAGTCGATAGGCTCCCAGGTATATCCCATGGTTTCGCCCAGCGTCTTGCCCGTTATGTCGACAATTCTCAACTCAACGATATTGGAACCGACGATACCTGCTTTTCTCTGCAGTGCCAGAGCGAGTTGCTGGAGTGGCCAATCGCTGGCAAGGTCAATGATCGCTATGCCGTCAATGCCACCAATGCTGGTATTCAACAGTGTGCTCGTGTCATGGCCAGCGAGTCGGGCCTGACGGAATTCATTGGATGCATCGACGAATTCTTTGACATGCGTGTCAGAGGCCAGATTTCTGGCGTCTTGGGCATATGTAGTCAGAATTTCGTTGATGCGAGCCGCTTCCAGACGTTGCGTATTAGACAACGACGATTCTGTGCGCTCGACCAGTTGGTTTTCCAGCAGATTGATTGTGACGAGACTGACGGCAACTATCGGTAGCAATACTGCCAACAGACAGAGAACGAGCTTTGCGCGTATTCCCATGGCATTGTTTCCTTGACGTACTTCGAAATCGATATTCCAGCTCAAACGTTAGATGAGCGAGAAACGTAAAAAACTGTGTCGCAGAATTCATGCCGGATAAGGTGAACTGGTGAACGTTTGAAGACAAAGTTAGCCACAAGTATCAAATGTGGCATAAACATTAATATTTGGATATTTTCAGAAGGGTGATTGCCTCAGTGTTTAGGCTTGTTTTTCAGATAATTGCGGGCGAATTACCCTGTTACATTACAGCTTCGTTATTCGTGTTCGGCAGATCTGTGTCTGTATTCAGCATCAGCAGCTGAGGTACCGCATCTTTGTCACACCAGATGATTGCCAGTTGATCAAATGAGGTACCTATGCGGATCGCTTCCTGATATACGATACCCAGCACCAGTAAGCTGCGCTCACCTGGCCAGTCCGACTTTTCATCACCATCGAGGCCAATGCCGGGGAATGCGGTATATCTCATCGATGTTATGTCCCGCTGAAGTTTTGCTTCAGCCTGCAGATTGTCGGTGTCCGAAATTTTGACGCCTCCCGGGTTTGCCGCCGTCAAAAAAGCCGCCGACTGACACCGATGGGACTGATACACCCGTTGTAGCGCGTCAGAAAATTGCCCCACACGCATCACAAATGGCTCATCCCCCTCCACACAATATCTCGCCCCCCGATACACCCCCTCCAAACTCATTGGGTCGGACCACCGTAAGTAATTGAATAATAAATAAATACCCGCATATCAATGCCCATAAAGCCCCCTAACTGCCCGATTTAGTGTGAATTAAGCCCATTTAAGCCTCAAAATACGGCTAAATAACGCAAATGATCGCTAAAACGCTGGATCGTGGTTGAAAATATCCAAAGCACGAGCTGTTGAACAATCCATGCCCATGTGCGAAACCATACGGATTGTGAAGTTAGCGGAGCGCTTATCGGAATAGGCGACCCTTTATGATGGTTCATCTGCACGAGGTGGTCTCAAAACTGCACCGGCGCCAACATCACAATACGTATACAATCACCAAATAAGGATATAAGCATTTCTTTATGTTTATACTATTTTCTTCAATACTTACGGGTTTCTGACGAGATAATGGGCGATCAAGTAGATACAGGTGCAGCGCTTGACCTGAAACAGATACTCGCGGAACGGATCCTGATGCTGGATGGTGCCATGGGCACCATGATTCAGAAGCACAAGCTGACGGAAGAGGACTTTCGAGGCGAGCGCTTCGCTGATTGGCAGAGTGATCTTCGTGGCAACAATGACCTGCTTTCGATCACGCAGCCGCAGATCATTACGGATATCCATAATGCCTTCCTGGCTGCCGGTGCCGATGTCATCGAGACCAACACCTTCAATGCCAATTCTGTCTCGATGGCAGATTACAACATGCAGGAACAGGTGCGAGAGTTGAATCTGGTCAGTGCGAAGCTGGCGCGCGATTGTGCCGATGCGGCGACCGCGCAAAACCCTGATAAACCCCGATTTGTCGCAGGGGTGCTTGGGCCCACCAATCGCACGGCTTCGCTGTCACCCAAGGTGGAAGACCCGGGTTATCGCAATATCACTTTCGCCGACTTGGACAAGAATTATTACGAGGCGACTGATGCGTTGATGGACGGAGGTGTTGATTTCATTCTGATTGAAACCATCTTCGATACGCTCAACGCCAAGGCGGCCATCTTTGCCGTCAATCGAGTCTTTGACGATCGCGGTGTTCGTCTGCCGATCGCCATCTCCGGAACCATTACCGATGCTTCCGGACGCACGCTTTCGGGACAAACTCCAGAAGCCTTCTGGAACTCGGTGCGGCACGCCAAACCTTTGTTCATCGGTTTGAACTGCGCATTGGGCCCATCCCAGCTACGTGAGCACGTGCAGGAGCTGTCTCGTATTGCAGACACTCATGTGAGTGTGCATCCCAATGCCGGTCTGCCGAATGCCTTTGGCGGTTACGATGAAACACCTCGTCAGATGGCGGAAGAGATCGCCGAGTGGGTGCGCGCCGGTTATATCAACATGGTGGGTGGGTGCTGCGGTACGACGCCAGAGCATATTGCTGCAATTTACGATGCCGTCAGGGATGAATCTCCACGTGTAATACCCACGCTGGATCTGTCCTGTCGCCTGTCAGGGCTTGAGGCCTGCAATTTGCGCGAAGACAGCCTGTTCGTCAATGTCGGTGAGCGTACCAATGTGACCGGCTCTGCAAAGTTCCTGCGACTCGTCAAGAATGCACAGTATGAAGAGGCGCTGGATGTCGCTCGGCAACAGGTCGACGACGGTGCGCAGATTATCGATGTCAATATGGATGAAGGCTTGCTGGATTCGAAGGCCGTCATGGTGCGTTTTCTTCATCTGATTGCATCTGAGCCTGATATTTCACGCATTCCCGTGATGATTGATTCGTCAAAATGGTCAGTGATAGAAGCAGGCTTGCAGTGTTTGCAAGGTAAATGCGTCATCAATTCGATCAGTATGAAAGAAGGTGAAGAGGAATTTCTTCGGCAGGCCAAGCTGGCTCAACGCTATGGGGCTGCAGTTGTAGTAATGGCTTTCGACGAAGAAGGTCAGGCCGATACGATCGAGCGCAAGGTCAATATCTGTCAACGAGCGCATGATCTGTTGGTCAGCGAGTTGGATTTTGACCCCTGCGATATTATTTTCGACCCCAACATTTTCGCCATTGCTACTGGTATAGAAGAGCATAATGGCTACGGCGTCGCCTTTATAGAAGCTGTTCGGCAGATTCGCCAGAACATGCCAGGTGTCATGGTCAGTGGTGGTGTCTCCAACGTATCCTTCTCATTTCGTGGCAATAATACTGTCAGAGAGGCGATACACGCGGTGTTCTTGTACCACGCCATCAGGGCGGGTTTGAGCATGGGCATCGTGAATGCCGGCCAGTTGGCTGTGTTGGAAGAATTGCCAAAAGAATTGGTAGAGGCCGTCGAAGATGCGGTGCTTGCACGGCGCGAGGATGCCACCGATCGTCTTATTGACATCGCTGAAAAATATCGCGGTGACAATCAGCAGGTGGAAAAGCAGACCGACGCCTGGCGCGAGTTGCCTTTGCGCGAGCGTATCGAGCATGCACTGGTAAAGGGCCTGGATGCGCATATAGAGACGGATGTGGAAGAGGCGCGGCTCGCCATGGACAAGCCACTCGATGTTATTGAAGGTCCGCTGATGGACGGCATGAATCGAGTGGGTGATCTGTTTGGTGCGGGCAAGATGTTTCTGCCTCAAGTGGTGAAGTCGGCGCGCGTCATGAAGAAGGCGGTTGCGCACTTGTTGCCCTATATGGAAGACGATGATAGTGGGCAGCGCAGTGCCGGCAAAGTGTTGATGGCAACCGTCAAGGGTGATGTGCATGATATCGGCAAGAACATCGTTGGCGTGGTTCTGCAGTGCAACGGGTATGAGGTCATCGACCTTGGGGTTATGGTGTCATCCAGTCGAATTCTGGAAGAGGCACGTACGCACAAGGTGGACATGATCGGATTGTCCGGTCTGATTACGCCTTCGCTCGAAGAGATGGTGCACGTGGCGCAGGAGCTGCAGCGAGAAGAGTTTGCCCTGCCGTTACTGATTGGCGGGGCGACCACCTCGCGGATGCATACTGCGGTCAAGATCAGTGAGCATTATCACCAGCCGGTTGTCCATGTCATGGATGCATCGCGCTGTGTACAGGTGGCAAGCTCTTTGATGAGTGATACGCATCGGCCGTTATTCGAACAGGATCTGGAGGAGGACTACGAGCGTTATCGCAAGCGTTTTGCCGACAAGAACAGTCAGCTTGATCTGATGGATATCGAGGCTGCCAGAAGCAATGGCCTGCAGATCGACTGGCAGGAATCGCCCATCTCGAAGCCTGCGTTTACCGGGGTGAAGGTGATCGACGATGTCTCGCTCGCAACGCTGGCGGAATTCATTGACTGGACGCCGTTTTTCCATACATGGGAGCTGCGTGGAAAATATCCCCGAATTCTCAAGGATCCGACGGTAGGTCAGGAAGCCACTACGCTGTTCAAGGACGCGCAGGAGATGTTGGCAAAATTTATCGAATCCGGCACGGTGACGGCAAAAGGTGTGGTCGGGATCTTTCCCGCCAATTCGATCAATGTGGATGATATTGCGGTGTATGCGGACGAGTCGCGTCAGGAGCCGGTCGATGTCATTCATTGTCTGCGTCAGCAGCGTCGATTTCCGGATGGCAGGCCCAATCTGTCGTTATCTGATTTTATTGCACCATCTGATCTGGGAATCGAGGATTACATTGGCATGTTCGCGGTGACCGCGGGTCTCGGGCTGGATGAGGTCGTGGCCGAATACGATAAGGATAATGATGTTTACAACAGCATCATGGTCAAGGCGATTGCTGATCGACTGGCCGAAGCCTTTGCCGAATACCTGCACCTGGAAGTACGCAAGCAGTTGTGGGGTTACGCACCGGCTGAGGCGCTGGAGAGCGATGAGCTGATCAAGGAGCGCTATGAAGGTATCCGGCCAGCGCCGGGTTACCCTGCCAATCCGGATCATCGTCAGAAAGAGGTGATATGGCGCATGATCGATCCTCTGGGCAATGCGGGAATCAGCATTACCGAGAGTTTGGCCATGATGCCGGCCTCGTCGGTCAGTGGGTTCTATTTTGCCAATCCGCAGAGCCGATATTTCGGTTTGGGCAAGTTGACCAAGAGTCAGCTCGTTGATTACGTAGAGCGACGTGATGAGCCATTGGCTGAGTCAGAGCGTTGGTTAGCCAGTTCTCTGGCTTACTGATTTGATACCTGTAAGTGTGAACATTTGCTCATTTACGTTAAGGATGAAGCCCTTAACGGCCGTTATTGCGGGTTGATCGGGCGATTTAAGCGTGAAAAAGCGTCATCTTGGTTCTGGAATTTTCGAAATATCAAGAGCTTGTGGTGGTCCGACCCAATGGTGGGGAATTTTTTGGGTCGGTTGTTGGCGTGGGGCGCGAAATTGCGTATCATTGGGAGTTCCCTTCCGGCGGCACTGTTGTGTGGCCTCGTTTTAGTATTTTTTTAGGAATTAAAGGCTCATGGTCACAATCCGCTTATCTCGCGGTGGCGCTAAGAAGCAACCTTTCTATCATGTGGTTGCTACTGACAGTCGTGCACGTCGTGATGGTCGTTACATTGAAAGACTGGGTTACTACAATCCTGTTGCTCGTGGTGATGCCACTGAAGTTCGTCTCGACATGGAACGTGTTGATTACTGGATCGGTGTTGGCGCTCAAATGAGTGACCGCGTATCCAAGATCGTTAAAGATCACCGCAAGGTAAGCGCAGCAGCCTGAGGCTGTTGTGTCTTCCGTTGTAACGAGTAATGCTGTGCCTGCCGATCGCGTGCTGCTGGGTCATATCACTGGCATCTACGGTCTGAAAGGCTGGGTCAAGGTTCATTCAGACACCAACCCGCGCGACAACATCGTGACCTACAAGTCATGGTGGATGGAGCAGGGTGGTAACTGGAAAGAGGTGCGAGTGCTTCAGGGTAGGCCGCAGGGTAAAACCATCGTGGCGCAGCTGGAAGGATTCGAAACTCCTGAAGAGGCGGGTACGCTGATTGGTGCAAGTATCGCCATCAGTCGCATTGCCATGCCTGAACCGGCAAAGGGCGAGTATTATTGGGCTGATCTGATCGGAATGCATGTCAGAACGGTCGAAGGTGTTGATGTCGGTGCTGTTGTGCGTCTGTT
Organism: Granulosicoccus antarcticus IMCC3135; assembly: GCF_002215215.1. NCBI lineage: Bacteria > Pseudomonadati > Pseudomonadota > Gammaproteobacteria > Chromatiales > Granulosicoccaceae > Granulosicoccus > Granulosicoccus antarcticus. The sequence continues at coordinate 6,786,724 of NZ_CP018632.1, read as the reverse complement.
CGAAACAGGTGCCAATGATGTCGTCGTGGTCTCTGACGAGCGTGAAGAGGTGGAAGGGCCGCGTGAAGTACTGGTGCCATGGCTGGTGCCGGATGTCATCACGGATGTGAATGTGAAGGATAGAGTGGTAACGATCGATTGGGATCCGGATTTCTGACGTGAAAGTTGGCGTCATTACGCTGTTTCCCGAATTGATGGATGGGGCGCTTGAGCACGGGGTGATCGGGCGGGCAAGAACAAAGGGTCAGTTGGAGTTGGAATTATCCAATCCAAGGGACCTGACCGCTGACAAGCATCGTACTGTGGATGACCGGCCCTTTGGCGGTGGTCCCGGGATGGTCATGACGCCGGCACCGTTGAGCGCAGCTATTGTTTCCCTCAAGGAAGCAATGCCTGAAGCTCCGGTGGTTTACTTGTCTCCGCAAGGTCGCCCGTTTGATCAGGCGATGGCTCGTGCCTGGCAGGCTCACGGTAGCGTGATTCTGGTGGCCGGTCGTTATGAAGGTATCGATGAGCGGGTTATTGACCGTCTCGTTGATGAGGAAGTATCGCTGGGTGATTTTGTGCTCAGTGGTGGTGAGTTTGCGGCTCTGGCGATTATCGATGCGGTAACGCGACTGGAGCCGGGTGTTTTGGGTGATCCCTTATCAGCGGAAGAGGATTCTTTCGGTATTGAGGGTTTGCTGGATTGTCCGCATTACACGCGGCCCGAGGTTTACGAAAACCAGACGGTGCCTGCCGTGCTGATGTCGGGAGATCACAAAGCCATTGCCCGCTGGCGTCGCCAGCAGTCATTGGCAAGAACAAGGGACCGACGTCCGGAGCTGCTTGAAAAAGCAGACCTGACTAAGGAAGACAAAGTATTTCTAACCAGCCTCGGACCGTCAGACGGTAACTCCGGCGCTACCATCGAAGAGCAATAGTAATGAGCAATATCATCGACGAAATCAACGCCGAGCAAATGGGCAAAGAATTGCCCACGTTCGCCGCCGGTGACACGGTTGTTGTACAGGTTCGTGTTAAAGAAGGAGACCGTGAGCGTCTGCAGGCGTTCGAAGGTGTGTGTATCGCCAAGCGTAATCGTGGCCTGCACTCGGCATTCACTGTTCGCAAGATATCTCACGGCGAAGGTGTCGAGCGTGTGTTCCAGACTTACAGCCCGCTGGTTGCTGATATCGAAGTGAAGCGTCGCGGTGATGTCCGACGTGCCAAGTTGTACTACCTGCGTGGCCTGACTGGTCGTGCTGCTCGTATCAAGGAAAAGCTGTAAGTCTGAGCTTTTTCCCGGAAAGTCTGCTCGCTATCAAAGCGAGCGGATACTCCGGCGCAAATCCCGAAGTATTACTTCGGGTTTGCACCTGACAGCCGACTGCCTGCATTGCCAGGTAAAGTCTGTAATGTATCTTTCCTGGAAAATGTCCGGGGCTGTCTGATTTGTATCTGATTGCGCCTGTACGGGTCTCTCGAACACTTCTCGAGACGCGTTGGAGCCTGACTCCTCAAGGTTGCCAGTGGGCTGTTGCCCACTCTTAACGTCAGCAATACCCGCGACAGGGTTTACAGGAATTACCTGTCTCTGTCCGCTCACGGGCTTGTACAGGCTTGATTTCTGGTCGCAGAAGCCCGATCTTCTCGACACTTTATCTATCCTAATCGTCCGTGATCCACCGGAGACCTGCTGTATGAGTGAGAAAACCGAAGCTAATATCGATTCTGCGCCGACCGAAGGTCAGGCGCCTGTTGATGGCGAAAAAATGGTCTTTCAGGCCGAGGTCAATCAGCTACTCCAGTTGATGATCCATTCGCTGTATAGCAATCAGGAAATTTTCCTGCGAGAGCTGATTTCCAACAGTTCTGATGCCTGCGACAAGTTGCGTTTCGAGTCCATCGAGAATGCTTCATTGTTGGAGAGTGATCCGGAACTTCGTGTTGTTGTCAGTGTTGACGAGGAAGCAGGTACTGTAACTGTCAGTGATAACGGTATCGGCATGAATCGCGATGAAGTGATAGCCAATATCGGCACCATCGCAAAGTCTGGTACCAAACAGTTCCTTGAATCCCTGTCAGGTGATCAAAAAGCCGATGCGAAGCTGATTGGTCAGTTTGGCGTGGGTTTCTATTCAGCCTTTGTAGTTGCAGATTCAGTCGTTCTTGTAACGCGCAAAGCGGGCGAGAATGGCGATACAGGCGTGCGTTGGGAAAGCGATGCCAGTGGCGGATACACTCTGTCAGCCGTGGACAAGCCTGTTAGAGGTACTGAAATCACGCTGAAGCTGAAAGAAGAAAGCAAGGAATTCCTGAACGACTACCGTTTGCGTGGTGTCATCAAGAAGTACTCTGATCACATTACTTTCCCGATCATGATGTTGGGAGAAGTGCCACCCGCTCCGGAGCCTGAAGAAGGCGAAGAAGCTGTGGTAGAGGAGCCGCAGGTAGCTCAGCTTGAGCAGGTCAATGATGCATCGGCGCTCTGGACTCGTCCCAAATCCACGATCAAGGATGAGGAATACCAGAATTTCTACAAGCAAGTCTGCAATGACTACGAAGATGCGCTGATCTGGTCTCACAACAAGGTGGAAGGTAATCAGGAATATACCTCGCTGCTTTACGTCCCGAAAAAAGCCCCGTTTGATCTCTACGATGGTAATCACCAGCGTAACGGCATCAAGTTGTTTGTACAGCGTGTCTTCATCATGGATGAGGCTGAAAAGCTCATGCCACGTTACCTGCGCTTTGTTCGCGGTCTGGTGGACAGCAACGATCTGCCGCTGAATGTGTCGCGGGAAATTCTGCAGGACAACAAGACCATTGATGCGATTCGCAATGCATCGATCAAGCGTGTTCTGGGCATGCTGGAAAAGCTGGCTGACAAGCAGCCGGAAGACTACGCAGGATTCTGGACTGAGTTTGGTGCCTGTCTGAAAGAGGCTCCTGGTGAAGATTTTGCCAATAAGGAGCAAGTGGCGAAGCTGTATCGTTTTGATACCACGAACAATGACAAGGTTGGTGAGCTGACGAGTCTTGACGACTACATTGCACGCATGAAGGTTGGTCAGGACAAGCTGTATTACATCACTGCTGATAGCTATCAGGCTGCCAAGAACAGCCCGCATCTGGAAATTTTCCGTGACAAGGGTATCGAAGTCTTGTTGATGCACGATCGGGTAGACGAGTGGATGATGTCTTACCTGAACGAGTACGATTCCAAGTCGTTCGTCTCTATCGCCAAAGGTGACCTGGATCTGGGCTCAATCGAAGGTGTCGAGCAGGAATCAGACGAAGTCAAGGCCGAAAAAGAGAAGAAGGCTGTTGATATCGCGCCCACCATCGAGCGCATCAAAGCGGTTCTGGGTGATACCACCAGTGATGTTCGTGCCTCGACTCGATTGACCTCTTCGCCTGCCTGTATCGTCATGGGTCAGCACGACATGGCACTGCATATGCAACAACTGCTGAAGCAGGCGGGTCATGATCTGCCTAGTAGCAAGCCGGTTCTGGAAGTTAACCCTACACATCCGATTCTGGATCTGATGGACAATGAACAGGACGATGAGCGTTTCAAGGACTGGTCCCATTTGTTGCTGGATCAGGCTCTGTTGGCAGATGGCGGGCAGTTGGAAGACAGTGCGGGTTTTGTCAAACGCATGAATGATATGTTTCTTGCCTTGAAGGCTTGAGCCAACTGCGGTACTTTGTCGACCGCGCTATATGGCGTATGCTGTGCCCGGGCAAGCTTTGTCCGGGCACAGTCAGTCTCGATAAGGGGCATGGAAATGCCCGAAAAGGCGTTGTCTTGTAAAATATCTCAATCTGGAGTTGGCGCTAAGCGCATCAACGGCTAGAATTGGGTGTCTGAGGTCTTCCCAAGCGGGAGGCTAGCCACTAATTATTCAAGAACCAGGTGTGAATCGATCAATGAAATCCACGTGTGACACAGCCTGGGCGAGCATCGGTCAGTCTATGGCCCAGCTTCCTACTGGAGTATTAACGATGCGGGGCATGGCTCTGAAAGCTTTTCAAGGTAGCAGTCGTCTGTGCCGAGCAGCATTGTTGACACTCGCAGCAAGCGTTTTGTTCCCCGGTGCTGCAGCTCTGGCAGAAGGTGATCCGGCTCTGGGCCTGGAAAAAGCCTATACCTGCCTCGGTTGTCATGGCGTCAAGCATTACGTTAATACTTACCCCACTTACCATGTGCCAAGAATTGCTGGCCAGAATCAGGAATACCTGATCGCCGCACTGCAAGCGTATCGTGGCAAGACAAGATCCCATCCAACCATGCAGGCAAACGCAAGTGCGCTTTCAGATCAGGACATCGAGGATATCGCAGCCTGGTTTTCCGCTCAGGGTGCTAAATAAATGATCATGCTCAAATTCATCAAGAGCCTCCGTATCGCTGCAGCAACGTTGCTGATTGCTGGCGTGTTCGCTGGGGCTGCGCAAGCGGCCGGTGATGCTGCTGCGGGTGCCGAAAAGGCGACCACGTGTGCAGCCTGCCACGGTGCTAACGGAATATCCGAAATAGTCACTTATCCGATTCTGGCTGGGCAGTATTCCAGCTACCTGGTACATGCGCTGCAGAGCTATCGTGACGGTACTCGTGAGAATGCCATCATGGCAGGCTTTGCAGGTGCATTGTCCGATCAGGATATCGCTGATCTGGCTGCATACTTTTCATCTCTTCCAGGGCCACTGCGCACCGCAGATCGTCCTTAAAGATCTACTTGCATGATGAGCAGCTGTTCATGAAGACAGCTGCTCAACATAAAAGGCCATACTGTCAGTGTGACGGTTTTTCAGATTGGCAGTAGTTGAGACGGGCAAACACGGGTTTGTCCGAATTCAGTCTTTTCCAGTGTTGCCCTGATGCTTGTTTTGAGCATTCCGGGCGATCTGTTCCAGTAGTTGTTCGACATCTCGAGGCATTTGTACGTGAAAGCCCTGGGATTCGAGATTCTCCAGAACGAGCTGCGTATTCTCCTGGCCCAATTTACGGTCAGGCTGCAGATCCAGAGTCATAGAGAGCTCTGGTATTCCCAGTTGTTTTCTGAGAGGTTCTGGCAAGCGTTCGAGTCCGTCTTCGTCGGCTAGATAGACGTACAAGCCATCCTTGATCGAGCTGCGATAAATGTAGCACTGCATGAGGTTAACCTTGGTTCAATGGTAGATCGGGTGCGAATAGACAAATGGTTGTGGGCTGCGCGCTTCTTCAAGACGCGTAGCCTGGCAAGCGAAGCAATTTCCCGTAACCGCGTGCGTATTGGCGGTCAGCGTATCAAGGCATCTCGCCAGGTACTTGTGGGTGATGTAATTCAGATAGAAAAGATACCTTACGAGTTCGTCGTGACGGTGTTGGCATTGAATGATCAGCGACGACCCGCCACAGAGGCGCAGGCGCTGTACGAAGAAACGGCAGAAAGCCTGCTGGCCAGACAGACCCTTGGAGAACGCCTGAAGAGTGATCGAATGGCGCACAGGGGATTGGCTGGAGAAGGCCGGCCATCCAAAAAACAACGGCGTCAGATAATTCGGTTCCAGAACCAGAATGATACATCCGATCAAGACTCGGATGCAGACGCAGACGGAGAAACGATTGCTTAAACGACTGACCGGGCTATCACGCTCGGCATTGAACAAGACTCGCGAGTTACTCGGAGCACAGCCACAGCCAGCAGCGCAAGCTGAGGCTAGCTCGGCAATAGCCGCAGAACCGGCTAGCAAACCACGCAAGCGGGGTAAGGCGCGTTCAGGCAAGCACAGCGGCCCTTTGATCGTGCCCGCTGGCGAGCATTCTGTTACCCGTAAATCCATCGGACGCTCGGCACTGAAGGTGCTGGACAAGCTGCACGAGGCAGGCCACTCGGCCTATCTGGTCGGTGGAGGTGTGCGTGATGCCTTGGTAGGGTTGAAGCCGAAAGACTTCGATATCGCTACCGATGCCAGTCCTGAGACCATCCGGGCCTTGTTTCGTAACTCGCGGATCATCGGTCGGCGTTTTCGCCTGGTGCATGTGGTGTACGGGCGTGAAATCATCGAAGTGGCCACCTTCCGGGCTGCTCACAGCAAGGGCGATGGTGGTGAGATAGGCAAGGCAGGTCGCATCGTGCGTGACAATGTGTTCGGCTCGATTGAAGAGGATGCCTACCGGCGTGATTTTTCTGTCAATGCTCTCTACTACAACATCGCAGATGGCTCTGTTGTGGATTACGTCGGTGGTCTGGCTGATCTGAAGGCGGGTGTCTTCAAACTGATTGGTGAGCCGGTAACGCGTTGCAAGGAAGATCCTGTCAGAGTGCTGCGTGCCGTACGTCTGGCCGCCAAACTGAAATTCTCAATTGACGAGCCCACTCTGGCGGCAATGAAGCAGGTTCGGACCGAGCTGAAATCAACACCGCCTCCGCGCCTGTTCGAAGAAGTTCTGAAGCTGTTCCAGGGCGGCTATGCCTTGCGCAGTTTTCATTCGGTTCGAGAGCACGATTTACTGCGCTATCTGTTTCCGATGCTGGATGAACGTCTCAAGGCGGGCGATGAGAACCTGGTCAGCATGCTGGATGCAGCACTGACCAATACTGATCGTCGTGTCGCGCAGGGTAAGCCTATTACACCGGCCTATCTGTTGGCCTTCATGCTCTGGCCGGATGTGCAAGAACAGGCAGGGCGTGATTGCGAAGCGGGTATGCGTATCAATGATGCTTTGTTCACTGCTGCAGATTCTGTGTTGTCCACGCAACTGCGTGTGATCTCCATTCCAAGGCGATTTTCAGGTCCCATGAAGGAGATCTGGCAAATGCAGCCCCGGTTGGAGAGACTGACCGGTGGACGTGCCCTGAAATTGATGGAAGATCGTCGCTTTCGGGCCGCCTATGACTTCTTGTGTCTGCGTTCGAACGTCGATGAGCGTCTCAAGGCCAGTGCCAAATGGTGGACCCGGGTACAGACGCTGAGCGAAGAGCAGCGGATCGATGCGGCGGCCAATCGCCCTGTGGCTGACGGAATCTGGCCCGATAAACGGGGTCAGGGAGCGCGTTCGGCCGAAGATGCTGACGAGGATCTTGAAATTGACGGCGGCACGCCGGGCAAATCGATAGAGGCGGCTGCAACAAGCAAGGATGCTGCTGGAAATGCGGCAAAGAAGCCACCCCGCAAGCGACGTCGTCGTCGTCGCAAGCCAGGTGGTGACAAGGGTTCGGCAGGGTCATCTTCACCACCTGCTAGCTGAGCAATGCTGAGTCAGTCGTCGCAGGTGAAGGTTTACGTTGCACTGGGTAGTAACCTGGGGCAGCGTGAACTGCACATTCAGGCAGCTTTTGATGGCATCGCAGATTTGCCCGGTGTCAGTGCTCCGCAGGCTTCTTCGTTGTATGAAACAGAGCCGATGGGGCCGCAGGATCAGCCCGATTATCTGAATGCTGTCTGCGGCTTTGATTACGATGGCCAGGCGCGCTTGCTGATGGCGCAACTGCAAGAGATTGAACGTCAGCATGGCCGGCAATATGGTGGTCAGCGCTGGGGGGCACGCCCGCTGGATCTGGATATTCTGCTTTTCGGAGAAGAGCGGATTGATGATGTTGACCTGATCATTCCGCATATCGGACTGCCTGAGCGATCCTTTGTTCTATGGCCGCTGATGGAGTTGGCTCCGACACTTGTGGTGCCGGGTATGGGATCTGTGCAGGATTTGCAGCAGGGGTGTCAGCAATTTGGCATCAAACGTCATGAGCAGGGGTAATTACCTGAACATTGCGGATTGTCGTGTCACGGTCGAGGGTTCTGCGGCTACAATTACTATATGAAATATCAGTTCATAGCCATCGAAGGTCCCATCGGAGTCGGCAAGTCCACGCTTGCCAGGCAATTGGCCCAGCACTTCAAAGCCAGTTTGCTGTCTGATGTAGATACCATCAATCCTTATCTGAAGGATTTCTATAAAGATCCGAAAACGGTTGCGTTTCACGCCCAGGTACATTTCCTGTTGTCTCGACTGGATGTCCTGAGAAACCCGGCGGTGGTCAATCCGGCACAGCCCATCGTTGCGGATTTCATGCTGGACAAGGACCGGCTGTTTGCCGAGTTGACGCTGGACCATACTGAATGGTGGATGTATTCACACCTTTATGATCAACAGGTCAATGCAGTGCCGCGACCTGACCTGGTGATCTATCTGCAAGCACCGCTAGAGAAGCTGATTGAGCGTATTGAACGTCGGGGTAGTGCTCATGAGCAGCGCATCGATAGCAATTATCTGCGACAATTGAGTGCGCTTTACGAACGTTTCTTTCTTGATTACACCGAAACGCCGCTATTGATTGTCAATACAGCTGAGATCAATCTGGCCGATGAGCCAGGCGAGGTGAGCCGTCTTGTCAGTCGAATTCGCGAATTCGAAGGGGGACGACACTTTTTTAACCCACTTGCCCTGAGCTAGGTTTTTCAGGCGTCAAGAGGGCAGGTCAGGAGGCGGATGGACGGGTTCAAACCGTTATCCGAGCCCCATTCTGGCCAGCGAATGGACACTAACCGTGCACTGACACGGTCAAATTGTCGTAACCCGAGTATGCTCCGGTATCGGCACACACCGCAATGTTTGCAGTTGATTGCATATTGGGTGAAAATTCTCACTATTGAAAGGACGAGAAATGTCATGAGTGACAGGCAGAACTTGCGTATTGCCCTATTGGAGGACAACAGCGAGCAGGCCGCCCGTGTAAGTGGGTGGATAGAAAGCAAAGGTTACTACTGTGGTGTGTACAACACTGCTGAGGCTTTCCAGCGCGCATTCCGTAAAACCTCATACGATGTGGTTGTTCTTGACTGGACTCTGCAAAGTGGCAGTTCCGGGCTGGAAGTGCTGCACTGGATCAGAAAGACGCTTACCAGCGATATCCCGGTGATATTCGCAACTGCGCGTCAGGCTGAGGAGGACATTGTCACAGCCCTGCGTGCAGGAGCCGATGACTACCTGGCAAAGCCGGTCCGTCAGCATGAGCTGTTGGCTCGTCTGTATGCGTTGGCGCGTCGCGCCCAGCCGGAAGTCGAAATACTCGAATGTCCACCCTATATATTCGATACGTCCAACCGCCAGGTCAGACTTAACGATGAAGTTATCAAGCTGACCGAAAAGGAATACGAGCTGGCACTGTTCATGTTTCGTAACCGCGGACGAGTACTGTCCCGGCAGCATTTGCTGACCTCCGTCTGGGGAACCTCGGCAGAACTGAATACACGGACCGTTGACACCCATGCAAGCCGTCTGCGCAAGAAGCTGAAATTGCTGGCCTCCGAGCGTTGGAAGCTGACCTCTATCTATCAGCATGGCTACCGTCTGGAAGAGCATACCGGCAGTCTGTAGGATGCCGCGTCGCGTGCATCGTGCCAAGACATGAAGAGAGTCGTCATTGCAGCGCAGCGCAGGATTACCCTGACTGGGCTGGTGATGTTTCTGTGCACGATGCTGGCCATGGTGTGGGTGCTGCAGTGGTCTGATGCTACCCGCAAGGTTGACAGATTGCTGCACGACAACTGGGTGCGTGCCTCCCAGCGTGCCGTGCCTGAGGATGTCGTCATCGTGGCGATTGATTCACGTAGTCTGGCAAAATTGGGCCGCTGGCCCTGGTCGCGCGAACTGCAGGCCCGCCTGGTGGAGCAATTACAGCTGCAGGGCGTGAAAGCTGGTGTGCTGGATCTGCTCTATGTAGAACCCTCTGATCTGCCCGAGCAAGACGCACGACTGGCGCGCGCAATTGCCTCCCTGCCTGTATCGATTTTGCCCGTGCTTACGGAAGGTGGGCGAGGTTCTGCCGCGAGTGAGCTGGTACCCACGCCCTCCATCCTTCGCCATGTCACGGACTTGGGGCATGTGTTTCTACCCATTGATGACGATGGCATTGTTCGTCGTCAGTACCTCAAGGCCGGTATCAACCATTCGCATTGGCCCTCCTTGTCGCTGGCGGCACTGGGTGCTCTTGGCGAAGCGCCGGAGCCCTTGCCCGGACTGCTCAGGGAGGCGCAGGGCATTGAAGGGGAGTGGGTGGAGAACAATGAAATTCTGATTCCCTTTTATGGTCCCAACGGTACATTTCGGCGCGTTTCTGCCGTCGATCTGATCGAAGGCAACTTGCCCAACGGTCAACTGAAGGACAAGGTGGTGTTTGTCGGCATGACCACCACGGGACTCGGCGATGTCGTTCCAACTCCGGTATCGGCACTGAATCAGTCCATGCCGGGTGTAGAAATTCACGCTAACGTTTTTGCCGCCTTGCGTGATGAGAGCACCGTGGTTCAGATCAATGGCTACCTCAATATGCTGGTGGCGCTGATCCTTCTGCCGGCTTTACTGTATTCGTATTCCCGGGCAACACCACGCTGGGCATTGCTAGGGGCCGTGATGGGCGTAGGGCTGCCGATCCTGCTCAGTTTCCTTTTATATGTCTATGCACGACTTTGGTATGCACCACTATCGGCAGCCTTGCCATTGTTGGGAAGCTACCTGCTGTGGAGTTGGCACCGGCTTGAGTATGTCAATCGTTTTCTTGCACGGGAGCGTGGCAAGCTGGAGCCTTTCATGCCCGCGGTCAATGCCGAGAACAACGAGCCACTGGCCAGTTTTTTTCGTTCAGCGGAGCGCCATCTACCGATACAGGGTTGGAGAATCAGCGCGGGTGGGCAGATGTTCATGGGCGGCACCGGCTTGCCTGACACTCGTATAGTCGGGATGCAGGGGCGCTGGAATGCAGTGGATGGCGTGCATTCACGTCAGTATCCCGGTAAGCGTTCATTGAACATCGAAATCGTGTTCAACGATTCACAGTACCGCCACGGCATCATGCAATTTGTGAATAACCTGGCACGTGTTCGAGCTCGAGGTGATGTCACCCGCCTCAGCGGTTCGATTGAGCGCCTGCAGTCCAATGCTCTGAAATTGAGCGAACAGATGGAGTGGTTGCGTAGCGTCAAGATATTTGCCGATACGGTGCTGGACGGCAGCCCTGTCGGATTTGCAGTCTGGAGTGCCGCAGGTGAATGCCTGCGTTCCAGCCGGCTACTGTATAGCAGTGTTCCGGCTTTTCAGGAGCGCGCGCAATTTGTTGATTTTCTTGCCTGTATCGGTGAACCGCTGACCTCCAGAGAAGGTCGCGAACGGTTCGATAAATTGATACTGGAGCGCGAACCCTGGCAGATCATCTACAGCGCCGATGAGCGGGAGCTGGTCATCAATTTCAGTGCGGTGGGAGACACACTGGCGGATCGCCTGATTTGTGTCAGCGTGCTGGATGTGACGGATATCCGCTCGGCCGAACGCGCACGCTCGGAGATGGTGGATTACCTGTCGCACGATCTGCGTTCGCCGTTGATCTCTGCACTCTACTTGCTGGAGCCAAACAGTGATCCGCGAGTCGAACAGAACATCAAGACCAGTCTGGCCATGATGGACGATCTGCTACATGTTGCTCGTGCCGATAGCCTCTCAGAGGTTAAATTCACATCGGTGTACTTCAACGGAGTGCTGGATAATTCGCTGGATCAGATGTTGCCGCAGGCACTCAATAAACGGATTCAGTTCGATATAGAGTCCGATGAAGAAGTGGATCTGTGGGTGAAGGGGGATGCTGCTTCACTCGAGCGTGCCATTGCAAACATCCTGAGCAATGCCATCAAATACTCTCCGGAGGACACAACGGTGCGTGTACGTCTGTTCCAGGAGGGTGAGCAGGCGGTGTTGATCATCGAGGATCAGGGCGTCGGGATAGACCCTGACATGCTGGGACAGTTGTTTACCCGATTTCGGCGAGATGCCAAGATCGCCACTCAGTTCAAAGGCATCGGTCTGGGTCTGGCGCTGGTTACCCGTGTGGTGTCTCTGCACAACGGCAAGGTTGCCGCCAGCAATACCGATGAAGGCACTCGTATTACGCTTGAACTACCGCTGGAAGTCGAAGCGCCTGAAGCAGAATAGCGTATGCAATATCACTGACGGCCAGGCTGGCTTGTCAGGTAGCCCCGCCAACGGTTATCAGCTGGCGGGTCCGAGTCGCTTCAGGATGGCGTGATTATCATCAGGCAGGCTTGACGGTGTCGACTTGCCCATCATCATGTCCTACCAGGAGCAGGTCGGCAGCACGGGCAGCGAACAGACCATTGGTGAGAACACCAGGGATGGCATTGATGGCCGCTTCCAGCGCGATAGGATCGGTAATCGAAAAGCCGTAACAATCGAGAATGATGTTGCCGTTGTCAGTGCGGGCTGCTTCACGGAATTCCGGATCAGCACCCATACGGACAATTTCACGGGCCACAAAGCTGCGTGCCATTGGCAGGACTTCAATCGGTAGGGGGAATTCGCCCAGAATGTCGACCCGCTTGCTCTGGTCAACAATGCAGATGAACTGACGGCTGGCTGATGCGATGATTTTCTCGCGGGTTAGTGCGCCACCGCCGCCCTTGATGAGTTGCAGGGCAGGATTTGATTCGTCGGCGCCATCGATATAAAGCTCCAGTTGACCCGTGATGTTCAGGTCCAGGACTTCGATGCCATGGGACTTCAGGCGCTCGGCCGTGGCTTCGGAGCTGGCCACAGCACCCGAGATGCGACGCCCTGAGGCTGCCAGTGCATCGATGAAGACATTGACGGTCGAGCCAGTTCCCACGCCCAGCAGGGCATCGTTTTCGACGTATTCGAGCGCTGCAAGTGCCGCTGCCTGTTTTCCGGGGTGCGCCATGGATTGTAAAACCTGAGGTATAAGTGTGTGGAATAAGCCGGTGGTGCTGGTTCATCACGTTGAAACCGAGTACATTCGTGGGTTCATTCGAACCCAGCCGAACACGGCCCGTTGATGACGCAGCTACAAGACGAGTATATCAAACGCATCCTGTCCGCCCGTGTCTATGATGTCTCGACACAGACTCGTTTGCATGAGGCACCACAGCTGTCGCGTCGCTTGAACAATCAGGTCTTGTTGAAGCGAGAAGACGAGCAACCGGTGTTCTCCTTCAAGTGCCGCGGTGCTTTCAACCGGATCTTCAAATTGCTTGAGCAAACTCCGGCCAGTGGTGTGATTGCGGCCTCAGCAGGCAACCATGCTCAAGGTGTGGCACTGGCAGCTCAAAAGCTGGGCATCGATGCGGTCATCGTCATGCCGCAGACAACGCCTGGCATCAAGGTTGACGCCGTTCGCGCCCTGGGGGCTGAAGCCATTCTGCACGGTGATGATTTTGATACTGCACTGAGTTTTGCCCTGAAGCTGGGTGAAGAACGAGGCTTTCCGTTCATCCATCCCTTTGATGACCCGAACACCATTGCAGGGCAGGGCACCGTGGCGGTGGAACTGTGTCGGCAACATCCCGAATCACTGGATGCCGTGTTTGTCCCGATCGGTGGCGGCGGTCTGGCAGCAGGCATCAGTGTGTACATGAAATATTTGCGACCTGAAGTTCGCATCATTGGTGTGGAGCCTGTCGATGCGGCCTCTATGCACGATTCGCTGGCGGCCGACGAACGCATCACTCTTCCTCAGGTTGGCCTGTTTGCCGATGGCGTCGCCGTCAAGCAGGTCGGAGAGCACTGTTTTGAGGTTTGTCGCGAATTTCTGGACGAAGTCATTCTGGTCACAGTCGACGAGATGGCTGCAGCCATCAAGGATATCTTCAACGAAACACGAACCCTGACAGAGCCTGCAGGTGCGCTTGCAGTCGCCGGCATGAAGCGATACGTGAAGGAGCGTAATGTCAGCGGTCAGACCCTGATTGCCATCAACAGTGGTGCCAATATCAACTTTGACCGTATCCGGCACGTGGCGGAGCGCGTCGAGCTGGGCGACAGTCGTGAAGCTCTGCTGGCGGTGACCATTCCTGAAAAGCCGGGTAGTTTTCTGGCCTTCTGCAAAGCGCTGGGCAAACGTGGCATTACCGAGTTCAACTACCGGTATGCTGATGCCGGAACAGCGCATGTCTTTGCTGGTGTCGAGCTACCGGGTGGTTCTGAGGAGCGCGAAAGTCTCATGCAGACGTTGCGACAGAGCGATTACGATGTGCTTGATATGAGTCGTAACGATACTGCCAAGCTACATTTGCGGCACATGATCGGTGGGCATGCCGATATTGCTTCCGAAAAGCTTTTCCGGTTCGTCTTTCCAGAGCGTCCGGGGGCTTTGTTGCATTTTCTGACTGCCATGGGCGAGCGTTGGAACATCACGCTGTTTCATTATCGCAATCACGGTGCAGCTTACGGACGGGTGCTGGTGGGTCTGGCATTGCCGGAAGGGGATGAGGAAAGCCTGAAACAGTTCATTGATGAGCTGGGCTACAAGGCCGAAGATGAATCAGATAACGAGGCCTACTCTCTGTTTCTGCGCTAGGAGCTTCTGATCAGCGGATCGGTGTGACCGGTCCGTTGCGAGAATAGATATTCTTCTCGGTCACGACGTGATCCAGCGTCACATCCCACCAGTCTGGAAAGACGCTGTCGACACATTGCGATTCGAAGGCAACGCCAATCAGCAAGGGGGCCGGGTTTATCGAGTTGTCTTGTAATGCCTGACGTTTATAGGCGAAAGTCCGGTCGTAGTAGCCACCGCCCATGCCCATGCGTTGACACTGAGCGTCGAAGCCGAGTAACGGCACGATCACGATATCCAGAGATGTCGCAGGCAGGCAGGTTTTCTGATCTGTCACCGGTTCGCGAATGGCATATTTGTTCAGAATGATGGGTGTGTCATCGGTGAGTGAGGCAAATATCAGTGTGTTATCGCTCTGGATGAGCGGCACATAAGTGGATTGGCCCTGATCTCGGCATTGCGCCATGAATTCATCGACGTTCACCTCGTGGCCGAATGCCAGATAGGCACCGATTTTCAAGGCATTGCCCGACAGAGTGAGGATGTTGGCGGCGATGGTGCTGGAGTGCACGGCTATCATGGCCGGATCCATCAGTTTTCGCAGTTGCTGCAGCTGCTGACGCGTGTCATCGCGTTCAGAATTCTTGTCGGCAGTGGCCGGTGGCGCAGTGTTGTCGGGTGTCATTGGAAAAGTGTATCAACCACGGTGCCGTTTTTGGTGTGCTACCTTGAACCAAGCGGTTCAGGTGGGGACGGCCGGAACCGTATCAGGCTTTCCGCCGTAGCGGACATGCACAACAACAGTGACCGAACCATCCCCGGGGTGAGAAATTAGGCTCAAGGGATATACCCAGCCGAATAACAAACACCGCAGAAGATACGACTTACAGACTAGCACGAACTTGTAAGGACGTGAAATCAATGCTTGGTTACTCTGGCTCCTTTGTCTGATTTGCGACATCGTCTTGAGTGTCGGCATCCTGAGTGTCGACATCGATCTCGAGTAGTTCATCCAGCTTGCTATTGAGTACAGACAGACGCTCTGTGATATCCGCCTCGTCTGCGGTGCCTGCCTGTTCACGTGCATGGCTGCTTTCCAGAGAACGTGACTTGAGTAGGGCGTTTGCCGTGTTGATGGCCGTCACGATGGCAATTTTTTCAATGCTGGAGGTCGTATTACGGTTTCGTAGCTCACGCATGGACTTGTCGATGTAAGCGGCCGCCTGCAGCAGGTCATCTTCTTCGCCCGGTTTACAGGCAATCTGTACTTCCTTGTCCAGAATGCGTAGTTTGGCTGGACGATTGCCACCGGGATCCGCTTTGCGATCTTTGTGTCTGTTGTTCATTGGTTGAGTTCCAGTGACTTTAACCGTACGATCATCTGTTCCACCTTGCTGCGCGCTGTCTCGTTTTTTTCGATCAGACGTGCACGCTCTTCAACCAGTGAGTGCTGCTGCTCCCTGAGAGATTGATTTTCCTGCTTTAGCCGGGTGCAAAGTGTGATTAATGTGGTCATGCGCGCTTCGAGCGCGTCAAATTGCACATCTACTATGGAGCGACTCATACCTACGGCCTCGTCAGGTTGATTGACGCTCATTGTATACTTGAAGATTGTTTTGCTGGGAATGCCTAGTTACTTGTGACTTTGACCAATCAGACTGTATCGAACGCTCTTGAGCGGCTAGACATGCCACTGCCTCTGGCTGAAGTTCACGGCTTGTGTTGCGGCTTGTTGTGCTCCATGTCGAGTACCGCAGCCAAGACACGCTGGTTTACCGAGCTTCTGGATGCCGCTTCTCTGTCTCCTGAGGCGGTAGCCTCGAAAGCGGGGGAATTGAAAACTCTGGATGAATGGTTCGGCCAGACGCTGGGCACGCTGAATGATGCCGATATGGATTTCTCACCCGCCTTGCCAGATGACGATGTTTCGGTGCAGGTGCGCACGCGGGCACTGGGTGATTTCTGTGGTGGTTATACCTACGGCATCGGTATTGCCCTGAGTCAGCGCGGCCACAAGCCATTACCAGCGGATACCCGTGAAATCATTGAAGACTTCCAGGCGATCGAAGCCGCTGATGTCGATGATTCCTCTACCGACGAGGTGGTTTTTACCGAATTGCTCGAATATGTGCGGGTCGGTGTGTTGCTGATTCTGGAAGAACTACGTCCCATAACGCCTGTTACTCAACTAAAACCATCATGAAAAAAGGCCTCAGTCGAACACAGCGCTTTACCAAGTCACAGGGCGCCGAACTCAAACGTCGTCGTCGCGCACTGATGCGCATCATGGGGGAAAATTCGATTGCAGTGATTCCCGCTGCGCGCAGCTGCACACGTAGTCGCGATACTGAGTATCCCTATCGTGCAGACAGCAATATGCTGTATCTGAGTGGTTTTGACGAGCCGGATGCGCTGATGGTGCTGATCCCCGGTCGGCGTGCCGGACAGTATCTGATGTTCTGTCGTGAGCGGGATGCGGAAAAGGAAACCTGGCACGGGCGTCTTCTCGGTGTCGAGGATGCCCCTGAAGCTCTGGGTGCCGATGATGCCTTTCCGATTACCGATCTGGACGACATCCTGCCCGGACTATTGGAGAACAAGGCGTCCGTCTTTCATACCCTGGGTAAAGATCTGGCCTTCGATGCGCAGTTGTTGGGCTGGTTGAATCAGGCTCGTTCCAGTCGTCGTCGCGCAGGCGGTGATCCCGATTCGTTCATTTCGCTGGACTTTCATCTGGACGAGATGCGCGTCATCAAGAGTCGCACCGAACTGACCAGCTTGCGAGCAGCGGCCAAACTCAGTGCATCCGCACATGCAAGGGCCATGCGGGCTGCCAAGCCTGGCATGTATGAGTATCAGTTGGAAGCGGAGCTGATTGCCGAGTATCGGGCGCACCATGCCGATCATTCTTTCCTGCCGATCGTTGGTGGCGGTGAGAACGGCTGCATTCTGCATTACACCGAAAACAAGGATGTGCTGGAAAATGACGAGCTGGTTCTGATTGATTCAGGTGCGGAACTGGCAGGCTATGCGGGTGATATAACCCGGACCTTTCCTGTCAATGGCGTCTTTACCGAAGCTCAGAAAACGGTTTACAACATCGTTCTGGAAGCGCAATTGGCGGCCATCGATGCCATCAAGCCGGGCAACCACTGGAACGAGCCGCACGAGGCTGCCGTCAAGGTGCTGACCCGAGGACTGCGTGACATTGGTGTTCTCAAGGGCAAGCTGCCCACGCTGATCAAGGAGGAAGCCTACAAGCCGTACTATATGCATCGCACCGGTCATTGGCTGGGCATGGATGTGCATGATGTCGGTGAATACAAGATCAATGGGGACTGGCGTGAACTGGAGCCCGGCATGGTGCTCACGGTGGAGCCAGGCTTGTATCTTGGCGATGCACGCAAGATACCCAAGGCCTATCGCAATATCGGAATCCGTATTGAGGATGATATCGCTGTTACCCAGGATGGCCATGAAGTACTGACCGGCGGGGTGCCTAAGACAGTGGCCGATATCGAAGCCTTCATGTGCAGCCACGATTGATGAACGATTCCGCTCCAGTTGCAGATATTGTCATTGTGGGTGCCAGCCTGGTGGGGGCTCCTCTGGCGCTGGTCCTGGCATCCCAAGGTTGGCAGGTCGTTCTGCTCGACGCGGAGACCGGTGAGATTGCCCCTGTTCCTTCGGGTGCAGAATTGGAAATGGCGGAACAGTGGGACGATGCCTCGGCTCTGCAGCAGCGATGTACCGCATTGAGTCTGGGGACGCAGCGCTGGTTCGATCGACACGGTTTATGGTCGGCGATAGCGGGTGATGCGGCACCTATTTTCCAGGTCTCTGTATCGCACAAGGGATACTTCGGTGCGACTCGACTGCATGCGCATGAATTGAACGCTGATGCGGTTGGTTATGTGGTGAATAATACCCACCTGGCCAATGGCATTCTGGCGCGATTGGCCACGACAACGGTAGATCATCGCCGAGGGGCAAGAGTGGTATCGGTGGCACACCATCAAGATCATGTCGAGGTCGCTGTGGCTGATGGCAGCTCTGTTCGGGCACGCTTGCTGATTGCCGCCGATGGTGTGGGTTCGGTCGTTCGGGAGTCGCTGGGTATCGGCACTACGCAAGTGGACTATGACCAGGCCGCTGTGCTGACGATGGTGCGTCTGGCGCAGCACCATCAAAATGTGGCCTATGAAAGATTCACCGACAGTGGACCGCTGGCTTTGTTGCCACGCACGGGGTCCTGCATGAATGTGGTTGATTGCATCGAGCCTTCGGAGCAGGCGGCGGTGGGTGAGCTGGATGATGCTGCTTATCTGGCACGCCTGCAGAGCCGATTCGGTTTTCGGGCCGGACGTTTCACGGAGGTCGGACCACGCCTGATCGTGCCACTGGTGCGTATCGAGGCCACTAGCCAGGTTGCTGCACGTACGGTACTGCTGGGTAATTCTGCACGGCTGTTGCATCCTGTCGGGGGGCAGGGCTATAACCTGGCCATGCGCGATGTGGAAGAGCTCGCTGAACGGCTCGTCAACAAGATTACCGGGCACAAGCAGGCGTCGTCCGATGCTGATCCGGGTGATGCACAACTGTTGTCGGAGTTTGTTGCTGCCCGTCAGTCCGACCAGCGTCAGGTTGTGCGTTTCACCGATACGCTGGCGCGCAGCTTTCGCGGCCATTCGGCGGTGGCTGGCCATATACGCTCTGCCGCCTTGCTGGGGCTGGACGCGATCACGCCCTTGCGCAAGACCTTTGCTCGTCGCACCATGGGATTGGGCCGCTGAGTTTTTTGCGTAAACAGCTGGACTCGCCGCTGGGTCAACGTCTGGTGTTCTACCTTCTGGCGGCCCTGATCGGAGTCGTTGTCGGGCTATCCACACTTGCATTTCTCAAGCTGGTGCTGATGTTCCAGTGGTTGGGTTACGGCGAAGCCTCCGAGATACGCTACACCCAGATCCTTGCCGCACGTCCCGCCTGGCAGGTCATTCTGGTACCGGCCGCTGGTGGGCTGTTGCTGGGTATCGTCATGAGGTTTCTACCTGGTAGGCGATATCACGGTATCGCTGATGTCATGGAAGCCTGCGCCCTGAACAGCGCACGCATGCCAGTGCGTTCAGGGGTGGGTGCCGGGCTTGCCGCTGCGGTCTCGTTGGGAGTCGGAGCACCTCTGGGGCGTGAAGGACCTGCCGTCCATATCGGGGCCTCTATCAGCGCCTGGTTGGCAGAAAAGCTGGGCTTGCCACACAAGCAGTCACTGGCCTTGCTCGGTTGTGGCGCAGCGGCAGCCGTCGCCGTCTCATTCAGTACCCCGATAGCCGCTGTCATTTTTGCGCTGGAGGTCATTGTTGGTTATTTCACCTTGCGCGTCTTCGCACCTATCGTCATTGCCGCCATGCTGGCGATGCTGGTACGTGAGTATTTCCTAGGCAGTCAACCTGCTTTTCCGGTGTTACCTAATGCCATCGAGTCCAACTGGGAGCTGCTGCTGTTCGCCCTTCTGGGCGTTCTCGGTGCGCTATTGGCCAAGGCAATGCTGGCCACCATTGGACAATTTGAACAGCTCTGGAAACGATCGGGTATTCCTCGCTGGTCCCAGCCGGCAATGGCAGGAGCGATCATGGGTGTCATCGCTCTGTTTTTGCCACAGGTAATGGGCTTGGGTTATGAAGGATCATTGCTGGCTCTGCGCGGTGCGCTGGAAAGCGATCTTATTCTGTCGTTGCTGGCTGCCAAATTTCTGATCGTCTGTCTGGCAATCAGTACCGGCTTTGCCGGAGGAATATTCGGCCCCGCCGTTTTCATGGGAACCATGCTGGGCAGCCTTTTCTGGGTTGTGCTGAGTATGACGGGCTTGCCATTGAGCCAGCAAAGCGTCTATGCCACCATCGGCCTGGCAGCCATGGGTTCAGCCTTGTTAGGTGCCCCTATCTCCACTGTGTTGATCGTATTCGAGCTGACACGCGACTACGGTGTCACTCTGGGGGTCATGACCACGGCTGCCATAGCCAGTACCGTCATGCAAACCGGGAAACATGGATCTTTTTTCCGCTGGCAGCTAATTCGGCGCAACATCAATCTGTCCGGTGACCGGGATATCAGCCTGCTCATGACGCATCGCGTGGAAGATCTGATACACAAGAATTTCCTGTCGATCACCCCCGAGGTGACGACCGGTCAGTTGTCATCAAAGATGGGGCAGGAGCGTCAGCTGATCGCCATCTTCGTGGATGCAGACGGCGTCTTCAAAGGTAGTACAAGCCTGTCCTTGCTGATTACTCACGGTATCGAAAAAGGGATGGATTCACTGGCTATTGAAGGCGCTCTGGATGCCGACTACACCATCAACTCCTTGACCAATATCGTCACCGCGGTGCAGAGCATGGCAGAGCAGAATCAGGATTATCTGCCCGTCGTCAATCGCGACAATCCGAAGGCTCCGATGCTGCTGGGTGTGGTTACCAAGAACGATCTGCTGACTGAACACTATGATGTGATCAAGCGCGCTCGTGAGGAGGAGTTCGGTATCACCTGACATTTGCCCGGGCAGGGCATGCGAACGGGTCGCTTTCAAGCATTCACGCAAGCGCATGGCATCCAGTACACTGGTGCTTCCAAGTGTCTTTGAGGCAAAACAATGAGCGGTCCCAAGTTTCTGGGCTTTGATACCCTGGCCCTGCATGCTGGCCAGCAACCGGACCGTGAGACCGGTGCCCGGGCAACGCCAATCTACCAAACCACCTCCTTCGTGTTTGATGACAGTGACAAGGCCTCGTCGCTGTTCGATGTCGCGCGTGCCGGACATGTCTATTCACGTATCTCGAATCCGACCGTTGCTGTGCTCGAAGAACGTGTTGCCGCTTTGGAGGGTGGTGTCGGCGCGGTTTGTACGGCCAGTGGCATGGCAGCCATTCATCTGGGACTGACGACCATCACCGGCGCCGGCGGACACATTGTGGCTTCGCGCGCGCTCTACGGCGGTACGCATAATCTGTTGAGTTATACCCTGCCCAGGTTCGGTATCGAGACAACTTTTGTTGATCCGCAGGATCCTGAAGCCTTTGCCGCTGCCATACGCCCGGAAACGCGTGTGATTTTTGCAGAGACCGTCGCTAATCCGCGTTGTGAGGTGCTGGATATTCCCAAGGTCTCGGCCATCGCGCATGCCGCCGGTGTGCCGCTGATGATTGACGCTACTCTGACCACACCTTATCTGATGCAGGTGTTACGTCTGGGGGCTGATATCGTCATGCATTCCCTGACCAAATTCATGGGTGGACACGGTGTTGCTCTGGGTGGGGTGCTGGTGGACGGCGGGCGCTTCGATTGGGAAGCATCCGGACGCTTTCCCGAGCTGAGTGAGCCTTACGCCGGTTTCCATGGCATGGATTTCGTTGAAGAGTTCGGGCCTGCAGCCTACATCATGCGCGCTCGTAAGGAAGGATTGCGAGACTTCGGGGCCAGCCTGTCACCAGGCAATGCTTTTCACTTGCTGCAGGGACTGGAAACGCTGCCCATGCGCATGGATCGGCATGTGAGCAATACCTCAGCCATCGTTAAATATCTGGCCGAGCAGGCTGCGGTGTCCATCGTCCATCATCCGGACAGGCCGGAGCATGCCGATCATGAGCTGGCCAAGACGCTGCTTCCCAAGGGCGCAGGTGCGGTCTTCAGTTTTGAACTCGCAGGCGGACGGCCGGCGGGCAGTGCATTCATCGAGAGTCTGCAGTTGTTCTCACACCTGGCGAATGTCGGTGATGCCAAGTCACTGGTGATCCATCCTGCCAGTACCACGCATTCGCGCATGGACGATGCTGATCTGATTGCTGCGGGCATCTCTCCAGGACTGGTGCGATTGTCAGTGGGCCTGGAAGATCTGGATGACTTGCTGGCTGATCTGGCCCAGGCACTGCGACGAGCTGAGAAAGCCGCCGCCAATCACGCTGCCAAGACTTCCCAGGCTAACGCGGGGTCAGCATCATGAAAGTGCAACTGGATGGCGAAACGGTTTTTGTCGGGCAGGGTGGTGTTGAGTGGCTGCAGAATCGGCGAACCCTGCTGTTACAGCATGGTGCGGGCATGGACAGAACCGTCTGGGTGCTGCTGGCTCGTTATTTTGCCCGCCACGGGTTCAATGTCGTCACTCCGGATTTACCAGGGCACGGTGCATCAGGTGGTGAGGCGCTGAGCTCCATTGATGCACAGGCGAGTTTCATCTGGCGACTGCTGGATCATCTGCAGGCCGAACACGGCTTGCCGGACACCCCGGTGATTCTTGGTGGTCATAGCATGGGGTCGCTGGTTGTTGCAGAGGCCGCCGGCCAACGGGCCGATAAAGTTGAACATTTGCTGCTGGTCGGAGCGGGTTATCCAATGCCTGTTGCTCAGCCACTACTGGATGCGGCTAATGCCAATCAGCAATCAGCGGTCGACATGATTGCCATTTACAGTCATTGCCATGAATCACAGCTGGGCCACAATCCGGTTGCAGGAATCAGTGCGTTCAACAGTGCTAAAGCCTTGCTGGAACGTTGTGCTCCGGGTGTTCTGCATGCGGATCTGTTCGCGTGTAATGCCTATGCGGGTCTGGACCAGGTGGCATCTGTCTTCCCGAAAGGCAAGACCACGGTGGTAGTCGGAGATGCTGATCGCATGACGCCCATGCGTATGAGCCGGAACCTGGTGGATGGTCTGGGTGCCGAGCTGATTGTTCTGGATACCTGTGGGCATATGATCATGAGTGAGCAGCCAGAACAGACGCTGCAGGCCATCAAGCACGCGTTACAGGCGTGAGTGAGCAGGCTCAATCGTCAGGTTCGACAAACTCAATCGTAGAGTAAGGGATCGTGAAACAATTAATTATCATTTTCAGTCGTCCCTGCATCCTGCCCTGCAGCGTTGTTCGGCGGTTGAATAGCAAGCTATTCGCCCTTCTCACGCCTTGCCGGACAGGCGCAGGACCAACTGAAAACTGATACTTAATTATTTCACGATCCCTAAGAACTGCTGACCGGGAAGTACTTGCGCTGTTTTGTCCATCAAGACAGCAGCTCCCGGTCAGCAAAGATCAATCAGGCCGTAGCAGTCGTAGCTGAGTCCAGTGCGTCGAAAATTCGTTGCCTGATCTCGTCCACCGTACCTACACCTTGAATATGTACATAACCAGGAGCTGTATCAGCACCTGAGTCTGCCCATGTTTGGTAGTAGGCCTTGAGTGGTGCTGTTTGCTCCTCATACACTTCCAGACGGTAGCGTACCGTTTCTTCCTTGTCGTCTTTACGCTGAATCAGTGGTTCACCGGTGACGTCATCGGTTTCTGCCACTTTTGGCGGATTATATTCGACGTGGTAGCTTCGTCCTGAAGCTTCATGGATGCGTCTGCCACCCATGCGTTTAATGATTTCTTCATTATCAACATCAATTTCAACGACAGCATCCAACTGAACATTGGCTTGCTTCATCGCATCGGCTTGAGTCAGAGTGCGCGGAAATCCATCAAAGAGAAAGCCTTTTTCACAATCCGCCTCCTTGATACGCTCTTTGACCAACCCTATGATGATGTCATCGGAAACCAGATCACCAGCATCCATCACTTTTTTGGCTTCAATGCCTAAAGGTGTAGCAGCCTTGACGGCCGCCCGGAGCATATCGCCCGTGGAAATCTGTGGAATTCCGTAACGCTCAGTGAGATAACCGGCTTGAGTACCTTTACCGGCTCCCGGTCCGCCCAACAAGATCAACCGCATTTAAGTGCCCCTCATGACTATTGCGCAGTTCAGGGTAGCGAATTAGACATGAAAATGCACGAAAACTGATCACTGAGTGCCATACTTAGACACATGTCTATCGATCATCTAAGAAAAGATCTCATCATCAACGCCAATCTGGTGGGGCAGCCCTTGTGCTTTCACACCACTTGGGGCCTGTTTTCGCCTCGCGCGATTGATGAAGGGACGTTACTGTTACTGGAATATCTCGACGTTCGCGACGATGATGTAACACTTGACATGGGCTGTGGTTACGGACCCGTGGGTTTGTCCATCGCTCAGCGCTCACGCAATGGGCAGGTGCATCTGGTGGACAAGGATTTTCTGGCCATCGAATACACACAAGCCAATGCACAGCGCAATGGTCTGACTAACGCCCAAAGCTACCTGAGCAATGGCTTCAGTCATGTTCCTGCCGATTTGCCGCTGACTCTGGTGGTGTCCAATCTTCCCGCCAAGGTCGGTAACGAGTTCTTCCAGATCATGTTTCACGACGCCCGTGAACGCATGGTTCCGGGCGCCCGTATCGTAGTGGTCACCATCAACGGCCTGCGTGATTTCATCAAGCGATCGTTCAACGAGACCTTCGGTAATTACAAGAAGATCAAGCAGGGCAAGAGCTACACCATTTCCATGGCTGTGCGTGAAGACTGACAACTGCATTGCTTGCCGGGGCTGATGGTCAGCTGGCACTCGGTACACCAGGTGGCGCCGGTAGGTTGTAATGCCTTGTCGACTTCGACCCGGTCATCGAAGACGAAACAGTCGCCTTCCCAGTGCTTGCCGCCGGTTTTTTCAAAGTAGTTGAGAACGCCCCCTTCAATCTGGTAGACCTCCTTGAACCCCTGTTCAATCATCCAGGGGGCCGCCTTCTCGCAGCGTATACCACCGGTACAGAAGGTGACAATCGGCTTCTTGGGGTCCAGCGTGCCGCTCTCCAGCGCTGTTTTTATGGCTTTCTGGTAATCTCGAAAATGCGCTATATCCAGGTGTTCAGCCTGCTGGAAGGTGCCGGATTCGACCTCGTAGGTGTTACGTGTGTCCAGCAACGTGAAATCCTTGCCTGAGTCCAGCCACTGGGCAAGCTCTTCAGGGGGCAGAGCGGGCGCTGTAGGCCGCTCAAGCTGTCGAGTGCGGGCCTCGGGCCCATCAAAGGCGATGATTTCGTGGCGAATGCGTACTTTCAGTTTGGAGAAGGGAATAAGCTCTGAGACACTTTCCTTGAGCCACAGCTCGCGGAAGCGTTCATCATTGTCGAATACTGTTCTGGCGGCCTGACATTGCGCAGCTGTGCCTGCCAGGGCGACATTGATGCCTTCATCAGCTAACAGAATCGTGCCAAGTACACCTGTTTCAGCCAAAGAGGCGTGTAAATCAGCCTGCAGAAGCGGCAGGTAATCCAACGGTAGGAATCGGTAGCCTGACAGGTTAATGTACTCAGTTCCGACGGTAGTATCGGGTGAGGTGTCTGCTGTGAATTGGTCGCTCGCTTGCATGGTTAAGCCTTGTACAACTATCGGGTTCAAACGACGATTCTAACTTTCTTTGGTCGTACCTGTAATGAATCGGTTGGCAAGAGCGTATCCGGGTGTGGTGATGATGTTTGATTTCAAGCGACAAATGGCCTTCAGGCCGGTAACTTCCCAGCGACTGGCAGCCTGCCTGCTGGCGCTGGCTTCCGTGAGTCTTGCCGCAAGTGGTGAGGCGACAGCTCAGACTGCCGGCTCGGTCGAGGCTGTTGATGCCGTTTATGCGGCTGAGCGCGAGCAGTTCACTCAGGCGCTCGATGCCCTGAAATCCGGACAACGGTCTCGTTTCGATGCGTTGGAGGTGGCCCTGGCAGACTACCCCTTGCGGGAATATCTGGAATACGAGCGGTTGAAGAGAGACTGGCGGGATGAGACGCCGGGGGCGGTACAAATCGATCAGCTCAATGATTTCGAGCAGCGTACGGGGGATGCCTCCTTGACGCGTCGTCTGACGCACACGCTGCAAAAGCGCTTTGCAGACACTGAACAATGGCGCACTTTTCTTGCACTCAGCCATTCACGGCTGGCGGCTGCCATGAGTTGCGAGATGCTGCAGGCCAGGCAGGCGACAGGGGCTCTGGATGGCTTTGATGATGATGTGATCGAGCTGTGGGTCAAACCGCGCAAGCACGACAAAGACTGCCAGGAAATACTGGACAAACTGCAGGCGGCGAACACACCGCCGGTGGCTGCCATCTGGGAGAAGATCTACCAGGCCATGGAGGCCAACAAGCCCGAGTTTGCCAAACCGATGTTGGGCTATCTGGCCACCACTGATCGAAAACAGGTAGAGCGCTGGATCAAATCGGGCAAAAAGCCGCAGGCCTTCGTGCTCAGCGGCGATCTGGATCAGGACACACTGCTTAACCGGATCATCTTGCTGGATCTACTGGTCGACTGGTCGCGCGAGGATACGCTGGCTGCCATGACGCACTGGTTGAAGATTCGGGACAAATACGCGTTTACAGCGGATGGTTATTACGAAACCCATCGTGCGCTGGCCATGCGGGCGGCCTACCGACGTATGCCAGAGGCTGCTGCCTGGTTGCGCAGCTTCGAGGTTCGCGAAGACGATCTTGAGTTGATGGAATGG
Organism: Granulosicoccus antarcticus IMCC3135; assembly: GCF_002215215.1. NCBI lineage: Bacteria > Pseudomonadati > Pseudomonadota > Gammaproteobacteria > Chromatiales > Granulosicoccaceae > Granulosicoccus > Granulosicoccus antarcticus. The sequence goes on along the minus strand of NZ_CP018632.1, from coordinate 6,760,002 downwards.
CGCATTCGAACCTCTTTGCTTGCGCAGGACTGGCCAGCTGTACTTGCCAGCATTGCATTGCTACCTCCCGAGGAGCGCCAGGAGGATCACTGGGCCTATTGGGAAGCCCGTGCTTTAGGGCAACTGGATCGTGTTTCAGAGGCGCAAGCCATCTATACCAAACTGGCTGATCTGCAGTCGTACTACGGTTTTCTGTCAGCGGACAAAATGCAGCTTGAATACTCGATCTATGACGAACCGATAATTCCGGGTGTCTCTTTGCTGGCTCGTTTGTCGGCAGAGCCCGCTTTGGTACGTGCACGAGAATTTCATCATGTTGATCTGACCAATGAAAGTCGTCGCGAATGGAATAACTGGCTACGTGGCAAGACCAGCGAGGAACTGGCGACGGCTGCCGTTCTGGCGAGTAGCTGGGGTATGCATGATCGGGCAATCTATGCGGCCGGCTTGAGTGACAGCCCGCGAGCCATTGCACTGCGCTTTCCGGTGCTCTATCGCAGTGATGTTGCCAGGGCATCAATGGAACACAGTATCGAACCTGCCTGGATATTCGGTGTAATGCGTCGTGAGAGTGCCTACATCCGGGATGTACGTTCCGGTGCTGGTGCGGTGGGGCTGATGCAGCTGATGCCGGCAACGGCCAAATATGTGGCCGGCCTGCAAGGCAAGAGAAACTGGAAAGGCGATTTGACTGACTCCGCTACCAATATCGGATTTGGTACCTACTATCTGCGACATGTGATGAACAAGTTCAATGATCATCAGGTGCTGGCGACCGCCAGTTACAACGCCGGACCCAGTCGAGTTGATCAGTGGTTACGGGACAGCAGTATCGAGGCGGATATCTGGATAGACACGATTCCGTTTACCGAAACAAGGCGCTATGTGCGTGCAGTGCTGGCCTACGCTGCCATCTATGATTACCACCTGAGGGGGACGGCCCAGCGCCTGAGTGAAAAGCTACGCCCCATACCGGCAGCTGCATCCGGGGTCTGATCCAGAGTCGTGTAGTAGATGCCGTGGTACAAAGATCTTTTCAGGGGCCGTCGGGTAGTTGATCCTCCGGTCACGGAGCAGCTTTGGCAACAGATAGTGGCGCGCAGTCCGGCAGTGCTCCATCTGGACCGAGATGCGCTGGCAAGGCTGAAGCTGGCCGCCGAGCGTTTTTTGCAGACCAAATCATTTGAGGCGGCACGGGGCATGGTGCTGGATGATGGCATACGTTTGCAGATTGCCTTGCATGCCTGTCTGCTGACGCTTGATCTGCCGCATCTGGATTACCGGGCGTTGCATTCGATTATCGTGTACCCGGATGCCTTTCTCTCGCCGCATCGGCATATTGATCAGGCTGGTGTCGTTCATGCTGGTGGGCGAACTCTGGCCGGTGAGGCCTGGTTGAACGGCCCTGTGGTTCTGGCGTGGTCAGATGTGCTGCAACCACGGCCCGGCGGTAATGTCATCCTGCACGAATTCGCACATAAACTTGATGGCGTGAATGGCGTTGTCAATGGCTTTCCGCCGATGCCGCCGAACTTGTCGTCACGGCAATGGTCTCTAGATCTTCAGAGTGCCTTCGATACCTTGAACTGGCAACTTGACAGGGGATTGCCTGCGGCCATTGATGCCTATGCCGCGACAAGTCCTGCGGAATTCTTTGCAGTCTGTAGTGAGTACTTCTTTGAGGCTCCTGGCCAGCTTCATGCTGTATTTCCTGAAGTGTACGAGCAGCTGGAGCAATTCTTCGGGCAACGTACTCTACGGCATCACTCCGCCGGTAGTGCGCCGGCATGGCGGCTGCATTCATGAAATGATGAGTCGACAAGAAAAACCGAAGGTGATGCTAATGTCTGTGTCTTATTGTATTTGGCAAAAATGATGACGATTGTAACTTCGGCGGGTTCACCGTTATCGAGTCGACAGCACACAGGAAATACTCGACCTGCCTGGGTTGTCTGCCTTGTTTTTCTGCTTTGCCAGCTGTGGTCCCCAGTCGTGTTCTCCCAGGCTGTCGAAGCGCCACCACCGGTGTTAGCCGCAGCAGAGGAGGCCCCCAGTATTGATTCACCTCTGGTGGCTTCACCGGAAGCAATTAGTAGCCTTGAGACCATCCAGGCACTGATTCAGGCGAACCTTGATGCCCAGCAGGAACTTCGCAATGAGTTCAAGAGTGCTGATGCCTCCTCGCTGAGTGGTGTCCAGCAACAGCTGGATGAGCTGACAGCTGATTTGAAGCAGTTACGCAAATCATTAGAGCAATCAGCCATCGGTTCTGTGGACACCTCTGTGTTCAACGAAGAGGAAGCCGGATTTGACTGGCAAGTAGAGTTGTCGCAAATTCTCATGCCCATCGTCGACAATCTCAAGGCACTGACCGAAAAGCCTCGCCGGATCAGTAGTTTGCTGACCTCGGTTGAACGCTTGTCAAAGCAGCGAGAGGCAATCGTGATGGCCATGGAGAATATTGATGCAGAGCTTGAGGCAATTGGGCAGCCCGATTTGCAGGCATCACTTGGCTCGATCAGAAAATCATGGAAGCGTCGACTATCGGATAACGATCAGAAAACCAAGCTTGCCAAGCTACAACTTAACGAGCTGCAAAATTCGGATACGAAATGGTGGAATAGTGCGAAGAGTGGCCTGCTTGAGTTCATCAAGGGACGCGGGCTGACACTGTTTCTGGCATTCTGTTTTGCCGTCGTTGTCTGGCATGGACTCAGAGGCCTGTTCAACCTGATCCTGACCAAGCGCGCCTTTGCCGACCACCCGGATTTCAGGACTCGCAAACGCCTGGCTCAATATGTGTTTCGTGCCGTCTCCTTCATGATTGTGCTAGTGGTGGTGGTGGCAGTGTTCTACGTGCGTGGCGACATGCTGCTGTTGGGACTTGCCATCATTGCCGTGGTGGGGCTGGCTCTTGGCCTGCGTCAGGCTGTTCCGCGTTTCTATCATGAGGCGCGATTACTGCTGGATCTGGGCAGTATCAGAGAGAATGAGCGCGTCATGTACAACGGTCTGCCCTGGCAGGTCGTATCGCTCAATGTGCATTCGGTGCTGCGTAACCCAGAACTTACCGGCGTCGTAAGGCTACCGCTCAAACAGATGGGGGAGCTGGTATCACGACCCGCAGGCAAGGAGCCATGGTTTCCTGCCAGCAAGAACGACTATCTCCTGCTTGATAACGGCTTGTTTCGACAGGTCGTGCGTTTGACGCCCGAGGTGATTGAATTGCAAAGTGGCGGCGGTAGCATCACCTCCGTACCCTCGAATGAGTTCTATCGCTGGACCTTTGAAAACCTGTCCCGAGGGGAGACTTATGCCATACCTGCAGTATTTGGTATCGACTATCAATTGCAGGACATCAGCCTGAGCACGGTTGCCCCGCGTTTACGAGAGGCTATCGAATACGCCATTATGCACAGTGACTACAAGCAGTCGCTCAAACAGGTTCAGGTCGAGTTCAAGGCGGCGGGTGCCTCGTCACTGGATTTCTGGATTTACGTGACTATGCAGAGCTCTGCCGTCACCGGCTTGTTCAAGATAGAGCGGATGATTCAGCAGGCGTGTGTGAAGGTGTGTACCGAGGAAAACTGGGGTATCCCGTTCCCGCATATGACTGTTCAGCAGTTGCCCGCGAGTGCTCCTCCTGCTCCACCTCCACCTGCCATCTGATAATGGCTGTCTGAGGCCTGGAATCTGGTTGCATGTTTGAGGGTCAGGTAATTTTCGGCAATCATCATGAGCAGGCTTTGCATACCCTATCGCTCATGCACCGCTGATTGAAGTCAGGCGTTATCATGGGCAGATAAAATGAGGAATCTGTCGAATGAAAGTAGCAACCGTAATCAATGACATTCTGGTGGAGGCTCTAGCACCTACCGTGCTGGACGTTATCAACGAAAGCCATATGCACAATGTGCCTGCCGGCTCTGAAAGTCACTTCAAGCTGGTGGTTGTGAGTAATGAGTTTGATGGCAAGAATCTGATCGGTCGTCATCGCACCATCAATAAACTGTTGGCAGAGCAGTTGAAGAATGATATCCATGCACTGTCCATGCATACCTATACCTCTGCAGAATGGAGCGAGCGGGGCGGAGATGTCCCTGAGTCACCTCCCTGCATGGGCGGCAAGGCACATGAAGCTGATAGTGACTGATACATGCTGGTGTCGTTCTTTAGGGATTATTTCACGATCCCTTAGTCCGGGTTATCTCTTGGCATCCCCTGAAGACTTGCGAAACACAATGGTTGGACTACTAGCCACGCAGGACTTCAAGGGCGCAGTTCGATGAAATCAGTCATCGAGCCTGCAGGTTCAAGCCGCTGCAGGGACTGCTGCAGGACGCCTAGAAAAACATGAAAGAAAGCAGCGGTGGGATTATTTTCCACTGATTGCAGATCGCCGAATTCCTGTGCCAGAAACCGATAGAGATTCAATCGCTGCAGAGGGGAAAAGCTGGCTGCCTGATGACCTGCGTGACGCAGGCAGTACCAGTCGACAATCAGATCCATTATCGAGCAATCCTGAAATACGTCGATGTCCAGCGAGTGGGCGATACTTAAGGATTTGAGCTCGGCGGCGTACTGGGTATCGATAGCTGGAATGCCGTCATGTTGAGCGCCGAGTTGTCGGGCGCCGTTGCGTCGGGCGCCGCGGCGTTGGGCGATCAGAAAGCTCGCCAGATCAGCCACGTTCCGGCCCTCCAGTTCGCCGGCAATGTCTGTCGGCCATTCTTTAGGTAGATAGCTTTGCGCGACACGCGAATACATCCTTTTGTACAGAAAATCACCGTAGTTCAATGCATCCAGCGCACGATCCTGTGAACGCTTCAAGGCATCGTTTTCAGCTCGGTAACAACCCAGCAGCCACGGATCGAGGGCGAGTGAATTGAGCGAAATGGTCTCGACTCTGCATCGCTCAGCTGTGGCGTGAAGGCTCTTGTAGGCCGGTGGGAAAGCCGCCAGGGAAGGCACTGCAATATCGGTAAACTGTTGATTGCCGATATTGCAGGTCGATTTACCATTGATATGCAGATGACCACCCAGGTGCAATCTGAGCCCCACCTCCAGTAAAGTCTCGGCGACTTGCTTGTCTGGGCGTCGACGCAAGGTTTCTGTCTGGCCGAAGAGTCTGCTTTCGCTCAGACTCCAATCATCAAAAGCATCCATGGCCGGATAGTGGGAGAAACTCAGCAGGGCTTTGCCGAGTTGGCGCGCACGTTTGCTGACATCGCTGATCCAGGTAATCAAATGTGGCTTGCAACGCAGGACTGCATTCCAGCCGGCATCACTGCTGTCGAAAAAGGCTTTTTTTCGAGTGATTTCCCGTTGTCCATTACGGGGCTCGAAAACATTGGCATCGATCATCAACAGCCACAGGCCTGGTTCGGGTTCGACCAGATAGGAGGCATCTATCAGTGAGCGGACTGTTCCACCGTCGGCAGAATGAGCCTCGTAGCGTCGCGAGGCGAAGCTGTCATCGAGTCCGAAAGGGCTTTCCCAATGCAGGTATCCATCTTGTCTGCACAACCCGAATTCGCGCATCGGCAACAAGCCTGCAGGGGCACCGTCACAGTACATCTTGCGCGTCAGAACCGATGTGTCGCTTTCGCTCGCTGCGACCTCCGGATCACTGGTCACCAGAACCGTGTTGCCCGGTGTGCTGGTAAATCGGGTTGACTGGTGTTTGCCCACCGGTCCGTAGCAATCATGGTTGCCGGGGATAGCGTAGAACTGCATGCTGTATCGATCTTGATACAACTGCAGCAGCTGCACCAGTCGCTGGGTGGCTTCTAGCTGTCCGTCATCGGTGTAATCGCCTAACAGCACAATGTGACGAATGCCTCGATCTGCGATGTCTTTCAGCGCAGCTTTCAGTGCGGCACCACTTTCATTGAAAACCCGGGATGAGCGACGGGTATCGATCCAGCTTCGCAAGGTGGCAGACTGGCCATTGAATACAGTCGCTGGCAGATCATAATCGCTGTCAATAGCATGAAAATGCGCATCAGCGATGACGGCAACCCCGGGCAGTTCACACGGGGGCATGACGGATGTCTCCATGGGCGGAACTACTGCCTGTGTGGCAGGTCAGGGGAAAGGCGTGTGTTAGCTTCATGGGCGACAGGCTGCAGGACAGTACGCAATGAATCAGTTTAACGTCAATCGTTCTGTAGAATCGGCATGAAGCGTTAAGGGATCGTGAAACAATTACCTATCATTTCACAATCCCTAACCTGCCTGTTGGCCTGGACTGTTTCATGAATAGTCGAGTGCTGATCGAGTAATTCACGAACCCCGACATTCGACAGTTCCTAAAGAATCGATCAGAAGACCTGGAGTCCACGTGTACAAGATCGCCTTCTATTCTCCCTTGAAACCTGCGACACACCCTGTGCCTTCAGGCGACCGGCTGATGGCTCGATTGCTGATGAACTGTCTGAGTCGCATGGGGCATCAGGTGGATACCGCATCAACATTGCGAGCCTTTTTGCGCGATGCTGATAATGAGTCTGACAAAATACAATTGCAGGAGCAGGCACAATCGGAAGTACACCGCTTGTCAGAGATCTGGAAGCAAGAAGGTGCACCGGATGTCTGGTTCTGCTATCACCCCTATTTCAAGTCACCTGATCTGATAGGCCCCGAGTTGTGCCAGACTTTCAATGTTGCCTACGTGACAGCTGAGGCCGCTCATTCTCCGCGCCGATCGAAGGGCATATGGGCCGATACACAGGCGTATGTGCTGAGTTCGCTGGAACGTGCTGCCGTGAATATCTGCTTCACACAAAGAGATCGGCTGGGGCTGGAGGCGGCCTCATCCAGGGTTCGACTAGCCAGCATGCGACCCTTTATCGATGCCAGCGATTTCACTCGTCAGACACCGGCGGCCGAGCCGGGGCATCTGGTAACGGTGGCCATGATGCGAGCCGGCGACAAGTTTGACAGCTACGCCAGGCTGGCCGCCGCGCTTGAGTCCTTGTTACATCTGCCCTGGACGTTATCCATCGTGGGTGATGGCAATCTGCAGCAAGCCGTGCGGGAGCTGTTCAACGCCATCCCCGATGAGCGAATCACCTGGCATGGCTTGCTCGGGCGTACTGATATTGCGGCGTTATTCGCCCGTAGTTCACTGTATGTCTGGCCCGGCTGTGGCGAAGCTTATGGACTGGCCTACCTGGAAGCTCAGGCCGCCGCTCTACCGGTGGTGGCATTCAAGACCGCCGGCGTACCCGAAGTGATTGATGAGGGTGTCAGTGGATTTCTGACACCGGCAGGCGATGATCAGGCCTATGCGGCGGCCATTGAACAGTTGCTGTCGGATGAAAAGCTACGTCTCACGATGGCTGATTCCGCCGCCGCCTACGTTCAGCGCGAGCACACAGAAGAGCTGGCCAGTGTGAGCTTGAACGATATTCTGCAACATACTGTTGGAAACCTGTCATGAGCAGCAATACAAACATGGAACGACTGTCCGAAGCATTGCAGCAGTTGCCGGAGTCAAGCAAACCGGTACGTTTCTGGTTACGTGACGACGATGCGGTGGAGCCCGGTGAGGCGCTGGATCGTCTTCTGGCATTGGCTGAGGCGCACGCCATACCGTTGAGTCTGGCGGTGATTCCGGCCATGGCAACTGCAGAGTTGCGGCTAAGGCTGGAATCTGCCAGGCAAGTCAGCGTTGCGGTGCATGGTTGGTCGCATCACAATCATGCGCCGGCCAATGAGAAGAAACAGGAGCTGGGGTCGCACAGGTCCTCGTCCGAAGTGCTTGCGGAGCTCAGACGTGGATTCAAGCAACTGTCGGGCGATTATGGTGAGCAGTTTCTGCCGGTGCTGGTGCCGCCCTGGAATCGAATTTCCAGTGAGCTGGTTCCGGCCTTGGGCGACATCGGTTTTCAGGCGCTGTCGACCTTCGCTGAACAGGAATACAGCTCAATACCCATGATCAATACCCAGGTCGACATCATCGACTGGAAAAAGACTCGTGGGGGACGTGCGACGGGCGAACTGGTGTCAGAGATCATTGCACAGTTGCGTTACCCGCAGAATCCGATTGGCTTGCTGACCCATCATCTGGTACACGACGAGCAAGCCTGGCAGTTTCTGGAGCAGTTGTTTGTCGCTACCAGCCATGACCCTGCAGTGCGCTGGATCGCGGCCAGCGAACTGCTTGAAAGCTCCCCATAACAAGATCAAAAGTTCTGCAACTCGGGTCGTGGCAGATTGGGGAAGAATCGGCCTCTACCAGATCCAGGATTTCCACAGCAATAGCAGGCCCAGATCGTCCTGTTGTGCTTGTTGACACCAGTGATCAACCTCGTTCAGTGGGGTTTCCTGCGGCAGTGAGCCTGCCACAAAGGCGGCATCGGCCAGTGTCACAGCACCACCGCGGCTCATGAGGGTGAATATCAGTGGACCAGTAGTCCACCAGACAGGCGCTTCGGGCAGTTCGTTCCAGACATCATTCAGAGCCTTGAGCAAGCGTGTGAACACCGGGTGTCCTGCGGGTGCCAGCAACATGGAATTGGCTAGCAGCAAGCCACCTTTGCCGGTATTTCTTGGAATATCTTCTGGCATCGCCGTTAGCCCGTTCATCGGTAGCAGATCATCAAAGCTCAAATCGTTGCGGGCAGGGTACCAATCGCAATCCAGGTAGATACCTCCGAGTTTTTCCAGAATCATGTATCGCGCAATATCGACAGCACCGGGTAGATTGCCGATCCTGATCAGCTTCTGATAGACCGGATTATCTTCCACCCCGATAGCGCGCAAATCCTCCTCACGCCACAGCTTGTAGGCATAGTCGTGCTGGCTGGCATGTCGTTCCCAGGCACGAGAGCCCTCCGGGGGAGGCATTGAGCCAATCCAGATCTGATGAATGTTGCGCGGAATGGGTTCGCGAGCCAGTTGTGCAATATGGCGACGCTCACTGCTGCTGAACTGTGCATATTTGTTCAACAGCTCGGGTGGTGGCACGAGATGGTATTGATAGGCCGCTTTGTGCACGGCATCCTTTTCAGCCTTGGCCAGCTTCAACAGAGCGGATTGCAATTGTCTGGGCATGCCCAGTGATGTCTGCTGACCCAATTGTTTGATTGTCGGATCAGCGGCCAGCGTATCCAGTATTTGTCGGGCTTGTTCGTACTGTCCGGAGCCGCGCAGCGAGGCTGCCGTTTTCAGGCGGCTTTTCAATTCGGTTAAATCAATCATTGGCCCACACTGGCATAGTTACCCCGACACGGATTGTCGAATGTTGTCTGTTCGCAGTATGGGACATTACTCAGTGCGGTCGGTTTCCTGAAGATCCACGCACAGCTTCAAGATCCACTCTCAGCCCTGTCGAGAGTGCAATATATTTCTGCCACTTTGAGGTGCATGAACCCTTCAGGGTCTTGCCAGCACTCTGTCACGAGGTCAGCCAACTTCGCTCTGAACCTGACGTTCTTTATGTGTTCACTATCGTGAAGCACTGCATATGGGTTATCGTGAGCCCAGCGTCGGCAGTGCTCCGTCCGTCTTGTCATCGAGATGTTCGTAGCCGTCACGTTTACCGGTAAGGCACAGCGATGGGAACCCGAAACAGATCTGATCGTTTCATTTTCAGTTAGCGTTGCCGATTTCATGTCTTCCAAGCCGTGTCTTGCAACTTGGCTCGGATCACGTACTCAGTTTGATGAATGACCAATAAAAATATGTCGCATCAGCCGACTTCCGGTAAAGACTTGCTGCGTATCGAAGACCTGCATGTGTCGATTCCGATACCCGGTGGTAATGTAAGAGCGGTCAAAGGCGCCAGCCTGCGTGTACTGCCAGGCAAGGTGACGGCACTGGTTGGTGAGTCCGGCTCTGGAAAATCCGTTATCAGCCAGGTCATCATGGGACTGGCTCCCGAACAGGCGAATGTGACAGGGCGGGTGCTGTTCAATGACCCCGAAGGCTCGGGCGAGGATCTGGATCTGGTGCAATTACCTCGTGATGGCCGAATGATTCGCTCCATACGTGGGCGTCGCATTGGCATGATTTTTCAGGAACCAATGACCTCATTCTCACCCCTGCATACGGTGGGTGATCAGATTTGTGAAGTACTTCGCATTCATACTAATCTGTCCGTCAAAGAGCAGCGCCAGCGCTGTGAAGAGATGCTCAGTCTGGTGGGGTTCGACAATCCGGCCAGCGTGTTCGACATGTATTCATTCGAACTGTCGGGCGGTATGAGGCAGCGAACCATGATCGCCATGGCCCTGGTTTGTGAGCCTGCCTTGCTGATTGCGGACGAACCGACAACGGCGCTGGATGTCACCATTCAGGCGCAGATACTCAAACTCCTGCGTGAACTCCAGTCACGCCTGGGCATGGCTATTCTGTTGATTACGCATGATCTGGGCGTGGTTGCCAATATGGCGGATGAGGTCTCTGTGATCTACCACGGTGAGATCATGGAAGCCGGTCCCCTTGAGCCTCTGTTCAATTCACCACGGCATCCGTACCTGAAGGGATTGATGTCGGCCATTCCCCATTTTGGAATGCCGCGCGATACTCGTTTGAAGCCGCTACGTGAGATTGAAACTCATGCCGAGCACCTGATTGACAAACTTGTCGCCCCTCCAAAGAATCCGATTGAGGCAGCGCCTGACGTCATCCTGTCTGTGAAAAATCTCAGCAAGACGTTCATCACCAAAAAACAGGACTGGCAAGTGGGCGGTTCGGACAAGCCAGTGCCGGCGGTGGATGGTGTCAGTTTTGATATCCGACGTGGTGAGTGTCTTGGACTGGTGGGGGAGAGTGGTTGTGGCAAGTCAACCTTGAGCAAGATTCTCATGCACGCAATCTCGCCTGATACGGGCAGTGTCATGTTCGATGATGGCAGTGGTCCGGTGAATGTCTTGCAGGCAGCTGGTGAACAGTTGCAGGAATTGCGGACCAAGGTCCAGCTGATTTTTCAGGATCCCATCTCTTCACTTTCACCGCGCATGACGGTAGGCAACATATTGCGCGAACCCTTCGAGATTCATGGGCGGGGCAACAAGGAACAGCGCAATATTGCAACTATGGCGCTTCTGGATGCCGTAGGTCTAGGAGTTGACGCCCTGCAACGCTATCCACACAGCTTCTCCGGTGGTCAGCGACAGAGAGTAGGAATTTCACGGGCGCTGGCAGTGGCACCGAGCCTGATCATCTGTGACGAACCGGTATCGGCTCTGGATGTGTCCGTGCAGGCGCAGATTCTCAATCTGCTGAAGGACTTGCAAAAGGATATGGGTCTGACCTATTTGTTTATTTCCCACAACCTGGCCGTGATCGATTATATGGCTGACAGGGTGGCGGTGATGTGGGCGGGCAAGATTGTCGAAATGGCACCGCGAGATGTCATCATGAATTCACCGGTACACCCTTACACCAAGGCGCTGATGAGCGCAGTGCCATACCCTGACCTTGCGAGGCCGCTGGATTTTTCAGCTGCCGGAGTCAGTAGTACCGAATCCCAACAATGGTGGCCGGAGATATTCCAGTCAGATGGTGGGCAACACGCTTTGTCCTCGATTGATCTGGGGAACGAACATTTCGTATTGGCACGTTCAACGGCTGAGCGTTCGGAGTTGAAGCCATGATCACTCGGCGTACTGTTCTGGGCATGCTGGTAGCAGCCGCACTGCCAACTCGGCTGCAAGCTGCGTCCAGGGATTCAGCCTTTCTGCAAAAGCGCATTGATGCGGGTGAACTACCAGAGTTGATGGGGCGTTTGCCGCTCAACCCTCGTGTCATCGACCTGCAAGCCAAGGGCCGAACGCTCGGTCAGCAGGGCGGAACTTTACGGATGCTGATTGGCGGACAAAGAGATATACGCTACCTGCCCATCAACAGCTATTCCAGACTGGTGGGCTATGATGAACATCTGAACCTGTCGCCCGATATTCTGGAGTCCTTCACGGTCGACAATGGTCGTGTCTTTACCCTGCATCTGCGCAAAGGTCACAAGTGGTCGGACGGTAGTGACTACACGGCAGAGGATTTCAGTTACTACTGGAACCATGTCGTGCTCAACAAGGAGCTGCTCAGAGGCGGGCCACCGGTCAACCTGAAGGTCAATGGCAACGTGGCCAAGTTCGAAGTGCTGGATCCGCAAACAGTACGTTATAGCTGGGACCTACCCATGCCGCAGTTCCTGCACGAGCTGGCCGCGCCCATACCTCTGACGCTGGCCTTGCCTTCCGCCTATATGCAGCAGTTTCATGCAAACTTTCAGAGCGCCGAAAAGCTGAAGGCCTTGGTTAAGCTGAAACGCGTAGACGATTGGGTGGGCTTGCATCGCAAGATGTCACGTCAGAACCGGCCTGATAATCCTGAGCTGCCAACACTGGAGGCCTGGCGACCGACGACTCAGCCGCCGGCCGAGCAGTTCGTATTTGAACGTAATCCGTTTTTTCATCGAGTAGATGAGCAGGGTACCCAGCTGCCCTATGTTGACCGTATGGTCATGAACGTCAGTACCTCGGATATCATTGCCGCCAAGAGTGCGACCGGCGAAGCCGACTTGCAGGCTGCCGGGATCGATTTGCCGGACTACACCCTGATCAAGGAAGCTGAACAGCGGTTCCCTCTCAAGGTGTCATTGTGGAAACGCACACGCGGCTCGAGTGTGGCCTTGTTCCCGAACCTCAATTGCAGGGACCGTGCCTGGCGATCACTGTTTCGTGATGTCAGAATGCGTCGCGCATTATCGCTGGCCATCAATCGACGCGAAATCAATCAGGTCATCTACTACGGCCTGGCGCATGAGAGTGCCAATACAATTCTGCCGGAGAGTCCACTGTTCAAGCCTGAGTACGCTTCCGCCTGGTCGACTTACGAGCCGAAACATGCCAACCGCCTGCTCGATTATATTGGCCTGACAGAGCGCGGCGATAATGGTATCCGTCTGCTGCCTGATGGACGGCCTGCCAACATCACGATCGAGTCATCGGGGGAAAGCACCCTGGAGACCGATGTGCTGGAGCTGATCACTGATCATTTTCGAGACATCGGTATTGCGCTGTTCGTGAGAACATCGCAGCGCGATATCTTTCGCAGCCGCATCATGGGTGGTGATGTGATGATGTCTGTTTTTCAGGGCCTTGACAATGGCCTGCCTTCAGCTGACATGCCGCCCAGCGAGCTGGCACCGACCTCGGATGATCAACTGCAATGGCCAGCCTGGGGTTTGTATCATATGTCCGGACATTCACAGGGACACGCATCCCGATTGCATCACGTACAGTTACTTGGAAAATTGCTGGATGACTGGATGCTGACAACTTCCACAGAGCAGCGCACACAGATCTGGGAGGATATGCTGAAGATTCATGCGGATCAGGTATTCAGCATCGGTACCATCAATGGTTCACTGCAGCCGGTTGTACGTTCAGCAAGACTGCATAATCTTCCGGAAAAAGGTCTGTTCGGCTTTGCGCCAACCAGTTACTTCGGTGCCTATATGCCCGATACCTTCTGGCTGGACAAGGAGAGCTGAGCATGCTTCGCTACATCTTCTGGCGGATCATCACCATGATCCCCACACTTGTATTGATATCAGCTCTGGTGTTCATCATCATCGAGCTGCCCCCCGGCGACTATTTTGAAAGCTATGTGTCCGAGCTCAGAGCCATGGGCGAGGCTGCCGATCTGGCCGAGATCGAAATGCTCAAGGAACGCTATGGATTCGATCAGCCCCTGGTAGTCAGATACTTCCATTGGGTCAGTGGCATGCTCGTGGGGGATTTCGGATACTCCTTCGAATACCGTTTGCCGGTCAACGAGGTGGTTGGTGATCGGCTCTGGCTGACGATACTGGTCTCGGTTGTAACCATCGTTTTCACCTGGTTGCTGGCCTTCCCCATCGGCATCTATTCGGCCACCCATCAATACAGCTGGGGGGACTATGGACTGACGTTTGTCGGCATGATTGGCATTGCCGTGCCTAATTTCATATTGGCTCTGGTCATGATGTACCTGGCCAATATCTGGTTTGGAACATCCATCGGGCATCTGATGGACCGCGCCTATCTCAATCAACCCATGTCCTGGGACAAGTTCGTATCCATTCTCGAGCACCTGTGGATTCCGGTGCTGATTATCGGCACGGCAGGTACCGCCGGTATGGTGCGTCGGCTACGTGCCAACCTGCTGGATGAGCTCAAGAAGCAGTATGTGGTGACGGCCAAAGCAAAAGGCTTGCATCCGCTGAAAGTTCTACTCAGATACCCACTGCGCATGGCCTTGAATTTTTTCATCTCGGATATCGGTTCGATTCTGCCAGCCGTTATCTCTGGGGCTGAAGTGACAGCTATCGTCCTGTCGCTGGAAACCACAGGGCCCATGCTGATCAAAGCCTTGCAGAGTCAGGACATGTATCTGGCCGGCTCCTTTCTCATGTTTCTGGCATTTCTGACCGTGATTGGCGTGCTGGTATCCGATATCGCTCTGGCCTTGCTCGATCCGCGTATTCGCTTTGGTGCGGGGCGTCACCGATGAAGTCACCATTGCCAGAATCAGGTGCACCACTGGAACACTTCGTCTCCGAGGCACCCTACGATCCGGATTCCATTGATCGGGCCAACCAGGAGGCAAGTCCGGTTGCCCATGCATCACAGCTGCGTTTGATGTGGTGGTATTTCCGGCAGCACCGACTGGCACTGGCGTCGGGCATCTTCCTGCTGTTCATCTATTTGTCGATACTGATTGTCGAGTTTCTGGCACCTTACAATCTGCACAGTCGTCATACCGAGTTTATCTATGCACCGCCGGTGTCGGTGAATTGGTTTCACGAGGGCAGTTTCGTCGGTCCCTATGTCTACGGGCAGCAGATGACTCTGGACATGAATACCCTGCGGCGTAACTACTCGGACATCAAGGACGATGTGCAGCCACTGCAGTTTTTCTGTCAAGGCGATTCTTACAAATTCTGGAACCTGTTTGATGCGAACCTGCATCTGGTGTGTCCATCAGAGGGTGGGCAGTTGTTTTTACTGGGTACTGATCGTCTCGGGCGAGATGTCTTGTCGCGAACCATCTATGGGGCAAGAATTTCACTGACTATCGGTATTTTCGGCGTCACGATGAGTTTCATTCTGGGAATCATTATTGGTGGCATCGCAGGCTATCGTGGCGGCCTGTTCGACATGCTGGTGCAGCGCATCACGGAAGTCCTGCAGTCGATCCCCAGCATTCCCTTGTGGATGGCGCTGGCCACCATCATTCCGCTGACCTGGAGTCCGATTCTGGTGTATGTCGGCATTACGGTCATCCTCGGCTTGCTGGACTGGACGGGGCTGGCTCGAGCCGTACGCTCAAAATTACTGTCGCTACGTGAAGAGGACTATGTTGTTGCGGCACAATTGCTGGGAGCCAGCAGTAAACGCATTATTGGACGGCACTTGATCCCGGGTTTCATGTCACACCTGATAGCCAGTGCAACGCTTATCATTCCAGGGATGATTCTGGGTGAGACGGCACTGAGTTTTCTGGGAATCGGATTACGACCACCCATTACCAGTTGGGGCATACTTTTGACCGAAGCACGCAGCATCAACATCATCGCCTTGTATCCATGGCTGTTGTACCCGGTGTTGCCTGTGGTTCTGGTTATCCTTGCGTTCAATTTTCTGGGTGATGGATTACGTGATGCCGCTGATCCCTATAAATAGTGGTTTGATTAGAGTGTCAATGATGATAACCAGCAGGAAAACATCTGAAACCGGTCTGACGGCGGGGCCGGCAACATGACTCAGTTGAACGATGCGCGGATTCTCATGTACAGCCACGATACTTTCGGGCTGGGACATCTGCGGCGTTGTCGAACCATCGCACATTCGCTGGTCGAGAATTTCAGTGGACTCAGTGTGCTGATCATCTCGGGCTCTGCCATTGCCGGTGCGTTTGATTTTCGTGCCCGCGTTGATTTTGTGAAAATCCCCAGTGTTATCAAGCTGCGTAATGGCGAGTACACATCACTTGACCAGCATATTGATCTGAGTGAGACGGTCCGGATGCGTGAATCCATCATTCGTCATACGGCAGAAACGTTCAGGCCGGATATATTTCTGGTGGACAAGGAGCCCATGGGTTTACAAGGTGAGGTGGCAGAGACACTGGCCTATTTGAAGACCTGTAATACGCAGCTGGTATTGGGTTTACGTGATGTCATGGACTCACCCGCTCTGTTGGCTGCTGAATGGGAACGCAAGGAACTGATTCCAAAAATAGATGCTCTCTATGATCAGATCTGGGTCTACGGTCCCGAGAATTTCTACGATCCGATGATCGGCATGGATATACCTCAGTCCTTGCGCGACAGGATCCGCTTTGTCGGTTTTCTGGAGCGACAAGCCCTGCATGCCGAGCTGTCGGACAACAAGCAGCAGGGTGATTACATACTGGTGACTACCGGTGGTGGTGGTGATGGTGTTGAGCTGATTCGTGGTGTGATGGCCGCCTACGAGCACGATGCCAGTCTGACCTTCAAGACCCTGATTGTGCTGGGTCCCTATATGCCGGGTAAGGAACGCGATGAATTCGTTGCACGTGGTAATGCTCTTGCATCTGTCGAGATCATCAATTTTGATTCGAGAATGGAAGAGCTCATTGCCAGTGCCACGGCTGTAGTTTCCATGGGCGGTTACAATACCTTCTGCGAGATTCTGTCCTTTGACAAGCCTGCCTTGATCGTGCCTCGTACCGTTCCACGAGAGGAGCAGCTGATTCGTACGCAACGGGCCGCCGAACTGGATATGGTGGACATGTTGCTGCCTGAGGAGGCTGATGATCCTGTGCAGATGGCTCGTGCCCTGAAAGCACTGCCGCAACGACAGCGGCCATCAGAGCGAATGCTGAACGTCATCGAAATGGATGGCCTGACCAGCATATCGGATATCGTGGAAGAGTATTTTCAGTCCGATCGCATCGAGCAGATTGGACGGGTCAGCAAGGCATGATCAATCAGATACCGCGCAAACTGGTGGTGGTGCTCAAAGGCTACCCGCGTTTGTCTGAAACGTTTATCGCCCAGGAACTCCTGGGGCTGGAGCAGGCAGGCATCGAGTTGCAGCTTGTCTCGTTGCGCCACCCTACCGACAATGCCCGGCATGCGGTTCATGATGAGATTCGCGCACCGGTAAACTATCTGCCTGAATATCTTCATCAAGAGCCCGGACGGGTCTTGCGCAGTTTTTTCAAGGTGATGACCCAATTTGGCTTCTTCCCGAGCTTGAGAAAATTTGCCTCGGACCTACTGCATGACCGAACTCGCAATCGTATCCGCAGATTTGGTCAGGGAGTTGTATTAGCGGCTGAATGGCCTGCCGATACGCAATGGTTGCATGCACATTTCATTCATACTCCGGCCTCGGTAGGCGCCTATGCCAGTCAGATACTGGGCATCCCCTGGAGTGTCTCGGCGCATGCAAAAGACATCTGGACCTCATCGGATCGAGAATTGGCTGACAAGTTGGCCAGTGCCCGCTGGGTTGTCACCTGTACAGAAATCGGTCATCGCCATTTGCAGAGCCTGGCACCGAATCCTGCGACGGTTCATCTGAGCTACCACGGTATCGATCTGGATCGGTTCCCGTCGTACCACCGTCAACCCTCACTGCGTGATGCAAGCAAAGCCGATGAGCCTGTGGTCATCCTCAGCGTGGGACGAGCCGTTGGCAAAAAAGGTTTCGATACGTTGCTGGATGCATTGGCCGGACTGCCGGCGCAGCTGCACTGGCGTTTCGTGCATATCGGTGCGGGTACCGAGCTGGTCAATCTTCAGGCACAGGCACGCAGCTTGGGCATCGATCAACGTATCAGCTGGCTTGGGGCTATCAACCAGAGTGAGGTGCTTGCCAATTATCAATCAGCTGATCTGTTTGTTCTGGCCTGTAGGATCGCTGACGACGGCGATCGTGACGGGTTGCCGAATGTGCTGGTAGAGGCTGCCAGTCAGGGCCTGCCGTGTGTGTCTACGCGGGTGTCGGCCATTCCCGAATTGTTTACCGATGAACAGAACGCCTTGCTGGTTGAACCCGATGATGCGCAGGCCTTGAGCGCAGCGCTGGCACGGGTTTTCAGCGCTCCCGACTTGCGTGACCGGCTAGGGCAGGCAGCGCAAGAGAAGGTCAGAAGTACACTGGATTATCATGTCAGCATCCGGCAATTGGTCGGCCTGTTCGAAGAGCAGTGGAACAAGACGCTGTGAGGCCGACAGGGCAAGGATCACCGGTATTATTCTATGTGCAGCACCTGCTTGGCATCGGTCATCTGATGCGAGCGGGCAGAATTGCCATGGCACTTCAGGAAAATGGTTCGGATGTAACGCTGGTCACCGGTGGCTTGCCCGTCAGTGGGTTCGAGCTGCCCGGAGTACGACAGGTCAACTTGCCACCGATTGCGGTGAGCAATGGCAATTTCGCCGAGCTGGTGGATGCTGATGGCAAGCTGGTTGATGATGAGTATCGGGCTCGGCGTTGCGAACAATTACTGCAAGTGTTCAGACAGCTGCAACCGGAATGCGTGATTATCGAAGCGTTTCCGTTTGGCAGACGTCAGGTACGCTTTGAATTACTGCCGTTGATAGAGGCCATTGAAGCCACTGAACCTAAACCGATACTGCTGAGCTCATTGCGAGACATCCTGCAAAAGCGTCTCAAACCTGAGCGCGATGAGGAGACGGCACGCATGATCAGACAGCATTTTGACAAGGTGCTGGTCCATGGTGATCCGAATTTTGCAACTCTGGATGAAAGCTTTTCGTGCGCTAAGCAGATTGCTGACAAGCTTGTTTATACAGGGCTGGTCTGTGCACCGCGACCGCAGCCCTCGAAAGAACATTTTGATGTCGTGGTGTCCGCTGGCGGCGGAGCCGTGGGGGCCAGGCTGGTGCACGCTTCGCTGGATGCGGCCTTGAAGCTGTCACAGAAATATTCATGGTGCATCATTGCCGGACCTAATATGCCGGATGATGAATATGCGGCAATCGCCAGCCAGAAAACTGGCAATATCACGCTACAACGGTTTCGCCCGGATTTTCCGGCTTTACTCTGTAGTGCAAGACTGTCCATTTCACAGGCAGGTTACAACACCGTGGGCGATATACTGCAGGCCAAATGTCGTTCGATACTGGTGCCCTACAGTGCCAGTGGCGAAACCGAACAGACAGACAGGGCTGTTCGGCTGCAAGAGATGGGGCTGGCACAGCCCATCAGTGAGAACAGTTTGTCCGGAGCATCGCTGGCAACACAGGTGGAAAAGCTTTTATTACAGGATTCACCCGTCACAAGCTCAACTCTTGATACACAAGGCGCCGTGCAAACGGCAGAAATAGTGCAAGCTCTGATCTCGGATCGGCACCAACCCTGAATTCAATGGAACCTAGTTTTACGCGCTATATCTGGACGCACACATCGCGCCAACAGATATGGATACTGAGTGTGGTCATGTTCTCCATGATTCCATACTATCTGGCGTTTGATCTGCCCAAGATGATCATCAATGGGCCTATCCAGGGTGAGGGCTTCCAGACAGCCGAGTCTACGCAGACCTACCTTGCGGATTATCTGTTCGCAGGTTTTGAGCTGAATCGAACGCAGGCACTGATGGTTCTGAGCCTGGGCTTTCTTGCCCTGGTTATTATCAACGGCATTTTCAAGTACTACATCAATACCTTCAAGGGACTACTCGGCGAGCGCCTTCTGCGGCGCATTCGGTTTGATCTAGTCGATCGTATCCTGCGCTTTCAGCCTGGTGAATTCAAACGCATCAAGGGGGGCGAGATCTCCAGCATGATCAAGGACGAAGTGGAGCCATTGGGCGGCTTCACGGCCGAAGCGTTTGTACAGCCGGTATTGCTGGGTGGGCAGGCGCTGACGGCTTTGGCATTCATTTTTGTGCAACATTTCTGGTTGGGGCTGGTTGCATTGTTCATGGCCTCTGTCCAGATGCTCGTCATTCCACGATTGCGACGACGTTTGTTGGTGCTGGGCCGTGAGCGGCAGATCAAATCGCGTCAGCTCGCTGGACGAGTGGTCGAGATTGTTGAGGGTATCGATACTATCCACACTTACGATACCTCCAATTATGAGCGTGCTGATGTCTCAAGCCGGTTGGGTGTCCTGTTCAAGATTCGCTATGAAATATATCTGCGAAAGTTCAAGATAAAATTCCTGAACAATTTTCTTGCCCAGCTCACACCCTTTCTGTTCTATCTGGTCGGTGGTTTTCTGGCCATTACCGGGCGACTGGATGTCGGTCAGCTGGTGGCGGTTATCGCCGCCTACAAGGAGCTGCCTGGTCCATTGAAGGAGTTGATCGACTGGGATCTTGCAAAGCAGGATGTGCAGGTCAAGTACGAGCAGATCATCGAACAATTTGATGCCGACGAGATGCTGCCAGCGTCAGTACAGGCAGTGGATACTCTTGGTGAGCAAACACTGGACAAGCCGCTCAGCGCGATTAATCTGACTATCGAGGATGAAGGCGGGGCGGTCGCGCTGGATAACGTTTCTGTCACCGTTGAGGCAGGACAGAGTATTGCACTGGTCGGTGATGCCTATAGTGGCGCGAATGTGCTTGCTGAAGCCTTGGGCGGAATCGTCAGACCGGCCAGGGGCAGGATTACGGCAGGCACGCAGAATCTGGCGGCATTGCCAGAGTCGATTACCGGACGACGCATGACCTATGCCTCCGCCGACACGTATTTCTTTTCGGGCTCTCTGGAAGACAATCTGCTGTACGGCCTGAAGCATAGTCCGTTGGAGGAGGTTCACTACGCAGATCAGGAAGCGGTACGTCGCAAGTGGGAACGACAGGAAGCCAACCGCACCGGTAATCCTTTTTTCGATCTGAAAAGCAACTGGATCGATTTTGTGTCGGTGAATGGCCCTGATGGTTCCAGGGGTTTACTGGAATCTCTCAAGCAGGTGCTCGCTGTGACGCATCTATATGATGATGTCTTCGACTTCGCACTGCATACCATTATCAGGGCGCACGAGCATGGTGATCTGAGCAGACAAATCGTGACGCTACGCAAGCGTGTGCGTGAAGAGCTCGAGTCGAGGGGCCTGACAGATCTGATCATTCCGTTCGAGATGGAGAGTTATAACGACCAGGCGCAACTGTTGGACAATATTCTGTTCGGCATTCTGACCAACACGCGTGGTAACGGGCGCACAGTGGAAGGCACTGAGTATCTGCGCAGCACCATGGCAGAGACCGGGCTTGATGAGCTGTTGTACAACATGGGGATGAAGATTGCTGAAACGGTGCGCGATCTGTTCGATAACCTGCCGCCGGATCACCCCTTCTTCGACCGGCTTGATTTCATGGATCCCAGTGAGATACCTCATTACCGGGCTTTGTATCAAAGAACCAAGAGCTTTGATTTCCAGAGTATCAATGAAGAGGATCGTTATGCCTGGATAGAGCTCAGCTTTCGTTATACAGAATCCCGCTACCGGTTCGGACTACTGGATGACAAGGTGATCAGTAAAGTCATCGAAACCCGCAAAATGCTGTTGGAGAATGCACCGGAACGGCTCAGGGTGTTGATTGATGTCTATGATCCGGAACAATTTCAGATTTCTGCCAATCTTATCGACAATATCGTGTTTGGCAAGGTGGATCATCGCTTCAAGGATGCCGAACGCCAGGTACGCAGCATCATCGAACATTTACTAGATCGACAACCGGCGCTGTTTGACCGGATTTTTGCTGTTGGCCTGACCTTCAACGTCGGGGGTGGTGGGCGTCGACTGACAGCGGCGCAGCGACAGAAATTCAATTTCGCCAGAGCCTTGCTGCGACGTTCCGACTATTACATTTTCAATCGACCGATTACCGGCGTCGATCAGAAGCAGCAAGAGCAAATATTGCGTAATACCCTTTATTTTCTTTCAAAACAGGGGGAGAATCCCGGCATTGTCTGGGTGCTGGCTTCGCAGGTGAATGCACGCTACTTTGATCGTTGCATTGCATTTGATGACAAGGCTATCGTGGATGACAGATTGCTTGAGACATTTGAGTTCGTGCCTGATAGTCTGGTTGTAGACAAGCTTGACGGTCCTGCTTTGGGCAGAATGGTTGAATGAAGGTGAAATCGTAATGAATCTCGATGATGAACTGAACGTGCTACGCGACATTCCGTTGTTTTCCGGAGTTGATCCAGCGCCACTCAAGTTGCTTGCATTTGCGTCTGATCGCATGATTTTCCAGCCTGGGCAAGAGCTTTTTCGACAGGGTGATCAGGCCAGCACGGCATATGTCATTCTTTCCGGCTCGGCAGATATCTATCATGATATCGATGAAGGGCAGGAGAAAATCGGTGAGGCCGCTGTAAATACCGTGATCGGTGAAGTGTCTCTGTTATGCGACAAACCCAGAAAAACGACGGTGATAGCCAGCTCAACCATCGAAGCTCTGCTGATAACCAAAGACAGCTTTCAAAAGCTCATGTCTGGCTGTCCGTGTACCATGTCCAACATACTGAACGGGCTGGGCAAGCAGATGAGCGAGACCAGCTGATTTTCGAAATCCTGACGCTGTGCGAGTGCTGTGAAAACTGATTGTCAGCAAGATCCCTGGTCGTTATTGGACGAAGAACTCAATGCCTGGCATGCCGCTGGGCGTTGCGCCACCTTGTGGTGGCGTGATGACGATGCGGTAGCCGCTGGACCTTCGCTCGATCGGCTGCTTGAGACCTGTGCCGACACCGGGTTATTGCTGGCCGTTATTCCGGCGCCGCTGCAAGATTCGCTGATTGATTCTCTGGCAGGAACTACGGCTGTACGTGTGGCCCAGCACGGATATGCTCATGTGAACCATGCCCCTCGGGGAATGGGCTTGGGGGCTTGGGAATTGGGACTGCACCGCGGCGAACAGGCTGTACTGCAGGAGCTTGATGTCGGGCGGGAACGTCTGGAGCAGGCATTCGGAGAGCGGTTTCTACCGGTGGTGGTTCCTCCCTGGAACCATATCGATCCGGCACTTTTTGAGCCCATTGCTGCACGCGGCTATTCCGCTGTCTCTACTTTTGGGCCGAGAGCTGGCGCGGATTTGGTGCCCGGACTACGCTGCGTCAATGGGCATTGTGATCCGATTCGCTGGAAAACCGGTGCTCGATTCGCAGGCGAGCTCAAAATCATCAAACAGCTGGTCGAGCATCTTCAACAGCGCCGCTGCGCTCAGGTGGATGCCGATGAACCGACCGGTTTTGTCACGCATCATATCGATCTGGATGCCGAAGGCTGGGCGTTTAGCGAAAAACTGGCAGCTTCGATCTGTGCTCATCCGGGAGCAAGCTGGTTGCCTACCGCAGAAGTCTTTGGCAGAGGCCTATGAGCACCTTCATTCGAGCCGCAGAATCTCGTGATATCGAGCCTATCTGCAACTTGTTGCACACAAAGATGAACTCCAGATTCTCGGCAGAGCGTTGGAGCGGGCTCATGAGTTATCCGTGGATGCTGGATAAGCCGGATTATGGACAGGTTGTCGAGTCAGAGGGCGAAATTCTGGGCTATGTGGGGCTGATTTATAGCGATCGCATGATAGGTAATTCAGTTGATGGCTTCAGAAAGGAGCGTTTTGCCAGTATGAGTTCCTGGTATCTGGACAAATCTCTGCGGGGTAGGGGGCTTGGCAAAGGGCTTTTGCTGGCAACCATGGAAAATTCTGCGCAAACCTTTACGATATTCACCAATTCCAGCAAGCCCATCGGCATCGTCAAGGCCTTGGGATATCAGGTGCTCGACGATGAGCGTTATCACTGGCACAAGTCAGGGGCAGATTCATCAGGCATTGTGCTGACGAAAGATGTTGATGCCATTAGCTTGCGTGCCACGGACATTCAGCGTCAATTGCTGGATGACATGTGCAGCATGCCAGTCGTCCCCATTTGGCTGGAAGCCGATGGCCGGCAGGCGCTGCTGATTTTTTCAGTCAAATCCAAAGGCGAGAATGTGCTCTGGTTCGATCTGCTGCATACCAGTGATCCCGAGCTGTTCACCGATTGTGCGCAACAGCTGGCGAACTGCTTGTTGCCGGATGCGACTGCTGTACTGGCAACGGATAGTCGCTTGGTCAAGTTGCCGCCAGAGGATACGATTCGTGAGCGTTTACCGGTTGCGCGTCATTATTTGAGTAATACCGTGTGCCCGCATGAAATTGATTTTCTATACAGCGAGTTGCAATTACTGGACTTGAAGCTGGATTAGAAGGGCTTGTAGCTGGATTAGAAGGGCTTGTAGCTGGCGCGTTACGTCTATTTCGTATTACTGGCAGAATACCCCGTGTCCACGAAAATTGTCGCTGTCGTGTTTGAGCGTCAACATTTTCGATCATACCTGCCAAATTGAGGCGTTTCCTGATGCATTTTCCAGGAAAAAGCTGTATTTAACGAAGAAAAATGCCATCTTTAGTCGACATTTTTCCGAAGTATCAAGGACCTACGAGGGTCCGACCTTCTTTTTTACTGGTGGAGAGAGTTTTGAAAATTTTTGGAAAGTTACCCGTCGCATCTTTGATGGTCAGCGGCGCACTTTTGGTGGGTGGTTGTGCCTTTGATGGTGAACCATTGATCAAGGAAGATTTATATACAACCGTAGACGACACCACCGAACTGTCTGTAAAAGTGAAGCAGGCGTTGAAGAGAGCCCCTCAAACGGCTGTCAACAACATCATGGTGACAACCGTCAGCGACGATAGTGTCAAGCTGTCTGGTTATGTGCTGGATGATGCCACGCTTTATGAGGCCGAGCGTGTCGCCGGTCAGGTACCTGGTGTTCGATTTGTTGTGAATTCGTTGAACGTGCGTCGTTAGTTTTTCGAGAGGCAGCGTTGCGTTGTACTGCTGCCAGGATTAGTTCTCGAATTTCAGGCAAAAAAAAGCCCTTCCGAAGAAGGGCTTTTTCAGATCGTTAAAGCTGTCTTAGAAAGATTTAGCCAGCATTACGCGGTATTCCAGGAATTCTGCGCTGTCGTCGTTGTCATTGTTGAACTGAGTGATACGTGAGCTAAGCAGTGTTCCGCCGCCCAGAGCGTAGCCCAGGTCAAGACGAATAGCATTCTCATCTGTAGCTCCGTCATCTTCCAGAGTAGAGACAGTCAGGTCAGCAGTTACGCCACCGAAACCATAACCAACCTTGACAGACATGGATTCCAGGTCGCCATTAGTGCCGCCTTCTGCTTCTTCCTTGCTCCAGAAGTGAGCAGCGATTGAAGCGCCTGCGAATGCGAAAGAAATACCACCAGCAATGTTCTGTTGCTCAGCACGATCTTCTGCGCCAAGGCCAATGCTGAAGCCACCGAGTGCAAACTTGGCACCAAGGCCTACTGCATCAGAGTTTGGCTCTGGAGAGTAGTTAGCGATCAGGCCGACAGGACCGAAGTTGCCCACGTAGCTCAGACCACCGTTGATTTCAGAACCGACGTCATAGATGTCGTTAGCAACCTGGCCGTACTCAACAGACAATGGGATTTCACCGATTCGGATGTCACCGAAGCCGCCTTTGATACCAGCGTAAACGGCGTCAGATGTACCAACACTACCGACTGTGACGTCATCGTCTTCGCCCGGACCATTCTCGATGTCAACAGCGCCAGCATTTGAGAGTCGATCCAAGTCAACACGCAAGCTACCGTAGCCAGTCAGGCCGCTATTCAGTTCATGTTCTGCAACGATGCCGAACAGTACGTCGCCAGTACCGACTCGCAGGTCACCTGCAAGAGGATCTTCGTCAGTTGCGTCTACATCACTGCCTTGCAGTGTGAGTTCAACAACACCGGACAAAGTTGTGTCAGCGGAAACAATCATGGGTGCTGCAGCAGCAATACCTGCGATTGCTACCGCGACAGCTGTCTTAGTGAATTTCATATGTTTTCTCCAATCAGATATTTGCTGTAAAAGCTGTGTAGAACAAAAAATTTCTGTTTCAGCGATGCAACTTTAGTCAGCGTGTCTGAATAATGCAACAAAATATTGCGTTTTTGCATGACAGTGACAAAACGAGCGGCGCCGCATGACCATTAGTGTAGAACAGAAACAACAGTAAGCTAGTCAGAAACCCAAGAATAACCGAGAAATTAATTCTAGTGGTTTTTTTGCAACAATGATTCGCGTCGAAATGTCAGGGAGTTGTCACCTATTTGCGCATAACGGACCCGTGAACTGAGGTTCAGCCTCAGTGAGGTCCTGGAAATGGCGTGTCGACTTTCTGAATTGCAATGATTTATCCACGCAACGGAAATAAAGCCGAACAGATTAAAACTGTTACGCAGTAGAGGTGTACTTGCCACTCCGGCTGTGACTCTGGATGTGTGGGGCAGGGCAGTTGTCTCGAAAATACTCAGCTGAAGAGTATTTCCCTCTCAAGATGAAGATTGCCAGTAAGGCAAGTACAGGTCTGATAGAGGGGGAGAAACACACGAGTGAGTGGCTCACTGGTGCTGGTTGGTTCTGGGCCGAACTTCAGAGCCGGGAAATCACATGAGCCGAAATTGCAGGGGCTGTGTGTTTCAATCCGATAGGCAGGCTTATCGGTAGCGAGATCGCGTCTTTGCATCATCAGGCGATGAAGAGAGCTACTCGGACAGGATCCCGGGCCCCTGGGTTAACCAGGGGCCTGGAAAGACTGTTTAAAAACTGTCTTGGCCTGGATTCACTCCGTCAGGGTGAACTCAACTCTCTTCTTGAGCTGCAGCCTGACGACGTTCCATTGCACGTCGCTTGGCGGCACTGGAGGGCACTACATCATCTTCCGACTCATCAAGCTCGGGCAGGGTGATGTTCAACTCGAGTACATCGCAATTGTCCTGAGACTCAAGCTGTACCGAGACGGCATCGTCGCCAACAGCGACATACTTCTTGATGACGTCCAGAATGTCCTGCTTCAGCATGGGCAGGTAGTCTGGGCCATCACGGCCAGTTCGTTCGTGCGCAATCAGAACCTGCAAACGGTCTTTGGCAACCTTGGCTGATTGGTCCTCTTTAGCTGTTTTGAAAAATTTGAAGAAGCCCATGTCAATCTACCCGAATAAGCGCGCCAGAAAGCCTTTTTTGGGGGCTTCCATGAAACGATGTGGCTTGGTCTCGCCGAGCAAGCGATCAATGGCATCTGAATAAGCCTGTCCCGCTTCACTTTCTTCGTCGAGGATGACGGGCTTCCCTGCGTTTGAACAATCCAGTACAGATGGAGATTCAGGGATAATGCCGAGCAAGGGAATGGCCAGCAAATCGACGATGTCATCGACGCTGAGCATTTGCCCGTCCTTGACACGGGTAGGGTTGTACCGAGTAATCAGCAGGTGTTCCTTGACCGGTTCTTCGTTCATCTTGGAGCGTTTGGATTCGCTTTGCAAAATGCCGAGGATACGATCAGAGTCTCTGACTGACGATACTTCCGGGTTGGTTGTGATGATGGCTTCATCGGCGAAATACAAAGCCATCTTGGCACCTTTTTCGATACCGGCCGGCGAGTCGCAGATGATGTAGTCAAAATCGCTCTTCTTGAGCTTGTGTATGACCCGGGCGACGCCCTCGATGGTCAGTGCGTCCTTGTCACGTGTTTGCGAGGCAGGCAGGATATAGAGGTTCTCTATCCGCTTGTCCTTTATGAGCGTCTGGTGAAGGCTGGATTCCTGATTAACGAGGTTCACCAGGTCATAGACCACGCGTCGCTCGCAGCCCATCACTAGATCAAGGTTACGCAGTCCGACATCAAAATCGATGACGACTGTTTTGAAACCACGTTTGGCTAGGCCTGTGGCTATGGATGCACTGGTAGTTGTCTTACCGACACCACCCTTGCCTGAAGTTACGACGATTGTCTTGGTCAAGCTCCCACTCCCAAAAATTTCTATGCTTAGAGCGGCTCTATAGTGAGCCTGTCTTTATCGAGCCAAATTTGTGCGGGTTTGCCGCGCAACTCTTCCGGAATGGTTTCCAGCATGCGGTAGTTACCCGCAACCGAAACCAGTTCCGCTTCTAGCGATTGACAGAAGATACGTGCAGACACGTTTCCTGACACACCACACAACGCGCGACCCCGCAGCGGGCCATAAATGTGGATATTGTTATCTGCAATGATCTCGGCACCAGGACCTACCTGACCCATGACGATCAGATCAGTGTCTCTGGCATAGACTTGCTGACCAGATCGCACTGGCTTATCTATCAGCAGTGGTGCCTTGACGACGTACTCTACCTCTCTCGATACCGAAAGGTCTACATCAGGTAACGTAAGTGTGGAGCTGTCTACCAGTTTGGTCGTTGAGCTCTCGGAACCTTGACGGGATCCATCTTTTGCTGAGTCATTTCTACGGGCGCCACTTTCAATCAATGGTATCGCGATTGACTGAACCAACCGTGAAGATTTGTTACCAATACTGACGACGATAGGTACTAGATGATGGCGTCTGATGCAATCGAGTAGCGCGATTGTGTCAATCTCCAGGTCCTGTTCTTCAAGGACGGTGAGATCGAGGACAACAGGGGTATCCTTGAAAAAGCCGGGTGCTTGTTGCACCTTGTCAGCCAGCTTTTCATCAATGATCTTCATGTCACTGGTGTGGAGCTTGAGTGACATGAAGGTATACATACCTCCCTTCAGCTCGACTCCTATAGTGCTCGACACGATACAGCTCCATGATGTGTAAAGGCTGCGCAAGACAGCAGGTTGAAAAACTCGGTTTTTCCCTGCATGATTTGCAACCGTGCATAGGCTGCAGGTGTGCTCTGCTAAGGGTTCGAGTCCAATTTCCCCTTGATTCTAAAGCAATTACACGTATGACATGAGTATGTCGTCCAATTCGACATCGAAAACCGATCCGGTAAGTGATGTGCAGTCACTTCGCAAGATCATCCACGTGGACATGGACGCCTTCTACGCCTCCGTGGAACAGCGCGATGATATTTCTCTGCGGGGCCTGCCGGTGATCGTGGGCGGACAACCCAATGGGCGAGGAGTGGTTGCGGCTTGCAGCTATGAGGCGCGCAAATTTGGCATCCATTCGGCCATGCCCAGTGCGGAGGCGGGACGACGGTGTCCACATGCCATGTTTGTAAAGCCCAGATTTGAAGTCTACAAACAGGTGTCGCAACAGATTCACACGGTATTTCGAGAATTTACCGATCAAATCGAGCCTTTATCGCTGGATGAAGCCTATCTGGACGTTACGAGTAACACGTTATTTGCAGGCTCCGCCTATCGGCTCGCCAGGGAAATAAAAACCTTGATTCATGAGCGCACTGGCTTGGTGGCCTCGGCAGGGGTGAGCTACAACAAGTTTCTGGCGAAGATTGCCTCCGATTACAAAAAGCCGGATGGTCTGTTCTGTATTTTGCCAGCTGAGGGTGAGACTTTTGTAGCGAGCCTGGAAATTGGCCGCTTTCATGGCGTAGGTAAAGTCACTGAGGCCCGCATGCATGATCTGGGCATTCTTACGGGTGGCGATCTGCGGCAATGGAGTGAGGCTGAGCTGGCTCACGAATTCGGTAAAAGCAGTCGTTATTACTATCAGGTTGCGCGAGGTATCGATGATCGACCGGTCCGAGTCAGTCGTATTCGAAAATCGATGGGCTCTGAACGCACTTTTGGTGACAATTTGCATGAGCGAACCGAGATGCTGGATATTCTAGTCACCCTGCTTGACGATCTGATCGATCAATTGGCGGCTAAATCACTCAGCAGCAAGACCGTCACTGTCAAGGTCAGGTTTGCCGATTTCTCAACCTTTACGCGTGCACACACGCAACACAAGGGTTTGCTTGATAAGGGCTCGGCTCACAGAGCTTTGCCATTCCTGCTGGATCGAGCCTTGAGTCTGGGGCAGGAGTCTGGCATGCAACGTCATGGTCGCGTGGGCAGGCGTTCCGGTGTGCGTCTGCTTGGGGTGGCCTTCAGTGGCCTGGCGCCTCTGGGGGAGGATTCTCCCATTCAGCTGGAGATGCGTTGGTAGTCCGAGTATTTATTATTTAACCAGGACTACGTCTGGAAAGGTGGTGGCCGGCATGGGCTCGCACAGAAAGTATCCCTGTGCCCGATCGCAGCCGAGCAGGGCAACCTGGTCAAACTGTTCTTGATTCTCGATACCCTCAGCGACCACTTCCGCGCCGATGCTGCGGGAAATGTCGACGACGGCACCAATGATGTCCTGACTATGCTGATCCGTTGCAACGTTGGTGATGAAGGCTCTGTCTATCTTGACTTCGGTGAAGGGGTAGTCGCGAAGTTCGAGCAGTGAAGAGTAGCCCACACCAAAATCGTCGATGGACAGTCGAACACCCAGTGAGGTCAATTCCAGTAGCTGGCGTTGCAGTTTTTTGGAATTGCTGGACAGTGCGGTCTCCGTGATTTCCAGGCAGAGCTTGTTCGGATCAAAACCTGTGCGGGATAGTAGTCTGTCGACATCGGTCACGATCTGGCCACCTTCGAATTGTTTACGGGACAGGTTCACCGATAGCATCGTAGGCGAGGTCCCGAATTTTGCGAGTCGCTGGTAATCCTCCACAGCCCGTGTGAGAACCCAGTCACCCAGCCGGTTGATGATGCCGGTCTCTTCTGCAACAGGAATGAAATCTGCCGGTGCAACCCGCCCGAATTCACTGCTGTGCCAGCGGATGAGTGCTTCCATGCCACAGGTCATTTTGCTGCGGATATCGATCTGTGGTTGATACTGCAGGGAGAGTTCGTTCTTTTCGATAGCTTGCTGCAGGCCGATTTCAAGCTGGTGGCGGTGCTTGGCCTGCTTTTGCTGATCGCAGTTGTAGACAACCAGAGAGTTGTCGCCGACATGTTTGGCATGTGCGCAAGCACTGTCGGCTGATCTCAACAGGGCTGACACTGTATTGCCGTGCTCCGGTGCGTAGGCAATTCCAATGCTGGCTCTGACCGGCACGTTCATGGCTTCAACGTTAAGACCGCGGCGAAAGGTCTGCAGTAAATTCACTACCATGGATTCGATAGCCTCACGGTTATGATCAGATTCCATCAGAATTGCAAACTCATCACCGCCTGTGCGGGCGATCAAGGCGTTCTCAGGAACGGCACGACGCAGGCAGAGTCCGGTCTGTTTCAGCAGTTCATCCCCTACGGCACGGCCGTAGCTGTCATTGATTTGTCTGAAGCTTTTCAGATCAACGATAATCAGAGCCAGCTCGCCCCTTGTTCTGCTGCAGCGCTGCGCCAGCTCATGAACCAGGCGCTTGCGACTTGCCAGAGCCGTTAATGGGTCGCTGAATCGCAAGTTGGCCAGATGGTCGGCTCCATAGACGGAGATGCTTGTGCCGCCATTGTCAGTCCTGCGTTCCTTGACCAGAAGTGGCTGCTTGCCGTAGCTGGGTAGTTCGAAGCTGAGCGTTGCGTCCTGGCTGCTGGCACTCTCGCGTGCTCGTTTGCGAGCTTGCACGATAGCGTCTGTGTCGGGAGAAATCTGTGAGTAGAGATCCTCGGCATTCATGTCGGGATACAGTGTGGGCTCAATACTCAGGGGCATGAGGCTGGCTAGTTTCTCATTGACTGCAGCCAGCCGGCCGTTGGGGTCGAACAGCGCGACGGCTTCCGGCAAGGCATCCAGAGCAGATTGCACCGCCTTGTTTTGCCTCCAGGAATGACGCCTTGTATGTACATTGGTGAGCAGGGCGCTGAGTCCACCCAGAATCACCAGGGCGGACAACCACGGTGAGTCATGCCAGATGACCAGCAGGCCGTTTGTTGTGTCGCTGAGTATCTCGTTGGTAGCCAACCACAGGGAGCCGATGATGCTGTCATCAGACCACTGCCAGAGTGAAGGCCAGTCCACCGAGATGACGATGGGGAAGGTGCGGAAAATCATTGAATTTGACGATCTGCTCTCAGGAGGTAACGGCCTGTCTTGCCATTACGTTTCCGGCAACAGAGACGTTGGGGTCATTGCGTGACACACCGTCTTTCATTGCGGATCAGTAAATATTACCTATCAGGCTGGGAAATAAAGAACTGCTTCACGTAAAGTATCAGAAAGTTCCGCCTGCGAACCAAATGTCTGTCGTATAGCGTGTTTGGTTACAGTTAGAAGTTCGGAGGTTTTCCGACTTTCTGGAGGTCGACGGAGCCTGATAACAAGGCTTTCCGGACAGTCTCGCGAAGAGAGCTCAAGCCAGCTGACTGGCTGCGCCGGGTGCCTCTGGCACCCGACGGACGTACTATTTCAAGGCTGGGACGCTAGGCTGTATTGGCGCTGGCGACCACACCTTGATAAAACTCTAGCTACGGGCAGTGACTTCTACTGCGTGATAGCCGAATTGCGTCTTGATAGGGCCTTGAACGTCACCGACTTCGCCTTCAAAGCAGGCAGTTTCGAATTCAGGAACCATCTGGCCTTTGCCGAAGGTACCCAGATTGCCACCGTCGTTCTTTGATGGGCAGCTGGAGTTCTGCTTGGCTACTGCTGCGAAATCCGCTCCGCCTTTGATCTCATCAATGAGAGTCTGGCATTTCTCTTCGCTGTCAACGAGGATATGGCGTGCTGTTGCTTGTGTCATTTAGATGGTTTCCAGATGCCGAAGGCTTCTTGTGATGGAGGGGAAGGCGGAGGCGGAGCCGCCTCTTGTTTCTGGGTGTCGACATCATCAGCTACATGCTTCATGAAAGCAGCCAGCTGATTCAGCACATCTTCTTTCTGTGATGCTGGCATGTCCTGCTGGCCTAGCAGAAAGCCGACTACCGCGCAAAGATACTGTGACGTTACGCCGGGGTCCGTAGCCGCAGAATCGTGTTCTTGCAGCATGGCCTGGATGTCGCCAACCAGTTTGGCGGAAAGTTGTAATTCGCTCATGAAATCAGATCGGCAGGATTGTAAAGTGGCTCGGATTGGCCAGCATCCGCATAGTTCGGATACTCGCCATCGTCGTACAAGTATGCCTTGCTGGCAGATTCCGCGGTTGCAGACACCGGATCACTCGTCATGCGGACCTGCTTGCATAGCGGGCATTGATGCCAGCGAGTGGTGGCATAGCCACTGGATTCACAACGATCTACAACCATCGGTGTGTGGCAACTTCTGCATTTCACTGTTGACATTGATTACTTCCGCAAACGTCGGGGGAAAAAACAGCTTCCATCCGCTAAGACCCACTGAGGAGAATTTCGGAAAAAAACCGGCCTCATTGTACCTCAAGAAACACCCTCACCTGAGGGTAGAATTGAGGTATTGCTCAGAAAGACGTAACCCATAGTAAACGAGGACATATAAATGAAATGGCGGTTTTCAACCGCTCAATTGCTCAATCTGGCTCAGTGGAAAGATGACGAAGAAGCAGGCTGATCAGCAGCCATTGTTGTTTCTGCGCAGATCCTTGAATTTTATGGGAACTGGCACAATCGATGCGTTGTGAGCGAGTACTCATCGACTCCGATGCCAGAAGGTCGTGAAATAGACAATTATGGATTTCACGATCCGCAAGCGGACTGCAGCCTCACGGCCTTGAGGTGGTCCTGCCAGGGTGAATGCAATCAGGCCAGGCGAGAGTAACAGTCGTCTGGTATTCCTCACCAATACGTGCCGGTTGCGATAGAATCGCGTTGCGACCGTGAGTGGTCTATGCTTTCTGTTCTCAAAGCTGAGACAAAATCCCCCTATGTGTTATGTAACAGGTTTGCTATGCACAAATGTTGCCTCGTGTCTTTCGGTGCTCAGCGGTAGGGGGTTCATGCAATCTGGTGTTCTGGAAGACTAAGTAGAGGCTACATGACTGTCACTTTTCACAAACTTTCGATCGTTGCAGCAGTCATGGTACTGCTTGCCGGTTGTTCGTTGAAAGGTGAGCCATCGGTTGCTGAGCAATGGGAGGCCCAGCAGCAGCAAAGTGAAGAGCAAGCCAAAGCGGATAAAACCGACTCGCAAAAGTTGTGTTCACCGGAGCCAGGATCACCTTTCTCTTATCGCAAAGCCATTCTTGTGGCTGGCACCATCGGCGTGCCTGATCTTGCCAGGGATCTTCCCGGTCTTGCTGATTTGACCTCCCGGCGTCTGCAGACGCATCTTGATGCCTTGGGGCGTTTCAATGTATTCGCAACACATGATTCCAGTTTTGAAAGCATCGCCCCGACTACTGCGGTGCGAGTCAGGCAGTTAGGTCGCGATAACGCATCCCAGTTCGTAGTGAAACTCGAACTCGAGGATATGACCATGACCCCTGGTGGCAACTGGTTTGACAAATTGCTTGGCGCAAGCGATGAGCGCAATGTGCTGATCAAGTTGTTTATCTATGACGTTGAATACGGTTCTCTGTTTTATTCGCAGCGATATCAGCGCACGGTCGAAGGCGACGTTGTCGGTTTTCCAGGAAATGGCCGAACCGTGGCAACACCCTGGTTCAGCACTGATCTGGGCGAAGTGGTTGACGAAATACTGAAAGCCATAAGCCTGCAGATCAATCAGAAGCTTGCCTGCGTGCCTTTCTCTGCTGAGGTGACGGCCATAAAAGGCAAGGACATTCATATCAATGCCGGCTTTCTTCACGGCATCCGAACGGGAGAGGCCCTGCGGATCTATCGACGCAGCGATGTCCTAGTGCCTGATGAAATTCAGAAGCAGGGGGACGACGAAGGCTGGATTACAGTGCATACCGTATTCCCGAATCACAGCATCGCTAGCGTCGCTCAAGGCACGCAGAATCGCCGTCGTCTGGAAATCAGTGATGTTGTGCGGGCTTGGTAGGTTTTGGTTTGAAGCCTGCTCATCGCACTGATCAGGCAAAACGCCCGATCATGTTCCTATTGGGAATAGTAATAACAATTCGATGAGAGCGGCTGCGAGACTTCAACATTACTGCAGGCGTAAGCCAGCTGTTTTTGCAGATTGATTCTGGCCTGTATGTTCTCAGGTAAGCCCATGGCGACTGTTTGATCAATGGGTTCTTCTACCTCATCTTCGAACTGATTCTGCGCACCTGTTTCCCCGGGGAATCCCAGAGCGACTGTTTGTTCGATTTGTCGCGATCCTGACTGACTCCCCATCCTGCTTTGCCCAGTTGAGTCCAGAAGTGTTGTTTGTTCAATCTGTTCTGGCTGATTGCCAAACACGGCTTCATTGGCCGCTCCCAGAACCACGGGTTGCTCGGATGGATCTTCCATCCCCGTATCCACAGGGACGGCCATGAGGATCGATTGTTCAGAGGCTTGCGACTGGTTGCCTGTGAGTCCTGTCAGGCCGGTCACCTGAACACCACCACCGTCAGGAATCAAACTGCGGTTGTTATAGGCTTGCCTTCGAGAGGCGTTGTTATCTTTATCGGAGAAGGCCGAGCTTTTGCCAATCATGAAGCCAGCCACACTACCCAACAGCGGCGCGAGCGGATTCGCCACCGCTGCACCGGCAATGATGCTGCCTATCAAGCTGCCAGTGCGGCCGCGATCCGATAGAAATTCTTTGGTTGTTTCAGTGAGAGCTTCTGCGAAAGGGGTGCGTTCTTGTGCGTGTAGGCTGGAAGTCATAAGTAAAGTGTTGGCTATGGTGACGACGCAAATGACTGTATAGCGGCGGTATTCCCTTTTTTTCATGCTGAATCCTTTAGTCGGCTTCGGCGAGTGAGTTACTCGGCTTGAAAAACTTGTTCAGCCCACAGTATGCCTTCATATTCCTTGGCACCTTCGTAGGCGACGCGTACGAAGGCACCTTCGGGAATACTCGCTTCGCTCAAGGGGATGGTGAACGTGCGTTTATCAATCTCCGGATAGATGGAGAGTTCCTTGGACTGACTGATAACCTCAACGGGGCTATTGGCATCGCGCTGCATTTCCACTGATATCTTGCCAAAACTGCTGGCATTACCGGTACGGTTGAACACCATCTCCAGGCCCATGCGCTGTGAGTTCTTGGTCGGTACGGCCTTGATGGATTCCATTGTGATTTGTGGTGCTTCGGTATCATGTCGCACTACAACAGGGATAGAGAATGACATCTGCATGAAGACTTGAATGCCGACTCCTTCCTGAGAGGTCTCTGCTCCCAAGGTAGAAGTGGGTTCAGAAATATCCGGAATGACCTGTAGCAGTAAATGCGAGCGATACTCCCCGGATGGCAAATCAGCAGGGGGGCGCCAGTTGAAACGTACTGTCTGGTTTTCATTGGGCCCCACTGTGATTTGACGTGGAGAAACACGAATCATGTCTTTGGCAGAAGGCCATTCCTCACTTTCTGACACCATGTTGTAGCCACCGTCTTCCGTCGCGCGTTTATCCTCCCAACTCAGACGGTAGGTACGTGAGCCATTGCTGTTATTTCGCAATACCATGGTAGTGCTTTTGTTTTCATGATCCATGAGAACCCGGGTAGGGCTGATCAGCATATCTGCGTGGACTGCAAAGCTTAGACAGAGCGTCAGGCCGAATAGAATGTACTTCACTAGTGACTGTCTGATTTTCATCAAATTACTCTTGAATCGTGTGCAAAATTGGTTAATTCCATCGCAGTACCATCCACCATATCAATAAGACACCGTGATTTCATACGTTCCCTCATACCGTCCGCTAGGGTAGATCTGTGGCGAAGAAGTGATTTCCGTTTTCAATGTACCGCCGATTGTTATCAGCATCTCACCGTTGGCATCGGTTCTTCCTATCCCGTCCGGTGATGTCAGCAGATCACTTAGAATCAAATGCGGGGCACTAGCGGGGTTTTCCGTATGTTCTAGCAATACGTCGGCCACTTGCGGGGTTACAGATAACGTGTAGTTAGCTGCCGCTCCACTCACTCTCAGAACCCCTTCTTCAGGTTTTACAATGGAAACCAGGCGTGAATTTTCCGGTTCGCTGATTTTGTAAGTGCCTGCGGGCGAAAGTGTCATGGAAGCCTGACTTGTAATGCTGGTACGGGCAAACAGGGTGCCAAAATGCAACTGCTGCTCTTGATCAATCGTCAGTGTCGAACTCAGCTCTGTCTCCAGAAAAATGACCTTGCTGCTGGATACGAAGGCATCGGCATCAGGTTGCCAGTAGTCAACGCGTAATGATGTAGTGCCGCTGTAGAGGTAGTCTTCGTAGGTACCACCATTCCCTGTTGTGCCAAGGCGTGCGCCCAATGATAATTCAGCGTTTCCCTCAGAGTCCGTCGTGACCTGTGGGAAGTCGTAGTTGTCCACACTCAACGGCTCGGTGATTCCGATGGTTTCAGCGGTGAGTGTTGTGCTATCTAGGCTGACGTTTAGTCTTGTGGTGGGCGGGAACCCGCTGAACTGGAAGAGTCCTGGCAAGCCCTTCTCAATCAACACGAACTGGCCTTCTATATTGATGTTGTTGCCGGTTCGCGAAAAGGTGAATTGCGATACAGTGTCATTGGCAGAAATCGCAAGCTTGCCGAAACGCAAGTTCTGCAGTTCTTCAATGAGTGGTTGCGCTAGTGCAGAACTTGTCATTGTCGCCCAGAGTAGAATCGCCAAAAAGAGGTGAGTCATGAATCTTGTTCCCTTGTTGGATATTGCCTGCCGACATTGGGTGAGAGAAGCTGATTCTGAATGCACGGGAGTAGACACTCTTTCGATAGGGATGCTCTGGACGTTTGATTCCTGTTTGGAGAGTTGCACTGGGGTGAAACCCGAGTAGACTCGCCAATTTCAGGTGCTGTGGTGGCATTGGCTACGAAAATGCGAGTAAGCCAGAAATCGGAAAGGGAAAGTTGCCCGACCTTTGCTATTGGATCGAGCAAATTGAGTGCCAGAATACACGTGCTGTCCTTGATAGGTAATCAGCGCTGCACGCTGTTCAGTAGACAGCGTAATCGTTCGTATGGTGGAGAGGTGACATCCACGGTTGGCGTGCTTCATGCAGGAGCCGCTGGAGAATTTCTCTCGACAGCATTGGTGTCACTAATGACTTTGCAAGTTTATAACAGCTCTAGAAGCGGGAAGAGAAGCAGCTATAGAGCTTTTACTTTAAGTCTTCGAGTTGTATTGATATGAATTTCTACGAGAGACAATCCACTGCCGAGAAGGCCCAATAGTCAAGACTGGCTAGGAGTTTTGAAAGGTACCATTCTGTGCTGACCGGTAGAAGGCATCCAGAGCATTGACTGCTCGTGTTGATTTAGCAGCAGGCCTGATAAGCTTATATAATGTCTTTCTGAGCATTGACTTGGGATGAGGTTGATAGCTCTGAGCGCAACAGTTGAAGAAAAAGGGGCGCTTTTAACGCCCCCTTTCTTTCTCAGCATGGCCTAGTCCGTTCTAGTAGGATGCAGTAACCTCGAATGTGCCGGAGTAGGTACCTTCTTCGTATGCTAGATCACCATCCGCCGCACCCGTTGCGGACTCGATTCCAGGTTGTGTGACGACGGTCGCACCGATATTGAAAACATAGGTCGTCTCACCGAAGTCCATGTCTACGTCCCATATTCCATCATTTGCGGTTCCGTCTTCCGATGCTGCGCCACCACTAACGTCTCCAACCTTGAAATGTACAAGATAGAGAGCAGGGATAGTATCATCGGCTGAGACCCTGAGTTCGACTGCTTCATAGCCGGCATTCCCTAAGTTGGCGTCACTGAAAGCGGCCTCAAGGGTTCCACTACCGTCGGCAAATGTAGTTGCAAGGAAAAGATTCGTGTCCGGCAGGATCAGTTTAAAGTCGGATGCCGAATCAACAGATCCTTGCGCCGGCACGGGAGTTCCCAAGCTCATCAGCTTTATTGTAGTCGACGAGTTCGTGTAGTCTACGGTCCCATCCCCGGCAATATTCATGACTCCCACGCCGTCACCGATATCTGCGCCGGTGCTTGCAGCAAAGACCGTACCAATGTCCAATGGGGATATGGCAGTAACTGCCAGCGTGTTTTGCAAAGTAGTGCTTGCTGTGAACTCGGCAGCCTGAGCAGTGGAGGCCATCAGGCTGAGCGTACCGGCTACGGCAACTGCCAAATGTTGTTTACGTATATTCATCATCATCATCATAAGGTCCTGAAGTTAAAAGTTATTTCTTTTGTTGCACGTGTACCTTCAGCGGTCTACGTACTAGCTTGTAAGCACCAAAAGGTCTGGTTCAGAGTAGTCCGCCGTTGACCTGAAAAGGTTACCTTGAGATAAGTAACGGTAGAATGGAAAAAAACTGAGTCAGTAATCATCGTCTGTACCAGAAAACCGTAACTGAGGCTCAAAATCTGCTGGTTCAGGACATTTTTCTGCGTACTGCTACCGATTTATCTCGTGGGTCAATAGTGAGTTTTGGACAGATATAGAGCTTGATTGGGTAATCGGTATGAGGGCCTCAATGAGGTGACAGACGTTGGTTTTGCGTAATCAATGTGCAAGGTGGCAACGATCTTGTAGATCCAGTCCTGACCAATGGGAACCGCTAGCTCATGATCAGTCACGTGGTTTTCCACCCGACATTGTCGCGTGGTAAGTGAACAGAGACACCGACTGCTCAAGGCCCACCCAAAAGGCTGTGTGCAAGCGGGCCTTCAAAGGCTGTGTGCATGAGCGCCTGAATACAGAGACTCGTCGTCGGTGTTTTATTCTGTTTTCTAGAGCCGTGATACGGCTTCAGGACACCCCTTGGTAGTTGATCGGGCCTTATCTTTGCTCATCTATCACGAACGCTTTGGCTAACGCCGGGGTGATGAGCAGATATATCCTGGGAAAAGTTATGTTGACCGATGGTGCATATATTCGTGGTTGGAGACTCGTTCTCGCTTTTCTCTGCATCACCTTCGGAACACAAGCTTTTACAGCACCTGCTCAGCTGCAGCTGGAAAATGAATTACTGCTTGAATTGCGCCTTGACGGTGAGCGTCTTGACTTGGATGTGTTGGGCTACCAGCGTGGTGAAGAGTTTCTAGTCTCACTCAACGAGCTGGCCAATGGTCTGGGTTTCCTTATTGCGGTAGACGCGGAACAAGGCTTGGCCGAAGGTTGGTATATTTCTGAGGATCGCTTTTTCTCGCTGGACCTGCAGAACGCCGTGGTAGTCAGTGATGGCCAACAGTGGCCGATCTCCGAAGGTGAAGCGGTGATGTTTGAAGGAGAGCTGTATGTAGAGACAAAGGCTTTGGAGAAGTGGTTTCCGTTGCGTCTGTCAGCGGTCATACGCGAGTTGTATCTGAATATAGAGGCTGACGAATTACTACCGATACAAAAGCGCACTCAACGTCGAAAACATCCGATCGGTGGCACTTCCAGTAATCGGGAAGCGCAATTCCCATTGCAGGAAACGCCTTATCGATTACTTGGACCCCATACTACAAAGCTTCGTCTGGGTTTTTCATCTGTTCGCCAAACTCCTGACAGCCGTGCAGACTATGGCTCCAACTATGCCTTGTTGTCGAGGGGAGATCTTGGATGGATGACATCCACGATCTCGCTCTCTGGGCAGTCTGAGGAGTCATTGACCGGAGCACGTCTGAAACTGGAGCGAACAGCCTTTGACGGTCCTTTGGGACTGAACCATGTTGAAGTAGGCGATGTCAGTGCAGGGGGGGGGCGTGGTTTGCTGCTACGCGGTGGAGGTGGCCGCAATGAGCAGAGTGGGCGCTTTGACCTTGAGGTCATCACTCTCGAAGGCAGCCAATTGCCAGACTGGGATGTCGAGCTCTATCAGAACGGTCAGCTGATCACGATACAGACGACCGGGCAAGATGGACGTTATGTGTTTGAGGATTTACCCCTGCAGTTTGGTGAAAACCGTTTTGAGCTCAAGTTCTTTGGACCGTTCGGTGAAACTGAATCCCGTGAAGAAGTCTACTTCCTGGGCTTGGGCATGCTTGCTCCCGGCGGTATCAGCTATGAGATGTCAGCGGTAGAGAGTGGACGAACAGTGTTTGGTTTGAATGATGGCGAGGGAGAATCGGGCAATGGATTGTTTTCAGGAGGTTTCAATTTTGGTCTGTCGCGCAACCTGACTGTCGGCGCGGGTGTTACCAGCCGAGAGGTCGCTGGTGAGCGGCTGGAATCCAGCAATGCACGTTTAGGTATCAGCACCTCGCGATTCTACGGTAATGTCAATTATGTCAACACGCCCGGTGCTCAGAGCTCGGTGAGTACCTCCCTGAGTACCCGACTGGGCATCACCAGTCTCAATCTGGGTTACACGCAGTACTTTGACGAACCTGAGCTGGCCAGCTCCCCGCAAAAATGGCAGACCAGTATTGGTATCACATCGTCTGTTTTTGACTTTCCCGTAAAATTCAAGGCCGAGACCCGGGAACAGGAGAACAGTACGGCCTACAACGCAGTCATTGGTACAACAACCACTTTGGCAGGTATGGGACAGTTCTCCTCCTCGCTTTGGTATTCATCTGCAGATGAGCGTCTGAATGGCATCACGACACGAACATCGCTGACAGGGGGTCAGTCTAATTTCCGCACCGTTATCAAGCCGTGGTCATTCCGCTTGTCAACCAGTTACGATTTCGAGCCGGAGACCGAATTGATCGATCTGAGTGCCACTGGTAGTTTGAGCATCGACAGGAATCTGAGTCTGGACCTGGATATCAGACATGATCCGCGGATAGATACTACCTACTATGCGGCGGGAATCAATTGGGTGCTCGATCATGTAGTCATCAATGCCCGTGTTGGCTATGACAGTGATGAGCGTTGGGTAGGTCTGATCAATCTATCGACCACCCTGGCGCCACAGCCTGGGACGCTGATGCCAAGGTTCGATAGCCTTGCATCTGTCGGCGCAGGGGCCGTCGAGGTACGGGTGTTTGAGGATGAGAATGGAGCCGTGGGTCAGCCGTATGCCGGAGTTGATATAAAGGGAGTACAGGCTTGGCGACGCGCAACGACTGATGAACGCGGGTTGGCTTATCTATCTCGTATGCCAGCCCATCGACAGGTAGATATTCAGCTTGAGGAGGCAACACTTGCCGATACTGAATTGAGGTCGAGGAATCCCGGGGTTTCAGTCATTCCGCGGCCGGGTAGTTACGCGGTAGTCGATTTTCCGATAATTCGTACTGTTGAGCTCGAGGGCCATGTTGTCACTGCTGATGGTGATGAAGAAATGCCCGTCAGTCGTGCATTGGTTTCGCTGAAAACACTCGACGGTGCGGTCGTTGCTCAACGACGCTCCGCTTTCGATGGCTTTTTTCTTTTTGACGGAATTGAGCCCGGTGATTATCAGTTATCTCTTGAGGATGCGCTCGATGGTCGCGTACTGGATCGACCTGACAATTTAACGGTGCTCAGCAGTAATGGTGTAATCAGAGGACTGGATTTCACCCTGCGCGCAATCGAGGAAAAAGCAGTAACGCTGGGTACCTTCGCGCAAAAAGAGGAATCACAGCCCCAGCCCATCATCGCCCCCGTTGTCCCGGTTCTTGCCAGTGCAGAGCCCGAAGTAGAAGCTGTGCCGGAGTCGCCGGTAGAGGAGGGGAGCTGGTTTGTACAACTCGGTGCGTACGGAACTCGTGACTTGGCCCAGGCTTTCTGGAATCGAGTAAGCCAGGGCGCACAGGCGTTTGAGGGGAAAACACCGCGCTTTGAGCAATATCAGAATATGACTCGTCTGCTCGTGGGTCCCGGTCAAGGCAGAGATGCTGCCAATCAGCTTTGTCAGCAGTTGCAAGCGGACAGTCTGGAGTGCCTTGTTCGGAGTATGGATTAGTGCCGGGTGTTGGCACTGATATTAATCCATGATTTAAACGACTAATGAATAACCATCGATTGCCATTGCGATCCTTCGCAATGGCAAGGACATTCAAATCAACGATAAAACCTGGTTCAACCCGGCAAACGTGGCATCAACCACACTTCGAATCGCCACAATTCATACACGTCTGGCAACCATCGCGCAGTACAACCGCTTTGGTATTGCATTTGTTGCAAAGCGTGGCAGTAGCCATCCACGGCTCATCAGCAGCTTCGGTGCTCTGCGATGAATCTGCTTGCGCAGCACTGTGCTCGGCTCGCAGCTCGGCTTTCTTGTCAGCGATCAGTTTTGCCTGAACTTCATCGGGCTCGTTGCTTTTCAGCATGCCGATATCAATCAGGTGGTGCTCAATCACATCACCAATCTCTGCAATGATCGAAGGCATGTACTTGCCCTTGTTCCAATAGCCACCGCGCGGATCGAACACCGATCGCAGTTCTTCAACCAGGAAGGTGACATCGCCACCTTTGCGGAATACGGCTGACATGATCAACGTGAGTGCCACAATCCACTGGTAATGCTCCAGGTTCTTCGAGTTGATGAAGACCTCGAACGGGCGTCGCAATTCGTGCTCGGTGCCCTCGTTCAGCACGATGTCGTTGATCGTGATGTACATGGCATGTGATGAAACATGGTCGGGTGTTTTCAACTTGTAGGTTGAACCGATCAGCTTCTGCGGGCGGGCAAGAGTCTCGTGCATATGGATGACATCGGCCGACTGGCCTTCTGTCTTTGACGCGTCATCAGATTTACTATCTGTCAACGCGGTGCCGTCGCTGTT
This sequence comes from Granulosicoccus antarcticus IMCC3135, assembly GCF_002215215.1. Classification (NCBI taxonomy): domain Bacteria; kingdom Pseudomonadati; phylum Pseudomonadota; class Gammaproteobacteria; order Chromatiales; family Granulosicoccaceae; genus Granulosicoccus; species Granulosicoccus antarcticus. Next base: position 6,716,592 of record NZ_CP018632.1, on the reverse strand, counting down.
GGCGTCTGTCGGTTTTGTTACCGAGTAGCCAACGATTTTCTTTGCAATTTTCATGATGGGCTTCCTCAAAACTTTCCGTAGTAACCTTCTTTCAAGGCATCGTACAGGTTGGCGGCGGTGTGCATCTCTCCGTCATATTCGATCTGCTCATTACCTTTGACGCTGACGACAGAGCCATCCTCGAGTGTGAAGTTGTATTCGGTATTCTCAAGATCTGCCTCTTTGACCAGCACGCCTTGAAAGTTCTCCGGGTTGAAGCGGAATGTCGTGCAGCCTTTCAGGCCCTGATCATAGGCGAACATATAGATGTCCTTGAAATCGGCAAACGGAAAGTTTGTCGGGACATTGGCAGTCTTGGAAATCGATGAGTCGATCCAACGCTGGGAGGCTGCCTGGACAGAGACATGATCCTTGGGTGTGATGTCATCGGCCGACATGAAGTAGTCAGGCAGCTGGCAGGCAGGGTCATCGCTGTAGGGCAGGGCCTTGTCATTTATCAGTGCTTGATAGGCCAGCAGTTCGAAGGAGAATACATCGACTTTTTCCTTGGTCTTGCGACCTTCACGAATCACGTTGCGCGCGTAGTGATGGGCAAAGCTGGGCTCGATGCCATTACTGGCGTTGTTGGCCAGAGACAATGAGATGGTGCCTGTCGGGGCGATTGAGCTGTGGTGAGTAAAGCGTGCACCATGCTCGGCCAGCTCTTTTACCAGCTTGGGATCGACTTCGGCAATGCGTTGCATATAGCGGCTGTAGCGAGCATGCAATACACGTCCCTGCACCTCATCGCCAATTGAATAGCCGTCTTTTTTCATTTCCGGTCGCTTGCGTAACATCTCACCAGTTACGGTGAAAGTCTCATCCATGATCGGAGCGGGACCTTTCTCTTTCGATAGCGCCAGTGCTGCACGCCAGCCTGTAACGGCCAACTCACGTGTAACTTCATCGGTGAACGCCAGTGATTCCTTGCTGCCGTATTTCATGCCCATCAGCGTCATGCACGAACCCAGGCCCAGATAGCCCATGCCATGGCGACGCTTGCGTACGATTTCACGGCGTTGCTGTTCCAATGGCAGGCCATTGATTTCAACAACGTTGTCGAGCATGCGGGTAAAGATCTCGACGGTGCGGGTAAAACGCTCCCAGTCGAAACGAGCCTTGTCAGTAAAGGGGTCCAGCACAAAGCGGGTCAGATTGATGGAACCAAGCAGGCAGGCGCCATAAGGGGGCAGGGGCTGCTCGCCACAATTATGCGCATGCAGACCGTTGGCATCGAAGGTGTTGATGCCCGGAACTTGAACATCATAGACGTCCTCTTGGCCAGCCGCAGTGACTGATGCCACACGAGCAACGAACCGCTCGCGGTTGAGTGAACGACTGTAGTTGCTGAGCAGTGACTCCAGCGAGGACTGTTTATCCGTGTCTGCGAAACCGATGGTCGAGCTGAATCGAGCCAGGTTTTCACCGGATATCACCAGTTCGTGTTGCGCTTTGGTTGTGTAGTGCTGGCTGCCACCGCGTCCGTCAGGTAGTAACGCGCTGCCGGCAGTGCGTCGATTCTGATAGATGGATGAAGCAATGCCCAGCCTGAGTAGCATGCGTTGGACCGCTTCAAGGCGTGGCAAATCTGATTGGGCCAGTCGCACACTGACGCCTTTCGCCTGAGTGCCCTGTACCGAACCATCGGCGTCGAAAAAGCCGCGCAGGAATCCGACATAGGCAGCGGAAGAGGATTTCTCCATTGACGAACTGACAGCCTTGTCGCCCACCTGCATGCCCGTCGCATGAGCCAGAGTTTTCAATGCGCTCGTAGCCAGTCGATATTCACCACGGCCAGCGATCTTCTGCCAACCGGCAAAATCGGCTCGATGCGGCAGAGTGCGAGCCGCGGCTTCAGCCTGTTCCATGACTGCACATACACCAGCGGTAAGTCCTGCCGCCGGGCCGTTCACCTGAGCCTGTTGTTCCCACACCGAGAGCACCGCCTTGTCGCTCTTGAGTGTGCCATCACCAATCAGTAGTCCCAGAAGATAACCTTCCGACTCACTCAAGGCGCCATCCCACTGTGCATTAGAGCGGTGGTCATTGAGTAATACACGGTCACCGGGAATCAGATCCCCAGCTGCACACCACTCGGTTTTTGTTGTGTCGCGTGTGAACGAGCTGACCCGTCTGAGGCGATGATCGGCTGTCAGATTCAGGCTATGTCCTTCAGAGGTTGCCAACGTCACAATGTCTTTGTGAGCCGTCTTGAAAAAGCCTTCCTCGCCGCTCGCATGCGCCTGACCATCGACTATTGCCGTGAATGGCTGGCCGATCAGTTCGCTGACCTGGCGTGCGCCATTGCTGGTCTGAACCCAGGTTGAAGCGGTAACACATGGATTTGTAGCACGGATGGATTCGTCAAACCAGTTGTTGTTCATCTCGTTGACCTTGTCGATCAGGATGAAGCCGGGCTCTGCGAAATCGTAGGTAGACGCCATGATCAGATCCCACAGGCGTCGGGCTGGCATCTGCTTGTAGATGCGGCAGGCCACAAGACCTTCCTCATTAGCCACTACATTCACATGGGATGGCCAGTCGCGCCAGACGATCTGATCCGGGTCGTCGAGCTGGATATCACCATCATCAAGCTCTTTCTGGCGAATCGGGAAAGCCAGTTGCCACTGCTCGTCAGCCTTCACCGCCTGGATGAAATCTTCTGTAATCAACAGGGACAGGTTGAACTGACGCAGACGGCCGTCTTCACGCTTGGCTTTGATGAATTCGAGCACGTCCGGGTGACGAACATCGAAGGTGCCCATCTGTGCGCCACGTCGACCACCCGCGGAGGAGACCGTGAAACACATCTTGTCGAATATATCCATGAACGACAGCGGGCCGGATGTATACGCGCCGGCACCTGAGACATAGGCACCACGTGGGCGCAGAGTCGAGAAATCGTAGCCGATGCCACAGCCAGCCTTGAGTGTCAGGCCTGCCTCGTGCACCTTGCCCAGAATGTCGTCCATTGAGTCGACAATCGTGCCACTGACGGTGCAGTTGATGGTGGAGGTGGCTGGCTTATGAGCCAGAGCACCTGCATTGGAGGTGATGCGACCAGCAGGAATGGCGCCCTGTTCCAAGGCCCAGATGAACTCCTCGTACCAGAGTTCGCGATCTTCTTCGTTGGTTTCTACATCGGCCAGAGCGCGAGCAACACGCACGAAGGTGTCATTGATGGTCTGATCGACATTCTCGCCTTCCTTGGTCTTGAGACGGTATTTCTTGTCCCAGATGTCCAGTGAGGTTTCCTGCAGAGGCAATCTGGCCAAAGCTGTCTTGGCAGGGGTGTCTTTGATCGACAGAACGTCAACATTGCTCATGTTCGTAGGGAGTCTCCTAGTGTCTGCAGACCCCCTATCGGTAGGCCATGCAAGTAAATTCAGTTGGCACTCAAATTCCTTGTGAACACAACATAGTGTGTGCTGATGCGCTTCCATGCGCAACATATAGTGTAGAAAATGCATCGTGAATTGCTACCGCAATATGAATCGCAGACAACCCAGAGCGGTCGCGAAGTGTATCGCTGGTATCGTGCCCGGTCAACGTCAAAAACCACTATATATTGGGCTGGATAAGTGTTTTGATACTATATCTTGTGGTTTGCGAGCGAGTTCTGGGGAAAACTCGGTGTACAAGCTGTGGACAACTTTTCAAACGTCAGTCACTTTTGTGAAATAAGTAAATATAGTGCATATATTTATTGTTTGACCGTTGTTTCGTCAAGTAATTGGCAGCTAACACTTGTCGGTCAATTGATCGCCTGGAGAGGTTAGGTCACGGTAGTCATCAGTCTGTATTGTCATCTTCCCGAGTCAATCAAATAACGCATCTCCTCAGTGGAACGATGGATGCGTCACATCTTGTTCAAGAGTGAATGATGGAACGAGAGATGCTGCACGGAATGCTGTCAATGCAGTGGCGTAGCAAGTCTGATCGGATTATCTTTCCAATCAGCGCCGGTGAGCACCGGTTTCCCCACCACGAGATCAGGCCTTAGCCTGACACGGGAGCAGCAAGATGAAACTGAATCGACAAAGTGTTTTACGCCATGCAGACACGGTATCTACTCGCGTTGTAACCGAATCTCGCTGGATTCATCACAACCAGCTAGAGCTGGGTATGTATGTCAATCAACTGGATCGTCCCTGGGAAGAAACCAGCTTCATGTTTCAGGGTTTCAAGATCGATTCCTACGATCTGTTGCGTCAGGTGCAAGACTCCAGTGAGTACGTCAATGTACAGACACAAAAGCTTGCGAAAATAGCCAGTGGTAGTGGTCTGAGTGGGTTGAAGGTTGTACGCAACCATTAATAAAACTGCGTGGCTGGCTAGAGAATCAAGGTAGCCAGCCCCAGGAATGCCACCAGTCCGACAACGTCCGTTATCGTTGTCAGGGCAACACCGCCAGCCAGTGCCGGATCAATTCCGAGCCGCTTCATGATCATGGGTAGCATGGCTCCGGCGTAGGCCGCTGTGACCAGATTCACGATCAGGGCTGCACCGATAATCATGCCAATCTGCTTGTCGCCAAACCAGAGCCACACCAGTGCTGCCATGATCACGGCCCACAGCACGCCGTTGAGCAGGCCGATGGCGACCTCACGTGTCAGTAGATCACGCAGGTTGTTCTTGTTTATCTGGTTGAGTGCCTGGCCACGTATGACCAGTGTCAGCGTCTGACTGCCAGCGATGCCTCCCATGCTGGGAACCACGCTCATCAGCACGGCGAGTGTGACAACTCGCTCCAGTGTGCCTTCGAACTGGGCAATGACCCACGAGGCCAGCAGGGCCGTCAGAAGGTTTACACCAAGCCACAGGGCGCGTTTGCGACTGCTTTTGAAGATAGGCGCGAATATATCGTCCTCCTTGTTCAGACCGGCCATGCTCATGACCGACTGTTCCGCCTCTTCCCGGATGACGTCGACCACATCATCGATGGTGATACGACCAATCAGGCGATTGTTGTCATCGACAACGGGTGCAGACACCAGGTCAAAATCTTCGAACGTTCGTGCAACTTCTCGCTGGGTGGTGTGGGCAAGTAGGGGTTCGATTCTGCGCAGGGAAATATCGCTGACCAGTGTATCGGTGCTGTGAGTCAATAACAGGCGCAGTGACAATTCACCCAGATAGCGGCCGTAGCGGTCGACGACCCAGAGCCGGTCAGTCTGTTTGGGCATCTCGCCACGACGGCGCAGGTATCTGAGTACGACGTCCAGCGTCACATCGCCACGCACAGTGATGACATCCATGTTCATCAGGCCGCCGGCACTGTCCTCCGGAAACGCCAGTACTTGTTCGAGGCGTTCGCGATCCTGTCGGCCCATACCGGCGAGCACTTCGGCGGTGAGTTGCTCGGGCAGGGACTGGACGAAATCGGCCAGATCATCCAGGTCCAGCTGCTCGGTGGCTGCGACCAGTTCCTCCAGGTCCATGTCGCGAACCAGGCTCTCTCGAACCTCATCGCCCACTTCCATGAGGATTTCGCCATCGATTTCCGGATCGCTGATATTCCAGAGTACACGGCGTTGTACGGGGGGCAATGATTCCAGCGCATCAGCTATCTCTGCTGGATGCATGGCCAGCATGATCTTGCGGGCGGCTGACACTGAGCCCTCGCTGATGCTCTCTGCCAGTGTTCTGGATTGTTTCTGTTCGACTTCAGGTTCCATCAGGCGTCAGTCTTGCCCATAAAGGGCATTAGGTAAGCGAAAGCGAGAGAGGGTCGCCGATCAGTTTTCGGGTGCCGAGGCGTTGATTTTGTCCAGCAGGACCTGACGTTCTTCACAGGTATGTGCCGCAAGCATAGTTGAGACCTGTTTCTTCAGTGTGGCACGACGGCAGGTGATGAGGTTACGCTTGGTTTCCAGAATCAGATTGGGCGGCATGCTGAATTCGGTCAGGCCCAGGCCCAGCAGTAAACGCACGAATCTGGCATCTCCAGCCATCTCGCCACACATGGCCACGGGAATGCCGCTTTTCAGCCCCGCATCAATGGTCATTTTTATCAGCGTCAGTACGGCCGGATGCAGAGGGTCATAGAGATAATCGACCTGATCATCGATACGATCGATGGCGAGCGTGTACTGAATCAGATCGTTGGTGCCAATGGACAGAAAGTCCAGGTGCTTGGCAAATCGTTCGGCCTCTATAGCCGCTGCCGGGACTTCTATCATGCCGCCAATAGGCATCTTTTCGTCAAATTCGATGTTTTCTTCACGCAGCGACTGTTTGACCTGCTCGACCAGCTTCAGGCATTGCTTGATTTCAGCCACCGTCGTCAACATCGGTAGCAGCATCTTGATGGGACCGCGTGCCGATGCTCGGAGAATGGCGCGCAATTGCGGAATGAACAGCGAGGTGTCGCTGAGGCAAAGACGGATTCCTCGCAGACCCATGGCGGGGTTGTGCGCCTGTGGCCGGGTGCGACTGGCCAGTTGACCGGTCGCCTGTTTGTCAGCACCCAGATCAGCCGTGCGGATGGTCAGCGGGGCACCTTTCAGCGCTCGAACAACCTTGGTGTAAACCTTGAAATGATCCTGCTCACTCGGTACGGTTTCCCGATTCATGTACAGAAACTCGGTTCTGTACAGACCGACGCCGTCAGCATTGACGCGTTTCAGAGCCTTCAGATCTTCTTCTATTTCGATATTGGCGGAGAGCCTGATCTTGACGCCATCCGTAGTAATCGCCTCGGTATCGAGCAATTTTGCCAGCTCGCGCAACCGCAGACGATTGTCTTTCTGCTGACGGCGAAAGTCTGTCAACATCTCCTCGGTAGGCTCGGCCAGTACCATGCCCAGGCGCCCATCCAGAGTTATTACCTCGCCGGTCTTGATATAGCGGCGGATGTTGGGTACGCCAACAATCGCCGGAATGCCAAGACTACGGGCAAGAATGGCGGTATGAGACAGTTGCCCTCCGGTTTCAGTGACAAAGCCGGCAACGCCATGATGCTGCATCGTCACAGTGTCGGCAGGCGTCAGGTCATCAGCGACGATGATCTGGCCTTTCCACTGCTCGGAGCCCAGAACGTGTTCGGTGCCGCCATCCAGGGCACGCAGAACAGAGTCGATGACATGGTTGACATCATCGATACGAGTCGCCAGGTAGCTGTCATCCATTGAGCCAAACACTTTGATGAGCTCTTCGCGTTGTTGCTGCAATGCCGCTTCGGCGTTGATCATTTCCGTCTTGATGATCTCGACGGGGCGCTGCGACAACACCGCGTCGTCCAGCATGAGTATATGTGTCTCCAGAAACGAGCTGACGTCGCTGGGAGCATCCTTGGGAATATTGTCGCGAGCTGTCAGCAACTGTGCGCGTGCCATCTTGACGGCGCGTTTGAATCGTCGCACTTCCGCCGGAATGGTATCTTTCTGCAGGGTGCGGGACGCTACATCAATCTGATTTCGACGCAGCAGATAAGCTTGTCCGATGGCAGTGCCACGGGAGACGCCAATGCCGTTGAACATCAGACTCATGGGCTACTCCTCTTCGTCAAAGCGACGATTGATCAAATCGACGACAGCCGCCAATGCCTCCTGTTCATCGTCGCCGTCGGCGGAGACGGTTACATTAGAGCCAAAACTGGCGGCCAGCATCATGACGCCCATGATGCTTTTGCTATTGACGCGCTGGCCTTCTTTTTCGATGTCTATGCTGGCAGAGAAAGATGATGATAGTTTGACCAGCTTGGCTGCCGCTCGCGCATGCAGGCCCAGTTTGTTGACGATCTCGAGTTCTTGCTGAATCATAATTCCCGGTGCCGTCTGGAGACGTTGTTGCGTTCCTGTGCAAAATGATCGGCCAGTCGATCAACCAGATAGACCGAGCGGTGGCGACCACCGGTACATCCGACCGAAACGGTCAGATAGGCACGGTTTTCTGCTTCAAACAGTGGCAACCAGCGTTGCAGATAGTTGCGAATTTCAGTGAACATATCCTCTACATCTGGTTGTTCCTGAAGAAACTTGATGATGGGTTTCTCACGGCCAGTGAAACGGCGCAAGTCCGGTTCCCAGTGAGGATTGGGCAGGCAACGCACATCAAACATGAAGTCGGTGCTGGCTGGCGTGCCATGTTTGAACCCGAAGGATTGGAAAGTCAGGGCCAGGCCGACTTGGGTCTTGCCCAATATATAGGTGCGGATGAGATTGCGCAGCTCATGCAAATTCAGAGCTGAGGTGTCGATGACGAGCTCAGCATCGTCCTTGACCGGTTCCAGCAGGCGTGCCTCTTCGTCAATCGCGCTGATCAGTGGTAAATCCTGACTGCTCAGTGGGTGCTTGCGGCGAGTTTCAGAAAAACGGGTGACCAGACGAGTGCGATCGGTATCCAGAAACAGGACTTCAACTTCGGCATCTTGCCTGGCACGCAGCTCCTTGAGCAGCTTCAGCAGGTTGTCGGCTGATGCGCGCTCACTGCGCATGTCGACGCCAATAGCCAGTTTGGAGTAAAGCTCAGAGCCACTGGCCAGCAGCTTGTCGATGAATTCGGTCAGTAAAAAGGACGGTAGATTGTCGATACAGAAAAAACCTTCATCCTCCAGAGTATGGAGTGCGACGCTTTTTCCTGAGCCCGACAGGCCTGTGACTATCGTCAGACGCGTCATTGAGGTGTCTCCTTGTCAGAGGTAACGTCGGTACCTGATTTTGGGGGAAGTGGTGCGCTGGGGCGCAGTCTGTATTGCCGGGAGGCCAGGGCGAGTGCCCGCTCCTGCTTGCTGACCAAGTCTCTGGATGCACTATAACCGCCTGCACGCAGAATCTGATCTCGGATCGCAGCTTCGACCAGGACCGCCATGTTACGTCCCGGTGCCACTGGAATAGTGCGTTTGGGGACCTTGACGCCCAGTACCAGACGAGTTCCGGTCGGTTCTCCAATGCGATCTCCGGCGATGGCCGCCAGATCCTTGTTGAAATCCTCGCCACTGACCGGTTGCAGATGCACGATGCATCGCAGGATCTTCCGGGCCCGAGTGTGTGCATCACCGTACATCAGGGCAATGTTGAGGACGCCAAGACCGCGCACTTCCAGAAAATCCTGCAGCAGTGGCGGACATTGGCATTCCAGAGTGCCGGGTGCTATACGGGTGAATTCAGGGGCATCGTCGGCGACCAGTATATGGCCACGGCTGATGAGCTCCAGAGCCAGTTCACTTTTGCCGACGCTGGCATTTCCGGTGATAAGGACCCCGGTGCCATGAACGTCCATCATCACGCCATGAATGATTTCGCGCTCAGCCAGCAGTTGCGTCAGCAAAAACCGCATGCGGCTGTGTAATTGACTGTAATCCGCTGTCGAGCGTATCAAGGCGATGCGTTCGCGCTCAGCCAGCTCAATGATGCTCGGCGGCGCAGGCAGAGAATCGGAAATCACGATCATGTCGCAGGTATTGGGCAAGGAATACTCGAAGCGTGAGGTATCCAGCACCGAGGTTTCGTTGAACAGCCGCACTTCAGCCGCGCCCAGAAGCTGGATTCGGTTGGGACTGTTGAAATTCAGCGGCCCGAGCAGTCGCGGACGTTCTCCGGGGGCCAGGTCGCGTGTCAGCATGCGCGAGCTTGCATCGTGACCGGCCGCCCAGCTCAGATCCAGATCCTTGCCAAGTGCCTGTACCGCTTCACCAACGGTCAGTTGTCGTGATGACATCAGTCTGTTGTAGGTGGCAGAGAGGCCAGGTGTGCGTAGAGGTTATTTGGCTCGACAAACCCGCGCAGAGAGGTGCGTAGTGCCTCATCGCTGAAGCGGCGCGCCAGTTGAGCCAGAATCTTCAAGTGTTCATCGTTGCAGTGTTCAGGGACCAGCAGGCCCAGTACCAGATCGACAGGCTGACCATCAGCGGACTCATAGTCAACGCCCTGGTTGAGGGTCACAAGCGCGGCTATAGGTTCCTGAATATTGCTGAGTCGGCTGTGGGGGAGGGCAACGCCGTGGCCCAGACCGGTACTGCCAAGCCGTTCGCGGCTGATCAGTGCGTCGAGTATCTGCATGTCACTGAGGGTTTCTGGTTCACCCTCGTTTTTGCTGCTTTGTTTGCGTGACAACCTGACCTTGCGGGTGCCAGATTTGCTTTCGTTGGTGTCGTTGTCGGCTAGGGCTTCGGCATCACTCGCGCTCTTTGCTCTGAGTGATTCGCCCAACAGCTCTGCCAGTGTCTGCAAAGTGCGCTTTTTGCTCTGGATCTCGCACTGACAACGTATACGCTCGGGTTCGAGCAGATCGGATAAATCCATGGTGTAAAAGTTTGGCCACACTTTTTGTCTCAGAGATCCTGCAGTTTGCACTGTTACAGGAGCTTTGAGTGATTGCGAAAGCGCTATTGTGCGCTCTCGCAGATCGGATTAAAAGCGTCGGATGGATTATTCAGGGATTGCGGTGTCACCCGTGCGTCGGTGAGTCTTCATTTTTTCCTTGTGCCGAATCAGCTGTCTGTCCAGTTTGTCCGTCAACAGATCAATAGCTGCGTACATATCCGGCTCGGTGGTATCTGCGTACAGCTGGGTGCCAGAAACCTTGATGGTGGCCTCAGCTTTCTGTCGGCTCTTCTCCACGGTAAGAATCACGTGGACCCCGAAGAGGTTGTCAGAGTGGCGCTGGAGGCGTTCCATCTTGTCATTCACATAGTTGCGCATCGAGCTGGTGACATCAACGTGGTGACCGGTTACGGTTAAGTTCATGGGCATCTCCTGGTGTTCAACAAAGGGTTCAACTTTGGAATGCGAGAGTCCGCAAGGACCTCGCGGAATGTCAGGACCGTTGCCGGCCCCATACGAACATATAGACAGATGTCGGCAACCCCAATGCCCCACTTAACCCCGGGTCGACTTGCTTCGGAGTGGTGTTTGAAAGGCTTTTTGGCAAAGGGTGCTGTAGAGTCATAAAATCTTTCAGTTCAAACGTTTACGCTCATTTGATGGCGGAATTGCCATGGATTCACGATACTTGGCAACGGTGCGACGCGCAACCTGTATTCCCTCTGCGACTAACGTACTGGCAATCTTACTGTCAGATAACGGTTTCGTAGCGTCCTCCGCGGCGATGAACTTCTTGATCATGGCGCGTATGGCGGTTGCCGAGCATTCGCCGCCGTTGGCGGTGGAGACGTGACTTGAGAAAAAATACTTGAATTCAAAAATACCGCGTGGTGTATGAATGTATTTGTGGGTGGTAACGCGTGAGATGGTGGACTCGTGCAGGCTCAGTTGTTCGGCAATATCGCGCAAGACCAGCGGTTTCATGGCCTCGTCGCCGTATTCCAGAAAGCTGCGCTGACGCTCGACGATAGCGGTGGCCACACGAATCAGCGTCTCGTTGCGGCTTTGCAGGCTCTTGATGAACCAGCGCGCTTCCTGCAGATGGTTCCGCATGAAGTTGTTATCGTCACTTTTATCAGCACGTTTGACCATACCGGCATAGAGGGCGTTGATACCCAGTTTGGGGGCAATGTCAGGATTTAGTTCAACACGCCAGACGCCTTTGACTTTCTTGACGAAAACATCAGGCACGATATATTGATCGTGATCATTGACCAGCTGCCGGCCGGGGCGAGGGTTGAGGCTGCGAATCAGGGCGATGGCCTCTTGCAGTTGCTCCTCGTTTACCTTGAACAGGCGGCGCAGGCGTGCAAAATCGTGTGCTGCCAATAGCTCCAGATGGTCTTTGACAATGCCCAGAGCATTGGTTCTGATAATGGATTCAGGCAGTTGCATCAGTTGGATGGTCATGCACTCACTGGCATCACGAGCACCGCAACCGGGTGGGTCCAGGTGCTGCACAAGATGCAACACGGTTTCAAACTCATCTGCGATGAACATCAGGTCTTCATCAATGATGTCGCGGTTCAAACCGTCAATCAGGATGTCGACATCGTCTATCAGGTAACCGTTATTATCGATAGCATCGATAATGGTCTCGGCAATTTCCTGATCTCTTTCGGATAGTGGGGCGAAGCGGATCTGTTCGTTGAGGTGGTCCTGAATGCTGGCAATTCCGGCATTGTGGAATTCGGTGAAGTCGCGCGATTCACCGTCGCTGCCAGAGGTGCCTGTGCTGGAGGGGGAGGCTGAGTCATAAACATCATCCCAGACACTATCAACGGGCAGGTCTTCGGGCATGATGGTGTCGTCCTGGCCCTGTGAGCTTTCACCTGCCAGTTCAACCTCTGTGGCTGATTGCTTCTGCTCGGCCGCCGCCGTTTCAGCTTCTCGATTGGCTTCGCGCGTTTCGCGTGATTCGTTGGCCAGGTCGGCCTCGCGGGGCTCAGCGCCTTCGTCATCTTGCATCTCGAGCATGGGATTGCTGTCGAGAGCGGTCTGAATTTCAGTCTGCAGTTCAAGTGTCGACAATTGCAGGAGCTTGATTGCCTGCTGCAGTTGTGGCGTCATGGCCAACGACTGGCCCATCTTGATTTGCAGTGACTGTTTCATCGTGGGTGTCCGGTTGATTGCGGTCTTTGACAGATATAAAACTGCCACCGAGCCTTGGATAGACGCAATAATCCCGCCGCATTCGACCATTGCGTTAAAAACTTTAGTTACAAACTGGAAATAATTATTTTCACAGTAAATTCAATCACAATTACAGCTGGATATCGGCGGTTACATCAGGCAACTGTTGCCTGATTTTTGAGGGCTGCATTGGTTATTACCACCAGCAGGTTCAACAGCGTTATCAGATTTTGAAGTTGTCACCCAGATAGACGGTACGTACTTCTTCATTGGCGAGAACATCCGCCGGACTGCCTTCGGCAATCAGCTTGCCGTGGCTCAGGATATAGGCGCGGTCACAGATACCCAGAGTTTCGCGGACATTATGATCGGTAATAAGTACGCCGATGTTGCGCTCCTTGAGGTGCGTAATAATGCGTTGAATGTCGAGAATCGAGATGGGGTCGACACCGGCAAAGGGTTCGTCCAGCAATATGAATCCGGGATCGGCTGAAAGTGCCCGGGCTATTTCCACGCGACGTCGTTCGCCGCCAGACAGGCTGATTCCCAGGCTGTCCCTGATGTGTGAGATCTGCAGTTCTTCGAGCAGTGCTTCAAGGCGATCCTGCCGATCTTCCCGGTTGAGCTCCTTGCGGGTTTCAAGTATTGCCAGGATGTTCTGACTGACGGTCAGTTGGCGGAAAACCGAAGCTTCCTGTGGCAGATAACCCACACCCTTGCGGGCTCTGGCGTGCATCGGAAATTCGGTGATGTCCTCACCATCCAGAATAATGCTTCCCTGGTCCGGTTTGACCAGTCCCACAACCATGTAGAAGCAGGTGGTCTTGCCGGCACCATTGGGGCCGAGCAGGCCGACAACGTCGCCACTGTTGACCGACAGGGACACCCCTTCAAGGATGCGGCGCTTCTTGTAGGCTTTGAAGAGCTCATTGGCAGCCAGTGTGCGTCGCACCGGCGTCTCTGTCATGTCAGTTGGAAGTGTCACTCGTCAGCGCTCGTGGGTGGCTGAATCTGAATGCTGACGCGGCCCGATTTGGGGCCACCCTCTGCGCTGACCTTCTGTGTTCTGGCGTTAAAGGTGATGCGTTCGCTGACCAGTTCCTGTTTCGGCTGGCTCAAGGTTGCACTGCCTTCGAGTGTCAGTACACCTGCCAGAGCATCGTAGGAAATACGCTCTGCCTGGCCACTCATCAGTTCGCCGGCCTCGTTCTCTTGTTCGAAGCGGATGGGTGAGCCGTTGCCGGTAATCGTGCTCAAGGCATTGTTTTTCAATAAAATGGCAATGTGGTCAGCGGTTATACGCATGCTTCCCTGAGTAATTTCGACATTTCCAGTGAGAGTCTGGGTGCCGGCCACTTCGTCGAATTCAGACTTGTCTGCCTGTACTTCGATTGGCTGGGCAAGATCATTTTCGCGTGCCAGAGCCGGATTGAGTAGCGCTGCGTAGATGCATAGCAGCGTGCTCAGGAGCAGCCTGCTCATGAAAGATGACCTTGATTGCGAGGAAGTCTGTTTTTGGTTTTCATGTTCAGGTTTCACGGGCCAGGTACCTCGTAGCGTCCGGTGACTTCGGAAAGCAGGGAGAGCTTACCTTGATCAATGGCTGATTTCAGGCCCGTCGCCTGCAGACGCCAGGCCGGCGCACTGATTTCGATGACGGCATCGGTGCTGACCTCATTGGACTCGGTGGCTACCGTCAAGGTGCTGGTACGTATGGTGATCGGGTCGTAGTCCGCTGCAGATCGTTTGACAATAACATCGCCGTGCAGGGTGAACAGGTCTGGGGAGGTGTCAAAAGTGCCGCTATCGGATTGAATCTGCCACTGAGCACCTTCACGATTCAGCTCGACTCGCGGCGCCGTTATTTCGGATCGATCATTATCCGGGTAGTGCGCCAGTGTCTCACCCCGAATCGTATATTCGATCTGTCCCTGTTTGTCATATTTGCGCGAGCGAAAGTCGGCCATGTAGTAGTCCGAGCGGGTCTCGCGCATGTTGATGGTTTCTTCGACATTGAAGATTTCGGGCGCTTCCTCGATAAGATCGACAACCACGACGACCAGTATCAATATTGGGATCAGCAGCCAGTAACGTGAAAGCAGAGTGGAGAACATGTGTGATTCAGACGACCCCGGCAGCCAGTAGGGCGTGCATGGTCACGACACCTTCAAGCTTGTTGTCGGTAACCACGGGTAATGATGTGATGCGTAGTTCCTGCATGCGTGTCACCGCATTGAAAGCCATTTCTTCGCGGGTGATGGTGGCCGGATTGTGGGTCATGATGGAGCTGACAGTCAGGTTGCGGATATCGACATCCCGATCAAAAGTGCGACGCAAATCTCCATCGGTAAAAACCCCCGTGAGCTCATCGTTATCATTGGTCAAAGCCACCATTCCCAGCCCCTTTGATGTGATTTCTGCCACAGCATCCCGCAATGAGGCTGTATCAAGACTGCGCGGGCAGGCTGCGCCTTGTGTCATCACGTCGGCTACCTGAATCAACAAGCGACGTCCCAGTCGTCCGCCGGGGTGTGAGCGTGCAAAGTCTTCCTCGGTAAATCCGCGTGCACCGAGTAGTGCGATGGCCAGAGCGTCACCGAAAGCCAGTGAGGCTGTGGTGCTGGCGGTGGGTGTCAGGCCCAAGGGGCAAGCTTCGCGCTCCACGTGCGTATTCAGGACAATATCTGAAGCCTGTGCCAGCGGTGAATCAGGTTCTCCACAGAGACTGATCAGGGGAATACCCATGCGTCTGATACCCGGTGTCAGTATCAATAATTCTGATGAGCCTCCTGAATAGGAGATGGCAATGACAACATCATCACTGCGAAACATGCCCAGATCGCCATGACTGGCTTCTGCTGCATGAACGAAAAATGCCGGACTGCCTGTGCTGGCCAGAGTGGCTGCCAGCTTGGCACCTATATGCCCTGACTTGCCAATGCCGCAGACCACGATTCGTCCTTTGCAGGCGATCAGTAATTCGCAGGCACGCACAAAATTCTGGTCGATTCGTGATTCTAGTTGTGCAATAGCCGCCGCTTCGACACGGATGACGGAGCGGCCGAGGCTGAGTAGGGAATCAGGGTTGGTGGGCATCGGCTAGTCTGAGTTATCGGGGGCGCAATATGACTCTTCTAGTCTACGGCATCCAGTTCATCGGGCTGGCTCTGTTTATCCAGCGCATCCAGTCGGTCCAGCTCATCAAGCTCGTCTGGTTTGGTGGCATTGTCCAGTGCATCGAGTCGATCCAGTTCGTCCAGTTCGTCCGGCTTGGTGGCATTGTCCAGTGCATCGAGTCGATCCAGCTCGTCAAGTTCGTCCAGCTCATCGCTACCGCCCGGAGCATCGAGCCGGTCCAGTTCATCCAGCTCATCGAGTTCGTCCAATTGATCCAGATCGTCGAAATCATCGTTGTCATATGCGCTGCCGATACGTACTTCGCGCGTGCCTTCCCAGGTTGCTGAACGATGTTGCTGGACCCAGAAATCTCGCAGCGTCTGATAAGGGTCAATGGCATTATCGAGAAACTGGCCGGCCGCCAGCAGGCGTGCACGCAGAGCAATAAGTTCCAGTGCTGTCAACCCGATCAGGGCATCTGAGTTATCCGTCAGGTACGGATCGACATTGGTTGTAAACGTTTCGACAACCAGGCCCGTGCTGGAGCGGCCGTTGGCAGGGCCCAGGAATGGCAGCATCAGATAGGGGCCTTCACCAATACCCCAGACGCCCAGGGTCTGGCCGAATGACTCGTTGTGCTTGACCATGCCGGCACGGGTGCTGAAATCGATGAGCCCCAAGATGCCTGCTGTACTATTGTAGAGAAACCGGCCGGTATCGCTGCCTGCCTGTTTGAATTTGCCTTGCAAGAGGCCGTTAACAATGACATTGATATCGTCAAGGTTGCTAAAGAAGTTATTGACCCCCACCTCTACGAAGTCGGGCAATATGAATCGGTAGCCTTTGGCGACTGGCTTGAGAACTGCATTATCGACAGCAGTATTGAACGCATAAATCTTGCGGTTTGCGTTCTCGAACGGGTCGTAAACGGGCCCAGTGGGCGGGTTACTGGCACAACCTGTCAAATACAGTGCGAGTAACGTGACAAGCAGGAATAACTTTCTGGGTATTGGCTTTGCCATTGGACTGTAGTGTTTGACATCAGTGACGGGGATTCCATGATCATTGTAGCTGACACTGGATGAACGGACGAGGTAACGAATGAACGGACAAGGTAACGAGGTCAGCTGGCGAGAGACTGCCCATTTGTTGCTATTCGTACATGGTTATGTCCGACAGGGTATGACAGGCAAGCTGGTACACTCCCCCCGATTCGATTGCACTTGAGTACCTCAATCAACATGTCTGACGATGGACCGACGCTTGTCCAGATTCGTGACTTGCACTTCTCCCGAGGTAGCAAGCATATCTTCCGTGGTTTGAACCTGGATGTGCCGCGCGGCAAGGTAACCACTATTCTGGGACCGAGCGGCACAGGCAAGACCACGCTTCTGAAGATGATCGGTGGCCAGTTGAAAGCCGAACAAGGCTCAATCACGGTTGACGGGCTCAATGTCGGAAAGCTCAAGCGCTCCGAGCTGTACGAGTTGCGCAAGCGGCTTGGCATGCTGTTCCAGTCAGGCGCCTTGCTGACTGATCTGAGTGTTTTTGAAAACGTGGCTTATCCGTTGCGAGAACATACCGATCTGCCAGAATCCCTGATTTCACATCTGGTGCTCATGCGTTTGCATGCGGTTGGTCTGCGTGGTGCGAAAGATCTGTCGCCAGCCGAATTGTCAGGTGGTATGGCACGGCGCGCTGCATTGGCAAGAGCGCTGGTTTTTGACCCTATGATGATCATGTATGACGAGCCGTTTACCGGGCAGGACCCCATATCCATGGGCGTATTGCTGGAACTCATCAAAACAGTCAATTCAGCACTGGGCTTGACCAGTCTCATGGTCTCGCACGATTTGAAAGAGGCTTTGTCCATTTCCGACTACGCGGTCATTATCTCCGACGGTGTGGTGGTGGAAGCCGGCTCTCCGGCTCAGCTGGAATCTTCCGAGTCAGAGTGGGTCCAGCAGTTTTTACACGGCAAGCCAGACGGGCCTGTCCCGTTCCAGGCGCCGGCGCCCGATTATGCAAGTGAACTTCTGGGGGAATTGCCGGCAACAGCTGCAAAACCGCAGGCTGAGGCGGCGCGATGATCGATTTTCTGCAACGATTCGGGCGCGGCTGGATCAACAAAGTCGAGCGGCTGGGACGCGCAACCGTGTTCCTGGTGCACATGCTGGGTGCGCTGTTTTCTCTTCTCAAACGCCCCTCGCTACTGGTCAAGCAACTGCATGCCAATGGGGTGATGACCCTGTCTATCGTGCTCGTGTCAGGTCTTTTCGTTGGCATGGTGCTGGCACTTCAGGCCTACAACACACTCATTGATTTTGGCCAGGAGAACCGCGTAGGTACGTTGGTTGCACTGACTCTGGTACGTGAGCTCGGTCCGGTTGTAACAGGTTTGCTGTTCGCCGGTAGGGCAGGCTCTGCGATGACCGCCGAAATCGGATTGATGAAGGCAACCGAACAGCTCTCCGGGCTGGAAATGATGGCGGTTGATCCTTACAAGCGTGTTTTTGCTCCTCGCTTTCTGGCAGGCTTCATTGCATTGCCCATGCTGGCCGCCATGTTCAGTGCCGTAGGCGTCATGGGTGGGCATCTGGTGGGCGTGGAAGTACTGGGTATTGATGCCAGTGCCTTCTGGTCACAGATGCAATCTGCGACCAGTTTTACCAGTGATGTCGGTAACGGCCTGATAAAAGGTCTGGTTTTCGGTTTTGTAGTGTCCTGGATAGCCATCTTCGAAGGCGCGGATTGCATTCCGACCTCCGAGGGCGTCAGTAGTGCAACTACCCGAACGGTAGTTTATTCGTCCCTGGCTATTCTCGGCCTGGACTTCCTGCTCACAGCAGTCATGTTCTAGTCAAATTCAAGAGATTTTCAATGAATTCACGTGCAATCGAGGTAATGGTAGGGGTATTCATGCTCCTGTTTTTTGGAGCCATTTTCGTACTGGCCACCAAAATAAGTAACCTCACCAGTTTTTCCAGTAGTGAAGGCTACACACTGGTCGCCAAATTCGAGAACGTCGGTGGGCTCAAGCCCAGGGCTTCCGTTGCCGCCAGTGGTGTGAAGGTCGGAGAGGTGACGAAAATCACTTATGACGCTGAAACCTTCGAAGCTAGTGTGAGTCTGAGCATAGACGAGAAATTCAGCGACACTTTTCCGACCGATACGACCGCTAGCATCTATACAGCAGGTTTGCTGGGCGAGCAGTACATCGGGCTGGATCCGGGCGCAGAAATTGACATGTTGCAAAACACCGATGAAATTACGCTCACACAATCGGCAATTGTCTTGGAAAGGCTTATCGGTCAGGTGCTGTTCAGCCGTTCTGGTGGAAGCTAGTCTGGAAAGACACCGCCATTACTCAAAATTTAAGGAAGAACCCAGGCATGTTTAAAAAGATTCAAGTGGTACTGACGTCACTCATTCTGAGTGTTGCCAGCATGGCCACGTTTGCGGCGGACCATCCTGCTCAGGAAATGGTGGAATCCTCCATTACCTCCATGCTTGATGTTTTGAAGAACGATGGCGACAAGATCGAGTCCGATCCGGACTATCTGCAAAGCAAGGTAGACGAGCTGATCGTTCCTCACCTGGATTTCGATACCATGACCAAACTGGCTGTCGGTAAATTCTGGCGCAGGGCCGATGAGTCACAGCAAGTTGAATTGGTTGAAGAATTCGAAACTTTGCTGCTGAATACCTATACCGGTGCCTTGACCCAATACAGCGGTGAAACCATCACTTTTGATCCTTTCCGACCAGAAGAACGAGAAGATCGTGCTGTGGTTCGCTCAACCTTCACTCAATCCGGCGGTAGCGATGTGCCGGTTGTCTATAAATTGCGTGAAAAGGGTGGTTGGACGATCTATGACATCGAAGTCAATAACATCAGTCTGGTAACGAACTACCGAACAGCTTTCACGAGCGAGATCGGCAAAGGTGGAATTGATGGGCTCATAAAGACGCTCAAGGATCGGAACGCAAAGTGAAGAAGGTTGCTTTTGCGGTAGAGCAGACCGACGAGCTCTGCAAGGTTTCGGGCGATCTGGATTTTACTACTGCCAAAGAAGCTCTGGATCGATTGGGAGCCATGGTGGGCGCCAGCGAGCAACTGCAAATCAGTTTCGAGAACGTGGCGAGTTGTAATAGTGCTGCTTTGGCATTGATGGTCGAGCTCAAGGGGCTCGCCCGACGCGCGGGACACCAGGTAACTTTCAATCAGGTGCCCGAAGGAATCCAGCAGTTAGCCAGGGTCTGTCAGGTTGAAGAAATAATCGCCTGATCTGGCGTGTGATTTGGGCTATATGCCCGAATTCACTGCCTTGGGAAATGCCAGAACAGGTCAAAACGGTCATGATTCATCATGATCGTTACAGGCTTTGTCTTTCCAGCAGGCATTTCCGCAAGCGTGGTCCTGATATAATCAACATCTAGCCAGTCCTGTCATCGTGCAGGAAAGTCTCCTTCCGGCACTGATGAAGATTGATGGACAAACTACTGATAGAAAGCAGCCCGCCGTTGTCGGGTGAAGTACGTATTTCCGGCGCCAAGAATGCAGTTTTGCCCATATTGGCCGCGACACTGTTGGGAAGCACGACTTCCAGTCTCAGTAATGTGCCGCATCTGAACGATGTCACCACGACCATGTCCCTGCTGGCACGGATGGGGTGTGAGATCACGATGGGTGACAATATGCGGGTTGATGTCGATCCTCGCCCCATCAACAATTACACCGCAGCCTACGAGCTGGTGAGCACCATGCGTGCCTCCATCCTGGTGCTGGGGCCGCTGGTGGCCCGTTATGGCGAGGCTGTTGTCTCATTGCCCGGGGGCTGCGCTATCGGCGCTCGTCCGGTCAATCTGCATATAGATGGCTTGCGTGCACTGGGTGCTGAGATCTCCATTGATGGGGGCTATATCACAGCGAAAGCCAGCCGATTGAAGGGGGCGACAATCGCCTTTGAGGTCGTGACAGTCACCGGCACTGAGAACCTGCTGATGGCGGCGACCCTGGCGCAAGGTACGACAGTGCTCGAAAATGCGGCACGTGAACCCGAAGTAGTCGATCTGGCCAATTATCTTATTGCCATGGGCGCAAAAATCAGCGGAGCTGGCACCAGCACCATCACGATTGAAGGTGTTGAAGAATTGCAGGGTTGTGAGTACAGCGTGGTTCCCGACCGGATCGAGACCGGTACCTTTCTGGTGGGGGCCGCAGTGACTCGCGGCAAGATTCGTGTGCTGAACACAGTCCCGGGCATTCTGACAGCGGTGCTGGATAAGCTCACCGAATGTGGAGCAGACATTACTACCGGTGATGACTGGATCGAACTTGACATGCATGGCAAGCGACCGCGCTCTGTGAGCATAACGACCGCACCTTATCCAGATTTTCCCACTGATATGCAGGCCCAGTTCTGCGTGCTCAATGCGCTTGCAGAGGGTACAGCCAAGGTGACCGAAACAGTCTTTGAAAACCGTTTCATGCATATCAACGAACTGCAACGTATGGGAGCGGACATGACTGTTGATGGCCGCTCAGTGACCATTCGCGGTGTTGAGCGTCTGCGTGGGGCACCGGTCATGGCAACCGATTTACGAGCCTCGGCCAGTCTCATACTGGCAGCACTAGTGGCCGATGGCGAAACCACGGTACGGCGCGTCTATCATATTGATCGTGGCTACGAGCGCATCGAAGAGAAATTTCTCCAATTGGGGGCCGAAATCCGGCGAGTACCAGACAAATGAAAACCGATTCGAATCGCCGATTACGTATAGCTCTGTCCAAGGGTCGCATCTTCGATGAAACCATGCCGCTATTCGAAGCTGCCGGTATCCGGCCTTCTGAAGATCCGGAAAAATCGCGCAAGCTGATATTGCCCAGCAGCGAGCCTGACGTTGAGTTTCTCATCGTGCGCGCCAGTGATGTGCCGACCTATGTGCAGCACGGTGGTGCTGACCTGGGCGTGGTGGGCAAGGATGTACTCATGGAGCACGGGGCAGAGGGTGTGCTTGAACCACTGGATCTGCAGATAGCCCGTTGCAAGCTGATGGTCGCAGGCTTTCCGGACACCGATCTGGACTCGAATCGTCGCTTCCGGGTGGCCACGAAGTTCACCGATTGCGCGCGTCGTCATTTCGCCGGCAAGGGACGTCAGGTAGAAATCATCAAGCTATATGGTTCGATGGAGCTGGCGCCTTTGGTTGGCTTGAGTGAATTGATTGTCGATGTGGTGGATACGGGTTCCACCTTGCGGGCCAATGGTCTGGTGCCTCTCGAACACATCTGTGACATCACCTCGCGACTGATCGTCAACCGTGCTTCGATGAAAATACGGCATGCTCGCATCAATGAGATAATCGAGCGTATAGCGAGTGCCATCAAGCCTGTCCCGGTCTAGGTCACGACCCTTTGGCAGTTCCACGGCATTTGAAACGATTTCTA
The DNA here is from genome assembly GCF_002215215.1 of Granulosicoccus antarcticus IMCC3135. Classification (NCBI taxonomy): domain Bacteria; kingdom Pseudomonadati; phylum Pseudomonadota; class Gammaproteobacteria; order Chromatiales; family Granulosicoccaceae; genus Granulosicoccus; species Granulosicoccus antarcticus. Next base: position 6,694,527 of record NZ_CP018632.1, on the reverse strand, counting down.
TTCAGGTAATATCCCATGACTACTAATACAGACGATCTGCGCATCTCCGGAATGCGTGAACTGCGTGCTCCGATGGAGCTGATCAACCTGCTTCCCGTGAGTGACACAGCTGCGCAGACTGTCACGCGTTGCCGCAGCGATGTTCGCGATATATTGAAGGGTAGTGACGATCGTATGGTCGTTGTTGTCGGGCCTTGCTCGATACACGATCCTGAAGCCGCTCTTGAATATGCTGAAAAGCTGGCCGTTATTCAGCGTTCGCTAGCTGCTGATCTGAGCATCGTCATGCGAGTCTATTTCGAAAAACCCCGAACCACAGTGGGTTGGAAGGGGCTGATCAACGATCCAACCATGGACAACACCTTCAAGATCAATGAAGGGCTGGAAATCGCACGCCGTCTGTTGAGCGGTATCAATGAGATGGGTCTGCCAGCGGGTGTCGAGTATCTCGACCTGATCAGTCCACAATACATTGCTGATCTTGTTGGTTGGGGCGCTATTGGCGCTCGGACCACGGAAAGCCAGGGACATCGTGAGCTGGCCTCGGGTTTGTCTTGCCCGGTAGGTTTCAAGAACGGCACGGCTGGCAGCATGCAGATCGCTGTTGACGCTATTGGCGCTGCTCGAGGTGCCCACAACTTTCTTTCAGTCACCAAAGAGGGCAACTCTGCCATTGTTCAGACGACGGGCAATAACGATTGCCATCTGATTCTGCGCGGCGGTAAATCCCACACCAATTATGACGCCGCAAGTGTCGATGATGCGGGTGCGATGCTGGCCAAGGCAGGTTTACCAGAGCGCGTCATGATTGATTGCAGTCATGCCAATTCGCGCAAATTACCTCAGCGTCAAAGCTATGTGTGTCGCGATATCTGTGCTCAGGTCAGCGCAGGCGATAATCGCATCATGGGCGTCATGATCGAGAGCAACCTGGTCGAAGGTAGTCAGAACCCGGACAGCAAGCCGCTGGTTCGTGGGCAGAGCGTGACTGATGCCTGCCTGGGCTGGGATGACACAGTGCCATTGCTGGAGCAGTTGGCAGAAGCGGTGCAGAAGCGTCGCACTCAAAGCTGATTCTGTTAAGCCTTCCACACTCCCGAAGAGCAGGTCGCTCGAAAGCGTCTGCCAGAGCTTTCGAGCTGTCAAGTAAGCGCTCGTAAAGCCGCTCTGCCCTGTATCGCTCAATGCACTGAGTTTTACAGGGGTAGTTCCATGGCACGTTCTTCTGACGCTCGGTTTCCAATGTCGCTGATTCGCGACAAGAATTTCCAGATGCGTCAGATCCGCAGGGTTTTCCTGTTGAGCCTGTTCTTCATCGTGCAGTCGACTCTGGTGCTCGGTGTGTTCTATTACACCTTTCTCGGCAATCTGGTCGCAGGTAATGCGCCTCTGCTGTTCGCATCGGAAGATATGCGAGCCATGGCAGATTCAGTACCCGATATGGGTAATGTGCTGGGTAAGTGGGTTCTGGTGATGTTGCTGATCAATGGCTTGGTCACGACAGCCATCGCTGTGTACATACTGCGGCGTCTGGGTAGTCCGATCCTGGCCATTCGCCGAGCCTTGAACGAGGTTGGTGATGGTAATCTGGATGTTCGCCTGCGCAGTAACGATGCAAAAGAATTCAGTGAGTTATGTGAAGCTCTGAATCGTGCCATGGAGCAGGTGCAAGGCAAGATCGGAGAGGCGCGGGCACTGACCAGAGTGATCGACACGCTGGAAAATCAGCCGCCGCCGGATGCTGCACAAGTCCACCAGGCCATGGTCGAGTGCCGTGATGTATTGAGTTACTTTGACGGGCCTGTGGCAAGGAATGAAGAGTCCGTTCGTGATGATCAGTCCGGCCAACAGCAACGGTAGGCTGTGATCATGGATTGTTACGCGCCATTAAAAGACTTCGCTGTTGGCTGCAAGGGGAATCTGTTTGCCTCGATAGTGGGAATCATGCTGATCATGCCTGGTTCTGGCGTACAGGCAGCCAACGATGACGGGCAGGCTGCGCTGGCCTATGAGGCTGCGCTGGAACAGATTGAACAACAGGAGTACAGCGCTGCATTAGCCAGTTTGCGTCAATTGCAAAGGCGCTACCCGGCATTTACCGAGATGGCGTCGGTGCAGACGCGAATTGCCGTATTGCAGGAATCCTCTGACGCTGGCCAATCACTGCCGGTTTTTCTACGGGCGTTATCCTTGCGTGATGCAGGCGATATGGAAGCGGCATTGCAGGCACTGGATACCATTGCCTCGGCGGATCCTGCTGGCACCTTGACTGATGATGCCTTGTATATCTCCGCCTATCTGCAGGTGATGGATCGCTATGACTTCAAGTCAGCTCGCAGCGTTCTGGCTATTCTGGAACAGCGGTTTCCGGATTCTGCATATTCTGACTCAGCCTATTACCTGGATGCCATCGCACTGGAACAATTGGGTGAAACCCAGCAAGCCAGAGAGAAACTGGTGGAACTCAGAGCCCGTCATACGGCGCTGGATCTGCCTATGAACTTTCGCTGGCCACGTGGTAGCGTGCTTTCCAGATACTGGTTTGATCGGGCCGATCGACGGCTGGCGATTGTCGATCAGCGATTGGCGAGCGCCAGTCAGCTGGGTTCTGTTGAGGAACAATCGGATGGAAAATTGCGGCTCGCGGTCAATGTGGATGGTGTTGATATGCAGTTGCTGTTGGTGCCCAGCCCTCTGACCGGCAAGACACAGTGGCTGGATAGCAGCCTGGCTAGCCAGCTACCACCGGCAATCGGTATTTTTGATGGAGTGGTGGAGGGTATGCCCAATAGCTGGGTCCGCCTGATACTGGAAAAGGACTCGATGACAGGTGTTGTCAATATAGACGGCCAGCAGCATCGTTTGCAGCCTGCCAATCTTATCGGCACGCTCGATTATTATCAGCCAGTGTCGAAAAAAATTGATCCTCTGAATGGTATGCACTCCGATCTGGCCGATTCCGTACAGGGGCTGGATGCACTGGTGGCTCCGGCTGCCACGCCTGTGTCAGGCCTGCAAACGCGCGCGCGGGATGTAACCACTGATATACGGGCTGTAGCGGTGTCAATTGTGGTGGATAGTCAATTTGACCGTTATTACGCAGGTGGCGGTATGGCGGCTGCCCTCAACAGTCTCAATATTGCCGATGGTGTTTACCGGGAGTTGGGGCTGGCTCTGACGCTGGATGAGGCGCTGACTTTTGCAGAAGCGTCGGATCCCATGAATCTGGGAACCGTCACACTGGAAAGTATTCTGCGCTCATTTCGCGATTATCGGCTTGAATACAGCACGCTGTTTGCCGATAGTGCTCTGACCTATCTATTTACTGGTAACCCTAAAAGCGATGTGACCCTTGGATTGGCATGGATAGACACCGCCTGTCGTCTGGATGGTTACGATGTGGGGGTTACCACACCGAGCACGTTTGGCGATGTGCTGCTCACGCATGAGTTGGGGCACTCATTGGGTGCCAAGCATGATACGGATACCGAATGCGATGATAATTCGCGCTCACTGATGTGGCCCAATATCTCGAGTCGCACAGAAATCGAATTTTCCCAATGCAGCAAAACCAGTGTGCTGCAATCTCGCGCCAAAAGTTGTCTGGAGAATAGCGTCAACCTGAGTCTGTCGGCAGCATCAGCCGGTTCCAGTCTGGTGTTTGAAATGTTCAACCCGGATGGTTCGCTGACGCTGGATGCGCAGCTGCTGGTTGAAACCAGCGCGCCAGATCAACTGATCTGGCCGGCAGGCTGTCAGGCGCAGACACCGACCAGCTCTTTGTGTTACATCAGTGAATTATTGCCTCTTGAGCGTCGTTCTCTGGGTTTTGAAGTCAGTGATGCCTTTCAGAGCAGTGACGCGCCGGTCACCGCCCAGCTGGTGCCACTGGGTCTGCTTGAGCTCCAGTCATCGGACAATATTGCAACCGCTTCGCCAACAGGTGGCAGCTCGTTGACTCATCTGTCTGTCGTCGCTGAACCCTTGGCAGAAAGCCAGACATCAGATACCTCGACTGAGGACTCTGCAGTGAGCAGCCCGAGTGCGGCGAAAGAGGGTGGGGGTGGTACCAGTTGGTGGTGGTTGGCAAGCCTGGGGTGTGCGTTAGTCTATCGAGGTTTGCTGGTTCCAAGATCCGGGCGTGTGCCCAGTTCAGGCGTCATCTCTAGATTTTCAAGATCGCCCTTGTCCGTTGCATTGCCCATGCTGTCCTCATCAGGGTTGCGTAGCACGGTCAATACGACAGGGGTGCCCGGAGGTTCCCGTGATATGGCCAGCAGCAATTGAGTTGCACTGCTGATTGGCACACCATTGATGGCTGTCACCACATCCAGAGGGTGCAGACCTACCCGGCTGGCCGGGCTGTCGTCAAGCACGCCGATGACAACCGCGCCTCGCTCAATCTTGCTGGCCAAGGCTGGAAACATGCTCAGATCTTCGACCCCAATGCCCAGCCAGCCGCGTGCAACAGAGCCATATTCGATAATCTGCGGGACGACTTGTGCGAGCAGGTCTGCCGGAATCGAGAAGCCGATACCTACAGCTCCGCTGTCACCGCGAAATACGGCCGTGTTGACGCCAACCAGTTGTCCGTAGGGATTGATCAAAGCGCCACCGGAGTTGCCGGGGTTGATAGCAGCATCAATCTGGACGAAGTGCTGCCAGACGCTACCGCCGGCTATACGTCGTCGGGTTGCGCTGACAATGCCTTGTGTAACAGTCTGGCCAACACCAAAAGGGTTGCCGATGGCCAGAACAACATCGCCAACTCGCAGCGGTGGTGCGTCATCCAGAGCAACGAAGGGCAGGTTGGTTGCAGCGATTCTGACCACCGCCAGATCGGTTTCTCTGTCACTGCCGATCAGGATGGCCGGATACCTGCGGCCATCGCTGAGTACAACAGTAATGCGGTCCAGCCCTTCCACCAGATGCAGGTTGGTCAGAACCACGCCGTCGGCGTCCACGATGACCCCCGAACCTTGACTGCCGGCGGTGCGTTCCGCTTCTTGAGAATTTTGGTCCAGGGTCGACGAGCTGGCGTAAAGACTGACTACCGAAGGTGCAACTTTCATGATTCCTTCGTGATAGCTGATGACTCCGGTCGTAGGCATGCCCGAATATGGCAGAATGCCAGTATCGTCCGGGCTTACCGGTGTCGAGCCAGCAGCTTGCGGAGGTGGAGTGTTATTCAGCTTATCGACAACAGTCTTTGCCGGCGGCGTAACAGAGGCGGCGGCTTTGACATGATCCGAATAGAACTTCGACGTTGTTGCGGAAAGGCTCTGTCTCAGCTCTGGCAGGGATTTTCCAGAGGACAACCATCCGCCTACAAGGATGCCTGCACAGATGCACAACAAAAAGAAAGGGACTCTGCGAGTCAAGGGTACGGGCTCCTGCAGCAGACAGCCAACTGGCCGGAAACGGGACAAATACAAACGTCATGTTAACGGCAAAATCTTCTGATTACTGCCTTCAAAGGCATGCCAGCTTCGATGAATCGCAGTTTTCGACTGCCATTCGTACCCTGAAGTCGAGTAACTCGCCAGCACAATCACATCCTTGTGATAAAATCAGGGGTTGTCAGTGGCCCGTAAAATGCTCCTTGCCGGCTTATTGTTGCGTTAGCCATTGATTATTGATAAACAGCTGCATGCCCGCCCGCCCAGCATTGCAGGCTGCCACGAATTCGATTTACCTGGAGATATCGCATGAGTGCGAATGACCGGAAGACCACTGACCAGCATGCGTCGGCAGATGGCTCTTCTAAAAGCAATCCGGCTGCAGTAGAGTCATCTGTAGCCGATCATGTCGCTGATCCCAAGCGCCGGCGCATGCTGGTAGGCGGGGCTTCTGTTATTGGTGGCTTAGGTGCAGTCTCATTGGTTGTGCCTCTGCTGGGGTCCATGTTGCCTAGTGCGAGAGCCAAGGCCGCTGGCGCCCCCGTGCAGGCTGATCTGAGCAAGCTCGTTACTGGCCAGCTGCTGACCGTCGAATGGCGCGGCAAACCTGTCTGGGTCGTGAAGCGAACCGAGGAGACCTTGAAGCATCTGGATGAGGATACTGAACGTCTGTCTGATCCAGCTTCGGACGTAGAGTCGCAGCAGCCTGAGTATGCCAAGAACACTCCTCGCTCCATCAAGCCGGAAACTCTTGTTGTCATTGGTATCTGTACGCACTTGGGCTGTTCGCCCAGTTATCGTCCTGATATCGCCCCGGCAGATCTGGGCGCAGACTGGGATGGTGGTTTTTTCTGTCCTTGTCATGGTTCGAAGTTCGATCTGTCAGGTCGCGTCTACAAAGGTGTTCCAGCACCAACCAACCTTGAAGTTCCGCCATACCGCTATGTGGACGACAACACCATCATTGTGGGTGAAGATTCAGGAGTGGCGGCATGAGCACTAATACCGACAAGCAAGGTGGCAATGCCCTGATCGGCTGGATTGATGAGCGTTTCCCGCTCACCAAGATGCTCGAAGAGCACATCACCAAGTACTACGCACCCAAGAACTTCAACTTTTGGTACTACTTTGGCTCTCTGGCCATGCTGGTACTGGTCATACAGCTGGTCACGGGTATCTTCCTGACCATGAATTACAAGCCTGACGGCAATCTGGCGTTCTCTTCTGTTGAATACATCATGCGCGATGTCAACTTCGGTTGGCTGATCCGCTATATGCATTCAACCGGCGCATCGATGTTCTTTGTCGTGGTCTATCTGCATATGTTCCGGGGACTGATGTACGGCTCCTACAAGAAACCACGTGAGTTGCTGTGGGTCTTCGGAATGCTGATTTATGTTGCACTGATGGCCGAAGCGTTCATGGGCTATTTGCTGCCTTGGGGTCAGATGAGTTACTGGGGTGCGCAGGTCATCATCTCTCTGTTCGGTGCCATTCCTTTTGGTATCGGTGATGCACTGACAATCTGGCTGAAGGGTGACTACATCGTCTCGGATGCCACTCTCAACCGTTTCTTTGCATTACATGTCATTGCAGTGCCATTGGTACTGGTGTTTCTGGTTATTGCTCACATCATGGCTCTGCATGAAGTCGGTTCCAATAATCCAGACGGTATCGACATCAAGAAGAACAAGAATGCTGAGGGTGTTCCGAAGGACGGTATACCGTTCCATCCTTACTACACTGTCAAGGATCTGATGGGTACGGTCGTATTCCTGATCGTCTTCTTTGCAATCGTCTTCTTCGCACCTGAGATGGGCGGCTACTTTCTTGAACATGCCAACTTTGTTCCGGCGGATCAGTTCAAGACGCCTGAGCATATTGCTCCCGTCTGGTATTTCACACCGTTCTACGCCATCTTGCGCGCAGTTCCGGACAAGCTTGGTGGTGTTATTGCCATGGGTGGCGCAATCGTCGTGTTGTTTCTCGTGCCTTGGCTGGACCGTAATCCGGTTCGTTCTATCCGTTATCGGTCACTGGCGTACAAGGTACTGCTGTTCACCTTTGTCACCGCTTTCGTCATCCTGGGATACATGGGCATGCAGTCTCCGACACCAGTCGGCACTCTGATTTCACGTATTTGCTCATTGATCTACTTCGGTTTTTTCATTGGTCTGTTCTTCGTCAGTAAGTACGAGAAGACAAAGCCTCTACCTGAGAGGGTTACATCGTGAATGATCACCATATTTCGCGACGACAGCGTGCGCATGAACAGGCTATCCGAATGCAGGCACAGGGAGGACGTGTGAAGGTGTTGAGCAAAACCGACGAACCCGGAAAGATTCAGCGTCTGCTGGTTCTGACCGCTGCGGCAGTGCTTGTCGCTGGCTCATTGCTGTATGTGACTGAATCTCGTGCGGCAGGTGCAGGTGTGCATCTGGAATCTCCGCGTATTGATCAGAGTAATGACAAGTCTCTGCAGCGCGGTGCTGCAGCGTTCGTCAATTACTGCATGGCTTGCCATACTGCTGGCTATCAGCGTTACAGCCGATTGGCTCAGGATGTTGGTCTGAGTGAAGAGGATGTCGAAAAGAACCTGATCTTCACGACAGACAAGTTGGGTGAGCCGACCAAGGTGGGTTCTCTGATGACCAACAACATGACTACCGATTACGGTAAGCAGGCTTTTGGTGTTGTTCCTCCCAACCTGTCGCTGACGGCACGTTCGCGTGGTGTTGACTGGATTTACACATACCTGAAGTCGTACTACGTGGATCCCGAAAAGGCGACCACCGGCGTGAACAATCTGGTTTATCCAGATACGGCCATGCCACACGTATTGTGGGATCTGCAAGGTCTGCAAAGTCCTGTGTACGGCGAGGAAGCTCACGGCTCTCGGCCAATCACTGGTCTTGAGCTGACTCAGGAAGGTTCCATGAGTCCTGATGAGTACGATGATCTGGTTGCTGACATCACCAACTTCATGGCTTACGTGAGTGATCCGATCAAGGAGACTCGTCACAGGGTTGGAATGTGGGTCATGCTGTTCCTGTTTGGTCTTCTCGGTGTTACGTATCTCCTGAAGAAGGAATACTGGAAAGACGTCGTCTAAAGTATTACGACAGCAAAAGATCGACAGCCGTCTGAAGCATCAGACGGCTGAGCGAGATTGGTGGGCCATCTAAAGGATGGCCTGTCTGGTATCTCATTCAGGGGAAGTATTTTGACCGCGATCGGTAGTCGACATTCCACCATCGCGTTGTATTCGGACGCGTCGAGCATTCACAGTCATCGGGTCCGCCTGGTCCTAGCGGATAAGGGCATTCAGTCAGAAATCTGCACGGTAGTGCCGGGTGAGGCTAGTGCAGAGCTGCTCGAACTCAATTCTCAGGGTACTTTGCCAACTCTGCAGGATCGTGAGCTAGCCTTGTACGATGCCAGAGTCATCATCGAGTATCTTGACGAGCGATATCCGCACCCGCCATTGATGCCTATCGATCCGGTGTCGCGGGCCAGAACTCGTTTGGCGCTCTATCGCATTGAGGCTGATTGGTATACCTTGCGTCCCGATTCCGGATTTCAATCGGACCCTGCGCAGGCCGCCAGGCAGTTGAGTGAATCGCTGACGGCAGCCAGTGATGTGTTTGCGGCCATGCCGTATTTTTTCAGTGAAGATTATTCAATACTTGATGTTACGCTGGCGCCATTGTTGTGGCGTTTGCCGTCATATGGCATCGTATTGCCATCAGCAGCCGCGCCTGTGCTGCAGTATGCCAGGCGCATGTTTGCACGCCCGGCGTTTCAGGCCAGTTTGAGCGACGTAGAACGCGAAATGGAGCACTCATGACTTCCAGCAGACCGTACCTTATTCGAGCGCTCTATGAGTGGATCGTGGATAACGGATTTACACCGTATATGCTGGTTGACACCTCTCTGGATATGGTCGAGGTACCAAGGGCGTTTGTTGAAAACGGCCGCATTATTCTCAATATAAGCCCGGAAGCCACGCACAGTCTGGTGCTGGGCAATGAGGCTGTTACGTTCAATGCGCGTTTCAGTGGCACAGCCATGGATGTCTATGTGCCGGTAGTGAGTGTGTTGGCAATTTACGCACGGGAAAATGGTCAAGGCATGATGTTCGGCGATCAGGATGACACCACGCCACCGGATCCAGGTTCTGGTGGCCCCGGCGGTCCTGGCAAGATGGATATTCAGAAGGCACCCAAGGCGCCGCCTGAAGTCAAACGGCCTAGCCTGAAAATCGTCAAATAGTCTGTAGCGAGTGGCCGGTTTTTCTTATCCGGTCTGGGTTATCTGTCACGTTGGTGGCAGATAGCTCTAATCCTCTATCGCGCTGATTACCCAAACCAACTCGTGGGAGTGCCAGAGTCTGTCCGCGGGTGTCTGCGGGGATGCGGGACTCAATGCAATGACATCAATGCGCGCAGGAGTCAGGCTATCGGCTCGCTGCTGTAGCCAGGCATTGGCTGTCCGCACAAGCTTTCGCTGTTTGCGACGATCGACACTCTCAAGTGCGCTGCCCTGTTGTTGCCCGGAGCGATAGCGAACTTCAACGAAAACGATGGTGTCATTGTCAGGCTGTTTGACAATGAGATCGATTTCTCCGATGCGCCGGTTGTAGTTTGATTCGATCAGCTCAAAGCCATGGTGTTCAAGCCATGACAATGCCAGCGCCTCTGCCTGGTTTCCCTGATCACGTTTCTGGATTCTCGACATCAACAAGGCCTCCGTGCCATGTTTTTTGTGGAAGTATATTGCTCACGCCACGGGGCGCGAGCATCACTGCGACAGTTTCACTGCGACAGTTTCACTGCGACAGCTTCACTGCGACAATATCAATTGATACCGTTGGATTGAATCGATGGCAAGGCTGGTGCGTCGACACTCTCGACCGGCGTGCTGACACCCTCAATATACTGGGCCCAGTCAAGATAGCGTCTGATACGTCCGTCCGAGCCGAGCTCCAGCTCACCGGTATAGCCCTGCAGTCGTTCGCCACGCGTCAGAGCATCAAGATTGGTTACTAGCTGATAGGCATCTGCACCCAGGGCATAGAGCTTGGCGTAAGCACCGTTGGCAGACGGGAAGTTGGCCAGAATGCTTTGTCTTAGTGGATCATCTTGCATCGATTCACGCAGAACCCAAGGGGCATCGGGGTAGAAAATGGAGTTCAGATCCTTGTTGTTTTTCTCATCATCATCAAGTGATGCAACCCGTGAAGTGCCGAGCCTGGGCAGGTCACGCGCATGAAAAAAGTCCAGTTGCGGGCGCACCGAGCGAGCCTGTTCAGAGGTGATGGCAAGAAAGACCACATCCACATCGTTTCTGATGGAGGGTTCGAAAAACAACTTTTCTCCAATGGTGCTGCTCAGTGTTCTGAAGCGTGCATCGCTCTTGTCGATGGATAGCGCCTCCCTTATCTGGGCAGAGTAGTCGTAGGTATCACTTGGCAGAATCGCAACATGCACCACATCACCGCCGTACTGGAACATGGCATCCCGAAAGGCTTGTGTCTCGCGGTCACCACGTGAATCCTCGGATTGCAGAACGATGGCGTTTTTCAGTCCCAGACCTGCAGCGCGTGATGCTGCTGCCCGTGCTTCGTCTTCAGGTGCAAGGCCGAACTGAATGATGTTGCTGGTGTTGCCGCCCAGTCCTGCTGACTCAACAGTGTTGAGTGTGATGGTGGGTACCGGGACCTCGCGCTGGGAAACGATTGCGGCCACAGCTTCCTTGCGCAATGGGCCGATAACGGCATTGGCACCATCGCTGATGGCGTTGGCGTAGGCATTGCGGACATAGCCCGGATTGTCACCCACATCGTAGAGCCGTAATACAGGTGTCTGACCCCGGTCGCCGGCCTGTTCGTAAGCGGCCATGATGCCGTCGCGAATGGCAGCTGCGACAGTGGAAGTGCTGCTGGCCGACAGTGGTAAAAGCACGGCAATCTGGTTGATAGGTTTGCCATCAACGTTCATTTCAAAGCCAACAGGCGTATAAAGCGCCGAGATAAACTCTGCATTGGCGGGATGAGTGGGGAATCTGTCCTGCCACAAGGAAATGCTGGATCGTTGTTTTGCAGGGTCAGCGCCAGCATTGGCATGGGCTAGTGCCAATTCTATCCAGCCCTGGTAGACATCGCCACGCACGTTGGTGGTCATGCCACGCAGTGTGGATTGTGACTGATTCGTCAACAGCTGCCATATCTGCTCATGGCCGCGTTGAATGATGCCTTTGTCGTTAACCTGGTTTTCCAGCTCGATCCGTGCAATCAGTTCGTTGTCCGGGTCCTTGAGAATTTTGTAGGCCTGAGCGCGGGTTTCGTACAGTCGAGCACGGTGAAAGGCATTCTCAACATACTTCGGGTTGGGCAGGGCAGCCAGTGCGGCTTCAGCATCGCGATCGAATATATGGCTCTTCGCCAGTACGATGTCACGCCGATGCGTTAGCTCGGTGTTTGCCAGTTTTTCCGGGACTCGAGCCATGCGCGCCTGTCCATCGATGCCCATATTGCGATCAAACAGAATTTCTGCTGCCAGAATCAGGTAATCCTGCTGTTGCGCGGGATCGTTACTGCGAGCCGCTCGCTCACTATAGATATCCGCTGCTGCGACAGGATTGCCTAGTTGCAGCTGCCTTCGTGCTGCGGGGTCTGTTATTCTCGCGTTCATCGGGTTGTCAGACAGCGGTGCTGCTGACGGTGTCACGCAGCCAGCCAGCGTACTGGCAATAACGCTACTTAACAACAGCACCAGCCTAAGTCGTACACGGCGTCGCTTGGGGTGTCGCAGGCGAGTCAATTCAATCATGTCGTCGGAGAATACTCTTTACATTGTGGCCACGCCCATCGGGAATCGTGACGATATGTCGGCCCGGGCGATTCAGACGTTACAGCAGGTTGATCGAATCTACGCGGAAGATACTCGGCATAGTTTACCCCTGCTGAGACATCATGGCATCGAAACACGTCTCTGGACGCTGCATGAACACAATGAAGAGGCACGGTCCACAGAAATTATCACGCATTTGCAGACTGGCGCATCTGCTGCGCTGATCACCGATGCGGGAACGCCGCTGATCAGCGACCCCGGGTTCAAGTTGGTGAGGGCCTGTCAGGCGGCGGGTATCAAGGTATCTCCGGTGCCGGGAGCCTGTGCCGTTACAGCCGCACTCTGTGTATCGGGCCTGCCCACAGACCGTTTTCAGTTCGTCGGTTTTCCGCCAGCTAAAAGTTCGGCGCGCCAGTCCTGGCTGCAGCCATTAGCGCAGCTGACACATACGCTGGTTATCTATGAGTCCCCACACCGCATTATCGATAGTCTCAAGGATATGATCGGGCAGTTTGGGGAGCAGCGTCTGATAACCCTGGCTCGAGAGCTGACGAAGCGCTTCGAAACACTTATTCACGCGCCACTGGGAGAGGTGTTGGCGGCCGTCGAGGCGGATGCCAATCAGCAGAAAGGCGAATTTGTACTGGTGGTTGCCGGTCTGCAGCCAGCGGATGGTGATGAGGCGGCTGCGCAGGTGATCGTGGACCTGGATAAAACACTTTCGGTGCTGTTGTTGCACCTGCCGCCGAAGACTGCTGCCAAGTGTGCAGCAGAGTTGTGCTCCATTACGAAAAAACAAGCTTACGATCGCGCCCTAAAGTTGCAAGGACGGTGATACTATCCGCGCTGGAGTTGGCCAGGTCATCGCTGCCTGTCTCTCACGCAAGTGAGTTGGCAAGTGGAGGAAAGTCCGGGCTCCATAGGGCAAGGCGCCAGGTAATCCCTGGGGGGCGTGAGCCTACGGAAAGTGCAGCAGAGAGTAAACCGCCTACGTGACCGCTAATTGGTATAATTATCGGTTGCCGGTAAGGGTGAAAGGGTGCGGTAAGAGCGCACCGCGTCGGTGGCAACATTCGATGGCATGGTAAACCCCGTCTGGAGCAAGACCAAATAGAGGGACATTAGGCGTGGCCCACGCTGTCCCCGGGTAGGTCGCTTGAGCGTTATGGTGACATAACGCCTAGATGAATGATGATCCACGACAGAACCCGGCTTATGGCCAACTCCTTTTTTTTAATGAACCTGAGTCGAATTCCTCAGGTTTGTGCTGGTCTCTACGCCGCTTTCGAGTCCGGGGCCACATCCGGCACTGCGTCAACGTCAACGTCAGATTCCACGTTTGGTTCGTTGGCTGGTAGTTCCCGGCTCAGCTCGATCAGTCGCTGATTCAATTCCTCAAACTCGGTAGGAATGACAAACAGGAAGCTGACCAGCTTTTCAACCAGCAACATCAAGACATCAGCTGTTTCGCGGGATGCCGATTCTGGACTGTTGAGCAGAGCATCCAGATGTTCACCCTTCCTGAGGGAGGATGCCAGATTGCTCAAGGGCAGGTCTATGTCGATTGAGGGGAGTGAGTCCTGGACTGTCTTCGACAAAGAGGACGAGCTGTTGCCGTGTGGCAGAAAATTTGAAAACACAGCGCTCAGTGCTGACTGAACCATGACCCGAGTGGCTGTCAGGTTGCCCGATTCGTAGACATCCTGAGTTGATTTGCAGTACTGCAGTACGCTGTCTGGTAGCAAGTCACCTAATTTGGCTAGATCCATACGTGCTTCGATAGAGGGCATCATATACAAGCTCGGCTGGTCGTCCTCCTTGGTGTCTGTCAGGCTCATCATGTTGGTCATCCAGAAATGTACCTCGACGCCGCAGGATGGACATTCGGCAGAGCAGGCCAGTGTGTCGCGCAATTGATCGTAGTGCCGGCGTCGCGTGGCGAAGACAACACTCAATACACATCTCGGGCAGACCGTGCTTATCGACACAGGGTGCGACATATTGGTGTTGCCCGCGGGGATCCACCGTTTCACATTCTCCAGGTTGATTTGTTTCACATGCGCCCTGCCTGATTTGTTAGTGCTGTCCTTTAAAGTACGGCCACGAACCAGAATCCTGAAAGTAAATGAAACAGGTTCGTTGTTGATGCGCGCTGGCTACGGCGTCCGTAAATATGGGTTCGAACTTGCCGCAGAGGGCTTCTGATCTGGGCTCTCGTTTGGAGTTTTCTGCTTGTCGATCCGGTTGCTTATTGTCAGTTTGTCGTTCAGCGTCGATACGCTTGGCAGTGAGGGGGCGGGTTGTGCTGCAGTGCACAGTCAGCCAAAAAAACTGAAATGCAAACTTTCCACACACTTGGGAGTGTAAACGAGTGTTTAGTGCTCAAATTCACACTTTTGTTCACATGAGTTCTATGAAGCTGCTGTAAGTGATTGATTAGTAGACAAGCCCTTGAACTAACATAAACCTACCTCTTTGCAAGGAAAAACATGGACTTAGCGGCTGTTTTTCATTGACCGTGCAGTGTGAGGGTCGTATAGTGGGGCTTAGTGCCATTTGGTGGTGAATAGTGGGTTTTTTCAACAGAAAATCATGCGGTTTAGAGGCATCACAAAACTGAGTGTCGACGCCAAAGGTCGCCTTGCCATGCCTAAAAATCATCGTGACAACCTGGAGAAAAATCAAATCAAGGAACTTGTGGTTACCGTGGATAGTCGTTCGGCAGCTTGCCTGCTTGTCTATCCTATGCCGATTTACGAAGAGCTGGAGCGTCAGCTCATGGAATTGCCGAACCATTCGGCGGAAGCACGGAAAACTCAGAGACTGATCATCGGTCATGCGACTGAATTGGAACTGGATGCTACGGGGCGTATGTTGCTCCCGGCAGAGCTTAGAGATTATGCAGGGATAGGGCGCAAGGCCTATCTCATTGGTCAGGGTAAGAAATTTGAGTTGTGGGATGAAAATGCGTGGGATCTCGAGTGCGAAAAATGGAAGCAGGAAGGACCTGACCACGGCGCGGGCGATGCTCCGGCCGAACTACTGAATATTTCATTTTGATGAACGCTATACAAACGCAACAAGAGTCTAGCCACGTCCCTGTGCTGATGCATGAGGCTGTCGAAAATTTGGCACTTGTTCAAAATGGACGCTATGTCGATGCTACCTACGGTCGCGGTGGACATAGTGGGTATCTGTTGTCCCGGCTGGGCGAGGCAAGTCAGTTGCTGGCTCTGGACAGAGATCCGGATGCCATCGCTGATGCGAACAAGCGATTTGCCGAAGAACCTCGTTTTTCCATTCAGCAGTCGAACTTTGCAGATATGCGTGAAGTCTTGCAGGCGAACGGCTGGTTGGGTGAGGTCGATGGCTTGTTGCTGGATCTGGGGGTTTCTTCTCCGCAGCTGGATGTTGCCGAGCGCGGCTTCGGCTTTTCTCGCGATGGTGATCTGGACATGCGTATGGATCCCACCAGTGGCGTGTCGGCAGCGCAATGGCTGGCTGTTGTGAGTGAAGGCGAGCTGGTGCAGGTTCTGAGAGAGTACGGCGAAGAGCGATACGCGAAGCGTATTGCCGGTGCGATTATCGCTGCGCGTGCTGTCGAACCCATATTGCGTACGGGCCAGCTGGCAGAAATCGTCAAGGTGGCACACCCTCGCTGGGAACGTCATCACCATCCGGCCACTCGCAGTTTTCAGGCAATCCGGATCAAGATCAATGGTGAACTCGATGCCATCACCGAGGCGTTGAGCTGTGCTGTCGATGTGCTCAAGGTTGGCGGGCGCATGGCGGTCATCAGTTTTCATTCACTAGAGGATCGACTGGTCAAGCGCGCCCTGCGACAGCCTGTTCCTGATTCGCGCATTCCACGACATCTGCCACAGCCTGCCCTTGAAGCACACTCGTGGAAACTGATTGGCAAGGCCACCAAAGCCAGTGCCGCAGAGCTTGAAGTCAACCCCAGAGCACGCAGTGCGACATTGCGGGTGGCGGAGCGAGTGCTGTGAACAAGATGTCTTTCACATTCGTGGTGATTGCAGCTCTGTGTTTCTGCTCGGCCATGGCGTTGCTGTATTCGAAATACCTGAGCCTCCAGGCCTATATACAGGTGAGCGAAAGTCAGAAAACCATTGATGCGCTGGATGTCCAGTGGAGTCAGCTGCAGATTGAAGAAAGCACCTTTTCCGAGTATGGGCGAGTTGAAAGAGCCGCTCGGGATCGTCTGGACATGGCATTTCCGGCCCTTGATGGCACGGTCATGATCGTTCGATGACAACCGGATACCGAGTCATGGAAAAAGCGCAGACATCAGATTGGTCACGACGCAGAGGCCTTGTACTGGGAGGCTTTGCCTGTCTGGCCATCGCGCTGATTTCACGCGCTGTCTATGTGCAGGTGATTCATGAAGACTTCTACCTGAATCAAGGGCAGCAACGCCAGATTCGGACTGTCGAAATCCCGGCTAGTCGTGGTGACCTGGTGGACAGGAACGGCGACCCGCTGGCCATCAGTGCGCCCATTCCTTCCCTGTTTGGCAATCCGAAGGACATGGCAACTCAGCCCGAGCGGATTCGTGAGGTTGCAGAGTTGTTGGGTGTGGACGCGGCCAAGCTGGTCAAGCGTATTGCTACTGATGCCGATCGTGGGCGAGTGTTTACCTATCTGAAGCGTCAGGTAGACCCTGAAGTGGTAGACAAGGTGCTGGCGCTGGACGTGAAAGGCGTCGAGGTCATGTCTGAATACCGGCGCTATTATCCCAGTGCCGGAGCGGCCTCACACGTTATCGGTTTTACCGGTATCGACGAGAATGGCCGTGAAGGTCTGGAGATGGCTTACGACAACTGGTTGTCGGGTGAAACCGGCCAGCGCCGTATCATCAAGGATCGCAATGGTCGCGAGATCGCTGGCATGGATGTCATCAAGCCGTCCGTTGCAGGCAAGGATCTACGTCTGAGCATTGACCGGCAGTTGCAATATTTTGCCAATCGCGCCCTGCAGGAAGCAGTGTCCAAGAACGATGCAGAGTCCGGTTCTGTGGTGATCATGGATGTGAAGACTGGCGAAATCATGGCCATGGCCAACTACCCGACATACAACCCGAACGATCTGGCTGACAGAGTAGGTGGCAGGCAGCGTAATCGTTCGTTGACGGATGTGTTTGAGCCAGGTTCAACCATGAAGCCTTTTACCATTGCTGCGGCACTGGATTCGGGCAAGTTCAAACCTGACGATATTATCAATACATCACCGGGTCGCTACCAGATCGGCAAGTACGTGATCAGCGACGATGGCAAGGACAACGGCTGGCTGGACCTGACAGGTATTGTCACCAAGTCCAGCAACGTGGGAATCAGCAGAGTTGCCAGGCAGCTGGAGCCTGAGCAAATGTGGTCTGTTCTGGATTCATTCGGCTTTGGCCGTTCACCTGGTAGTGAATTTCCGGGTGAAGTCGCTGGATACTTCAATCATCCTTCGTTGTGGCATCACATCGAGCAGGCCAGTATTTCTTTCGGGTATGGCATTTCAGTGACTGCTCTGCAGCTGGTGCGCGCCTATGCCACGCTGGCTAATGGTGGCGTCATGCAACCGGTATCGTTCCTGGCTCAGACTGAAGTGCCTCAGGGGCAGCGTGTCATCGATGAGACCATTGCCAACGATGTGGTTCGCATGCTTGAGGCTGTCGTTGAGGACGGATCGGGCAAGCAGGCTCATATACCAGGCTATCGCGTTGCCGGAAAAACCGGCACCTCGCACAAATCACAAGAAGGCGGCTATGCAGAAGATCGCTACGTATCCGTCTTTGCAGGCTTTGCACCGGTATCCGATCCTCGCTTTGCAGCGGTGGTGGTCGTGCATGATCCCAAGGCAGGTACGCATTTTGGCGGTACCGTCGCGGCACCGGTTTTTGCCGATGTGATGTCACACGGTATGCGTCTGGGTGGTATCGAGCCCGATGATCTTGATGGACAAAGAGAGCAGGTTTCCGTGCAGGTCATACAGCAGGGCGAACGCTCCTGATGTCAATTGCCTCCGAAAACTGGACGCTGGCAACGTTGCTTGAAGGCCTGACTGACGACGTCTTGTCGACACAGACGGTGTCTGGTGTCTGTCTGGATAGTCGATTGATTGAAAGTGGCGATCTGTATCTTGCCGTTGGTGGTGCCAGTACGCACGGTATGCAGTTTGCGCAAGCGGCAATCGCTGCGGGTGCGATGGGCGTTGCCTGTTCGCCTGAGGCGATCGAGGCATATACCGACATCGTCAATACGCTGCGTGAAGCGAACATTCCCGTGCTTGGTATTCAGGACCTGGATAATCGCTGCGCATTGATCGCCGCGCGTTTCTACGAATCACCAGATCAGAGTCTGACTCTGATTGCCGTGACCGGTACTGATGGCAAGACATCGGTCTGCCGTTTCATAGCCCAGGCACTGACCAGTACGGGCCAGGCTTGTGGCTATATCGGGACTCTGGGGTGGGGGTTGGGAGACAGCTTGCACTCGACAGAATTGACAACACCTGATGCCGTGACTCTGCGCCGTATATTGGCCAGGCTGCGCGACGAGGGTGCAACCACCGTTGCCCTTGAAGCCTCCTCTCATGGTCTGGCAGAGGGTCGACTGGACGGTTTGTCTCTGGATGTTGCCGTGCTGACAAATCTGGGTCGTGATCATCTGGATTATCACAAGACGATTGATGCCTATCGCCAGGCAAAAGCACAGCTGTTTGCATGGCCGGGACTATCTGCCATGGTTGTAAATGGCTGCGATGCCATGGGGCAGCAGTTGTTGACGAGTGTGTCAGGTGTGCAGCAGTTTGCCTATTTTCCAACGGCCACCAGCGATGACGATGCATCGACAGAGCTGGTCCGAATACTGGCTGATGATGTTATTGCCAACGATAACGGCTTGCAGTTTTGTTTGCGAGAAGGTAACGAGAGTGGTGTAGTCAGTTCACCTTTGCTGGGTCGTTTCAACGTGGATAACCTGCTGGCTTGTTACGGCAGTCTGCGAGCCTGTGGGGTGGCTGCTAATCAGGCCCGTCACAGTCTGAGCGTCGTCCAGCCGGTTGCCGGGCGAATGGAGCGTTTCGGAAAGCCGGGTGCAACGACGGTTGTTGTGGATTTTTCGCATACGCCACAAGCGCTGAGCATTGCCATTGATGCGGCACGTGTTCATTGCAAAGGACAGCTTTGGGTCGTGTTTGGTTGTGGTGGTGATCGTGATCCGGGTAAGCGTGCGCCGATGGCCGCAGCAGCAGAGGCCGCCGATCATGTGGTGCTGACGGATGACAATCCTCGCACCGAACGTTCGGCGGACATCATCAGCGATGCGCTACTGGGTTTCAGGCAACCGGCAGCGGTGAGCGTGATTGCCGAGCGTGCAAAAGCAATTGAATATGCCATTAGTCAGGCGGCTGCTGACGATCTGGTTCTGGTCGCCGGTAAAGGGCACGAGGATTATCAGATCATCGGCACAACCCGGTATCCCTTCAGTGACAGAGTTGAAGTGCAGGCTGCACTGGAGCGAGTGTCTTGAGTTTTTTACTGACAGTGGGCGAGTGTGTCCATCCTTTACAAGCAACGTTGCTGGCAGCAACCACCGGTGAGTCGCAAGCTGCGCCAGCGGATGTTGAATTTACCGGTGTCAGCATTGATACCCGAACCCTTAAAGCCGGTGATCTGTATATCGCTATTCAGGGCACGCGCTTCAATGGCCATGAGTTCATTTCTGCTGCCATAAAAGCTGGCGCCGCTGCTGTTCTGGTGCATGAAGATGTTCAAACCTCAGTGCCTCAGCTTCGGGTTGTCAATACACAGGTGGCTCTGGGTCAGCTGGCACGCTACTGGGCACAGGCTTTCGAAATTCCTCTGGTTGCCGTGACCGGCAGTAATGGTAAAACGACCGTAAAGGAAATCATCGCCACCATCTTGCGTCAGATTGGTCCAGTATTGGCGACGCACGGAAATCTGAACAATGAAATCGGCGTGCCGCTGACATTGCTCGAAATGCGTGAAGAGCACGACTACGCGGTTATCGAAATGGGTGCCAACCATGCTGGAGAGATTGCACGACTGGTCAATATCGCTCAACCGGATGTGGCGGTTATCACCAAGATTGGTGAGGCGCATCTGGAAGGCTTTGGTAGCATCGAGGGCATTGCCAACGCAAAGTCAGAGATTTACGCAGGATTGTCAGAGCACGGCTATGCCGTTATCAATGCCGATGATCAGTTTGCCGATCAGATGTTCAAGGCAGCCTCTCATTGCCACGTTCGTGACTTTGGGCAAAACCCGGGTGCCGATGTGCAAGGGGTGCCTGGAGCGGGACTCAAAATCAAGACCATGGGGCAGGTCATCGCACCTCATTTCCAGCTCAGTGGTGAGCACAATCAGATGAACGCGCTGGCGGCAGTTGCTGCCGTTCAATGTCTGGATGTGCAGATGGACAGCATTATTCTTGGTCTGGAGAATGTTCGAGCCGTTCCCGGTCGGCTGGAGAAGAAGCCCGGCTTGAACGGTGCCAAGCTGATTGATGACAGCTATAACGCAAACCCGGACTCGGCTCGACAGGCTGTGGATGTGTTGGCGCGCTACGAAGGCACTCGTCATCTGGTGTTGGGTGATATGGCTGAGCTGGGCGTGGACGCGGAAGCCCTGCACACCAAGCTGGGTGAGTATGCCCGGCAGTGTGGTGTGGATGAGTTGTGGACAGTGGGTCCTCTTTCTTCATTTGCACAGAAGGCATTCAATGACAAGAGCGCTGCCGAGGTTCATCACTTCACCGATCAGGAAGAGCTGATAGCGGCCATCAAGGATCAGATGACTGCCGATATGACGGTGCTGGTCAAGGGATCACGCAGCGCACGCATGGAGCGAGTAGTTAAAGCTCTGATGTTGCCGACGCGCTCATCCAGTACAACCGTCGGGGAAGTATCAGCATGATGCTGCTTATCGGAGAATGGCTCTCCGCTCTGGATCCCGGTTTCGACGTCATCCAGTACATTACCCTGCGTGCCGTATTTTCAGCATTGACGGCTCTGGTCATTTGCCTGCTTGTCGGTCCCGGTTTGATACGCTGGCTGGCTGCTGCCAAAATTGGGCAATCAGTTCGCAGTGATGGTCCGCAGACACATTTGATCAAGGCGGGCACCCCGACCATGGGTGGAGCCATGATCATCATGGCGGTTACCTTGAGTACCTTGTTATGGTCAGATCTGGCTGTGCGACAGGTCTGGGTTGTCTTGTTCGTGACGATCGGATTCGGTGCCATTGGCTGGGTAGATGATTATCGCAAGGTGGTGTTGTCCAACTCGAAGGGCCTCACCGCTCGCGAGAAGCTTCTGTGGCAGACCGTTGTGGCAGGTCTGGCGATCCTGATTCTTTATTTTAGTGCTGTTGAACGTGTTGAATTCGAACTGACCTTTCCGTTTTTCAAGGACGTGGCTTTCTACCTTGGATGGTTGTTCATACCTTTCGGTTTTCTGGTCATCGTCGGTAGCAGCAACGCGGTCAATCTGACGGATGGTCTGGATGGACTGGCTATTCTGCCTTCGGTCATGGTGGCGGCGGGTCTGGGCCTGATTGCCTATCTGACCGGGCACGCTGTCTTTGCCGATTATCTGGGCATACCCAATATAAAGGGCGCTGGTGAACTGACCGTATTCTGCAGTTCTCTGGTGGGTGCCGGGCTTGGTTTTCTGTGGTTCAACACCTATCCTGCGCAGGTTTTCATGGGCGATGTCGGTGCTCTGAGTATTGGTGCAGCACTGGGTGTCGTTGCCATCATGGTGCGTCAGGAGTTCTTGTTGTTCATCATGGGCGGCATTTTTGTCATGGAAGCGGTGTCTGTAATCCTGCAAGTGGGTTCATACAAGATGACCGGCAAGCGCATCTTTCGCATGGCGCCCATTCATCACCATTTTGAACTCAAAGGCTGGCCCGAGCCGCGCATCATCGTGCGTTTCTGGATCATCACCGTCATTCTTGTGCTGGTGGGTCTGTCGACCTTGAAGATACGCTGATGCATCCGCACAACTTACTGGGCAAGCGAATTCTGATAGTCGGTTACGGCGTGACAGGTGCCTCTGTTGCCCGCTTTCTGGCACGCTATAAAGTGACTTTCGATGTCGCTGATCAATGTGATGAGACGACGGCAACAACCCTGGGGATCAGTCTGGGCTGCCGGGTACATACGCATTTCGACGTATCGGTGTTCGCAGAATATGAACTGCTGATTCTCAGCCCCGGAGTGCCGCGCGCACATCCGGCCGTGCAGGCGGCATTGGCCGCCGGTGTCGATGTAATCGGTGATATCGAATTGTTTGCCGGAGTGGTCGACATTCCTGTCATTGCGGTCACCGGCTCAAACGGCAAGAGCAGTGTCGTCAGTTGGGTTGCCCATGTTTTGAAAAGTGTGGGCATTGATGCGGTTGCCTGCGGCAATATCGGCAAACCGGCACTGGATAGCCTTGATGCCAAGCCTGACGTCATCGTGCTGGAGCTCTCCAGTTATCAGCTGGAATCGACCCGTTCTCTGAAACCACTATCGGCAACGGTACTCAATATCAGTGATGACCATCTTGATCGTTACGATGACATTGAGCATTACGCATCAGTGAAGCGCACCATTTTCAATGGCGCCTCGCATTGTGTCGCCAATCACGACGATAAGCGAACCTGGCCCGAGGCAACGGACGCTCCCTGTGATTACTTCACATTGTCGATGGAATCAGCCGGATCATCGCGCTGGCATCGCACCCTCAAACAGCAGCTTAGCTGGCTGTGTGATGATCAGTATGCCTTGATGCTACAAGGCGAGTTGTCGGTGCCGGGTGATCACAACGCGGCTAATGCACTGGCAGTGCTGGCGCTGATCGAGCCTCTGGCGATTCCGTTTCCGGCATTGCAGGCAGGTCTTTCAGGTTTTGCAGGCTTGCCACATCGCACAGAGTTTCTGAGTGAAGACAACGGTGTGCGCTGGTACAACGATTCCAAAGGCACCAATGTCGATGCCTGTATCACGGCCATCAAGGCCATGCCTGGTCCTGTGATTCTGATCGCTGGTGGTATTTCAAAAGATGCCGATTTCACGCCACTGCGTGCTGTTGTGCAGGAACATGTACGGGCCCTGGTTCTGATTGGTCGTGATCGCGGCAGAATCATGGAGCAGCTCTCAGGGGCTGCGCCGACGGTAGAGGCCGAGACTCTGTTCGAGGCAGTCACGCTGGCTCGGGAGCATGCCCAGGCAGGCGATGTGGTTCTGTTGTCACCAGCCTGTTCCAGTTTTGACATGTTTCGTAACTTCGAGGATCGTGGTGTGCAGTTCGCACAGGCGCTCGAGCAGGTGCTGGCCGCATGAGTTCGCTGGTTTCACGCAGAGCAACAGGCCGGGTCCTGGCGGGTGGGCCGATGACTGAGCCACCTCGGCAAGCTGATCACTTCCGCATTGCTGATCATGCTCTGCTGATTGCCATCTTCGCCCTGGGTATGTTCGGCGCTCTGATGATTGCTTCTGCCTCAATGCCGTTGGCAGAAGAGGACTATGGCACGCCGTTCTACTTTGTCATCCGTCAGCTGCTGTTTCTGGGTGTCGGCTGTGTTGCCGGTGTCCTGGTGTTTCGTCTGCCTCTGGTTGTATGGGAGCGCTATGGGCCGCACCTGATTATTCTTTCCTTATGCTGTCTGGTGCTGGTACTGGTGCCGGGCATTGGCAAGCAGGTCAACGGGGCCCGTCGCTGGATTGATCTGGGTGTGTTCACTGTGCAGGTATCCGAGACAGTGAAGCTATTCGTGATTGTTTATCTGGCCGGCTATCTGGTCAGGCGTGGCTATCTGGTACAAACAACTTTTGGCGGTTTTTTCCGACCCTTGCTGCTGATCTGTTTTGCCAGTGGCCTGTTATTGCTTGAGCCGGATTTTGGCGCATCGGTTGTCATTGTTTCAACCTCCATCATCATGATTCTGGTAGCCGGTGTACGGTTCAGCCAGTTTCTTGCCATCATTGCAGCCTTGGCTGGTGTGGCCTCCATGCTGATTCTGAGCTCCCCTTATCGTCTGGCGCGTTTCCTCAGTTTTACAGAGCCATTCTCGCCGGAAATGGTTTATGGCTCTGGCTATCAGTTGAGCCAATCCCTGATTGCCATCGGCACCGGCGGTTTGACCGGCGTCGGCTTTGGCAACAGTATTCAGAAGCTGGATTATCTGCCCGAGCCGCACACCGATTTTCTGTTTGCCGTTTTGAGCGAAGAGCTGGGTTTGTTGGGAGCACTTGGCCTGATTCTGCTCTACTGCTTCATTGTCTGGCGTTGTTTTCGCCTGGCGAAGATCGCCGATGAGCAGGGTAATCGTTTTGCAGGCTTTCTGGCTCTGGGTATCGGTTCGTGGATCGGATTGCAGTCGTTCATCAATATTGGTGTCAACCTGGGGCTTTTGCCTACCAAGGGGATTACCTTGCCATTGATGAGTTACGGCGGCAGTAGTGCGGTGGTCTTCATCGTCGCTTTTGGTCTGTTGCTACGAGTCGAGTGGGAGCTTCGGCAGAATGCCAATCTGACGCTACGCGGTCACCAGCGATCTCCCTCCGGAGGTGTTTCGTGACACGACCGGTATTGGTTGCAGCGGGAGGCACGGGGGGTCATGTGATTCCTGCGCTGGCAGTTGCTGAAGTGTTGAGGCAGGGTGATGTTCCGGTCATCTGGTTGGGTACTCATGCTGGCCTTGAAGCTCGACTGGTGCCAGCTGCCGGTATCGAGATCCGCTGGATCAATGTTGCCGGCTTGCGAGGCAAGAATTTACTGCAGACTCTGGTAGGACCTTTGAAGCTTCTGCGGGCCTGCCTGCAATGTATTCGACTGATGCATTCCCTGAAGCCGCGTGCGGTGCTGGGCATGGGCGGCTTTGTTTCTGGTCCTGTGGGTATTGCCGCATTGTTGCTGGGCAAGCCACTGGTGCTGCATGAACAGAATGCGGTTGCTGGCATGACCAATCGCTGGCTCAGTTCCCGGGCACGGCGTGTCTTTGCGGCATGGCCTGATACGTTCAAATCCTCGACTCGATTGAAAGTGGTCGGTAATCCGGTGCGTGCAGATATTGCCTTGCTGGCAGCCAGTCCACGTATTGTCGAGCTCGACCCTTCGCGGCCATTACGCATTCTGGTGGTCGGCGGCAGTCGCGGTGCTCGCGCCTTGAATGAGGTGGTGCCAGCGGCGGCGGCACAGCTGGAAATGTCTGTGCAGATCGTCCATCAGTCAGGCTCTGTGGAAGGGGATCTGGTGCGACAGCGCTATCAGGCTATCCAACCTGAAAATGACTTGTCACACTATGAAGTATGCGAATTCATCGATGACATGGCTGCTGCTTATCAGCATGCCGATGTTGTGATCTGCCGCAGTGGCGCCATGACCGTGACCGAGCTGGGTGCCTTGGGTGTCCCTTCTATTCTGGTCCCGTTTCCGTTTGCCGTTGATGATCATCAAACACGCAATGCCGAACAACTGGCAGAATCCGGTGCGGCCGTACTGATGCCGCAAAATTCGCTGAATGCAGATTCTCTGGCGGCCGAACTGGTACAGCTGGCTGATGATCGCAAGCGTCTGAAGTCAATGAGCGAAGCTGCCCGGCGCTGTTTCGTACCAAAGGCCGCTGAAGTGGTCGCTGAAGCACTCCTAGAGGTGTCACGTTAATGGTTGTGGATATCGCACCAGTTGTAAAAAGCCAGATGCGGCGAGTTCGAACCATGCATTTCATCGGTATCGGTGGCGTGGGCATGGGCGGTATTGCCGAAGTCATGCACCATCTGGGTTTTCACGTGAGTGGCTCTGATCTGGGCAGCAATGCCTTGACTCAACGATTACAGGGCCTGGGTATTGAGGTCAAGCAGGGACATCTTGCCCAGCATGTCGAGGATGCGGATGTCGTTGTCATCTCGACGGCTGTCCCGCAAGACAACCCTGAATTGGTCAAGGCGCGCGAGATGCGCATACCCGTTGTACGTCGTGCAGAAATGCTGGCAGAGCTGATGCGATTCCAGCAAGGCATCGCTGTTGCCGGTACTCATGGCAAGACAACGACCACCAGTCTGGTTGCCAGCTTGCTGACCGAGGGTGGTCTGGATCCGACCTATGTCATTGGTGGCAGGCTCAACAGTTCTTCGGCCAATGCCTACCTGGGACAGTCCGAATGGCTGGTGGCAGAAGCGGATGAGAGCGACGCCTCTTTTCTCTATCTGCAACCTGTGATTTCGATCGTAACGAATATCGATGCAGACCATCTGTCGACTTACGATGGCGATTTCGAAAAGCTCAAGCAGACATTTGTGGACTTCCTGCGTCACCTGCCTTTCTATGGTCTGGCCATCGTCTGCATTGACGATGAACACATCCGCGATGTACTGCCACGCGTCGGTCGGCCCGTGCGAACCTACGGCTTTGATGACTCGGCCAATGTACAGGCGACCAACGTACGTCAGGAAGGCATGCGAATGTACTTCGATGTGCGTATCGATGATGGCGGGGATGTCAGTAGTGAAATTCGGGACATCGTTCTCAACATGCCGGGCAGGCACAATGTTCTGAATGCTCTGGCTGCCATTACTGTGGCCCTGGAAGTGGGTGTCTCAGTCAAGTCCAGCAAGCGCGCCCTGGCACGATTTGCAGGTGTGGGCAGACGTGCACAGTCGCACGGCTTGTTGCACTTTGAAGGAGGTTCTGCTGAGTTGCTGGATGATTATGGGCATCATCCAACAGAGGTGGCTGCAACCTTGAAAGCTATTCGTGGTGGCTGGCCGGAACGACGCATGGTGGTGATCTTCCAGCCACATCGTTATACCCGTACACGTGATCTGTTTGAAGATTTTGCGGAAAGCTTGTCGTTGACTGACGTACTGATACTCAGCGAAGTGTATGCCGCCGGTGAAGAGCACATCACGGGTGCTGATGGTCGGGCTCTGGCTCGTGCTATTCGCAATCGCGGTGCGGTAGAGCCTATTTTTGTCGAGAACATCAACGATGCCCCGCTTGCACTGGAGCGAATCATTCAGGATGGAGATATCGTTCTCACTCTGGGGGCTGGTAATGTTGGTGGTCTGGCCCTGAGTCTGCCAAAGCACTTCGATGGCAAGCCCAAGTCTGAAAGCGAGGATGCTGGACATGGTTGAAACGACTTATATGACTAGCGATGTCCTGCCAGAGCGTTATGGCAAGGTGGCTGTGGTCATGGGGGGCTGGTCGGCCGAGCGGGAAGTGTCGTTGATGAGCGGTCAGCAGATTTTCGATTCGCTGACATCTGCTGGCGTTGATGCACATGCGGTTGATGCGGGACGTGATATCGCTGCGGTACTGAGTGATGGCGGCTTTGACCGAGCCTTTCTCATACTGCATGGGCGCGGTGGTGAAGATGGCATGGTGCAGGGCGCGCTGGAGCTTGCAGGCATTCCCTACACCGGTAGTGGTGTTCTGGCATCAGCTTTGAGCATGGATAAGTGGCGCGCGAAGGGACTGGTTTCTCTCAAGGGCATTGCCACTCCGGAGGCCTTCGAGGTTTTTACACTGGAGGAGGCTGAACAGGCTGCATCGCAAATCGGCTTTCCGGTTGTGATCAAGCCCACACTTGAAGGTTCGAGTATTGGCGTGGCCATGGTCAATCAGCCGCAACAGCTCGAACCGGCTTTTCTTGAGGCTCGCCGGTATGGTCCGGTGCTGGTTGAAAAGCGCATGCTGGGCATTGAAGTGACAGCCGGCATACTGGGGCAGGAGGCATTGCCACTGGTAAGCATGAAAGGTGCAGACGAGTTCTACGACTATAAAGCCAAGTATATTGCCGATAACACGGTCTACCAATGCCCGGTTGATTTGCCTGAATCAGTAGCGACTTCCATTCAGGAAACAGCATTGGATATTTTTCGGGTATTGGGCTGTCGTGGCTGGGGGCGTGTGGATTTCATGCTTGATGAAGCAGGCGTTGCCCACTTCATCGAGTGCAATACAGCACCTGGAATGACCAGTCATTCACTGGTGCCCATTGCCGCACGCCAGGCAGGTATGGACTTCCCGACACTGTGTTTGCAGATCCTGAGCGACACCCTGGACATGGAAGAGTCGATCGCATGAGTGAGCCGGTAGCACAACTTCTGGGTAGTGGGCCTGTGCTGCCACGGCGTGCCGGTCGCCCCTCTTCAATGACTCGCTGGTCAATCGGAGCACTGGGTTTTGTGATACTCGTCGGTGTCAGCGTTGCAGTAAGTAACTTTGCCAAAAATCCAGAGCGTTTTCCGGTCAGTAATGTAGATATACTTGGAACGGTAGACTATGTGGATCGAAATAGTTTGAAAGAATCAGTAGGCCAACATATCGGTAAAGGTTTTTACGGCTTGGATATCGATGAGGTTCGAGAATCAATTGAAATTCTTCCATGGGTGGCCCAAGTACGCGTCAGTCGTATCTGGCCAAGTCGGTTGGAAGTTCGTGTAGAAGAGCACGAGCCCAGTGCCCGTTGGAATGATGATCAATTGCTCAGTAAACATCTGGAAGTATTTGCACCACCGCAATTGCAGCTGGATGATCCGCGTTATAACCAGTGGCGTGAAGTGTTCGCCAAACTTCCGGAGATACGCGGAGCAGAAGGACGGCAGAGTGAATTGTTTGATGCTTTTCGTCAGTATCAGCATGATCTTGCCCAGTTTGGACTTACGTTGGAGAAACTGGATGAAGACGAACGAGGATCTCAACTCCTTGTACTGTCCAACCAAGTCACAGTACGACTCGGATATGAAGAACAGGAACTTCGAATGCAGCGCTTTCTGGATGTCTACAAGCGAATGCAGGCGAAGATCGAACGGCACGCCGCTATCTCTACCGCAATCTTTGATATGCGGTATAGCAACGGTTTTGCCCTTGGCGGTGTAGAAACCGGTACAAGCGGTGAACTGAGTGATCAGTCATCGGGTGTACCACAAGGGCCTTTGCAATGAAAAATAAATCGTGATGGTTGCTACAACACCAGACAAACAGATGATCGTCGGACTGGATATCGGCACGTCGAAGATCGTCGCACTCGTTGCGGAGATCGATGAAAACGACGAGATCGAATTGATCGCGATCGGCTCGCACCCGTCGCAGGGCCTCAAGAAGGGCGTGGTCATCAATATCGAGAGCACTGTCAATGCGATTGGCAAGGCTGTGGAAGAAGCCGAGCGCATGGCTGGCGTCGAGATACGCTCAGTGTTTGCAGGCATTGCAGGCTCCCATATAAAGAGTCTCAACTCGCACGGCATTGTTGCTATCAAGAACTCTGAAGTCGAGCAAGACGATGTGGATCGAGTGGTCGATGCTGCCAGAGCCGTAGCCATCCCTGCAGACCAGAGAATTCTGCATGTATTGCCGCAGGAGTTCATCATTGATAATCAGGACGGTATTCACCAGCCTGTCGGTATGTCCGGTGTACGGCTGGAAGCCAAGGTGCATCTGGTCACAGGTTCCATCAGTGCGTCGCAGAATATTGCCAAGTGCATTCAGCGCTGTAATCTGGAAGTGGAAGATGTCATCCTTGAACAATTGGCATCCAGCCACGCGGTATTGACCGATGATGAACGTGATCTGGGTGTATTGCTGGTAGACATGGGTGGTGGTACAACCGACATTGCCATTTTTACCGAAGGCGCTATTCGCCATACGGCGGTTATCCCCGTCGCCGGTGATCAAGTGACTAACGACATTGCCGTGGCTTTTCGTACACCCACGCAATTTGCTGAAGAGATCAAGGTCAAGTACGCCTGTGCGCTGCGCCAACTGGCAAGCCCGGACGACATGATCGAAGTGCCAGGTGTTGGCGATCGCAATGCGCGCCGCCTGGCAAGACAGACACTTGCGGAAGTCGTAGAGCCGCGATACGAGGAACTGCTGGGACTGGTTCAGAATGAACTCAGGCGCAGCGGCTTTGAAGATGCCTGTGCTGCTGGTGTTGTATTGACCGGAGGGACTTCAAAAATGGAAGGTGTTGTGGAGCTGGCTGAAGAGATTTTTCACATGCCAGTCAGGATAGGAGTACCGCAGCATGTCAATGGACTGTCCGAGGTAACTCGTAACCCGATACATGCAACCGGGATAGGGCTACTGTTGTATGGCCAGCTCAGTCGCAAGACACCGCGTAACAAACCGATAGAAAAAAGCAGTCATGAAGGATTGCTCAAGCAATTTATCGGTTGGATACGACGAAGTTTCTAGCAGACAGGTTTTCAGTAAAGAATTGCAGTTCGATCAGTTTTTCAATGTTTGGCAGTTTTGTAGTATTCGGGAGCGAAAACGGAACAAAGATTCCGATCGCAATGAGAACGTAACAACTTATATATAACTTAAGATTAGGAGAATTTAGAAATGTTTGAACTTGTTGACTCTATCAATGACTCCCCCGTTATCAAGCTGATCGGTGTCGGCGGCGGCGGTAGCAATGCAGTTCAGCACATGGTGCTGTCCGGTATCGAAGGTGTTGATTTTATTTGCGCCAATACAGATGCACAAGCGCTGAAGGGCATGCATGCCCAGACAGTCCTGCACATTGGCCAGAGCATCACTAAAGGTTTGGGTGCTGGCGCCAATCCGGAAATCGGTCGTCAGGCAGCAATGGAAGATCGTGACCGCATCCAGGACCTCATCGAAGGTACTGACATGTTGTTCATCACGGCCGGCATGGGTGGCGGTACAGGTACTGGTGCGATTCCTGTAGTTGCACAGATTGCGCGTGAAATGGGTGTTCTTACAGTGGCTGTTGTCACCAAGCCTTTTCCTTTCGAAGGCAACAAGCGCATGCGTACCGCTGAGCAGGGTATTGAAGAGCTGCGCGGCCACGTTGATTCTCTGATCACTATCCCGAACGAGAAGCTGCTGTCTGTATTGGGCAAGAACATCAGCCTGCTGGATGCATTCAAAGCGGCCAACGATGTTCTGCGCGGAGCAGTGCAAGGTATTGCCGAACTGATCACCAACCCTGGCCTGATCAACGTCGATTTCGCGGACGTTCGTACTGTCATGAGTGAAATGGGTCTGGCAATGATGGGTTCTGGTGTTGGACGCGGTGATGATCGCGCCACTGAAGCCGCAGAAATGGCTATCTCCAGTCCTCTTCTTGAAGATATTGACCTGGCCGGTGCACGCGGTATCCTGGTTAACATTACAGCCGGTCTTGACATGGCTATTGGTGAATTCGAAGAAGTAGGTAACGTGGTTCGTTCTTTTGCCGCAGACGATGCAACTGTTGTTGTCGGTACCGCCATTGACGAGTCGCTTGAAGGTGAGCTGCGCGTAACTGTCGTGGCAACTGGCCTTGGTCAGCACTCCCAGAATCATCAGTTGCGTTCTGTTCAGCAAGCTGTACAGCAACGTTCAACTGTCGGTAGTGGCGGTAACTACGGTCAGGCTGGTGGTGGTAACACTGCGGGCGCGGGACAGTCTCCTTATGCCAGTTATGACAAGCCTTCTGTGATTCGCAAGAATCCACGTGGCGCTGGTCAGGGAACAGGCTCTGGTAATAGTGGCCATGATGTGGAGTACCTCGATATTCCAGCATTTTTACGCCGACAAGCCGACTAAACAGGCATTACACGTCCTTAAGGTTCGCGCAGGACGTCGGTTTATCCAGTAACATTCTCGAGGTTCAAGGGGGTACCCATCCAGGTACTCCCGAGAGCGTTTTAAACTCGCCTCGACAATGGACGCTACCTACTCAGTTTGTCATTCGTGACCGACAGGCATTGTAGATAGCGAGCGGTTTTGATTGCCAATGTCGTTATTGTCTCTTTTAGCCCTGTAAAGTTGGCTGGAAGTGCTATATACAAGAGCAGGCAAGCTTTCCCGGTTGCAGCAGGATTACATCGTGATACGACAAAGAACCTTAAAGAATTCGATTCGTGCAACAGGCGTTGGTCTACACACGGGTAAGAAAATCTACCTGACCTTGAGTCCGGCACCTGTCAATGCGGGCATCGTGTTCCGTCGTACCGATCTTTCACCCGCTGCAGTTATCAAAAATGATGCTCTGGGTGTCAGAACTACTGAACTGGCAACTTCGCTGTACAACAGCGACGGCATCCGCGTATCCACCATCGAGCATCTGATGGCCGCTCTGGCGGGTCTGGGTGTGGACAACTGCAATGTCGACGTCAGTGCCGATGAAATCCCCATCATGGATGGTAGCGCCGCGCCTTTCGTTTTTCTGGTGCAGTCTGCAGGCATTCAGGAGCAGAGTGCTCCCAAGCGTTTCATTCGCATCAAGAAGCCAATAGAAATTCGCGTCGATGACAAATGGGCCCGCTTTGAGCCTTTCAACGGCTTCAAGGTCAAGTTCACCATCGATTTTGATCATCCAGCATTTCGAAGCGACAGTCGTACGACTGAAGTGGATTTTTCCACAACCTCATTCGTCAAGGAAATCAGCCGTGCTCGCACCTTTGGTTTCATGCGCGACATTGAAGAGCTGCGCAAACGTGATCTGGTTCTGGGTGGCAGCATGGAAAACGCCATCGTCCTCGATGACTACCGTGTACTGAATGAAGGTGGCCTGCGTTACAAGAACGAATTCGTACGGCACAAGATTCTGGATGCTATCGGCGACCTGTATCTGTTGGGTCGTAGCCTGATTGGTTCATTCGAAGGCTATAAAGCGGGTCATGCACTTAATAACCTGCTGGTACGTGAGCTTCTCAATCAGCCTCAGTCGTGGGAAGAAGTGGTTTTCGAAGGTGAAAACACCAACATCTCTCCCATTTCCTACATGCAGCCGTCCGAAGCGACTGGCTAGCAGACTGTCTGAAGTCCGCCCGGGATCAAACTGATCTGCTGCGGATAAACTGCTGGGTGGCTTGTATCGAAGAGGGAATCATTTTTCCTCTTTCAGACGAGCTGCCAGTTTCAGCAACTCCTGTCGAAGTCGATCATCGCCTTGTCGAACGATTGATTTTCTGGGCGACAAGTTCGCTCTATAAGCAGGTGCCGCTGGCTCCCCCATCTGATCATCCGCACTGGCCGCCAGCAAGGCGATGCAACGCGCTGCGTTACTGGACGTAGGATTAGCCGTTCTGTGTGTGGTGCGGGCCACCGGTATTTCAGCCGGCATCACATGGAAGCTCATCGTGATCACATCCAGCTTTTGATCACGCATCGCGTCAAGTATCTGCCGTTCGCTGAAGCGTAATTTGGTTATCCAGCCGGCATTATCCACCGTAACCCTCATTCTGCCGCCTTCTATGCGGAAGAACTGAATATGAGCCAGGGTAGTCGCTGGCACAATCCGTGAAATCACCTCCCTAATGTGACGATCTTGCTGCATCGCAGTTCGAGTCGCCCTATCGATCAGGTTGCTGAATGATTTCATGAAAAAAAACTCACCGCTATTTGGTGTCGGTCGGATGCCATTCAAGCTGCGTCTGAGGTTGGCAAGGTTTGCTCTATGGCGATTAAAACACGGTAGGGCGACGACTCAAACTATTTTGCTTGTCTGTCTGGTTGGCGGCAGTGCAGCCGTGGGCTATATGGCAGCAAATCAGGCGAACTGGCAAGCCTCGCCTGTAGCGACGGTTGCGACAACACCCAGGCTGGCGTCTGCCATGGACTCTGGCAACGCAATGGAGTCCATACAGCAAAGAGTTATGGCTGCGGAACTGGGCAAGCTGCAGGCTGAAGTGATGCGCTTGCGGGTCATGTTCTTGCGTCTGGCAGAGCTTGCCGAGTTGAATGATGGTGAGTTCGATCTGGACATGATGTTCAAGCCCGCATTGGATGATCAGGAGGAGCGTGAGTCTTCGAATGAAATGCGTGACAGGCTGTTCCCGGGGCAGGCCAGTTTGCTGGCCAGAGCTGAGGAACCTGTGATCAGCGAGGCCCTGCCGCTTGTAAAACAAGCGCTAGTCCATATTTCGGAACAGTCAGCGAGGATGCTGAGTGTTTTTCGTGAAAGGCGTGAGTCCTTTGATATCCGGGTTTCGGGATTACCTGTTGTCAACGGGCGGGTTAGTTCGCGCTACGGCTATCGTGTGGATCCTTTATCCGGACGTCGCCAATTGCATGCAGGTTTGGACCTGGCCAGTCGCCCGGGCAGCAAGATCATGGCACTGGCAGACGGGATCGTTACCTACTCGGGAAAGAATGGTGGATATGGCAATCTGGTGGAGTTAGAACACGCTGATGGGTTCCGGACACGGTACGCCCACAATAGCCAGTTGCTGGTGCCGCTGGGAGGTCTGGTGAAGAAGGGTCAGTCCATTGCAACCATGGGCTCAACCGGTCGATCGACCGGAACGCACGTACATGTGGAGGTCAGGCACAACGGTCTTACTGTTGATCCACAGCTATACATTCGCTGAAAATGGCGAGCTGCACGGAATGCAGAGACGACTGAAAATGATAATTAATTGTTTCGTGAGTCCTAAGTGCCATAATAAGGAGTCATGCCGCAGGTGGCATGACGTGTATTTAGCATCCGCACCCAGCGCAGATGCACAACCGCAGCCACAGGCTGCCATCAAGGTCCGTATTCATGTTAGCTAATCTGGTCAAGAAAATCGTCGGCAGCAGTAACGATCGCACCGTTAAGCGTCTCACGAAGAACGTCGATGCGATCAACGCTCATGAGGCTGGTATGCAGTCTCTGACCGATGAAGATCTGGCCGCCAAGACTGTCGAATTCAGAGAGAGGATCGCCGCAGGCGCCACTCTGGAGTCCTTGCTGCCTGAGGCCTTTGCGGTCGCTCGGGAAGCGGGCAAGCGTGCTCTGGGCATGCGCCATTTCGATGTTCAGCTTATTGGTGGCATGGTTCTCAACAACAACAAGATCGCCGAGATGCGAACCGGTGAAGGCAAGACGCTGGTAGCCACCTCGGCGGTTTATCTGAATGCACTGGCAGGCAAGGGCGTTCATGTCATCACCGTCAACGACTACCTGGCGCAACGTGATGCCGAGTGGATGACCAAGCTATATGGCTTTCTGGGCCTGAGCGTTGGCATCATCGTTGGTGGTCTGGCCACTGATGCGCGGCGAGCCGCCTATGCCTGTGACATCACTTACGGCACTAACAACGAATTCGGTTTTGACTACCTGCGCGACAACATGGCGCATAGCCCCGATCAGCGTGTACAGCGCGGTCTCAACTACGCCATCATCGATGAAGTGGATTCCATTCTTATCGATGAGGCACGTACACCGCTGATCATCTCGGGTCCTGCAGACGGCGATAGCGCGCTCTACGACAAGCTGGATGCAGTGGTGCCCATTCTGGTACGTGCAGCCGATGAGGAAAGTGAGGGTGACTATTCTGTCGATGAAAAAGGCAAGCAGGTTCACCTGACCGAATCAGGCATGGAGCGAGTCGAAGAGATCCTGACAGAACAGGAAATTCTGGCCGAGAACAGCAGTCTGTACGACTCCACCAATATCGCGGTTCTGCACCATCTGAATGCGGCCCTGCGAGCGCACTCCATTTACCGGAAGGACATTGACTATATTGTCAGTAACGACCAGATCGTCATCGTTGACGAGTTCACCGGTCGTACGATGCCCGGACGTCGTTGGTCGGAAGGTCTGCACCAGGCCATTGAATCCAAGGAGAAAGTGACGATACAGCGCGAAAATCAAACGCTGGCATCCATTACTTTCCAGAATTATTTCCGTCTGTACGAGAAGCTGGCTGGCATGACCGGTACGGCTGATACAGAAGCGTTTGAATTCCAGTCCATCTACGGTCTGGAGGTTGTCGTCATACCTACTCACCGTCCCATGGTGCGTAACGACAAGGCTGACCTTGTCTTCCTGACTCAACGTGAAAAGTACGACGCCATTATCGAAGATATCGAAGATTGCGCCAAGCGGCAGCAGCCGGTACTGGTGGGTACTACCTCCATCGAAACGTCTGAATATCTGTCCGGTTTGCTCAAGCAGAAAGACATCAAGCATGAAGTGCTGAATGCCAAGCAGCACGAACGTGAAGCCAACATCATTGAAAATGCGGGACGACCCGGTGCTGTGACCATCGCTACCAACATGGCAGGTCGTGGTACTGACATCGTGCTGGGTGGCAGTCTGGAAGCTGAATTGTCGGCACTGATTACCGCGGCCGGTGATGCAGCGACTGCCGCAGAGAGCTCTTCATCGATCAAGGGTGAATGGCAAAAACGGCACGATGAGGTCCTGACATCTGGCGGGCTGCATATCATTGGTACAGAGCGGCACGAATCGCGTCGTATCGATAATCAGTTACGTGGTCGATCAGGCCGTCAGGGCGATCCGGGTTCCACTCGTTTCTATCTGTCGCTGGAAGATAGCCTGATGCGCATCTTCGCCAGTGAGCGCGTCAGTAACCTGATGCAGAAACTGGGTATGGAAGAGGGTGAGGCCATCGAGCATCCCTGGGTCACCAAGGCGATCGAGAATGCTCAGCGCAAGGTTGAAGGGCATAACTTCGATATGCGCAAGAACTTGCTCGAATACGATGATGTGGCCAACGATCAACGTAAAGTGGTTTATGAGCAGCGCAATGAGCTCATGGAAACCGAGAACATGCGTGATCTGATTGATGAGCTGCGTGAGGAAATTGTTCCTGACATCATCACACGCTATATTCCACCCAACTCGCTGGAAGAGGTCTGGGATCTGGACGGTCTGCAAGCTGAGCTCAAGAGCATGACCAATCAGGACTTTGATGTGAAAGCCTGGCTGGTGGAAGAGCCTAATTTGCCAGATGAGGACATCACGGTTCGTATCATGGCAGGATTGGTAGAAGACTACGACAACAAGGAGTCGACTGCCGGGGCTGAAGGTCTGCGCAACTTTGAACGATATGTCTCTTTGCAGGCTCTGGATGACAGCTGGAAAGAACATCTGGCCGGTATGGATTACCTGCGTCAGAGCGTCGGCTTGCGCGGTTACGCACAGAAAAACCCGAAGCAGGAATACAAGCGTGAAGCGTTCGAGCTGTTCACCACCATGCTGGGCGAATACAAGGCTCAGGTGGTGACCGTGCTCAGCAAGGTGCAGGTACGCAACCCTGAGCAAGTCGAAGAAGCTCAGGCACAGGCCGAGGAGGCCCGTCAGGCGCCTGCCCAGTCAACCCAGGTCAGTTATGAGCACCGGGAAGTTGCCAGTGCACTGTCCGGTGAGGCAGAAGCTGCGGCAATCGCTGCTGCGGCCGCAGCGCGGGATGCGGCCGTCGACGCTGCTGAAGAAGATGAGGCAGTACCGGCACAACCTGTTCGTCGAGATGAGCCGAAGGTTGGACGTAACGAGCCGTGCCCGTGCGGTTCTGGCAAGAAATACAAGAACTGCCACGGCAAGCTAGCTTGATGATGGGCGGATTGCGGGCCTGTAGAGGCTCGCAATCCGCCAAATAACGGCACGTTGATCACGAGGTTGATCTACCAGTATCCATCAGACAAGACTGTTGCTGCAAAGCATGCTTAAATGTCGCCCGAGAATACCTCTTGGAACTTCATAGACATGCCTGTCAATCTGAACCTGCCGTCTGCAATGCCTGTACGAGGCGCTGTCCTTACTACTCTGGTCGCTGGCCTGAAATCCAGCGGTACTGCCGATATGGTGGTCGCCCAACTGGCAGAAACTGCCCGTACCGCAGCGGTCTTCACGCAAAACGCCTTCTGCGCAGCACCCGTGACCATCGGCAAGGAGCACTTGCTGGCCAACAAGGGACACGTGCGAGCCTTGCTGATCAATTCGGGTAATGCCAACGCCGGTACCGGACAGCCGGGTATCGACATGGCGCGCGGCCACTGTCAGGCCCTGGCCGCGGCACTCGAAATTCCAGAAGAATCCGTACTGCCGTTCTCTACCGGTGTTATCGGCCAACTGTTGCCAGACGCCATCATGCGTAATGGCATAGAAAAAGCTGCACAGACAATCGCCAGTGCACCTGAATCTGAAATCTCCCAGTGGACCGATGCTTCTCGAGGCATCATGACGACTGACACACAACCCAAGCTCACCTCGCAAACGGTCTTGATCAACGGCCAGAGCGTGACCATTACCGGCATGTCCAAAGGCGCTGGCATGATTCAGCCCAATATGGCGACCATGCTGAGCTATGTGTTCACCGATGCCACTATTGATGTTGCTGATCTGAACACCGCCTTGCATGACGCGGTTGATGTCTCGTTCAATGCCATCACCGTCGACAGTGACACATCGACCAACGATGCCTGCGTACTGGTGGCTACCGGTGTGGGTGAGGCACTGGACGTCTCACATGCGCAATGGCCAGACTTCATGCACGCGCTGCGCCGGGTTTGCATGGATCTGGCGCAGGCCATTATCCGTGATGCCGAAGGTGCGACCAAGTTCATCACGGTCAAGGTGACAGGCGGCAAGAATACGGTTGAGTGCAAGCAGGTCGGCTATTCCATTGCCAACTCTCCTCTGGTCAAGACAGCCATGTTTGCCAGTGATGCGAATGTGGGGCGTTTGCTGATGGCCATTGGCAAGGCGGGTGTCGACGCTCTGGATGCCTCTAAGGTGACGGTATCACTGGGTGATGTGGTGGCATTCAGCAATGCGGGTATTGCCGAAGGCTATACCGAGGAGCGTGGTGCTGCGGTTTTGGCGAAAGCCGAAATTGATGTGATCGTTGATCTGGCACGAGGCGATGCCGCGGCCAGTATCTACACCTGCGATCTGTCGCATGACTACGTCAGCATCAACGCAGACTACCGTTCCTGAAGTATGAAAACTATTGATGTCGTCGCCGGAGTCATCTTCAACGGCTCTGGCGACAAGGTTTTGCTTGCCTTGCGCAAGCCCGAGCAACATCAGGGCAATCGCTGGGAGTTTCCCGGCGGCAAGCTGGAAGCCGGCGAGGCGCTGCAAGACGGCCTGGTGCGGGAGCTGCAGGAGGAAATCGGTATTGTTGTCACCCAGTGCCAGCCCAGAACCATCATCGAGCATAGTTATCCCGACAAGCAGGTCAGGCTACATTTCTGGGACGTGACTGCGTTCGAAGGTGAACCTGCGGGGTGCGAAGGGCAGACGCTGCGCTGGCTGGCGTTGGCCGAGCTGGGTGCTCTGGAATTTCCGGAAGCCAATCAGGCGATTGTCAATGAGCTGCTGGCAGCAGCCATCAAGTAGTCGTCTGGTACTGACTATATTGATCGTGTAGTGCCGTTACTTGCAATCGGGTGTCAGCTTTTGATCCGGCATTGTCGATAATATCGTTGGCAATGGCCAGTCTCTGTTCACGGCTTGCCTGTGAGGCCAGGATGGCGTTTGCCTCTACCTCCGTTGAGTCATCTCTGACCAGCAGACGTTGCAGTTGCAAGGCCTTTGGCACATCGATAACCACAATGCGATCAAAGCGTTCCTGTTGCCCGGTTTCCACCAAGAGAGGCACGGCGTAGATGGTATAGGGATGGCCTATCTGCCGAGCTGCCGCAATACGCTCGCCCGACAACTGCCTGATAAGCGGATGCAGCGTCTGATCCAGAAACTCGCGCTCTGAAGGGGTGGCGAATACGATATGACGTAGCGCTGTCCGATTCAGCGTGCCATCGGCATTCAGAATATCAGGGCTGAAATGTGCGACCAGTGCATTCAGTCCCGGGCTGCCGGGCTCAACCACCTCTCGCGCCAGCACGTCTGCATCGATGATCCAGGCCCCGAGTGATTTGAAATAGTCTGTCACCAGGGTCTTGCCGCTGGCGATGCCGCCGGTCAGTCCAACAAGTAGCACGGTAGGTTGTTGTCGCGTGGAGTGGTTGGTACTTATGGTACCGCTTTCAGCTCAGAAATCCGTAATACCAGCTACTCAGGTCATCGCCCCAGAGCATGGCGATCCAGCCCGCTGCCGCCAGGTAAGGACCGAAGGGGATTGGAATGTTCTTGTCCCGTCCTGTCACGGCGATCAGAGCGATGCCGACGACCGCGCCGACAAGCGATGACAACAGGATAACGACAGGCAGTGCTTGCCAGCCCAGCAAGGCACCGATGGCTGCCAGCAATTTGAAATCGCCGTAGCCCATGCCCTCTTTGCCGGTAATGAGTTTGAATAACTGGTACACCAGCCACAGGACCATATAGCCGGCCGCAGCCCCGACCACAGCAGACTGCAGATCGGTAAAGACAGGTATGAGTGCGACCAATAACCCGATCCACATCAAGGGCAGAGTCAGCGAATCTGGCAGTAGCTGATGATCGACATCGATCATGGTCATGGCGACAAAGAACCAGGTCACCACAATGCCGAGAAAGGCTTGAGGGGTGGGGCCTAGCTGCCAGGCCACGATCAGAGACAGGATCATCGTAACCAGCTCGACGATGGGATATCGTTTCGAGATGGCTGTCTTGCAGTTGGGGCAGGTACCGGCCAGCATCAGATAGCTGAGGACTGGTATGTTCTGCCAGGCTGTTATCTCCTTGTTACAGGAGGGGCAGCGCGAACGCGGCACAGCCAGATTGAATTTCTCAGGTTTTTCCGGAGCTGTTGATGGCTCAGCTGAAACTCTCTCGCCATCGCCATCGCCATCGCCATCGCTAGTTTCGGTTTCGGCAAACTCCTCCAAGCCTTCGCGCCAGGCACGCTCCATCATGATGGGCAGCCGGTGAATGACGACGTTCAGGAAACTGCCGACTAACAGGCTGACTAAAGCAACAAGCCCGTAGAAGGTCGTCGGGCTTTGCTGGAGGAGATCTAGAAGTGTCATAGTCAGATTATGGATGGAATGAAGCGATCACGCAAAAGACTTATCAATGCGTAAGCGTGATACAGAGAATCTAGAACGCATCACCCATCTTGAAGATCGGCAGGTACATGCCGACGACC
The DNA here is from genome assembly GCF_002215215.1 of Granulosicoccus antarcticus IMCC3135. Taxonomy (NCBI): domain Bacteria; kingdom Pseudomonadati; phylum Pseudomonadota; class Gammaproteobacteria; order Chromatiales; family Granulosicoccaceae; genus Granulosicoccus; species Granulosicoccus antarcticus. The sequence goes on along the minus strand of NZ_CP018632.1, from coordinate 6,653,475 downwards.
AGGCCACCGATGACAACACCCAGGAATGCCATGATCATGGGTTCCATCAGAGAGGTCATGGCGTCGACTGCATTGTCGACTTCTTCTTCATAGTAGTCTGCCACCTTGGCCAGCATGTCATCGATAGAACCTGACTCCTCACCGATGGCGACCATCTGTACCACCATATTGGAGAACAGACCTGAACTCTCGATCGAGGTGGTCAAGCGTTGACCGGTCGCTGCCTCATCCTTCATGGTGAGGATGGCTTTCTCGAATACCGAGTTACCTGCAACCCCTGCGACAGATTCCATGGCTTCAACCAGAGGTACACCCGCTTTCGACATGGTGGCCAGGGTTCTGGCGAATCGTGCAGTGGCGGCCTTGACGACAATGTCGCCAAAGACGGGGGCTTTGAGTGCAAGCCTGTCGAGTGCTTCGGCAAACGGTTTGGAACGCTTTTTTGCCTGAGCAAAGAACCAGACCGCGGCACCTGCGCCACCGAACAGAACGTACCACCAGCTCTGCATGAATTCTGAGGCGGTAACAATCATTTTGGTAAAGGCCGGAAGATCTCCCCCCATGCCGACGAACAGATCCTCGAACTGTGGTACAACGAATACCAGTAGGATGGCGGTTACGATAAAGGCAATGATCAAAACGGCAACCGGATAGAACAGTGCTTTCTTGATCTTCTTTTTCAGAGTCTCTGATTTTTCCTTGTACGTGGCTATCTCGCCGAGCAGCGTCTCCAGCGTACCTGACTGTTCACCGGCTTCGGTCAGGCTACAGAACAATTCATCGAATTGATCCGGATATTTGCGCAAGGCGTTGGTCAGATTACTGCCCGATTCAACCTCTGACTTGATACCGTTGATCATATCGCGCATGGACTTGTTGTCCAGGCCATTGGCAACGATTTCGAAAGACTGCACCATGGGCACACCGGCGCCCATCATGGTCGTCAGCTGGCGAGCGAACAGCGCAATGTCACTGGCCTCGATTTTTTGTTTGCCACCGAACTCTCGGCGTTTCTTTCTGATCTTTGAAGGAATAATGCCTTGTCGGCGCAGCTTGGCCTTGACCAAGTCGGCATTCGGGCTGGAAATTACACCTTTCTGTTTATGTCCGGAGGTGCTTTTACCTTCCCATTCGAACATGATGGCCGCTTTGGCTGCAGACTTTGCCATGATCTAGTCCTTTGTCACTCGGTTGGCTTCTTCAAGACTCATGACGCCTTGAGCAACCTTTTTCAGGGCTGACTCACGCAGGTCGGGAATTTCTTCTGCCTTGGCTTGTGAGGCGATATCGATTGCATTACCGCCTGCCATGATGATCTTGCTGATCTCTTCACTGATCTTCATGACCTGGTAAATACCGACTCGACCCTTGTAGCCGTTATTGCATTTTTTGCAGCCAACGGCCTTGAATATATTGAGTTCGTCGACCGTCTCTTCCTTGAAACCTTCTTGTAGAAGCAGCTCACGAGGAAGATCCGTATCTGGCACCTTGCAGTGCTCACATAATCGACGTGCCAGACGCTGGGCGATGATCAGTGATACTGCAGTTGCAATATTGAAGGGCGGCACGCCCATGTTAATGAGGCGAGACAGAGTCTGTGGCGCATCATTGGTATGTAGTGTGGACAAGACCAGATGACCTGTTTGCGCCGCTTTGACCGCAATACTTGCTGTCTCCAGATCACGAATCTCACCAACCATGATGACGTCCGGATCCTGTCGCAGGAAGGACTTCAGAGCTTCTGCGAAAGTCAGGCCTGCTTTGACATTGACATTGACCTGGTTGATACCAGCAAGGTTGATCTCCGCTGGATCCTCCGCGGTGGAGATGTTGGTGCCAGGTTCATTAAGAATATTCAGCCCGGTATACAAAGAGACCGTTTTACCACTACCGGTAGGACCGGTTACCAGAATCATGCCGTAGGGATTGGCCAGCGCATCCATGTAGAGCTTTTTCTGTTCAGGCTCATAACCCAGTGCATCGATGCCTAGCTGCGCACTACTAGGATCGAGAATACGCAATACCGTTTTTTCGCCGAACAGAGTAGGGCAGGTATTGACTCGAAAATCGATCGCCTTGGTCTTGGAGATCTTCAGCTTGATGCGACCATCTTGTGGCACACGCCGCTCGGAGATATCCATCCGTGACATGACCTTGATGCGTGCGGTCAGACGACCTGCCATAGCCAATGGCGGGTGTACGACTTCTTCGAGCACACCATCGACGCGAAAGCGGATACGAAAAATTTTCTCATAAGGCTCTATATGAATATCCGATGCGCCCTTCTTGATAGCATCCAGAAGCACCTTGTTGACGAAGCGTACGACCGGTGTCTCATCAATCCCGGAATCATCTGCATCCAGATCTCCCATGTCACCATTGTCGACTTCCAGGTCGAAACTCTCGTCCAGACCTTCATCCAGATCCGAGCTTTGATCCAGTACACGTGATCGAAGCTCTGCAAGGGCAGTTTCGTCCACCACCACCGCTTCAACACTCAAACCGGATGAAAACTTGTATTTTTCCAGCGGCTCGTTGTTTGTTGGGTCTGAGATGGCAATGAAGAGGCGTGATCCTCGCTGCGCAATCGGCACCGCATTCTGTGAGTTGATCAGTTCTTCCTTGATCAAGTCCTTGGGAATGCTCTCTGGTGCCAGAGTTGCCAAATCAAATAACGGCAGTCCAAAATCCGAGGCCACATAGTGGGCTATGTCCTTCGAATTGACCGAGTCGTTCAACACCAGGCTGCTTAGAAATGCCGTTTTGGATTTCTTGCAGTGCTCAATTGCCTTGATGGCAGTTTCTTCGTTAACGAGTCCCTGATTAACGAGTTGCCTGGCAATGCCGTTCAACGTACTGCTGGTTGTCATGGAGCTGTCCTGAATATTTGCAGCGCAAGCGCGCAGACGGAGTGTTCACTTGATAATGAATCGGCAGTATGAGGGGACGCTTTAGGGGAAGTTTGGATTGCCAGTTGCTACTTGGTATATAAACTGGCTAGGCGAGAACAAGGCAAATACTTCGTCGAGCTGATTAAGCGCGACAGTTTTCTCAATGGTATTTACCGAGTGTTGTCCTCAGCAGTTCGAAACAGCCTATTTGCTGCAAAGGTTAGCGGACAAACAAGAACCGCTGACGGCCCATCTGACAATGTTCGTGGACGGTGTATAGGACGCCGTCAAGATGTATTGCATCTCGTCGAGCAGGTCTGTGGCTGTAGACGTTATTGTGCCATTCACCACGGTCAGTGACTTGAGGTAGCCTCGAGGCGTGGAAACCGCTGGAGGAACCCCGTTCTGTCCACTGTCGCAGGGATCGAGTTCGTTCCGGTCCTGTACGCATAGATGCACAGAGGACTTGTATTCGGCTGTCAGAACAACGACTTCAGAGAACTTCGCCTTTTTAGTGTATGCCGCGTATTGTGGAACGGCGGCAGCTGCCAGAATGCCGATAATGGCGATTACAATCATCAATTCGATGAGAGTGAAGCCTTTGTGTGTTGTATAGCGTTCCAGCATCTGAATTCCTCAAAGCATGAAGAGCTCCCAGAAGGGAGCCCTTCATAGGGTGTGGAAGGTTATTCAGGCACTAACGTTATTCGCGGCAAAGGCCGTTAGTCAGACAAGTACCACCTACCGACCAAGTCAGTTTGTTGCTGGCAGCTACATATCCCGGAGTCAGGATATAAGTGTCGCCATCAACTTCAGTATTGCCTGTAGCGGTGATTACGCCCAAAGCTCCGACATCCAGTGATGTCAATGCACCTTCAGCACCCTTTGCGGGTGGGATGTTATGGTCGCCAGCAATGCAGCCAGTTGTACTGTTCTGATCCTGAATACACAAGCTGACAGCCGCTTTGTAAGGGGCAGCCTGGTTGACAACTTCACCGACGAATTTGGCGCGCTTTGTGTACTGACCATACTGAGGCACAGCAACCGCTGCCAGAATGCCGATGATCGCAATAACGATCATGAGTTCGATCAGTGTAAAACCTTTTTGTACCTTAACCATTTGTGGTCTATCTCCAGAGATTGTATTTGGTGTAGGTCGCTGTCAAGCCAAGCCTACGAACGATGTATCGTCCTTGAGGACAAATGGTTAAGTGCATTGTGTATGCCAGCCGCAGCTATTTCCCGGGGCCTCTGTTATATGTAACTATATCAACGAGTTGTATTGTTTGTGAATTGGTTCTGATTTGAATCAGTTGGCAGTTTTAGATGACATTATTGTCAACAGGTGACAGTCTTTTTGTCATTCGAGTGACAAATCGAAGCTAATTGTTATCAAGTGCCTGTAACCACTCTGAACAGACGGTCGTGTGTGGCCTGTTGGCTCAGTGTTTTGTTGAAAAACTGTGCGGCATTAGACGCTAGCTCACCTGGAAAGCCCGGATCGTCGGCACAGGCAAGAAGACATTGTGCGAGTTTATCCGGCTCTGTTGTGTCAACCGTAATAAACACGGGGTAGTCAACCAGATCACGCAGTCGGGCTGACACCTGAGTCTCAGCAGTGATCAGGGCTTTACCACTAGCCATGTACAGATAGTTCTTGAATGGCCACACGCGGCTACTTTTTCCCTCATTACCCATAATGCCCAGGCAGAGATGAGTTTCTCGAACATAACGCTGAATATCACTTGAGCTCTGCCATGCTCTTATCCAGAGCACAGTAATTTTTGAAGTGTCGTAGGCGGCCTGATTCAGGAACGATTCGAGTAAATACGATTGTTGTCCATCACCGATGAATGTTATCTCTATGTTCGTTTCCGGTTTGAGTAACATGATCGCATCAAGAATCAGGTCTACTCGATGCAGGGGAACAAGGGTTCCCACGAACAGCACTTTGAAGGGAAGATTGTTCGAAGCCAGAGAAATGTCTGGAATAGAGTTTTGCCTGAAAACCTCTTCATTGATGGACAATGGTAAATCCTGGAATAACGATCCAGGAAGGCCTAGCAGTACTGCCAGGTAATCGGAGTTCTCGGGTGTGTCGGTCAGTGCAACGGTTGCGGTAGACAGTGCACGCCTTTCAACTTGACGAAGGCAACGGGCGAATATGCTTCCAATAGCTATCAGCTGTCTGTCAACGACGATAGTGTCGTACAGGGAAATGAAGACATCGGCAACGATTCTCTGTGGCAGTAACTTTTGTGGAATGAAGCTGAGGAAAAAGAGAATGGGTACTGCAGGGTAGGGTATGTATAAGGCATCAACATGCCGGTTGCGGACGATAGCGAAAATACACGCAACACTTTTCTTTATCTGACTGAAAGCCATCGCCAGCAGAGATAACAGTCTGGAGCGTCCCGATGCGTATTCCAGTCGGGTGCTGGAACTGGCCTGTACCTCCATGATTTCAAGAGCAGGGTGTTGCTTCAGTGCCTTTATGCGATACCGAACATTTGGATAGGCATCCGATTGCGTGTAGGTGCCTGCAACCAGTATCTGCCGCTTTTCTATGGTTTTCGACATGTGAATACAAATCCATCACCAAGCCTCGACAGATAGGGTATTGACTGGAACAAGGAAAAAAACCGGACTATGCACAAGACAAATGAGGTATTGAAGGATTTGGCCAACCCACGTGAAATCCCGCTCTTTGCGGTTGCCGTGGCCATATCAGTTTGCTGGCGCTTTCTCAGCAGGCCGCTGTAATAGAGTTTACGCAAGGGATAGAGCAAGTTGATTAGTGGAAACCCATAAGGGTAGAGATGAACGTCGGTGAAGCCGGCGGCTTCGAGCTTGTCCTGTAACTCTTGCCGTTCGTAGCGCCGAAAGTGCCCGGCGAGCTCATCCACATCCTGCCACTTGCTCATATAGGCGGGTACTGAGCCCAGAAAGTGCCCATCAGTTTGCATCGAGGTGAAAATGGAATCGATAAACGTCTGGTCGTGCTCGATATGTTCGATGACTTCGAAGCACATCACAAGATTATAATAATCAGGTTTTGCACGGAATGAGTCCAGAATGAGCACTCTTTCCTGATCAGTGAATCTCTTCTCGAGCAGCGATCGGGCTGCAGCCGCATCTTCATACAGGTGAGCTTCCTGAATGTCGAAACAATCCAGTGCCAGGCTGCTGGCATCACCCAGTCCAGGGCCGATCTCGCAAAACCGGGCCTGACTGGTGTGCATGAGGTTCTGTTGTTCCAGCGTCGCCATAAGCTGAATCAATCGCAACAGCATTCGTGGAGCAGGGGCCGATATATGCTGTTTCATCGTAAGCTCACTGTACGTGCTCGCGCTGCGATCAAGCTTAGTACCAGAAGTCCGAAGAATGCATCGAATAGGGTGAAGAGTCCGCGGTGCAGGGCGATCCAGTACAAACCCTCGTCCCAGCTGAGGAAGTCAGGTGCAAGGATGACAAAAACTGATTCGCGCACGCCAATGCCTCCGGGTGCAAACAAGGCTAGCCAGCCGGCAATCATGCTACCCAGAAAAGCGGCAGCAATAGAGATGAGTTCTGTCGTCGAGAGCGTCAGGGAGGACTGCATCAAGATCACGATGGGCGCTGCGCTGATTAGCCAAAGCAGGGTGTAGCCAATGCCCAGCAGCATTCTGCACCCGACGGAGGGCATAGTCAGGTCGGTCTGGATGCGCTTTATTCGACTTAATATGAATTTCAAAAAGGGCAATAACAGCAGGGCCAAAAAATAGGCACTGATGACACAGATGGAACCGAAAATCCAGCCGAACGTCCAACGGGTAGAGAGCGCAAGAGCGCTCACAATCAGTATCCCCATGACAAGGGAAAAGGCCTGTTCCAATCCTGATACCAGTATGCGTCCCTTATCCAGTTTCAATTGATTCTGATCGAACGAACCTCGCAGAGCTATTCCCCAGATTTTTCCGGGTAGATACTTTCCAATGGCGATAAGCCCCATATCAAGAAACGCATCTTGTGAGCTTCTCTGCCTGCCGAACAGGGAATAGAAATATTTCCAGAGTATCGTGGAGAGTCCATAAATGAGTGCCACGGACAAAAAAAACAGGGCATAGGTATTGACTGGCAGTGACTTGTGTTCAACGGTGCTGTTTTTATCCAGCTGATAAATCAGTATCAGGCATAGAGTCGTGATTAGCAGCGATAAGCAAAAAGCCCATAAATACTTTTTGTACGATTTAGGCATGTACTCGGTTATTCCCAACGAGCAGATGCGGATGGGCTATAGCTCAGCATCATGAGTGCCTTTATAATGCAGGCTTGATACTTGTTCTGATACGATCCCAATAAGAAACGTCAGCAACGATGACAGGTACAACAGCATTCCCATGTTAGTGAAGCGTCCAGCGGATGAGAACGTATACAAATAATAGAGAGAGGCTATGTAGAACAGAGCACAGCTGATGGGCAGGAATAGGCGCATTGGGGAGTACAGTGCACCGATCTTCAGGATTATGATTAAAAACCGCAAGCCATCTCGGAGCAGGCTGATGTGGCTTTTTCCTTCACGTTGTCTGGCTTCAATGGGTACATAGCCAACAAAGTAACCTGATTTGAAGAAGGCCATCGTGCTGGTAGTCGGGTAGGAGAACTTGTTGGGTAGCAGGTAGAGGATTCTCATGAATTTCTTGCGCCTCACAGCTCTGAAGCCCGAAGTGAGATCGAGTATCTGGAAGCCCGTCATCATCGATGCCAACCAGTTGTAGAAATTGTTGGCAATTGATCGCAGCACAGATGCCTGTGTTTTTCTCGAACGGGCACCAACAACCAGGTCATATCCCTCGTCAAACAATGATAGTAATCGGCTGATGTCATGTGGATCATGTTGACCATCGGCGTCCATGAAAACGATGATGTCGCCGGTTGCCCGACGCGCGCCTGATTTTATCGCTCCGCCGTTACCGATGCTGACAGGATGTTTCACACAAATTGCACCTTGAACGCTGGCCACGACATCACTCGTCTCGTCCGTTGAGCCGTCATCGACAACGATGAGCTCTGCATCCGGATACAGGCTGCGGATAAGCGGCAGTGTCTGCCGAAGCCCGATGGCTTCGTTCTTGGCAGGCAGTACTATAGATAGCGTATCCGGCATGAGCGTCAACTAGTTTTCCAATTCTGCGATTGAAAGTTGCAGAAGTTTATTTGTGATGGTTTTGCGTTGTGCAGTGAATTTGCCATGCCGGTCAACTGTATCCAGTTGTCTAAGAGTATTGGTGGCGTCAGCTGCCCGCTCTAGATCAATTTGCATTTGCGCTAGCTGTAAAAGTGGTTCAGGTGCCACTGGATCAAGTTGCGTTGCACGTTTGGCTGCAACAAGCGCTTTTTCCGTCAGGCCGGACTCGGACAAAAGTACGGAGTACTGCTGGAACAGTAGTGACTCTACGGGCGCCTTCAAAAGTTTGTTCGAATGTGTAGTGGCTACCTGGTAAAGGCCTGTGACAACCGTCAGGTCAGGCCATTCAAAACGTTCTTGGTGGAAGTAATCGTAGATGTCTCGAAGGGTTGCAATCTCCTCGGCCTTCAGCGGGTTGCTCGCCATTTGTTCGCGCACATATGTAAAAAGCTGTTCGTTTGGTCCGTTGATGGCACCGGAATACATGAGAAGCTGTATTAGAAAATGAGGAGAATCTGGTCGAATCTGATGGCTGTATTCCAAATGCGCCATGGTTTTATTATTCAAGCCTTGTGCGGACAGATGAATTGTCCACTCATTCAATGCCCGTAAGGAATTGGGGTGTTCGATTAAAGCCTGGCGATGCAGCAATACCGTATCGCTCCATTCGATCGACCTTGTGAATGTCTGGAAACTGAGCAAGGCGAGTGCGGCGGTTGCCAGCAGTTTCATCGGCAGGCGTATTTCCAGTGATTTGACAGCCAGAGCAGCAAGCCAGGTGATGGGGGCAAGTACGCCGATCAGTGCCAGATAATTGCGATGCTCAAAGACGAGCTCCAGAGGTAGAAAAGTGGACTCCAGCGAGTGGGATATCAGAAAGAAGCCGACCCCGAATAGCAGTATGGGGAGTTTGCGATATAACAGCAGACTGGCGGTGATCAACATCAGTAATACCGCTGCGGGGATCATGACGGCTAATCCGAACGAGCGTACGACAGGGTAGGCATCGTGATACAGGGACATATCAGCAACATTCGGTAATGCGATCAGCTTCAGGTAAAAAAGCAGAACACCAGGTTCCGTCATCAGGCGTTCCCAGATGCCGTAGTCGCGTACTTCGTAACCTGCCAACAGCTGTGGATATTGAGTGCTAAGCAAGAAGGCGGCGCTGAGTACTGTTAAAGCCACTATCGCAAAGAATATACGGCGGTAAAAAGTGAGTAGTTGCCCATCGTATTTTCGAAAACGCAGAACCACCAGTTCGACAAAGCCGATATAGACAAAAGCGAGGACGCCATTCTCTTTGGACAGGCAGGCGGCCAGAATCGATGTGCCCATCAGAACTATCACAAGGGCGCGTTTTGGTTTTGTCAGCGCCGTGGTTCGAAGGATGAGGAACAGCCACAGCGCCAGAATGCTGAACAGCGCAGAGAGCATGGCCATTCGTTGTACAACGTACAACACAGTGCTGATCTGCAAAGGGTGCAGGGCCCATGCTGCTGTACAAAACAACGCCAGCTTGTTTATCTCTGAAGTAGAGAAAAACTTCTGGTATTCATTCAGTCTGGTGAAAATCTGCAGCAGTACCGCGTATATTGCGACCCCTGTAATGGCATGCAACAGAAAATTGCTGACCTTGAAACCATAAGGGCTTCCATCACCCAGGTAGTTGTTCAAGGCGAACGACATGACCGGTATGGCTCGACCGAAAAAGCTGCTTTTATCACCGTTAGCCACCCTGGTAAGCTCACTGATACTGAGAGCATCAATCTGTGCAGGTATGACACTGCTGACATCATCCAGCAGGAAAGGGCCGTTAAAACCCTGGTAATAGCAGAGCAGCAACACGACAAACAGACCGCATGCTGCTACTGCATTGAACACAGCACTGCGATTGCCTGTCCTGATGCTTTCGTTCATAGAGTTTGCTTTCGACGTTATCAGCTGAGCAAACGCAAGGCGTATGCCAATCAGCGGGTAGCGCCGTCGCCGTCAAGTGCCGGTATCTTTCTGATCAATATCCAGAATCTGTATTCGGTACCTGAGCTGTCGATACGTCAGACCTAAGCGCTGGGCAGCCAGCTTTCGATTCCAGCGAGTCTGGGCCAGCATGCCGAGAATAACCTGACGCTCGGATGTCTCGTCGTTTGATGCACTCGTATCCGATAATGAAGTTTGCGAAAGTGATGATGTTGTAGTCAAATCGATACTCAAATCATCCACGTCAATCGAATGTCCATCGGTAAGTGCCACCGCTCGTTCGAGAATGTTTTCCAGTTCTCGCACATTGCCGGGAAACGCATAGTCTGTCAGTACGTTTTCTGCCGCTGGGGACAATGCAATGCAGGTACTCAGACCTTCCTTGGTTGATATGAGTCTGAGTATATGTCGGGCAATATCAGCAACATCGGCAGATCGCTGGCGCAGACTGGGAGACTCGATACAGATGACATTCAATCGATAGTAGAGATCGTGCCGGAAACTGCCGGCTTCCACCTCGGCGGCCAGATCCTTGTGACTGGCGCTCAGAATCCGGACGTCGGTCATGAGTTCTTCGGAGCTGCCAACCGGGCGTATGCTGCGTTCCTGAATGGCGCGCAACAACTTCACTTGCATATGCAGAGGTAACTCGGCCACTTCATCGAGGAACAGGGTGCCGCCTTCAGCCTTTTTGAACAGACCGTCGTGATCCGAATGGGCACCGGTAAAGCTGCCTTTTCGATGGCCGAACATCTCGCTTTCCATCAGTTCTGTGGGGATGGCGCCGCAGTTGATGGCCACGAAGGGTGCGTCGCAGCGAGGTCCGTGTTCATGTACCAGGCGTGCGATCAATTCCTTTCCGGTTCCCGATTCACCGGTTATCCAGACCGGTGCATTGGTCCGTGCCACTTTAGAGATCATCTTGCGCAGCGCCTGCATCGGTTCGGATCGACCAATCAGCTTGCCAGCGCCAATGCTATCCAGAGCCGTGGCAGACAGTGAGGGACGACGGCCGGAGAGGTGCTGCAAGCTTCCGGCACTATCTGCAGCGCTCGCTGAATTCTCCTGACTGTCGGAGACGTCATTTTCTGACGCTCCGGGCACCGCTATGGGTTTCACGAATGGCGGCTGAGGAGGTGGGGGCTGTATAGAGGGTGACGCAACGTGTCCCGCACCTTCATTAGCCTTGATAGCCTGTGTAACCAGCTTGCGCAGCAGATGCATATCCACCGGTTTAGAGACAAAATCAAAAGCCCCATTCTTCATGGCCACCACAGCGGCGTCCATATTCCCATGTGCGGTAATCACGGCTACTGGCAAGTCTGGCTGTACGGCAAGTATGTGTTTTACGAACTCGACGCCGTTGCCATCAGGCAGGCGCATATCGGTCAGGCAGACATCGAATTGATAGGTCTGCAGCAGATTTCTGGCCTCTTCCAGATTGGCGGCAGTATGGGTGGTAAGTCCGATGCGATCCAGGGACAGGGCGATGAGCTCGCGAATGTCCGCTTCATCATCAATAATCAAAGCCGTGTGAGTCATGCTCAGGCTGCCATATCCTGAGCGTGCGCCAACGTTATGCGAAAGCGGGCACCGGATTCACTGGGCAGGCACTCGATGTGTGCCTTGTTCAGTTCGCAAAGCTCGCGAATGATGAACAGGCCCAGACCGGTACCGGCATGATGGGTCGAGTAGAACGGCTCGAACAGGTTGGCGCGCTCCATATCCGAGATGCCCTTGCCATTGTCAACGATCTCGATGACGGTGGCTGCACGCTCGGATTGCCAGCAGTGAATATCAATGACAACGTTGTCGGAGTCATTGTGTAGCTGAGCGTTGGTACACAGGTTCCATAGAATCTGATCCAGATGACCGGGGTCGACAATGGCACTGCAGGGTTCTGTGCGTACCGTCAGCTTGTCGGCTGAGAGGTTGTGCTCCGAGCAGAAGCGCTGAGCGAAGTCACTCAGCAAGGTATCGACACTCACCACACTGGTTCTGACCTGCTGACGGTTGGAAAGCTGCAGAACGTCCTCGATAATCCGGTTGATACGCTGGGTGTGCCGTTTGGCTATCTGTAACAGGTTGGCGTCATTGGCCGCTAGTCCCGGAGACTCTTCTATCAGCTGTACGGCGTGTGATATCGCGCCTAATGGGTTGCGGATCTCATGCGCCATACTGGCCGACATGCGTCCCAGTGAGGCTAGCTTCAATTGCTGGAACTGTTGCAGAATATGCGTGTGATCGTCCAGCTTGATCAGCATGCCGCTCTGGGAGAGCGGGATGAACTGGGGCAACACGGATTGTCCCGTGCTCTCAACGGTAAAGGGGCGTATTTCCCGGTTGGGTGACAGCTCGGAGGCATTGACATTGTTCAGTAACTCCTCACAAAGCTGACGCAGGTGAAAAGGCATGGGCATGAATTCTGCCGCCAGCAGACCGCGGGCAGTGTCATTGATCAGCTGAACATTGCCGGCCTTGTCGATCACCACCACACCAGAGTCCAGCTCTCGAATGATTTCCTCGTTCAGCTGTGCAATCTGTTCGACATTGAGCCCGACCCGGGAGTGAGAGGCGTTCACCAGTTGCCGGTTCATTGCCCGCCGAACGGGTACCGTCATGACCCAGGCGATGGCGAACAGCAATGCACCGAGCACCGCTGTGGCTTCAAAATCTGAGGCATAGGTGCCGATGATGATATTCGACAGCAGTTCTTCGACAAGGACTACAAGACTGCCGATAGCCGCAAACAGAAAGGCATGGCGAGCGCTGGAAACCTGACTGAACAAGGCCAGATTGATCAGCAACAGAGGCCCCAGGCCGCTCTGAATGCCGCCACTGGCATACATCAGGACGCTGATCAGCAGAATGTCGATGTAGTTCTGCAGAAAGAACTGTGTATTGACGGTAGGCTTTCGCAAATGGATCGTCAATACGAACACCAGGGTGGCGATGACATAGCCCACTAACGCAGCTATGAAGAGCCCACCGTTGCGGGTGCCAAGGGTCAGTTGGTTTTCTGAGAGGAAATAGACAGATCCAAGCACCAGCAAAACCAGCAGACGGTACTGGTTAAACAGGCGCAGCACATGCCAGTCGGGGATATGTACCGAATCGGTGGCGGCTCTGTAACCCTCGGCAGAGGGACGCTCGCTCACAGTTGTGGGGAATATTGGCTCATGATTGTCAGAGCAAAACGCAATATCCAGACCATCCGCACTTCATTCAGCGCGATCTGGTTCACAGCATCATCAGCGAGCGATCCCTAACCCTTCGTCAGCTTTTCCAGTGCGGGGTGTTCCGGAGAGGTCGCTGCCAGCACTCGCAGTGTGTCTTGCTGTCTGTCTGTCTGGCCGAGTGACTCATAGGCACTGGCCATCAGCGCCAGAGCGTTAGGTACATGGCGTGAGCCGTCAAAATGCTCCAGCAAGTAACTCATGCGATTGATAACGGCGACCATGGCGCCCCGCTGGTAATAGAATTTTGCGGTAATCAGCTCATGTCGTGCCATCTCGTCTCTGAGATAGGCCATTCGGACCAGTGAATCCTGGGCATATTTGCTATCCGGGAAGCGGCGCACCAGGGTGTCAAATTCGGTAAAGGCGTTGCGTAGCCACTGTTGGTTGACCTTGGCCATATCCCGCGGAAATATGCGCTCCATGACCGAGCCGCCGCGTGAAAAGTGGCTTACACCCTTGATATAAAACGCGTAATCGATATTCTCGCTTCTGGGATACAGCTTGATGAACCGATCAGCCGCATTGATGGCATTGTCGAACTCATCCTGTTTCAGATAGGCGTAGGCGATATCCAGTTGCGCCTGCTGGGTGTAGCTGCCAAAGGGGTAACGTGCCCCTAATGTCTCGAAAGTACTGATTGCCGTGAGAAAATCGCCCTGGTTGAGCGATCGTTTTGCGGTTCGGTAGAGCTCTTCGGCGGTCCCGCTACCAACCTCAGTGGGTGTCTGAGTGGCGCAACCAGTCAGAATTCCACCAGAAAGGCTCATTCCGAGGACGGCGAGGGCGGCGAAGCGTGTGAACTTGAGTATCATCAGCAAAGTATAGCGTAGGTACGGGTAATGAGAATCTTGCCTGTGTACCCCGCAAGGCTTGGGGAAACAGGTTGAATTGCCGGTCGGCAAACTCGTCGACGATTGGCATCAGACATGATATTCCGGGCGCACATCAATTTAAGGAGACTTCCTATTACCGGTCAGAATGATAACCCCGCCGCAGCAGATGTTGCTGACGAGCCTTTAACCTATCGGATCGATCCCGAATGGGCCGGAAAACGGCTGGATGCAGTAGCAGCCATATTGTTTGACACCTATTCGCGTAATCGGTTGCAGAGCTGGATAGCTGAAGGCTATCTGACTGTGAACGGCGAAGTTCGGCGTAGTAAGGACAAGATTGTAGGGGGCGAGACGATTTCTCTGCAGCTTCCGCCTGACTTGTTGGCCGACATGCTCACCGAGGCCGATGGCGATGGCGAATCCAGCTTCGTGCCACAAGCCATGGATCTGAACATCGTGCATGCTGATGAGCACATCCTGATCATCAACAAGCCTGCGGGCCTGGTCATGCATCCGGCACCGGGTAATCGGCGCGGAACCTTGCTCAACGGTCTGCTGCACTATTCTGCGGCGCAGGCAGGCGTTCCCAGAGCGGGCATCGTGCATCGTCTGGACAAGGACACCTCCGGTCTGTGTGTCGTGGCACGCACCCTGGAGGCGCATACCCATCTGGTGCGTCAGTTGCAGGCTCGTGAAATGGGACGTATCTATACGGCAGTGGTGGTGGGTGAAGTACCCATCAACGGCACTATCGATGCGCCTATCGGGCGCCATGCACGTGATCGCAAGCGTATGGCGGTCACGGACAGTGGCAAGCCCGCCGTCACCCATTTTGAGTGTGTCGAGCGCTACCTGGGGTGTGCGCGGGTCATGGTAAAACTGGAGACCGGCAGAACGCATCAGATTCGTGTGCATATGACGCATATCGGTCATGCACTGATCGGTGATCCGGCTTATGGTCGACGTCTGGCAGTGTTACCAAGGCGAATCGCCGAGGTGCCTGCGGTCGCAGACTTCAAGCGCCAGGCTTTGCATGCCACCCGTTTGTCACTGATTCATCCAGGCACTGAGGAGCCCATAAGCTTCGAGGCTGACATGCCAGAAGATATGGAGCATCTGTGCGATGCACTGAAAATAACGGCCGCAGACGCTGTACGGGAAGCTGAAGGCAAGTCCCGTGGTTAGTTCCAGCACCTCAAGCTCTGAGCACAGAGATGCATCTCGTATTACTCGGGCCGACGGGCGCGGCGAAGACTTCGGCCTGTTGACCTGCATGACGCCGGTCTGGGGTGTGGCTTCCCGCGTTACCGCTTTTTCCACGACTCGTCTGGGGGGCATCAGTCAGGCCCCTTATGATGCGTTGAACCTGGGATTGCATGTCGGGGACGACGAGCCGGCTGTTCGAGAGAACCGTCGTCGCTTGCAGGAGTCGTTTGCGCTGCCAGAATCCCCCCACTGGATGAAGCAGACACACGGTACTGATGTGTATGCCATCGAGTCAGGTTCTATCGATGAGGCTATCTGCGCGGATGGGTCATGGACCAATAAGCCGGATACGGTGCTGGCGGTACTCACGGCAGATTGCCTGCCCGTTGTGATCTGCGACAAGCTGGGCACCGAGCTGGCTGTGGTGCATGCCGGCTGGCGAGGCCTGGCGGCAGGTATTCTGGAAAACGCATTGGCAAGATTCAGTGAGCAGGCTGAGCTTCATGCCTGGTTGGGTCCGGCCATCGGCCCGGATGCCTTCGAGGTGGGAGCAGAAGTACGGCAGGCATTCATCGAACGCAATCCAGCACATGAAACCTGTTTCGAGGCGGGAATGTCCGCTGTTGGATCCGGCTCGCCTGACAAGCAGAAATACTGGGCCGATCTGTATTCTCTGGCGCGCGCAGAGCTGCAGCAAAGTCGTTCAGTCACTGTAACTGGTGGAGACTATTGCACGGTCACACAACCCCAGTGGTTTCATTCGCATCGTCGTGATGGTCTGCGTAGCGGTCGAATGGCAACCGTGGCCTGGATCGGAGCATTGCCAGAGTAGAGAAGGAGCCTGTTGATCCAGGTCAGTACGTCTGCCTGTTTTTTCCTGCATTGTGGGGACAATGGGCGGCGGAATCCACGCAAGCAGTAGCTTGAGTTCTTTCCTCCAGTGTCAGTGTCACGTCGTGCTGAGAGGGAAAATAAAAATGAATATCCCTACAAAAGATGTTGAATTGATTCAGCCTAGCTATAGATTATTGTTATCTGAATTAAGTGATTATCTTGAGGGATTTTCGTATGAGAATGGACAAACTGACCAGCAAATTTCAGCTGGCACTGCAGGATGCGCAATCATTGGCCCTGGGCCGTGATCATCAATTTATCGAACCCGCCCACCTGATGTTGGCCATGCTGGATCAGGATGGTAGTGGTGTCAGTCCGTTACTGGCGCAGTCCGGCGTAAACGTTAACGGGCTTCGCGTTGGCCTGGACCAGACACTGGATCGAATGGCTCAGGTTGAAGGCGGTGGCGGTCAGCTGCATGTCTCCAATGAGCTGGGACGATTGCTTAACCTGACTGACAAGGCCGCCCAGAAGCGCGGAGATCAGTACATCTCTTCAGAGGTGTTTGTGGTCGCGGCCATCGAAGACAAGAAGAACAGCCTGGCAGAAGTTCTGCTGAGCCACGGTGCCAACCTTGAAGCTGTCAAGAAGACGGTCAAGGAAGTGCAGGGCGGGCCTGTGAATGATCCCAATGCCGAGGACAATCGCAAGGCACTGGAAAAATACACTATCGATCTGACCGAACGTGCAGAACAAGGCAAGATTGACCCTGTCATTGGTCGTGACGATGAAATTCGTCGTGCCATTCAGGTGCTGCAACGCCGTACCAAGAATAATCCGGTCTTTATTGGTGAGCCAGGCGTGGGCAAGACAGCTCTGGTAGAAGGGCTTGCGCAGCGCATCGTTGATGGTCAGGTACCCGATGGTATTCGTAACAAACGCGTACTCTCTCTGGACATGGGCGCTCTGATAGCAGGGGCAAAATTCCGCGGTGAATTCGAGGAGCGACTCAAAGCGGTGCTGAGCGATCTTTCCAAGCAGGACGGTCAGGTCATTCTGTTTATTGACGAGATCCACACCATGGTCGGTGCCGGCAAGGCCGAGGGAGCCATGGATGCAGGCAATATGCTCAAACCGGCTCTGGCGCGTGGTGAGCTGCATTGCATTGGTGCTACAACGCTTAATGAGTACCGCCAGTATGTGGAAAAGGATGCCGCATTGGAGCGTCGTTTCCAGAAGATCATCGTCGATGAGCCTTCGGTCGAAGACACCATCGCCATATTGCGTGGCTTGAAAGAGCGTTATGAGATACACCACGGTGTGGACATTACCGATCCTGCCATCGTGGCGGCGGCGACTCTGTCGCATCGGTATATCAGTGATCGACAGTTGCCAGACAAGGCTATCGATCTGATTGATGAGGCGGCCTCTCATATTCGTCTTGAGATCGATTCCAAGCCAGAAGCTCTGGATCGTCTGGAACGTCGCATCATTCAGCTGAAGATCGAAAGAGAAGCTCTGGTCAAGGAATCGGACGATGCCTCCATTCAGCGTCTGGCGACACTGGATGAGGATTGCGGTGAGTTGGAAAAGGAGTTTGCTGATCTGGAGGAGATCTGGAACTCCGAGAAAGCCATGGTGCAGAACGCCACCGGTCTGAAAGAGGATCTGGAGCGTGTGCGCCTGGAAATGGAGACGGCTCGTCGTGCTAATGATCTGGCTCGGATGTCAGAGCTGCAGTATGGCCAGATTCCTGCGCTGGAAAAGGAATTGGCTGAGGCGATCGAGAATACCAATGGCAAGGAGATGACCTTGCTGCGTACCAATGTGACAGCCGATGAAATTGCCGAAGTCGTCGCCAAGTGGACCGGTATTCCGGTCAGCAAGATGATGGAAGGTGAGAAGGAAAAGCTGCTGCGTATGGAAGAAGAGCTGGGCAAGCGCGTGGTGGGTCAGCTGGAAGCGGTTGGCGCGGTAGCTGATGCCATTCGTCGATCACGGGCGGGTCTGTCTGATCCCAATCGTCCTATTGGATCATTCCTGTTTCTTGGGCCAACGGGTGTGGGCAAGACAGAATTGACCAAGGCTCTGGCAGGTTTCATGTTCGATGCCGATGACGCCATGGTGCGAATCGATATGTCTGAATTCATGGAGAAGCATTCGGTTGCCAGACTGATTGGTGCACCTCCCGGCTATGTGGGTTATGAGGAAGGTGGATACCTGACCGAAGCTGTGCGTCGCAAGCCGTATTCAGTCATCTTGCTGGACGAGGTCGAGAAGGCACACAGCGATGTTTTCAATGTCTTGCTGCAAGTGCTGGATGATGGCCGTCTGACTGATGGTCAGGGGCGAACGGTTGATTTTCGCAACACGGTGATTGTCATGACCTCGAACTTGGGCAGCCATGTCATTCAGGAACTGGCAGGTGATGAAAACTATGAGGCCATGAAAAGTGCCGTCATGGACATTGTCGGGCAGCACTTCAGGCCTGAATTCATCAACCGGGTTGATGAAGCTGTGGTATTCAAGCCCTTGTCCAGTGGCAACATTCGCATGATTGCCGGTTTGCAGATAGAACTGCTGGCCAAACGCTTGCAAGAACGCCAACTGGATTTTTCCATCACGGATGATGCACTGGATCTGATCGGCAAGGTGGGATTCGACCCGGTCTATGGAGCACGACCACTGCGTCGGGTCATTCAGCAGCGGGTTGAAAATCCACTGGCTCAATCTATTCTGAGCGGTGATTACTTGCCTGGTGATACGGTATTCGTGGATGTAGCGGGTGAGGAGCTGGTATTCAGCAACCGTGAGTCCAAGCCCAATGTGGCGTTAGTGCACTGATCATCAGAAGGCGTAGCAGGTTCGATTGAAACGATGGCCCCGGGGAGTTTTCCGGGGCCATTTTCGTTTTAACTGATCAGACCGACTCGTTGTAAAAACCAGAAAAGACCAATAGCGCCAATGATCAGTGAGGCGGGAATGGTGACCATATTTCTGTACCAGGATTTTTTGCCGAACCACCAGCCAACCAGCAGAAAGCACAGGAAGACCACACTGAGCTGGCCTAGTTCCACACCGATGTTGAACGCTATCAAGGAGCTGGCAAAGCGCCCGGAGACCAGTCCGATCTCGCTCAATACGCCGGCAAATCCCAGTCCATGCAGCAGGCCGAATGCGAAGACTATAGCCAGTCTGGCCTTGCCATAAGCATTGCCCAGCAGGTTCTCGATGCAGATGACGGTAATGGACAGGGCAATCAAAGGTTCGACGATGCTGGCCGGCAAGAGAATGATGCCGGTAATGCCCAATGCCAGTGTGACGGTATGGGCGATGGTGAACATGCTGACCTGCCAGGCAATCGGTTTGAACTTTGGCGCCAGCAGAAACAGGCCGATGACAAACAGAATGTGGTCCAGACCTTTGGGGGTTATATGCTCGTAGCCAATAACGATGTAGTCCACAAAGCTACTGCCTGAGGCTTGTTTGCCACCTGAGTCCAGAGCGATCTGGTCGCTGCTTTCACCCGCTTGCAGGTACTGGCTGAACCCTTCGTCGGGTTGTTGCTTGTCGGTGGACTCCAGCGGTTGGGCTCTGAGAATGATGGCGCCATATTTGGCACCCCACTGCCAGGCGATAGAGGCTGTGCTTTGTTCACGCGCAGATTCCAGAATGAGTGTCGAATCGCGGGGCAGACGGATATCGCCGACATCGGATACGACCAGGGATTTCAATGTCAAGGCCAGGGTCGTATCGTTGTTGTCCTTGATGGTGATCTGCCCCAGAAGCACGGGCAGGTAACTCTGCAACTCAAGCTGCAAAGCCTCTGGCTGTAACTCGCGCAGTTGATTGTAGCGAGTTGCCTGTGGTGCATCGTCAGAGTCACTGTGCTCCGCACCAATCTCAGTAATCAATGCCTCCAGATTGATCCGCATTGATACTTCTATGGTGTCAGGCGTTGCCGTAATATCTGCAACAGTCGGACGTAGTTCGTGGGCCGTGACAGTTGAGGACAGCATCAACAGGCTGACAAGGAGCAGACAGGCTCTGGCAGCCCATAAAGGCATCGATCTGGCAATCATTGTTGTACGAGTCTTATTCTTGTTGGAAGGATAGTGAGGCCCATAGGGTGACCCATTGAGCCTGCGTTGTTTCAGATTCGAGTACCAGCACACTGTTAACCAGGTAGTCACCCGCAGAGGATACATCGAAATCAACCATACCCCGGCTATCAGTGAGCGCGGTGATCCTGACCACGGCATCGCTACTGTCGCGGTGAAAGAGTTCGATCTGGCGTTGTTGGACGGGTTTGTCTTCAAAAAGCAGTTGCAGGCTCAGAGAGTCGGCATTGAAAGGACTGTCCAGAGCGAGCAGCTCAAAGCGTTGATCTTGTAGTTGCAGTGCGGCGACAGGATTTATCTGTGCGCCAGTTTCTGAATCTGAACTGACATAATCCTTGGCGTCGACCATGACCAGTGTCTTGCAGTAGCGATAATAGTGTTCGATGATGTCGTTAGTGGGCATGCCTCGATCTTTGTGCTTCTGCTTGATGTCGTCCAGTGCGTGATAGTCGAGAAACGTCTCGAAGGCTTCCAAGTCCTTGTACTTGAGTTCCCGTTGCGTGGTTTCCAGCAGCAGCAGGTTAAGACCTGCTTCACTGAGTGGAATGTTGATGGCCGGGTAGTCACCCAGCCTGCCGCTCAGTGGCACTCTTTTAGTGTCGGAGATCAGGCCGGCTCTGGAGAGGCCCTGTGGATCAAAGGGGTAGGCGGTACCCGTGAAATCCTGTCCGTTGCGGATATCAGCCTGTAGCTCATCACCCACCTGCCACTGGGCATCAACCGGGTCCAGCCAGTATTCATGGGCCGTCACAATGCCTGAGTGACTGGCCAGAAGGGCGGACAATACCAGCGCAGGCACTGGTATTGCCTTGATGTTTTGCAAAAGACTCAAGAGAGTTTGCTCACAAGTTGATGATAGTGCCTTGGAATAATACAGGTCCGGTAGGGCCTGCCTCTGGTGAGCCGCCTTTGGGTTCCAGGCTGACCGCGAACAGCTGGGCCTGATCAGTTCCGATCGGCAGTGTCAGTGCTTGCGATTCGCCTTCAGTCTGCGATAGCAAACCGACGGAGCTGACGCCTGCATTGTCCGGCTTGATCATCCATAGTTGATAGGATTTATCGGCCTCGACAGGCGGTGCTGTCAGAGCTACCACTTGCAGCTGGTTGGTACCCGATTGGGTGCTCAGCAGCCAGATAGCTTCTTTTTGTTCGTTCTGTACGACACTGACGGTCTGTAATATCGGACTCAGAGATTCGACGTCACGATTGACAGTCTGTAAAACAAAGGCTGCCATGGCAATCGTTGCCGCTGTTGCAAGCCCCGCGACACTCTTCCAGATCGTATTGGAGCGTCGGTTTGAGAGACTGCGTAGACGTTGGCCAGTCGTACTTTTAGACGGTTCTGGACGAGCAGATTCTTCTCGGTGCTGTTGCTCGGTAGAAGTCAGACTCTGTTGCTTGCCAGAACTTGTATTGTTGATCTCGCTTATGCGCGACATTATAGCCGGCAGCAGGTAGTCGGGAGGCTGTATCGGGAGCGTCAGTACGTCCAGATCGCTCAGGCGTTGCTGCCAGCGTTCAACTCTGCCCCGTACTTCCTCATCGACTGCGAGTATCTTTTCGAAGACATCTCGTTCGGCTCCGCGCAAGGTGCCCAGTACATACTCGCCCGCTTGGGCTTCCCACCATTGTTCATCAGGCGTGGTCATCAAGACAGTCCTTTAGTGAAACAAGACTTCGACGGATCCAACTCTTGACCGTGCCGATCGGGCGTTGCAAACGCTGGCTCAACTCCTCTTGCGAGAAGCCTTCGCAGTAGGCGCGTATGACGCACTCTCTGGCCGGTCTGGAAAGTTGTTGCAGACACAAGTTCAAAAGTTGTGACGACTCTAGCTGCTGATCCATTGGCTGCTCACGGTCGGGCATGGTATCGATACTGGCGCTGTCCATATTCAATTCCACATCCTCTCTGCTACGACGCTTGCGCAGGACATCAATGGCGTGATTACGGGCAATGCTGACCAGCCAGGTCCTGGGTGCGCTCTTGTCGGACTGATATCGCTCTGCGTTATTCCAGATCTTGACATAGGTATCCTGCAGGGCCTCTTCAGCCAGTGCGTCAGTTTTGAGAATGCGTCTGAGGACACCGAACAATTGTGAAGAGGTCAGTTTGTACAGTTGCTCGAAGGCACTCTCGGTACCTGTGGCACAGGCTCCGATCAAACCATTCAGGCGCTGATCATTGACATCCAGCGGTTGCATTCGGTGACGTTCAGGAACTTGCTCAGTCGTATTTCCGTGAGTCATGTTGGATAGGTACGCAGTCGTGGCGGAAAAAGAGGCAGTCGGAACTGATGTTTTTTGCAAAGCCTTCGTATTGTCGCCTTCAATGGGCAGCACTTGAAGTGTGATTGTAGTTATTGCTGGGTAGGAACCCTTCCCACTCTGTCATACCTGATCCTCTCACGATACAGGAGGGGGTAGCTATGGACTGGCCTCGTGTTTTTACAAGAGTTTGCCAAGTGAGTTGCCGGGCATGCGAGCTTTTATTCAGGCTCTTTCAAATTTATTTTCCCGGGCTGCATCTTTTTCTCCATGCCGCTACGTAGATCTTTGTGAGAGGCAGAAATAGTGAATGAGTCGGGCCCGTCAGTTCTCTGATAGCGCCAGTTACTTCAAAAACCAATTCAGCATTCTGCATTGCCGGTGCAGCTTCGCACCATCAGGTAGCCAAACAAGGAATCTCTTCATGACTGTAAGATCCAGAATTTTCAACGTACTGACACTGTCTGCCGGGATCAGTGCCATTCTCTGTGGGCAGGCAATTGCCTCATCACATGCCGAAGCACCCTTCATCAAGTCTCGTCCCAAGCTGGATGGAACCGACTTTTACATGTTCTCCAGCTATGAGCCGGGAAGAGAGGGCTACGTCACACTGATCGCCAACTACCAGCCTTTGCAGGATGTTTACGGCGGCCCCAACTACTTTTCCATGGACCCGGAAGCCATCTACGAAATTCATATTGATAATGATGGTGACGCTCAGGAAGACATCACGTTTCTGTTTGATTTCGATAATGGTCTTGCTAATGGCGACCAGGGTTTTGAACTTCAGATAGGCGAAAATTCTGTTCCCGTCGCATTGAAGAACATCGGCAGTCTGGGTAATGGTGATAACCAGTCGGTCTTGAACGTCAATGAGACCTACTTTGTCGGCATGATAGAAGGTGATCGCCGATCAGCGTCTCCGGCCTGGGGTGTGCGTCCCGATTCTGGCCTGCGTCTGTTTTCAAAGCCGTACGATAATGTCGGTAGCAAGACATTCCCACAGGGCTATGACAACTATGTGCGCAGCCTGAGCAACACGGGTGAAGTGTATTACGATGTGCAGTTCGAGCAATGCCCGGCGGGTGCTCAGGATGCACGCGTATTCGTTGGACAGCGTCAAGAGAGCTTCTCGGTTGCGCTGGCTGAAGTCTTCGACCTGGTGAACTTTGCACCTCTGGCAAGCGCCTTGCCAGATGATCCGGCTCGTAACGATCTTGCCAACAAGAACATCACGACACTGGCACTGGAAATCAATGCCGACTGTCTGACGGGTGATGGCAATGGTGTTATCGGTGGTTGGACCACGGCTAGTGCTCGCAGTACACAGACCATCAGTCTGGATCCTACCTATCGCCGTCCCGTTGATTACACGGGTGAATACCGTCAGCTGTCTCGCCTGAGTAATCCTCTGGTGAACGAACTGGTTATCGGTTTGCGTGACAAGGATCGATTCAATGTCAGCGAGCCGATGGATGATGGTCAGTTTGCTACCTATGTGACATCACCAACTCTGCCAGCCATTCTGGATATTCTGTTTCGTGATGCAGTAGGTGCAACCTCCAACATTGCGCCGTCCAATCTGCCAAGAACGGATCTTGTAACAGCGTTCTTGACAGGCTTTCCTGGTGTCAATCAGATGTCTACGGTCACACCTTCAGAAATGATCCGACTCAATACCGGCATTGCTGCAACGCCGATGGATAGTCAAATCAACCTGGGTGTTGCCGGTGGCGATCTGGCCGGTTTTCCAAATGGTCGTCGACCGGGTGATGATGTTACCGATATTGCCTTGCGAGTCATGATGGGTGCCTTGTGTCATCCCATTGGTGTAGACCTGGATAGCAGCGGTACCGCTGGCGACAGTGGTGACAACCTTGGCTTGTGCACACCAGAAGATGCACCAGTCGGTGCAGCGCCTTTCACTGATGGTGCGCCACAGAATGCTGGTCAGTTTGACAACGCATTTCCTTACCTCACCACACCCGTGACTGGTTCTTGATCTGAGTTGAAGAGGCGAGGGGGCTTGTAAAAGTCCTCTCTGCAGCTCTTCGCCATGACAGCGCACGATCTTCTACATTATAAAAATCAAGCCGGGAAACAGATGAAACTCACAAGAACCAGAACAACCCTGTTGCTCTCCATGATCGCTTTGCAAACTGCCTGCTCCAGCGGCGGCGATTCGGACAACAATAACAATGCACCGGATGATGGTGAAGTCAGTCAACCCGGTTTGATCGATGTGCCAGTGGCGCCAGAAGGCGACATTACGCACTACGGTGCGGTCACTATTGATGATGATGCCGGAGTGGCATCTGATCTGGTCGCCAGTTTCTACCGCCTCGATAGTGGAGTCTCAGCCAGTTTCCTGAGTTCCATGCTTTCAGGTGAGTCGGCCATGTGCCAGGTGCAGGATGATGGCGTCATTGATTTCGAGGAAATCAGCGCAGGCTTTGTACCCACGGTTCCAGGTGTCGGCAAAACGGCTGTCAGTGCCGGAGAGGCGATTGTTCTGAGCAGTCCTGCAGGCACTTACGCCACCTTGGAAGAACAACCTACGGCAGGCTTCCTGTTTTATGATCTGCCCAATATGTCGATGTTGATGGACGGCCCGGTTCCAGAGGGGCTGACCGTTGATGTTCCCGGCAGCGCTGAAATACCGGCATTTGTTGCCGCCGAAGTCCCCACTATCACAACCTTGAGCGGTGCCGCTTTTGGCTCTGGTAACACGATTTCTGCCAATACCCAGTTCACCTGGGAGCCTTCGTCTGACCCTACGGCCCTGATCCGGATTTTTGCGACGACCGCGGGTGGTTTCTTTCTGGAGGACGGTGTGACCGTGACCTGTGTGACGCCTGATACTGGCTCATTCAACTTTCCGGCAGACACTCGAGCGCAACTGGGCGCTGACTTTAGCGGCAGCGCACCCCTGATGTCTCGTATCGTGGTCAACCCGGTGCAGGTTGATTCGACTCTGCTTTACGTGATTCGCGAAAGCTTCATGTAAATGGTGCCCTGACTCAAATCAGGCAATTGCCATCTGCACGACAATCGCTGTGACGTTGTCCGTACCGCCTCGTCGCAGCGCCAGTTTCACCAGCTCATCAAGAGCCTGGCGCGGCGAGGGCAGGGCAAGATTGTTCGCCACTTCCGCCGGTTTGACATCCTTGAACAATCCGTCGCTGCACAGCAGAAAGCGATCGCCGGGCTGCAGGTCGACCTGTCTGACCTGGATGTCGATTTCATCAGAGACACCAATTGCACGGGTTATGACATTGGAGGAGGGGTGGTTTTCGGCCTCCTCTGGCGTCAGCTCCCCGAGTCTGCACAGTTCCTGCACCAGGCTGTGATCATCCGTCAGTTGTGAGAATTCACCATGACGATGGCGGTAGATTCGGCTATCGCCAGCCCACAGAATATAGGCACTGTCCTTGTTCAGATAGAGCGTTGCGACCGTACTGCCCATGACCTTGCCTTGTGCAACCTGTCGGCAGGTGTCGTTGGCCTTGTTCAGGCGATCAAGCAGATCATCGACACTCTGCAGTGCGTTTTCCTGCGATTTGAACGAGCTCATGGTCTCGATGATGACCTGGCTGGCTCGGTCTCCGCGGCTGTGGCCTCCCATGCCATCGGCAACCACCCACAGTGCCTCTTCGCGAGCATCCAGAAAAGAGTCTTCATTGACTTTGCGAACGTGACCCAGTTCCGAGGCGGCACAGGAGAACCATTTGGGTGCATTCGTTGGGCGTGATCCAGAAGCAGAATTGTTCACACTATTGTCGACTGAGCCGTTCTCGGGATGGCGTCGCCTGGCTACTCGATCAGAGCTGATCGGTGCAGGAGGGATGGGTAGCGGTGGATTGGGCATTGGAATCTTACAACCTTGGTCTGAATGGCAGTATACAGCTCCCCCGAGTCATGATGAAGTGGCAGCAATACCGCTATTGATCGGGAATTTTTTGTGCTTTCGGTTTGTTAAACTCCACACCTGCCATCTAGCCCCAGTGAAATACCGAATGAAGGTCCGTACAAGATTTGCACCAAGTCCAACAGGTTATCTGCATATTGGCGGAGCCAGGACGGCGTTGTTCAGCTATTTGTTCGCGCGTAAACACGGTGGCGAGTTTGTGTTGCGCATCGAGGACACCGACCTGGAGCGCTCCTCGGATGAGTCGGTTCAGGCCATTCTGGATTCAATGGAATGGCTGGGGCTGGAATATGACGAAGGTCCGTTCTATCAGACCAAGCGCTTTGATCGTTATCGTGAGGCTGTCAAACAGCTGATGGACGCCGGTCATGCCTATTATTGCTATTGCACGCCAGAAGAGCTGAATGCCATGCGCGAGGAGGCGATGGCCAAGAAGGAGAAGCCTCGTTACAACGGTTACTGGCGTGGTCGCACGGATACCCCGCCTGCAGGTATCAAGCCTGTTGTGCGTTTTGCCAACCCGCTGGAAGGCAAGGTCACCATCGAAGATGGCGTCAAGGGACCGATCGTTATCGACAACAAAGAGCTGGATGACCTGGTCATCATGCGTTCTGATGGCACACCCACCTACAATTTGACGGTTGTGGTGGACGACATGGATATGGAAATAACCCATGTCATTCGCGGTGATGATCACATCAACAATACGCCCAGACAGATCAATATCCTTGAAGCTCTGGGCGGTGAGCGTCCGGTCTATGCCCATTTGCCCATGATCCTGGGTGAAGATGGCAAGCGCATGTCCAAGCGCCACGGTGCCGTGAGTGTCATGCAGTACAAGGACGATGGTTTTCTGCCGGAAGCCTTGCTCAATTATCTGGTGCGTCTGGGCTGGTCACACCAGGACCAGGAGATCTTCACCAGTGAAGAGATGCGTGATCTGTTCACTCTGGAGGCGTGCAATCGTTCAGGTTCCGTGTTTGATGACAAGAAGCTTGAGTGGGTCAATCAGCAGTATTTCCACAAGGCTGAAGCAAGCCATCTGGGGGCCGCGTTACAGCCCTATATGGAGAAGCTGAGCATTGATACCAGCAAGGGAGCACCCTTGTCAGAGGTTGCAAACATCCTGCGCGATCGTGCGAAAACATTGGTGGAGATGGCAGAATCAGCCCGCTATTTTTATGAAGCACCACAAAGCTATGACAGCAAGGCTGAAGCCAAGCAGTTCAAGCAGGCAAGCGCTGATGTATTGCTCGATATGAGCACACGCTTCAAGGCGTTGGAGTCGTGGGATGCTGCCAGTATTCAGAGCGCCATGGAAGCCTGTGTCGAGGCCTTGGAAATTGGCTTTGGCAAATTGGGGCAACCACTGCGACTGGCGGTGACCGGGGGTACCCAGTCACCGGCAATGAACGACACGGTCGCACTGATCGACCGGGCAGAGATCGAAGCCCGATTGCTCAAGGCGATCGAAATCTGCCGTCAAGCGGTAGCGTAAGAGCCTGTCAGCTCAATCTAGATAATGCCGCAGAGTCTGCGGCCCTTTTCCGTCTTGAGTGAAAAATCGGTGCCCGACCATTCGGCCGCCGCTTCGGTACAGAGCCATGTGATGGCCTGTGCCGGCCACTCGGGCGGAATATGGGCACTGAAATCCATCTGACTGACCGGATTGATGCCTGAATTCTTGATGGCGACCTGCATGTCAGTGGCAACAGTGCCCGGGCTCATGCCAATGCAGCGGATACCGTGTTCGGCGTATTCCTTGTGGACACATTGAGTCAGGGACAGCACCGCCGCCTTGGTGGCACAGTAATGACTCCAGCCTTCCAGGGCATTGGTGGCAGCGCCTGAGCTGATATTGATGATGGTGCCTGAACCGCGTTTTTCCATCGCGGGAAGCACCGCTTTGAGGCCGTGATAAACGCCCTTCAGATTGATATCCACCACCGCATCCCAGCTATCCGGATCGGAGTCGGCAATACGTGCAATGGGATCAATGATGCCGGCATTGTTGACCAGAATATCCAGCTGGCCAAAATTGTCCACGGCCAGTTTGACGGCCGCCTCGACCGAGGCGTATTTGGCCACATCGCATTCGACTGCGATGGCCTCGCCACCGGCCTGCTTGATCTGTGCGACTACCTGCTCGCAATCACTGAGTGACCTGGCGGCCAGAACCACTTTCATGCCTTTGCTTGCCATCAGGCGAGCAGTTGCCGCGCCTATGCCGCGACTGGCTCCTGTGATCAGTGCTGTTTTTCCGTTGAGTTCTTTCATTACGCCCCGTTTGTCAGTTGCTCTCGGCCATGCGGCTCATCAAAGTCTATCGCAGGTCCGATCGGGACGATACGGTGCGGATTGACTGTCTCGTGGCTTTTCAGATAATGAAGCTTGGCGTGCTCGAAATTACAGGTAGTGCTGATACCGGGCCACTGGTACAGATCGCGGGTATAGGCCCACAGATTGGGATAGTCCACCAGTCGTTTCAGATTGCATTTGAAATGACCGTGATAGACCAGGTCAAATCGAAGCAAGGTGGGCAGCAGACGCCAGTCGGCTTCCAGAGGCTGGTCGCCACACAGGAATCGCTGATTATCCAGTTGAGATTCCAGCCATTCAAGGGTGTCGAACAACGGCACCACCGCCTCATCGTAGGCTTTTTGAGTGGTGGCAAAGCCACATTTGTAGACACCGTTGTTCAGCGTGTTGTAAACACGATCGTTGATGCTGTCGATCGCCTGTCGCTGGGCTTCTGGGTAATAGTCACCGGCCGTTGCGCCCAGGTCATCAAAGGCTGAATTGAGCATACGAATGATTTCAGCAGATTCATTCGAGACAATGGTCTTTTGCTGTTTATCCCAGAGCACGGGAACCGTCACACGACCCGTGAATTGCGGATCAGCCTTCTGATAGATCTCATACATGAAGCGACTGTCGAAGAGCTTGTCGCCGACAATGTTGTCCTCGTCGCTCTGGAAGCTCCAGCCGTTCTCTCCCATCAACCAGTGCACGAATGAGACCTCAATCATCGATTCCAGGCCTTTCAGGGCACGATAGATCAAGACACGATGCACCCAGGGGCAGGCATAACTGGCATACAGGTGGTAGCGGCCTGCTTCGGCTTTGAATTCACCGTCACCATTACCATCAGCGGTTATCCAGTGACGAAACACCGCCTCCGAGCGTTCAAATCGTCCGCCGGTAGCATCGGTGTCATACCACTGGTCTTGCCATTGACCGTTGACCAGTAAACCCATGTCAGTTCCTTTTACTTTAGTGTGATTGCCTGCCGATCATCGGCAGGCCTTTAACGCAAGTTGAATCAGGCGCTTAGTGCGTAGTCAATTTCGCTGATCTGTTGTTCGGCTGATTGCAGAACAGCCTCGATACCTTTGGAGGCTACTTCAGCGGCATCGATGATAGTCACGTCGGTAATTCCGACAAAGCTCAATGCATGCTTGACGTAGCCACTAGCAAAGTCGTAGCCACTGCCAATCGGAGTGCCGCCGGAGGCAATCACCAGATACACTTTCTTGTCAGCGATCAGGCCTTCAGGGCCGGTGGCTGTGTACTGGAAGGTCTTGCCAGCGCGTGCAATCATGTCGACCCAGGCCTTGAACGTTGCCGGTACGCCAAAGTTGTAGATAGGCACGCCCAGTACCAGGGTATCGGCTTGCATCAGTTCATCCACCAGAGAGTCGGACAGGCTCAGGGTCTGTTTTTGTACATCGCTGCGTTGATCTGCCGGGGTGAAATTGGCATTGACCCAGTTTTCATCAACAAAGGGCAGTCCAGCGGCCAGGTCCCTTTCTACAACGCTGTCAGCCTTGCCATGCTTTTCAAGATTTGCGACGACCTGGGCGGCGAGCTTGCGGGAGATGGAACCTGTCAGTTTGGCGGAGCTGTTCAGAAGGAGAACATTATTCGTTTTCTTGTCATTCATGATTTTCTGGCTGCCGAGGTTGTTTATCTGATGGGGCAGACAATAGCGGTAGTCACCCCTATGCACTAGCACACGAGGGCGCAAAACAGACTTCTGATTTACGCAAAAGCCCCTGTTACCTGTCAGAATCGGGGGATGCCAACTCTTGCCTCCCTGTCTTTTGCCGAACCCTTGTTGTGGCTGTTGCTGCTGGCCTCCCTGCTGGTGGGCATGTCCAAGGGCGGTCTGCCGGGAATCGGCATGCTGGCCGTGCCTATCTTGTCATTGCTGATATCACCGGTACTGGCAGCGGTGCTGCTGTTGCCGATCTATATATTGTCGGATGCGGTGGGTGTCTGGCTGTACCGACGAGACTATAGTGGCGAGAATCTGCGCATATTGATTCCAGCGGGTATTGCGGGAGTTTTGCTGGGATGGGGGACGGCGGCCTATGTCTCAGATGAGGTGGTCTCTTTTCTGATCGGCGTACTGGGCATCTCGTTTTGTCTGTCGCGCTGGTTGCGCAAGGGCGCCACGTTGGAAAAGCGTCCTGTCGAGCTACGCCGCGGCTTGTTCTGGGGCACCGTGTCCGGGTTCACCAGCTTCGTATCGCATGCCGGCGCACCGCCGTATCAGATATACACCTTGCCGCAGCAGATGCCAAAACTGGTCTTCGCGGGTACCACCACGATTCTGTTTGCCTGCGTGAATCTGGCGAAGGTTGTTCCGTACTCCTTGTTGCACCCGTACACAGCATCTACGCTGTGGCTCTCGGTAGTGCTCTTGCCGATTGCGGCAGTCGGAACGCTGGCAGGCAAGCACATGGTGCATGCTCTGTCCGAGAAATGGTTCTTTCTGGGCGTGCAGATCGTCCTGTTCCTGGTTTCTATCAAGCTGTTCGTCAGCGGGCTTGAGACCGTTCTGAGCTAAGGCCTTCGTTCTGTTCCCAGCCTCTTTCAGCCCCTAAGCCAGAACCATTCTGACCAGGCCGCTCAAGGCCAGTGACATGAGCAGTATCAGGCAGAAGCGTTTGTAGAATTGTTCGAGTGAGGGCCTGAACAGCAAGGAGCCCATCAAGACACCGATAACAACCAGTGGCGCAAATGCCAGTGCCCGTTTGACTGCCAGCATATCCAGAACGCCTGATACTGACAGCCAGAAGGCTGAGGAGAACATGATCAGGAACAGGTACATGACCAATGAGGCACGCATGCGGGCGGCGGGCGCGCGCTGGGCGAGAATGTAGAGCGCGACCACCATGCCACCGACGCTGGCAAGGCCTGTGGCAATACCTGCGGTGATCCCCGTGACATACAGACCTTTCGTTGTGGCCAGGAACGCGGGTGATTTCTTGAATAGCTGGAGCAGGGCCAGCACCAGAATCAGGCACAGTGCAATGGTGCGGGAGGTGTCGGCTTCCACATTCATGGTGGCCATCAAGCCGATGGGGGTGCCGACGATCGTACCGATGGCCAGGCCCCAGGAGATCTTGCGATCTGCCAGGCGGAAGCCGCCGCGCATCATCAAGGCACTAGCCACGCATTCGAGCAGGAAACAGATAGGGATGAGGGCGAGGGGCGGGATAATCAGCGCCAGTGCGGCCATCGTCAGAGCCGACAGGGCAAACCCTGAAAACCCGCGAACAATGCCGGCCAGCAGCACAACGGCCAGGCAGATGATTAGCTCACTGGTGGTGAGAGACAGCAGATTTTGCAGATTGGCAAGCATGAGTAGAGCGCTTAAGGCAAGATAGCGGGTGTTTTGATAATCACGCCATCATCCACAAAAGCGGAGTTTGAACATGCAGAAGATCTGGTCGATCTATTTATCCGGTGAAATTCATACTGATTGGCGAGAACGAATCATGCAAGCTGCCCAGAGCGCAGGTTTGCCGATGACGTTTCATTCTCCCGTCACCAATCACGAAGCAAGCGATGCGGCTGGTGACGTTCTGGGACAGGCCGAGGCCGGTTTCTGGCGCGATCACCAGTCCTCGAAAGTCAATTGTATCCGAACTCGTACGCAGATTCAGGGCTGCGACGTGGCGGTTATCCGCTTTGGTAGCCAATACAAGCAATGGAATGCAGCTTTTGATGCAGGATTCTGTGCTGCGCTGGGAAAGCCGTATATCACGTTACACGATGCCGATATCATTCATCCGCTCAAGGAAGTTGATGCATCGGCCATGGGTTGGGCGCAAACGCCTGAGCAAGTTGTTGAAGTGTTGCGCTATGTCACGGGTACTCCTGATGCGGCAGGCTGTGTTGCTGCAGGAACGAGTACATGAGTGCGGTTGCCGCGCGGCTGGAATTTGCCAAAGGCATCGTTGCAGAAGCCGCGCAGAGTGCGCTGACACTATTCCATGATCGCGATAACCTGGATATCGAAGTCAAAGGTCTGCAGGATTGGGTTTCCAATGCTGACAAATCAGTGGAAGACCAGATTCGTGCTGCCATCGGTGATTCTTTTCCGGACGATTCCATCGTCGGTGAAGAACATGACAACGTCACCGGCAGCTCGGGCTTTACCTGGGTTATTGATCCGATTGATGGCACCACCAATTTTGTCAATGGCACACCGGGCTGGTGCGTCGTACTAGCCTGTGTACAGAATGATCAGACGGTCTGCGCGGTTATCTGCGATCCGGTTAGTAATGAGAACTACACCGGCCAGCGCGGCCAGGGAGCATTTCTCAATGGACGTCGACTGCAGGCCCACGCGGCAAATAGTCTTAGTGATGGCACTCTGGGGGTGGGGCACAACTCTCGCATTCCCCCGGAGCCGACCCTGACACTGCTGACTCAGTTGCTGAATCGCCAGGGGTTGTTCAGACGTGGCGGTTCAGGTGCACTGGACTTGGCTTATGTCGCTGCAGGCAGATTGATCGGTTATGTCGAGCCGCACATGAACGCCTGGGATTGTCTGGCCTCGCTGTTATTCATCGAAGAGGCAGGCGGTAAAGTGGAGGCGTTCAATATGCAGCATATGCTGGAAAAAGGCGGTCGCGTGATCACCGCTGGTCCGGGTATCTATAACGAGGTGGCCAGTATGGTAGAGACAGCCTACGGCCCCAAATCAACGGAACAATGAAATCATGAGCAAGCTTGAGTGTTTTCAATTTCCTTATGGCGGGGATAACTACGGTGTGCTGGTACACGATGCCGATACGGGGCAGACGGCCTGTATCGATGCTGGCCATGCCCAGGCGGCACTGGATGCTCTGGACAAGCAGGGCTGGAGCCTGACGCATCTGCTGATCACCCATCATCATGGTGATCATACCGCGGGACTGGCTGCTATCAAATCAGCCACCGGCTGCCAGGTAACAGGGCCTGAGCCTGTATCGACGGCCATCGCAGGTCTTGACCAGTTCGTCAGTCAGGGATCCGAGTTTGAATTCGCCGGCAGAGCCGTCAAGGCTATTCATACGCCGGGTCATACGAAGGACATGATCAACTACTACTTTGCCGATGATGAACTGGTCTT
The DNA here is from genome assembly GCF_002215215.1 of Granulosicoccus antarcticus IMCC3135. Lineage (NCBI taxonomy): Bacteria > Pseudomonadati > Pseudomonadota > Gammaproteobacteria > Chromatiales > Granulosicoccaceae > Granulosicoccus > Granulosicoccus antarcticus. The sequence continues at coordinate 6,619,603 of NZ_CP018632.1, read as the reverse complement.
CACAGGCGATACCTTGTTCTCGATGGGTTGTGGCCGATTGTTCGAAGGTGATGCAGCCATGATGCTGGAGAGTGTGGCCAAGCTGAAGGTCTTGCCACCAGAGACATTGGTTTATTGCGCTCATGAGTACACCGCGACCAATGCCCGCTTTGCACTGGATGTTGATCCGAGTAATGCCGCACTCCAGGCCCGTGCAGCAGAGGTCACAAAGTTACGCGATCAGGGGCTGGCGACGGTGCCGACTAAGTTGCAGCTGGAGCTGGAAACCAATCCTTTCTTGCGTATCGACAATAGCGAGTTGCGTCAGGCGCTGGGTATGCCGGATGCCGATGAAGTGGCTGTCTTTGCCGAACTGCGTGAGCGTCGTAACCAGTATTAAGTTGGTTCTGTGGAAGGGTAACCATCCCAACTCAGCAACTGACCGTAATTTTGTTGGCATTTAGTGCTCAAAGTGGGTAGTTTTAAAGGCAGGTCGCGCCAGTAGTGACTGGCGCGGCACCTCGAAACTGATTGGGTGAGGTTAAAATGCAAACAGTAGGACAGTTGTTGACGAAATCTTCCGGTGGTCTTGCCACTGTTGATCCGAGTGCGAGCGTACTCGATGCACTCCGACTTATGGCGGAGCGAAACATTGGTGCGGTGCTGGTGGTGGAGGGCCGTGATCTGATGGGAATATTTACCGAGCGTCATTACGCCCGTAAAGTCATCCTCGAAGGGCGCAGCTCTGTTGACACGGCAGTACGCGATGTCATGTCAACCGAGCTTTATACGGTAGAGCCGAGCCAGTCGGTGGATGAGTGCATGGCGCTGATGACCGATCGATTTGTTCGACACTTGCCCGTTGTCGGCGATGGACAGCTGATTGGTATTGTGTCCATTGGTGATCTGGTAAAGAGCACCATCGCCGAGCAAGAGCAAACCATTGATGAGCTGACTCGTTATATCGGTGCCTGACAAGGCACCGATGAATGCCTACAAGCGGTAGAGCGTCAAGGCATAAACGAAAGTAAAGCCTGCCAGAGCGACGACGGCGAAGGGGCGCAAGGTATTGAGTATTGGCGGTTGTTTTTCGGGTGCCAGAATGAGCAGCGCGCTCAACAAGGTCATCAGAATGCCTGAGCCCAATGCCATCAGCCCCCAGAGTTCGGTCAGGTGACGCAGCGCGTACCAGAGTACATTCCACAGACCCGCAGCACCTGTCACCACACCGATAATGCGTAACAGGATCGGTGGTGTAACCCGATTCAGGCTCATGCCCGGGAAGCGGTTGGCAAACACCAGTGTGACAAGCATGCAGACCGCAACGACGGTACCCATCGGAATAAACATTATTGGCTACCTGCACGAACCAGTGCGTCAAAGCTGCGAACACCCATTTCACGCAGGGCATCGGCACCAAAGTGGATGCAGGAGGCTTCACCGCAAGGGTAGCTGTTCGACGGTGTCAGGTCGTCGGTCAGAACGACATCGGCATGGGGTACCAGGCTTGCTATATTTCTGTGCACGGAATCGACGATCTGTTTCTCCGGGGTGAAGTCAGACAAGTCCCCGCGCGCATCGTTCCCTTTGGACATGGTGCCCAGCACGAACGGTATATTGGCATCCGGACCACGAGCATCCTCACCCCGTGCATCGACTGCTATACGTGAGCGTAACTGTGAGACCAGCGTGACCAGATTGTCTTCATAGAGTGGTGCACATTCCGCCGTCGAATCAGACTCCCCCTGGTGCCAGAGAATGCCGCGCAGAATGCCACCACTGGCACGCAATGTCTCGTTGACACGAGCCAGGGCGCGGTCAAACAGCAGGGTATTACCCAGTTCTGGTTGCGTGCCTTGCAAGGCATTCCAGTGTGCGGCGGGTAGCTCTGTGTTGCAGAAGGCTGAGCCTGCCCAGGCGGCTGGTACGAGAATGATGTTACGGCTCGTATTCGGCAGCGCAGACTTGGCAAAGCTTAAGCCCATGCCGATCCGTGTGCCTTCCTTGGCCAGCGTGCTGGGGTCTACCGGCTCGTGCAGAGGGTCTTCTGCGCTGACAAAGGCCGGTGTGCGGAAGTTGAAGCTGGAATCGGTGTAGCTGGCTGGCGACACATATAACTTGCTGTCATTGCTCTGGACATTGGCCTGGCGTATGCGCAGATTGATCTGGTCAAGACCACCGGCGCCGGCTTGCTTGGCATCGTCTTCACTGAAGCCAACCGCATTGCTTTGTCCCATGATCAGGTAGACATCATCCAGTGCCACGGGTGTGACGGCAACGGTGACGCTGGAGGTGGCTGTAAAGGTGCCATCACTGGCCACGATGCTGTAACGACGCTGCTGCGAGAGGATGGGCAGGACATCCACGGCAAGTGCCAGATTCAGCGTGCTTTGAGTGTCCCCTGCTTGCAGAGTGTCCAGTGTGAATGTGCTGGTCAATCCCTGTTCATCATCAGAGTTGCTGGCGCTTAGTGTCAAAGTGACGGGGCCCTCGAAGCCTGCATCACGTGTCAGTGAGACCGGAATATTGACGCCACTGGCATTGCCTTCCTGCAGATTGTAGGCCGCTTGTGCAATGGAGACGGAGAAAGGCGCATCGACAGGTTGTGCATCGTCGGTGACGGTCAGGGTGATGGTCTGGCTGGTGCGCAGGTCCGTCTCCTGAAGGTCGAAGGCTGTGATGGTGATGTCATGGCTGCCTACATCATCAGGGCCGGGTGTCCATGTCAGGGAGCGGCTGCCGTTACGGTTGTCGATAAACTGCACGCCAGCAGGTGGACTGCTGATCAGAATGCCCGCCGCACCACCATCCACATCCACCGGACGCAGCACCAGTTCCCAGTCTTCGCCGACGGTCAGATTCTGGTCATCCAGGTCGCTGAAGAACGGTGGTTGGTTGGCATCACCGAGCAGACTCAAAGGAGCGGACTTGGCTGAAAAATTACCAAACGAGTCGAAGGCGACGACCTTGTAGGAGAAGGCTGAGCCTGCTGGCACCGTATCGGTATAAGCATTGGTGAAAACGGTGGTGCGGTAATCATTATTGCGGTAGATGTTGTAGCCAGCCACCTTGACCGTGCTGGTGGAAGCCGTCCAGCTTAGCTGCACCTGTGTCTGACCGTTGCTGTTGCTTGTTTCTCCGGCTAAATCTGTGGGAACAGACGGCGGCTTGCCGGGGTTGGTCTCTGCGGTTCCCAAAGGTAGCGTGATGGCCTTGGAGGAGGCGGAAAAATTGCCGTCGAAATCGAAGGCCACCACGGTAAAGTTATTGCTGCTGCCCGTGTCTACGGTGCCGATATACTCGGTGCCAAAGCGGGTAGCGATGTATTGCCGGTTGCGATAGATGTTGTAACCCGCCACAGCCTGATCATCGGTGGCTGCCTGCCAGTTCACTGTGACCGTGTCACTGGGATTGCCACTTGCCATGCTGCCGGTCAGATCGGTCGGGACGCTGGGAGCAATCGTAGTATCCACAGGACCAGGATCTGGCAGCGTTATACGGCCAGAGCGTGCCGAGAAATTGGTACGAATATCAAACGCCACGACATACCAGGAATGCGACTCGCCCGCCGCATTGTCGCCGCTATAGGCGGGTGTGCGCACGGTTGTCAGGTATTTGTTATCCCGATAGACGTTGTAGCCCAGAACCGCCTCATCGTCGGTTGAGGGCTGCCAGGCGATCGATACGGTTGTACCCGTCACATCGCCGGTCAGATCCGTGGGGACCGAGGGCGGAATGGTCAGGTCATCAGGGACCAGGGAGGCGGGGAGCGTCAGGGAGGCGGAGGCCGGAGAAAAGCGGCGTGGCGCTGTATCAAAAGCCACAACCTTGAATGAGTAGAGGGTGTCTGGCTGCACCGCTGTCGAATAGCTGTTGCTGAAGACCGTATTGGTATAACGATCGTTGATATAGATGTTATAGCCTTCGATGACATCATCATCGCTGGGCACATCCCAGGAAAGGGAGGCCACGCCAGCATCGATATCGCCAATCAGGTTGCCAGGTGCCGCGGGTGCGAGTCCGGCTGCCTGTAGCGAGAGTGCCGGCATCAGCCACAGCGATGAGATCAGACTCAGCAGCAGAGAAAATCTGGCGAGAGAGAAAGAGGGCATGGAAAAACTCCGGATAATGGCTGGGCGCGGCAGAATCGCGTAGTTTGCCCAGTCCTGCGCGCAAGTCAACGACTATATTGGTCAGGTTTCGCAGGTGATGAGTAAATTATTTTGGCATTCATGCTTGACATTGAATTCTCCCCGTCGTATTCTGCGCTCCCGTTGTGGGGCTATAGCTCAGCTGGGAGAGCGCTTGCATGGCATGCAAGAGGTCCGCGGTTCGATCCCGCGTAGCTCCACCATTTTTTCCCAGAGCATCATTTTCGATTCTCTGTCGCAGATCCCTGCTGCGAACCGCGGACGAGTCCGCGCGCTGGGCGAGCCCATTCGATCCCGCGTAGCTCCACCAATTATTTCTTGGAAGATCACTCCAGATCTTCTGTAAGCAGGCACCAGCAGCCTGTTTCTCTCCTGAAGGTCACTACTCTGAGTTAGCGAGTATGATTTTTCAGTGATCGAGACTATACAATCCCATAGATCCTGAATTGCAGATGCTTGCGTCGTTTTGCTGTGAGCGGCTGCAAGTGTTCGGCTGCTCTACATGTATAGGGTCCAGCGGTCTACACGTGTATAGCATCCTCATCCCCATCAATGAAAAGCGTGCCGACCAACTAATTTAGCCCCGGCCCCCCCCGTTGTACAATGCTGCGCAGCCAACCGACCGGGAAATTTGTGAAGTCAATAAACCTAAGTGAAAAGCTGGCCAGTTTCTCGGAACATTGGTCACCCAAGACGGTTGCGAAGTTCAACGGTCATGACGTGATGGTCGTCAAGGTGAAAGGCGAGTTCAACTGGCATTCTCACCCGGATACCGATGACTTTTTCTTTGTCGTCAAAGGCAGAATCACCATACAAATGCGCGATGGGGATGTGCATCTCAACCAGGGCGAAATGTACATTGTCCCTAAAGGGGTTGAGCATTGTCCGGTAGCAGAGGAGGAGGCTGAGCTGTTGCTGATTGAGCCAGCGGGAACTCCGAATACGGGTGATGCGGCAACCGCTGCTAGTCATCAGGCAATTTAGCTGCTGAGTCGGTTTCGTTTCATGATGTAGGGGCGGGGCGCTCTACACGTGTATAGCGGAATACGACCTAAACACCCTTACTACCCACCCCTAATCCGTGTCTCACACCCCAATTCAGACAAGAAATCCACACCATTCGGGGCCCGCTCCAAGAGCAATGACGTTTCCGTTCATTCGAATCCACCGTTCTCCAGATTTAACAGAGCATTTTCAATCACTTAGACAGTCTCTGTTCTCCGGATAGCAAGGCAGCAAAGCCCTCTGTCAAAAACGGCATAACCTGATAACAAATAGATCTAAATGCTCGCCTTGCTTGCCCTTTAAAATGGCCGCAGATTGGGCGCTAAGGGTACTTGTGAGCGTCTATGGTTTCGGTAGAACGCTCATAGTGGGCGCTCTTACAGATACCAGCAAGAAACGTCGTTTTGCCTGTTCGTCTGGCAAAATACGTTTCCCAACTACAGAATAATCAACAGGAAGTATTCATGTCTCTTCGTATCAACGACACGGTTCCGAACTTTACAGCCGAGACCGACCAGGGAACGATCACTTTCCACGACTGGATCGGTGACAGCTGGGCGATCCTTTTCAGCCATCCCAAGGACTTCACACCGGTTTGCACCACCGAATTCAGCGCCGTAGCGCAGCTGTCTGCCGAGTGGGAGAAGCGTAATACCAAGGTCATCGGTGTATCCGTTGATGGTGTTGAAGATCACAAGAAGTGGAAGAACGACATCGAATCTTACGGTGGCGCCAAGGCGAGCTTTCCGATCATCGCAGACGTGGGTCTGGAAGTTTCCAAGCAGTTCGACATGCTGCCTGCCGAAGCTTATCTGCCTGATGGACGTACGCCGGCTGACAGTGCGACTGTTCGTTCGGTCTTCATCATTGGTCCCGACAAGCAGCTGAAACTGTCCATGACTTACCCAATGACAGTAGGTCGCAACTTTGCCGAGATTCTGCGCGCACTGGATGGCCTGCAAATGTCAACCAAGGGTGTTGCTACACCAGCCAACTGGGAAGTCGGTCAGGACGTGATCATTCCACCATCGGTGAGTAATGAAGACGCAACAGCGAAATTCGGTGAGTTCGAAACCGTTTTCCCTTACCTGCGCAAGACCAAAGCACCGGTCTGATCGACAGACGCCGGGCGGCAGTCGCAAGACTGCCACCCGGCTTGAACCAACCTTACAAGACGTAGCACCCAAGCCATGCTGGACAAAGTCGAAAACTCACCGGAACTGGAATCACTTCCACTGACGGACAACGAGCGCCTGAAACGGGAAAGTAATTTCCTGCGTGGCACTATTGCCGAAGATCTGAAAGATCCCATCACGGGAGGCTTTACGGCAGACAACTTCCAGCTGATCCGTTTTCATGGCATGTATCAGCAGGATGATCGTGACATCCGATCAGAACGAAGCCAGCAGAAGCTCGAGCCGCTGCACAACGTCATGCTGCGTGCCAGGCTGCCCGGAGGCATCATTAAGCCCGAGCAGTGGTTGGCCATTGACCGCTTTGCCGCTGATAAGACGCTGTATGGTTCCATCCGTTTGACGAACCGCCAGACGTTCCAGTATCACGGCGTTCTGAAACCGAATATCAAGGAAATGCACCAGGTGCTGAATGGTGCGGGTATCGACTCGATCGCCACAGCCGGTGATGTCAATCGCAACGTGCTGTGCAGCACCAACCCGGTGGAGTCCGAGCTGCATCAGGAAGCCTACGAATGGGCAAAGAAGATCAGCGAGCACCTGTTGCCAAAGACGAAAGCCTATATGGAAATCTGGCTCGATGGCAAGAAGGAGAAGACGACTGAGGAGCCAATTCTCGGGTCAACCTACCTGCCGCGCAAGTTCAAGACAACTGTCACTGTTCCGCCGAACAATGAAGTGGATATTCATGCCAACGACTTGAACTTCATTGCCATCGCTGAAAAGGGCAAGCTGGTCGGTTTTAACGTATTGGTGGGCGGTGGTCTGGCCATGACGCATGGCGAAACAGGCACCTACCCTCGAAAGGCTGATGACTTCGGCTTCATCGCGCTGGAGCACACACTGGCCGTGGCCGAGCATGTCGTGTCGGTACAGCGTGACTGGGGCAATCGTTCAGATCGAAAGAATGCCAAGACCAAATACACGCTGGATCGTGTTGGCATCGATGTGTTCAAGGCTGAGGTAGAGCTTCGTGCCGGTGTGACGTTCCAGGATAGCCGCCCTTACGAGTTCACGTCACGCGGCGACCGTTTTGGTTGGGTCGATGGCATTGATGGCAATCAGCATCTGACGCTGTTCATCATGAATGGCCGTATCCTGGATTACCCGGGTCGACCTCTGAAAACAGGCTTGCGCAAGATTGCCGAGATTCATCCGGGAGATTTTCGCATTACGGCCAACCAGAACCTGGTCATCGCCGGCGTGCCACCTAAGCAGAAAGATGAGATCGAGCGCATCGCTCGTGAGCATGGCCTGTTAGACGATAACACCTCGCCTCTGAAGCTCAACTCGATGGCCTGTGTCTCGTTGCCGACCTGCCCACTGGCCATGGCCGAAGCCGAGCGCTACCTGCCGACATTGATCGAAAAGGTAGAAGGCTTGCTTGAGAAGCATGGTATTGCTCAGGATCATCTGATTCTGCGTGTTGTCGGATGTCCGAATGGTTGTGGCCGCGCGATGCTGGCCGAAGTCGGGCTCGTAGGTAAGGGGCCTGGCAAGTACAACCTCTATCTGGGCGGCAACCGGGTGGGTACTCGTATTCCCAAGCTCTACCGCGAGAACATTGGTGAAGAGGTCATCCTGGGCGAGCTGGATTCTCTGATCGCTCGCTGGGCAACAGAGCGCAATGAAGGCGAAGGATTCGGTGACTTTGTCATCCGCCAGGGTGTGGTCAAGGAAGTCAAGGTTTCGGTAACCGACTTCCACGCCTGATACACCTGGATAGCAAGAACAAACTTCAGCATTCAACGAACAGAACCTAACTGGTAAGACCATGATCCTGTCCGACATTCCCCAAGGGCTTAGCCCACTGACACCCACGCAAATCCATCAGGTAAAGGATCTGTTGGGTAGCATGACACCCATACAGCAAGCCTGGATCAGTGGTTATATGGCAGCGGCTGCCAATGCAGCTACGCCGATCGCCCTGCAGGAGACGGTGAGTGTCGATGCATCGCCGCTGACCATTCTTTATGGCTCCCAGACTGGTAATGCCAAAGGCATCGCTGAAGAGATGGCTAGCAAGGCCAAGGCTCGTGGGCTGGATGTCAAGTTGGCCAACATGGCGGATTACAAGCCGAACCAGTTGAAGAATGAAAAATTCCTGACTATTGTCATATCCACCTATGGTGAAGGCGAGCCACCGGAGCAAGCCGAGAAGTTGTACAACTTCCTGAGTTCGAAGAAGGCACCGAAACTTGATGGCGTGCAGGTAGCGGTCATTGGTTTGGGCGACAGCAGCTACGAGTTCTTCTGCAAGACGGCATCCGATTTTGAAGAGCGCCTGAGTGCGCTGGGCGCCACTGTCATTACAGAGCGTGCACTGCTGGATGTTGACTATGATGAGGCAGCTGCTGCGTGGGTTGACGGTGCGGTCGATCTGTTCGAACCGGAACTGAAGGCTCTTAATGGCGCGGCCAGTCCGGCAGTGAACGGTCTTGCTGGTTTTTCCGGAGCACCGCAGGTAGCGGAATCCATTTACAACAAGAAAAACCCGTTTACCGCTGAAGTCGGTGAAGTGCAGAAGATCACCGGTCGTGATTCACTCAAGGATGTTCGACACGTTGAAATATCCCTGGAAGGTTCAGGCTTGCAATACCAGTCGGGCGATTCCCTCGGTGTTTATTTCCTCAATGACAGTCTGGTTGTGGATGAAGTGCTGGCGCTGTTGAAGATTGATGCAGACGAGGCTGTGCGTATCGGGGATGACAGCAAGAGCGTTCGTGATGCACTGATCGAAGACTTCGAGCTGACGCAATCCTATCCGGGATTCGTTGAGAAGTATGCAGCCGCCACTGGCAACACAGAGCTGGCGGAAATCGCTAGCGACAAGGCTGGATTGCGCGACTATTTGAGCGATCGACAGATCTATGATGTGATTCGTCAGAACCCGGGTGAGCTGACAGCTCAGGCGCTCATCGAGAGCCTGCGCAAGCAGCAGCCGCGCCTGTACTCGATTGCCTCCAGCCAGAAGGAAGTGGAAGAGGAAGTTCACTTGACGATCGCCGTGGTCGAATACGACACGCACGAGAACAATCACCTGGGTGGATGCTCCGGCTTTCTCGGGCGTCGTGTCGAGGACGGTGACAAGGTTCGCGTCTACGTTGAACACAACGATAGCTTCCGACTGCCAGAGAACCCTGAGGCTCCGGTTATCATGATCGGTCCGGGCACCGGTATCGCACCGTTTCGCTCATTCCTGCAAGATCGTGAGGCCGATGGCGTCGAGGGCAACAGCTGGCTGTTCTTTGGCAATCCGCATTTCACACAGGATTTCCTGTATCAGGTCGAATTGCAGTCCTATCTGAAGTCAGGTGTTCTGAGCAAGCTGAGTGTTGCCTTCAGTCGTGACCAGGCACAGAAGATCTATGTGCAGGATCGTATCGTCGAGAACGGTGCCGAACTGTTCGAGTGGCTGGAAAAGGGCGCTCATCTGTATATCTGCGGTGATGGCAACCATATGGCCAAGGATGTACATCAAGCACTGCTTTCCGTCGTTGAAACACACGGTGGACGCTCGGCAGAAGAGGCCGAAGCGTATGTGGAAGCACTACGTGACGATAAGCGTTATCAGAAGGATGTTTATTGATCTTGCTGACGCCGGCCTCAGGGCCGGCAGTTGAAGCGAGTTCACGGCCTCTTAGGGATCGTGAAATAATTAAGTATCAATTTTCAGGTGTTCCAGCGCCTGCCCGGCAAGGCGTGAGAAGGGCGAATAGCTTGCTATTCAACCGCCGAACAACGCCGCAGGGCAGGATGCAGGGACGACTGAAAATGATAGTTAATTGTTTCACGATCCCTTAGGCCATCATCGCCACACGAATAGCCAGCAGAATCAGTACAACGCCCGACAAGCGATCGATCAGCACGGCCTTTGAACGAATGCGATCAACCACCAGCGAGTGGGACAGAACCAGAGTGATGAAGGTGTACCACAGGCCGTCGATCACGAAGGGCGTTGCCACGATGATCACCTGATTGCTCAGCTCGTTGCCCAGGGCCACGAACTGACTGAACAGGGCGATGAAGAACAGGGCGATTTTGGGGCTGAATATGGAGATCAGAAAACCTTCGCGAGCTGACTGTAAAATCGTTGTGTCTTCTCCGGCTTCCAGTTTTGCGGCAATCCCGCCTTTCGAGCGCAAGGCGTTGAATCCCAGATAGGCCAGGTAGGCTGCACCTGCCAGGCTGATGTACTTGAACAGTAGCGGGCTTTGCTGCAGCAGAACCGCAAGTCCTATCAGGGTGATAAAAGCATAGATACCGATGCCGAAGGCATGCGCCCATGCGGTTGCCAAACCATTCTTGCGGCCGCCTGCAAGGGCGTGTCTGGCAACAATGGCCAAGCTGGGGCCAGGTGACATTGCGCCCAGAAGGCAGATGGTGAACAGTGACAACCAGACGGTTAATGTCATGGAAAATTGACTCTTTCGTTTGCGGGCTTCGACCTTGGTAGATTTATCCAGCCGAAAACAGAGCATAGTATGCTGAACGATGCGCTTGTGTCGACTTGTGTAGCCTTGATTTAGAGTCCCGTATCATTGGTGTTCGCACTGTAAACAGGCTGCTACCAGCGACTTTTTCAACAACATTGAGAAAATGTCATAAGGCCCTTGCGTCCCTGAAGGAATAGCGTATATTCGCGCGACTCACCCCACTGAGGCGGTGATTGACGAGCTACTCTGATACCGATGAAACCCCGAATTCTTGTTATTGCAATTGCCCTTGTAATGGCAGCTTGCAGCAGTTCCGACAACAGTTCTGATCCTGTGGTCAATGTGCCTGCAGGCAGTGACAATAACCCGAACCCCGATTCGAACGGCACAGGCGACATCCCCGGTACTGATGGTGGAAGCGTGGATAACGAACCTGTCGCACTCGAACTCGTCGGTCAGAATCTGCTTGTTTCTCTGGCAGGTTTTCAGGCTGATCGGCTATCCCTGTACGTGCGCGAGTTGGCGGTAGAAATCGCTACAGCCGCAGAGGCAATGCCACAACCAGATTCCACCTTCGAGACGCTGGATGGTTTTGGACCTGAAGTCGTTGTCACGCCAACGCAAGTCACAGCTTATAGCTGTAATGCGGGTGGACAAATGATCCATGCATCGGGTCAGTTACGCGACGGTCTGGGTAGTGAGCGCAGCCTGGCTGCCGATCATGACTCCTACACATTCGATGCGTGCCGGCACTCGGAAGCAAGTGGTGTATTCGCTGCCGGTGACTATCAACTGGACGGCACTCTTGTTATGGATGCCTCTGATTACAGCGCCAGCCGAGGCGGCCGTTCAGGTCACTTGAACAGCTGGGGCGGCTTTGCGATGAGTGTTCCCGGAGATCTGGCTTACGAGCTATCAGGTAGCGTCGAAGTCAGTGCCTACTCGGCTGCCAATTTCGGTAGCGGGGATACACGTACCGTTGAACTGGCGACTTATAGCAAGTCAGAGAATGCGCAAACGGCTGAGTCGTTGGAAGATGTGCATCTGTCGCTGGTCAGGACAATTCCCAATGGTAGTGACGATTCGAGCTACCAACTTGATGCGGATGGTGCGGTTGTGACTCTGGCAACACAAGGCGAGACGGTAACGATCAATACCGATCCAATACTCTCGGGTAGTCGAGTGGATGCGCAGGGCAACGCCGAAGCGTTCAACGGTCAGATCAGAATGGTTGCCAGTGATGGCGGCGAGCTGATTCTCAGTGCGAATCCAACATCGCAGATAAGCATCGAAGCTGGTGACTTGCTGGTGGACTTTGTTGCTCTGCGGCCCGATGGTGAGTCTGTCACGGGTGATGCGATTCCGCTGATTGACATTATTGCAGGCAGCTTTAAAAGAGGGTGTTTTTTGAGCGGCATCTTGAGCGACTGCGGAGTTGTCGAGTTGCCCTGAATGATTGACTCTTAAGCGTAGAGACTGACTATTTGCCCGTGACCACCAGCACGGGCTTGTTTTATGACAAAGGCTTCGATAGTCGTGCTTATCTGCTCTAGCAAACCAGCATCTGCATCATTTTTGCCTACCAGTATGTGTTCGAGTTTGTCATTGCGTTGCAGCGCTTTGGTGAATTTCTTACGAGTAGCCTCGGAATAGTCAATCAAGCCTTGATCAAAATCACGCCATTTAATCCCGAATGACTGGAGCGCAGCTGCACCGTAGCGTTTCGTATAGTCTTCCTGAATAGCATAGAGCTCCTCTTCGAAATCATTGGTTCGCTCGACTGCAGATTGTCTGAGCAGAACGGCTGCATCGGCAAATTCGGCTTGAAAATTTTTCAATTCATTGGCGGCTCGGTAAGAGCGTTTTCTGCTGGCGGAGGAAATCGTCTCTGTCTGCTTGAACAGATAGTCACCATCTGCAATTTTCAAGGATGGGAAAAGCTGAGTACTGCCACTGGAAAGCGACAGGGTATAGGGTTCAATGAGCACCGCTATTGAAACCCGTTGCGATGCGTTGGTGAGCTCTGCCGAGACATTGCCGGGAGCGTTGTTAAGTTCACTCAGCACACTGTTCAAGGTGTCACTGTTAACGTCCAGAGCTATGTTCGAGCCGTTAACGGCCAGTGTTCCAGAGCTGACTTGATTAAAGACTGATACCGATGAGAATGGCATATCTGGCTCATGATCCAATCCTCTTACCTGGGTGGCATTGGCTAACTTGGTGGCTTCGAGAAAGCCAGAAGTATCGTTTGAAAGAATTATCTCATTCGCGGAACCTGACGTATTGTGAGTCAAGTGAATGATTTCGCTTTCAGCGTCGAAGGTTGCGGTAACGCCCGCCGAGGATGCGTTGATTTTCGACAATATGGAGTTGACACTGTCAGTGTCTGTGACAGTAATGACTGCACCATTGACTTGGAACGAGCCTGAGGATACAAACTGTTCATTCTCGAAATGCGGTCCGTTGCTATCAACTCCATTGAATGGATTGTCAGGGTTGATGGACTCGGTGGTCGATAAGCTTATCGTTGTTGAGGCGACGTCGTCATCGGCAAGATACCCGGCAGAAAGGGAGATACCCAGTCCGTTGGACAGTGTATAAATGGTGGATGCCGGGTCCAGGGCGCTGGTGGTAATCGTCTCTGTTCCACCTCCATTGGGCAGCGATACATCGATTGATATAGCACTCACACTCCTGAAACCACCTTGGCTGACAGTAAATTCAGCCGTCCCCGAACCGTTGGTGCCATCGTAGGTCCCATGGAGAGTTAAATCAGAAGAAGTAAAACTTTGCCAGGCGGGCTGCTCTGGAGAGTAGCTGGTGAAATAGTTGTTGATGTCTTCTGTAGAGCTTAGCGTTGTTGCGGTAGTGGCACCGGTATACAAGCCAAGGTCCTGATTGGAAATGAGTTCAGAGACCCCTGGCTCTTTACTCTTGGAGAACGAGATATTGTTTTCAAGTTCTTCAATCGTCTTTATCAGGCGCGTGAGTCCAAGCAAGGCCTCTCGGCTGGTCAGATACGAGCCGCTAGAACTTTGCTGAACGGCCGAATTATTCTGTGGATACGTGTACGCGGGGTACGCGGCCATTCGACTGGTCGCGACATTTATACTCATAGGCATGCGGTAACACCACGTTTGCTCCGTTTTGTCCTACGTGCAAACTTGTTATTGTTGTACTGATGTTATCGAACGCGCGCCAGGCCAACTTCTTACATGGAGCTGCAAGAGTGCACATTTCCAGCATGTGCGAGACTGATTCCGGTCCTCAATGAGTAGTGTCACACGCTATATGTGCTCCCACGTCGTGCAGCACATCCAGCACTCGGCGAACCACTGCACGTTCGGCCCGATCCTGTCTTGACATGGCAACTACCCAGCGCTGTGCTGCAATGTCCACTAGCGGACGCAGTACCAAGCCATCTCGCTGACGGGTTGTGAACCGGGGCAGCAGCGCAATGCCGAGGCCTGCAACAACCAGACTTTCCACCACTCGGTTATCGCGTACCCGCTGCACGATGGTGGCAGAGCTATCCGTCACCTGCTCGATGGTTTGCAGCACGGTGTGGAAGGGGAAGCCTATGGGAACACTGATCCACGACTCGCCGATCAGGTCCTGGGGACAAATGGTGGCGGAATTTGCCAGTCGGTGTGTGTCTGGCATGGCAATGTCAACGGGTTCCCGGCAGATCACGGCACAGCTAAGGTTCTCTGCGCCGGTCGGTATCGAGCTCACCATGCTATGGCCAATGACAATATCGTTGTCACGGGCCAGCTCGGCGAAAGAACGTTCATCAACGTCCTCATCCTGAAGCACAACATCTATAGACTCATTGCTCAGCTCGACAATGGTTGGCGCTAACAGGTACTCGGCGGCACTGGGCAATGCCGCGATCTGTACAACACCCATGGGGGAGTGCATCAGGGCTTCTACCCGTGTGCGTGCCCGTTCAAGCGCGATATCAACCTCAATGGCAGCTTCTGCCATCAGTTGTCCAGCTTCGGTCAGCTGAATGCCTCGGCCTTTGCGCTCAACCAGGGCGGTGCCCACATCAAGTGACGCTGCGCGCAGCTGTTGCGAAATAGCTGATGGGGTGCGGTGGGTGGCAGCAGCTACCGCTGTGATGCTGCCGCGTGCGGATAATTCCCGTAGCAAGACAAGATGGCGTGGATCGAGAGTGATAGCCATGACGTGAATGTTAAGAAAAATTTAATCATAGATGAAAAACAATTCAGTTGTTCTAATGATTTGACAGGTGCATTCTCACGCCATGCCAAATACACATCGCCTACTTGCTCTTCTCGTTGCTGCCATCTGGGGCGTGAATTTTCTTGCTATTCACGCCTCCCTGGAGCAGTACCCTCCATTCTTTCTGGCCGCTTTGCGCTGGACACTCATTGCGATACCGACACTGCTGTTCATTCCACGCCCGCAAGTACCTGTCCGTTATCTACTGGGTTACGGCATTGGTTTTGGTGTGCTGCAGTTCTTCTTTCTGTACTGGGGGATGGCAGCTGGCATGCCTCCGGGACTGGCATCGCTGGTGCTGCAATGTTCGGCGCCGTTCACGGTCATACTGGCTGCGCTGTTCACCGGGGAGTTGCTTGGCAGGACGCGGGTTGTTGGTCTTGCACTTGCGGTTGCCGGACTCACAGTTGTCGGCAGTCAGCGTGCCGGAGTCGATGAGCTCTGGCCCTTCACGCTAGTCATCCTTGGTGGACTTGGCTGGGCCTTTGGCAATCTGGCGTCCCGAGCGGCAAAGCCTGCCAATCCTCTGCAATTCACACTATGGATGAGTGTTGTACCGCCACTACCCATGCTGGTTTTGGCGGCCATGTGGGAAGGCACGGATCGTATTGGTCAAAGCCTGTTGACAACATTTGATGCGCCTTGGGCAATTGCGGGCCTGGTCTATACCTGTGTGATAGCAACCGTGGCGGGCAGTGGTATCTGGACCTGGCTGTTATCTCGTTACCCTGCCAGTGCGGTTGCCCCGTTTTCGATGATGGTGCCAGTCTTCGGGCTGGGTTCGGCAGCCGTGGTGCTGGGTGAGAGAATCAACGCCATTGAGTTTGCCGGTTGTCTGATGATCCTGCTGGGCGTGGTAGTCGCCTCTTTTTCTATCAAGGCTGTCAAGTTTGCACCGGTCGCGGTTGTTCCTGCGGCCGAGGGGCAGGCTCGCTGAAAATAGCCTGGTTCCACGCGTCGAGCGGTTCAACTGCCAGCTTGAGAAAATGCTTCCAACCGCCACAGAAACTCAATCATTCTGGCGATGTTCTCTTGCTGCGCTAACTCGGATTCAGCTTGCTCGAGTGACATCGAATTCAAAGGGATTCGCAGGAAAATATCTGTTGCGAACCGCTCTGATACGGTCGCCAATACCATTCTCAGTGAGGCCAGCATATCGTCACCACGGTGAGAGGCGTGAACGAGTGCGATGGGTTTGGAAATGATCTCGTCTCTGGAGACGAGCCAGTCAATCGAGTTTTTGAGGCCTCCCGGGATTGCCCGCACATATTCGGGGCATGAAATAATGACAGCGTCTGCCTGCGCAACCTCGTGGCAGAAGCTCTGGACGGCTTCTGGTGTGAGTTCATCTTCAAGGTCAGGGTTGAATATGGGTAGGCTTCCCAAGTCTTCGTATAGAGAAAAACTCCAGTTCTCTGGTGTGTGATTACCCAGGATTCTGAGCAGAAGGCTATTGGAGGATACTTCTCTCAGGCTTCCGGAGATGGCTAGTATTTTCATCAGTTATTACAGGATCAAGTAGTCAGGGTTCACCGGCGTAGCGATCACAGTGGCGCTACCGAATGCGCAAACCTGATTGTTCGTCGGCAAGATTGTTGGAATCTATCAGCAAGTCATGAATCCGGGGGAGCAGGGTATTGGCTGATACCGGTTTGTTGATGACCGGAATTTCACTGTTCTGGAGTTGGCGTAATACTTCCACGGCTGTGTCGCCGGTAATCAGAATCGCCGGGGTATTAACCAAGGCAGGATGTTGTCGGAGGCGATTGATTAGCTCAATGCCATTGGTTTGCTGGGCCAGACGAAAATCGCTGACGATGATGTCTGGATGCAGGCCAACATCGAATACCAGCTCCTCTGCACGCTCGTAGCTTTCTGATTGTGTCACTCGCATACCGTGTTGAGTCAGCACACTGGATAGGGCATTTAATCCCGTCAAGTCATCGTCTATCAAAAGAACAGTTTTGTGCGTCAGTATGTCGGTATCGAAGTGAATAACCTCGTCTGCACGGTCGATGGTTGTTAATGCTGAAGGAAGGCAGAAAGACAATAGTGTCCCCTTGTCCACCTGAGACTTCAGGGTCAGGGTGGTGTGCAGCAAGTTCGCTATACGTGTGCAGATAGCCAATCCCAAACCCAGTCCGTTTTCGCTGTTGCGCTGAGGATTGGCGACTTGATAAAACTCCCGGAATATTTCCTTGTGCTCGCTTTCCGGTATTCCGATTCCGGTATCCCAGACCTGTACCAGAACTTTTTCGCCTCGATGGCGAAATGCGACAAGCACCCCGCCTGCATGGGTATGACGAATTGCATTACTGACCAGATTGCCGATCAGCCTGCGCAGAAGAACAAAATCGGTGCTCACGCCGCCACGACAGGCAATGACTTTCAATGTGATATTCCTGGCCTCGGCCAGAGACTGATACTCGGACTGTACTGAAGCAGCAATTGAGGCGACAGAGAATTCACTCAGCTGGACTTTCATGGCTCCCGCATCCAGTTGAGAAAGGTCCAGTAACGAAGATAACAAGCTGCTCAAATTATCAATGGCCTGACTCAGATGTATGTAGAGCGACTTGCCTCTGTCAGAGTCAAGTTCTGACTTGATCGAATACGACAGCAGAGACAGTGCATGGACGGGTTGCCTGAGATCGTGATTAGCCGCTGCCAGAAATTGTGTTTTTGCCCTGTTGCTTCGTTCCGCTTCCAGCTTCTGTTCGCGTAGCTGTTCAACAAGGTCCAGATTGTCGAATCTTAGATTGATACCCGAATAGGCCTGTACTCTGACCTTGCGAGCAACGCCAATGACCATGCCCAGATACAAAAACAATATGCCTCCCAATATTGCATCGTCGACATCACCTCTGAAAAACAGATTCAGGGAAAGCAGGCTGATCGCAGGTATGGCATAAGCGAGGTAGCCAATCATCCAGTAGGAAGAAATGATGATGGCGCCTGCGGCCGTACCGACAATCAACACATACAGGATTGTTTGCTGACTTTCAGCGTCAGGGACAAAGAACAGCCAACCTGAAGTGCCCCAGAGCAGCCCGGAGACAAGGCAGGTGGCAGTGAAATACAGTCCCCAGCGATAGGGCGAATAGTTATCGGGGTCTTTGCGTTTGTAAGCCAGTGCCAGAAAGATTCGTGCCAAATATATGCTGATGGAGGCGATACACCAGACAACAATGAGGCTATGCGACACCAGTGGCCAGTAAAGTACGGCAATGATTAGCGGAAACAATACTTGTAGCCGGCTGACGTCAATCAGGTTTGCATAGACGAAATCAATCGCCTCTACGGCCACTCTGGGCTCAATATGCCTTTGGGTGATCACTGTTTTCAGGGTGTTGTGCATCAGGCGTTGCCAATTAAGAGAAGAGCGAGGTTCGCACCCGTCTGGAACGAGACTGAGGCAATTACGCAGAGAATGTGTGAACCCTGTCGTGCCGTTGTTGCTACACTGAATCTATCATAACGATTGCAATGCTGGATTTCTGCTTTGGCTACTACTAGATAACGTGCGACGCATAAAAATCAATCATCTCACTGAGTACCGCTTTGCGGAAACCGTGACATTGCAGCCCCATAGCCTTCACTTGAGGCCACGGGACGGTTTTGATATCCGGGTTGTCTCGTCGAGACTCGATATAACGCCCACTGCCGAGGTTCGCTGGAAACGCGATGTCTACGGTAACTCTGTTGCAACAGCTGATATTTCGCAACGCTCCTCCGAGCTGATTATCGACAGCGAAATCATCATCGAGCATTACAGCGAGGCGCTACCGAAATTTGCACTGGAAGACTATGCACAACGCTTCCCATTCCGATACGACCCGAAGGACGCTATCGATCTGCACCCCTACAAGAGTCTGATCTATCCACAGGACGAAGTTGTGATTCGTGAATGGATCAGCGATGTGTATCAGCATGACAACAAGATGGAAACGATATTTTTGCTGACGTGCATCAACCAGAAAATCGCCAATCAGCTGCGCTACGAAATGCGTGAGGAACCCGGTGTGCAGTCACCTGCTGAAACTCTGCGACTGGGCAGCGGTTCATGCCGTGACTTTGCCACACTGTTCATTGAGATCTGCCGACATCTGGGCTTGGCCATGCGTTTTATCAGTGGTTATGTTCTTGGCGACGCTGTGCCTCAACAAATCGGCTCCACCCATGCCTGGTCAGAAGTCTTTCTTCCCGGTTCTGGCTGGCGCGGTTTTGACCCTACCAGCGGATTGCTGGCAGGCTCTGATCATATTGCGGTTGCCGTGCATCGCCATCCCGAGTCCATTCCCCCCGTGGCGGGCTCCTTTGTCGGCACCGGTAACGCAAACCCACAGATGTTCGTCGACGTCAGAGTGTCGCTACTTTCCTGAAAGCCATTAATTCGCCGGAATTGGACTACTAGGGTTTGCCCTAATAGACAGCCTGTTGCCTGCTTTGCTACGCTGCGAAATGTCGGCTGCCGAACAAAGAATGCATGATGAATACAGGTGTCAGTTCAAATTTCAACAATGGCTCATCTCTTAAGAGCAGTTCAGCGGGTACAGCTGGGGATGACGGCGCCTCTAATACCAGTACCGAGAATTTGTTGAACTCGAACACCGCTCTGGACAATCTTAGAAACGGGTCTACGACTGCGCAAACTCTACTAGGTGAAGACAATCACCCGACAACTTTAAATGAGCTGACGAACAGAGAATATTCGGCAAGTAACGATGAGCTTGCTGACTTGCAGAGTGATGCAGGCTCGTTGAACGCCACAACTATGGAGCTGGGTGCATCGGGTGGCTTCGTGGCGCAGACATTACAAAGCGTATTGAAAGCTATACGTGGTGAGCAAGGTGAGTCAACGCCTGTTATTCCTGCAAATGCACAGGCTGTTTCTGTTAACGGAAACGACTATCAGATTGGTGCAATGCCACCACCAGATATCAATCACGACAATGGATTTCTACAAAATCCTGCTGATGCATCAGATCCGGTGCCCATTTCAACGAGGCCACCGACCGGTAGCGAGCGCGCTTACTATCTAAAAGAGGTTGCACTGGCAAAAGGCGGTAATATCGTCTCGGCCATTCCCGGCGCGGGCATCTTCACCAGCAAAGCTGATCTGGACGAAGCAATAGATGCGTACTCGCACTTTCTGACTGGTGGCGGCGAAACCTACGATGTTGACTATGGCAACTATCTGACAGACGATGTAAACGGAAGAACCACCAACGATAGTATCGTTCAGGATATACAAGCAGCCGGTGATCAACTTTTTGCAAACGAGGTTGCTGACGGAGCTATCAAGCTGGATGATATTGCAGTGGGTGAACGTATTGTTTTCACCGTCTCAGGTGATGCTATTGCGGTGGGAGGCGGCGCTCCGGATAACCCCAACTCTCAACGTTTTCCCTACCCTGAATCAGAGAACTGGCAAAAAGCGATTGGTGCTCACCAGGTTTACACCCGCAGTGAAGTCACCGTGACTCGGCTGGAAAATGGCACTCTGTTGGCAAGCGCCGCCATCGAGGTCAATTTCGAAGATCGATATAATTTTAATCCAGGGCAACAAGACATCGCCACTGGGGCTCCTGACTCAGAGCGCGGTGTTCTGGAACAAACCGGTCTTGCTCAACAGTTTGATCAGGTCGGACAGGCGCAATTAGAGACACAATGGATCATTGGTAGCCCAGACGAAGCATACGTTGCGCCTTCTAACGGATCGTCACGTTGAAACTGTTTAGTCGAGTTATTCTTGTATTGACAGCGCTTATGCTGCATTCATGCAAGAACGAAGAAAAGCATGAAAATACGTCTCGTACCGCGACTGAAGCCTCTGCAGCAGAAACAACAGTGATAGCTAAAACCGACATCACCAAACTTCAGTCCATTACTTCCATTCCTGGTGACGTGAAAGCCGTCTGGTGGGCGGGTGAGGCAATGGGAACTCCTGGCAATGATCGAGTACCGGGGCCTACCGATATCTTTTTAAGAGCCGTGATCGACTACGGAAGTGCTGAGGTCGTCGCCCAGATGCTGAAAACAGTGGATGGCAAATCGGAACAGGTTAGCGGTGCAAGCTGGTATCCGGAATTGCTCGGTAATCTTGCAGCAGGCGAGGGTGATCTCATTCCGGTAAAAGAATACAAGAATGTTCCAGGATTTCATCCGAATGCATTAATCAGGGTTCCAGAAGGTCTGTCTTCTTACGTTATCCTGGCGCAGGTATTGGGTTAGTTTCAACCCATTCCAGTACTGGCATCCGTACCGGGCTGTCGATGATTCGCACGTTGTGAGTCGTCTCGCCAGCTCCAGAACGCAACGATGCCCCAAAGCAGGCAGTAGGCGGCCCCGAAGCCCAGCACATAGTGTCCACTTATTGGACCGATGGTGGCGCGCTCATTTAATTGGGACAGACTCGTCAGCGGAGTAGGGTGGACGACAATCTTGCCTATATAGGCTGTGCTCTGGATTAGCAGGATCCAGATATAGTTGCGTCGCATTCGCCGGCCAATCGCCACTGGCATGGGCACGTGATATTTTGGCGCCAGATAATCATCGGCAAGTGTTCGTTGCCAGCCATCTTCCAAATGAAGGTCCCCGTCATGCAGCATAGGGGCATAAAAGTGTACTTCCATCCACCGGCAACGTGCACGCCAGACATTGAAGTAACGGTATCTTCGAGCTTCCAGCATCAAGAAGAAACTGATTAGAACCCCTACCAGAATCAAGGGTAATGGCGAGGCTTCCGGAGACGAGAACGCAATCGAAAGTGCAACTCCCAAAGTCACGACAGACCAGTTGGTTGTTGTATCGAGACGGGTTCGCCAGATAGTGGACCTGTAAACCTCTCCTCGGTAAAGATGCGCTATCGCACTCATTTCGGCCGCATCAAGTTTCCTGGCCTCCACATTTTTTCCATCAGGCATCAAGTTGTCCTCCGGCCTCAGGGTCGCATACCGAAGATCAAACGCGCAAGTGGTAATGGTAGAGGTCGTGGTCGATAACCACAATTTGCGGCTGCATGCGCACCGACAAACAGGGTAGTAGCCAGAGCCATTGCCATAGTCAGGGGGCAAGGTCCCGATCACTGCTGTGTCGTTCATCAGTGCAGCTTTGGCACCGAAATATCCCCGAGCACGGCCTGTTGAAGGCAGCAAGAATTCGCGTCGCGGGTGCGGGTTTCATTTTGAGTCGGTATCGCCTTTGAACGACCACATGCAGCCTAGATCCAGCTGACCCACATAGCGGTAGAGCACCGCGACACCGGCATGAGCGATGAGGTATGTCCAGGCCATTGAGGCAAGCAGTTTATGCATGTCCAGATCCAGACCCGCCCAGGCTGCATCCGGTGTTCCCAGTAACAGGGCCAGATAAAACAGCCCCCCGGTAATGGCCATGGCGAGAATCAGCAGCAGGCCCAGACCATGGATGGCGCAGGCCAGTGGCGCATCGCTCTGGTAGGAGGGCAATCGTTTGCCACGAAGAGTCTGAAAGTGTTGACGGGCATCCTGCCAGAGCAATTGCCGGGTAAGCGGCGAAAACCAGGGCAGGATTTTCGCCACAGGTGTTCCGCTTCGTCTGATCAGAATCGTTATCCAGAAAGCGATGGACAGTGCCAGGGCCGCGAGTCCGGAATACTCATGAATCTCGAAGAACAAATCAGGTGTATGGTTCCTGAGGGGGGCCACCATCAGCAAACTCGATCCTAGCTGTGTGACGATTGAAATTGCCAGAATCGCATGTAGCAGGCGAGTCGCTCGGTTATGTGTTTCGATGTTTGTTTCCAGACTTGTAGTGCTGGAGCTTGTTAAAGAAGGGTTGTTGGCAGACATGACAGGTCACTCAGGTAAGTAAATACCGCTGATGAGCGGACAATGTCAGAATACTCATGCTTCCTGACAAGACACTGAAGGCGGGGGATTATTTCCCGATACTTTCTGGCAGCTGTGATATATCCCGGAGAGAGGCATGTTCAGACGTTCAACCACGAGTTGCTCAGGATGGAGTGCCGAATCTGTGAGTAACCCTGAGGAAGGTTGGCGTAAGATATATTTGTGTGATGGAAAAACAATCAATAAGTCTTGCTTCAATATTGTTACCTATTTTTTCTCGGAAAAAACGGCGTTTGTGCAAGGATATGGAGTCTAACCGTATCGACGGCAACTTCACGCGGTATGATCGTCATAAATGATGAAATGACTTGCATGTTTTTTTTGGTAAGAGGTGCTCACGGTTGTCACGTTGATGAAAATAAGGTGTGGGCATGGAGCTGCAACTGATTATTCGCCAGGTACAAATCTCTGTTATCGGCATTATTTTTCTACAGCTCGCCGTACCGAGCGTGTGGGCGCAATCGTCTGTTGCACAGGAAGTAGGGCCACTGGTATCGGGTTGGTATGAGTCACCGCCCTTGTTCGAGTATGGAGCGAACGGTGAGCTTTCCGGATTTGGTGCAGACCTGTCCAGACTGCTGGCCAGAGAACTGGATAGGCCTCTGGAATTCAATCCCAGCGCCTCGCTTTCCGAGAGCGTTCAGAAATTCAGGAACGGTGACGTTGATTTCATTGCCGGAGTGCCGAGTCGACCGTTCGCCGGTGGAACAACCGGTATTGCGTCCAGAGCGGTAGGAGAATCGCGCAAGCGCCTGATTGTTCGCGCCGACCAGCAAGAGCGTATCAGCCTCGATTCGGTACCACCGCCGACGGTGGGCTATGTCTCTACCGGTGAGCAGCTGGCACGAAAAGCCCTGCCTCCTCAACTGATCCTGAAGGCGTACGAAGCGCCTGATGAAGGTCTCATTGCACTGCTGGCGAAAGAAATCGACTTATGGTTCGCTCCAGAGGAGGGATCATTGGGCTGGGCCTACCGAGCCGGGATTGATCATATGTTCGTGCCGTTTGGCGCGCCATACGCAGATGATGTCCGGGTTGTCGGTATTCACGAGTCGCGTCCCGAGCTGCTAGGGCCAATCAATGAGGCCATTGAGCGGTTGGAGAAAAGTGGTGAGCTTGGTGCATTGCGGCAACGTTATCATCTGCAACTCTATGCACCGGCGCCGGAGGTGCTGATTGTCGGCATTGCCGACTACCCACCTTATCAATACGTGGGTGAAGATGGTAGCCTCAGTGGCTTCTCCGTCGATGTGATCCAGGATCTGGCTGAGCGCACCGGCTTGAAAATCCAGATGCGAGAAATCTCTATTCAGCAACTTCGAAAGGGGCTGGACTGGAGCCGTTACGACGTGCTTCCACTGCTGGGTAATCTGGAAAATCGCCGTGAAATGGCAGATTTCACCCTGCCAATCAACGATGTATCACATTCAATTTTTACGACAAATCAGAATGTGGGCAAGTTTGGGAGTTTGGAAGATTTGGTCGGTCACAAGGTTGGTGTTATCAGGAAGAGCGTGGGACGTATCTTTGCCGAAGCGCAGCAAGGTCTGGAACTTGTCCTCGTCGACTCGCAACAGGAGCTGCTCGGGCTTTTGCTTGATGGCCAGGTTGATGCCATTGTGACGGGAAAAAAAAGCTTCGAGTATCGGCTTGCGGCAGTGAAGCTGTCCGATGATATAAAAGCGGCGGATATTCCTGTGTACATTGCCAAGGGCGCCGTGGCGCTGCGTTTTGGCCTCGGTGAGGTTCGGGAACGCCTCAACGCTGCCATCCCCGGTTACCTGCTGTCGGATGAATTTGCCGAGCGGCGGCATGAGCTGGAAGGGGAGAAGGTCTTCTGGACACGACCCAGACTATGGTTTGCCCTGGGGGCCTGCGCGTTATCGGCTGTCGCACTTCTTGTCATGAGCGTGGTGCTGATCATGAATCTGCGCGCACGACGACAAGCGGAGGCGCTGACCGCCCAGACGCTGGATGTTTCCGAGCGCTTGAGTGCGGTCATGAGTGCTGCACGTAGCGGTATTGTCGGATTCAATGCCATTGGTCAGATTGCCTTTGCCAACCCCAGTGCCCGTCGCATGCTGGGAAAATCAGACATGGTGCTGCCCTGTTTCTGGCCCGAGTCCGTGCGTTTTTTCGATGAGTCGGGTGAGAGGGTGCTGATACTGGGTGGCGGGGAAGGTCAGCAATTCGTACCAGGTAAGGAATTGCAGGGCGAGCTTGTCCGCATGAGTAATGTGGGGGGAGGCGAGCAGTTGCATGTCAGGCTGTCCAGTTCGGTGATCGATGCGCACAGATCTACCCAGATCAGAGTTGTGCTGGTGCTCGATGATGTGACCGATGAGGAACTTCATCGTGAACAGGCCGAGCACTCCAGCAAGCTGGTGGCTATCGGTCAGCTGACCGGTGGCATCGCTCATGATTTCAACAATCTGCTTGCCGTTACCTTGGGGAATCTTGAGCTCATCAAGTACGCAACGGAGAAGAAGGAGATTGATCGGCTGGCAGATCAGGCTATCAAGGCAAGCCTTCGCGGGGCTGATCTGACCCGCAATATGCTGGCCTTTGCGCGCAAGTCGCGGCTCTCGCCGGAGGTGATTGACTTGAACAAGGTTGTAGTGGAGACGAAGAGCTGGATTGGTCGAATCTTGCGTGAGACCGTGTCAGTCGAATCCACCTTGCAAGCCAATCTGTGGAAAGTGTCCGCTGATCGCAACTCGACCGAAAGTGCCTTGCTGAATCTGATCGTGAATGCGCGCGATGCCATGAACGGGCGTGGCTGCCTGAGGCTTGAAACGGCAAACTGCCGCATAGACGAGACATTCTCTGACAGCGGTGATGAACAACTTGCTCCTGGTCGGTATGTCATGCTGTCCATCAGCGACACCGGCCATGGGGTACCGAGCGACAGTCTGGAACAGATATTCGTACCCTTCTATACCACCAAGGCGGTTGGGCAAGGAACCGGACTTGGACTGTCCATGGTCATGGGGTTCATGCAACAAAGTGGCGGTACTGTTCGGGTGGCATCTGAGCAGGGCAGGGGTACGACATTCACGCTGTATTTTCCGGCAACAGAGGAACTCGAACTGCCAGAACGGCGAAAGCGGCAGCCTGCCATCGCCGCCGGGGTTGATCACCGGATTCTGCTTGCCGAAGACGAGGAGGCGGTTCGCGAGGTGCTCGCAAGCCTGCTGGAATGGGCCGGTTACCGGGTGGAGGCTGTAGCCAGCGGTGATGAGGCTTTTGTGCGTTTCAAAGCCGATCCGACATTTGATCTGCTGCTGACTGATATTGTCATGCCCGGAGAGCTGCAAGGGACAGATCTTGCTGAAGCGCTGCGTGCGCTCCGGCCTACACTGCCCGTGGTCTTCATGTCGGGCTATGCCGATGAGGAGATCGAACATGGCAGTAGTCTACTTGCCGAAGGCATCCACTTGGTAAAGCCGGTTCAACGGGTAGACCTTCTGGCTGCCATGAACAAGGCCATTTCACAGCGCTCAAGAAGAGCCTCTGACAAGTTTTTCCCTCAGGAGAAAGTGCAGGAGTAAAACTTGTCAGGGCATGGACTTGCATAGCTCATTTGCGCGAGCAAGTTCTCTGTCACGCACCTTTTGCACCACCTCCAGAAAGCGTCTGACGAATCCTGTCGGGTGTACATCATGCCGATGAACGAGTGTGGTTACGTAGGGCGCATCCAGTTCGGGCAAGGCACGCATCACCAGGCCGGCACCGACAAGTTCCAGTGCCGAGATCGGGTTGATGACGGCTATGCCCAGACCGCACAGTGCAAGCGAACAGGCGGTCGTGGAAGAGTCTGTGACGGTCAATGTGCCCGGAACAATCTCTGCGGCTGCCAGAGCTTGTTCCAGCCGGTGACGGTAAGGGTCTTTATCGCCCAGTACCACCAGGCGCTCACCTGCCAGATCACGCAATCCGACATTCCGGCGGGTAGCCAATGGATGCTCACGCGGCATCGCCAGCACCTCGTTGCAGGTGGTGAATGTCGAGCAGCTCAGTGTCTCGTCAAGCAGGTGATAGGTGACAATACCGACGTCCACCTCACGGGCGCGAAGATCTTCGGCAAGCACGGCGGAGAAGCGTGTCGACACTTGCACAACAACATCCGGATACAGCTGCGAGAAGTCAAAGACGGCCTGCGCGATGAAGCGCTGCGAGAATGCCGGTACACAGGCAACCCGTAGTTCACCTCGCAGCCGTCGCCGGATTTCCTCTGCGCGACGCTCCACTTTGCCTGCGACCTCGAAGGTCTCGCGCACCGTCTCATAGAGTTCGTGCGCCTCGGGGGTAGGGACCAGACGTCCACTTCGACGCTCGAACAGCGCAAGGCCGGTGCGCTCTTCAAGCTGCTGCAATGAGCGGGTGACAGCAGGTTGTGAGCGAGCCAGCACACCGGCCGCAGCCGTCACGGTACCCAGTTTCATGACTGAGGCAAAGGCCTCAAGTGCACGTGTTTCTATTCGCATGATTGAGACTATACCGTTTTCGCATACCCAGTCGTGAAAACAGCATTGGTAGCACCGCGGCATTGTCGCCATGCTCCGCCTACACCAACAAGGTTGCCAGACGAGAGTGCTGTGGCCAGGTGTCGAGGCACGACAGAACGATGTACGGAACGATACGCGCTAACGTCAAGTCCGACGTAACGACAACAATTTCCATGCCCGAAACGGATGCCCTGCGTGGCGTTGGTTGGGCGATGCTGGGCACGGGCATTTTTGCATTCGCCTATATGGCCGGCAAGCTGTCTGGCGATGTGGCCTCGGTATTTCAGATAGCTCTGCTACGTTATCTGGGTGGCTCGTTCGTTCTGCTCTTGCTATGCCTGAAGCAGCGCAAGCTTCGCTCAACGCTTGCAACCCAACGCCCTGGTGCTCATCTGGTTCGATCAATGTGCAGTGGTGCGGGTGGTTTCGCGGCTATCTATGCCGCCACTCATCTGCCCGCGGCCAGTGCATCGGCTATCGGGTTGCTTGACGGGGTACTCATTGTGCTGCTGGGAGCCATGATTTTCCGTGAGCGATTGTCGCTGGTCCGAGCCGGCGCAATGGCACTGTGCCTGGGGGGCGCGGCCTTGGTGTCTTTCAGTGGGGGAGCCGGTGGCGGTGGGCTACAAGGAGCCAATGCGTTGCCGGCGGTGATTGCTCTGGCAGGTGCCGCACTAGTGGCCATCGAGACGCTATTGATAAAGTCCCTGGGACGTTCCGAGAAAACACTGACGATGTTGTTGTGGGTGAATCTGGTCGGTGTGCTGATGTTCATCGTGCCCGGTATCACGCAATGGCAGTCGATTTCACCTGTGCTGGTGGTAGCGTTCGTTGCACTGGGTCCATTGACCTTGCTGGCTCAGACAGCCAACATTCGCGCCTTCCAGCTTGCCGAGGCGGGCGTAGTGGGGCCGGTACGCTATCTGGGTATTGTGTTCACAGCCTTCTTTGCCTGGTTTGCGTTCGGCGAGGCACTGAGTCTGGCGGGGGCTATCGGTTGCGTGGTAGTGCTTGGCGGTGCGGCAATGCTGGCAGGCAAAGGCTCGAAGCGGCTGGCGCTTGGTCACCGCTGTTGATCAAGCTGTGCTGAGGCTGCGCAGCGCTGTGCACCGGTGCGCAGTTCGCGCAGTGCCTCGTATGCTGGTAAATTGACGAAAGGACTATTCGATTAATCAACAGGGATGAACATCATGGATAAATCTGCTCAGCAAGGAGTGCGTGTCCCGTACCAACGTTGTCTTGCAAGAAAACTGCTCATGGCTGCCACTGTGTTTGTGGCGCTGAGCTGGCAACCACAATTGCTGGTTGCAACTGCCGTTGCCGACACCGCGGCAATGAAAGATCTGACCGTCTCATTATGGGTTCGCGATACAGGGCTCAACGGTTTCAACATTGACGAATATCGAACACAAAGTGATTCCATGGCGCTCGTTTTGATAGCGTTTCCAAAGACTAATGAAAGTGCCAGGGATTGGTCTGTTGCTTTCATTAACAGCATGCTGAAGCCAGATCAGGAGGCAGGTCACAAGATTTCCATTCTCGATGAGACGGAGATGAAGGAAGGCTTGTTCGCGGGTAAGTTGAATACCTCCGCGCCCGGCCTGGATATGTCGACTCACGCGGTTCTGGTCAGTCGGCCAGACGATGATGATCTGAGGATACGGGTACGCACGATCATCCGTACTGGAGAGCCGGTACAAGTCAGCTTGTTGGCCTTGCTAGATGACAAGGCTAGTGATGCGGAGAAGATATTGGCAGACAAGATTGCCTACAGCGCACGCTTGCCAATCAATAGCAGCGCTGCTGTGCTTCCGTTGGAGAGCATGATCGAGGTGATGACCAAACCTCTGATGTATCCAGAGGCGGATGACCGTGATAGTGGAGAGGTGGCTGCCAAACCAGAAAAAGGCAGGCAGATCGCCCAGGCTCCTGCACCTGAGAAAGTCTCGAAGCCTTCGAAAACCAAAGCGCCGGTATCGCAGTCTGGCAAGGCACCTGAGCTTCGAGAAATGCCCGGACCTCGCGTAAAATTGAGACGAGGAAAAATGCTGAATTCAGTCCCCGATGGTTATCGAATGGAGATGTTCACGACCAACTACTGGACCAATAGCAGTATGACATCGACTCGCAAGCTTCACTTGAAGTTGATGAAAGATGGTCAATTCGAGAAAAGTCATTTCGCGGTCACAGGTGGTTCTGGCGGTGTGACTGCTGTGATAACTACCGGTGATAAACACGGATCGGTGGGTAGTGTTTCAGGCGATACCAACCCAGGTGGTCCGGGTACACGCTCCATGGCGTTAACCAAACGTGAAGGGCTTGATCCCAAAAAATACGGTGTTTACTATATTTCAGATAACAAGATTGAACTACGTCATGCCAGTGGTGAGATAACGACCCATGAATTCCGGACCGATGGCTACTATCTTTTTGATCTGGATGGGAAACGCTATTTTGCCTCTTCCCCTGAAGGCTGGGAGCGTAAGGATCGTGATAACGATACGCTCTACCGCAGTGTGGACGGCTCCTACCTTGCTCGGGTACGTCCCTTGACGAATCGTGTGAATGATGCAGAAAAGCTGATGAAAGACTGGATCAAGAAGATGAAAGAGCAGGGCACGATCATCAGCGCCACCCCTCTGAAGTTTGGCAAGGCTGGAGTTCATAAATACGCAAGAACGGTTACCAGCTACAAGGATGGCAGCAAGAAGGATGTTTATCTGCGTTACGGATCCAGCCCCAGGCAGATCGAATTCACACGCTATGCAGGTGCAACGGGTAATGATGTCGCGATAGATTTTGTCAGGTATGTCAATTAGCGATGGCATTGGCGGTAGCAGACACTGAAATTGCCCATTGCATCCACTACCTGGCTCTGGCACCTGTCAACACAGGACTGCCGATGACAATCGCGGTCATGATCATGACGCCTACCAGGAAGGTCTGGTAATAGGCACTGATACCCAACAGATTGATGGAGTTGGCGACCAGGCCGAGCAGAGTGGCGCCCAGAGTGGTACCCATCAATGTGCCTTTGCCACCGGCTAAGGCGGTGCCACCCATGACTACCACGGCAATGGCATCCAGTTCATACCAGGTGCCGGCAAAGGGTTCGGCGGCCGACATGGAGGCCGACAGGGTCAATCCTGCCAGACCTGCCAGTATTCCCATCATGACGTAGGCGCCCATCTTCAAGCGTTTGACACGAATGCCGGCGGTGTACAGACAGCGCTCATTGCCTCCCAGGCCTTGCAACAGTCGTCCGGTGGTTGTCCTGTTGAGTACAAAGCTTGCAAGCAGGGCTGTGATAACAGCCACGATGGCAGCCCGCGGGATACCCAGAGTGAAGCCTGAGAACGTGTCGATATAGGATTGGCCAAAGCCCATGATGGTACGGCCACTGGAGATGATGAATACGACGCCGCGAACAGCCAGCATCAATCCCAGTGTGGCGATAAAGGCCGGGATGCCCAGTATGGCGACCAGAAAACCGTTCAACAAGCCAACCATGGCGCCCACTCCCAATCCCAGGGCAATAGCCCCATAGGGGCCGGCGATGGCATCATAGCCGTTCTGAAAATACAGGGCTGCCGCAATGGCTGACAGGCCGACGGTGGAGCCGACGGAAAGATCTATACCGCCGGAGGTAATCAGCAAGGTCATTCCTGCGGCAATGATCAGATTGATGGAGATGCGGTTGGCCAGGTTGATCATGTTCTGGGTGTTCATGAAACTGTCCGAGAGCACCGTCATGGCCAGCACCAGTAACACGATGATGGGCAGCAACTGAAGATGATGGTTACGTAGGAAACTTGTGAGCTTGAATGCGGGGGTCATGGCAGTGCTACCTCTTCAGGCACAGTGTTGGTGGTCCCGAATTCCAGTGCCATCAGCGCGGCATAGTCCAGTTCCCCGCGCAGGTAGGGACCGTGAAATTCAGTCGGTGTCAGTACGTAGATCTTGTCGCAGACGCCCAGCACTTCTTGCGGCTCGGATGAAAACAGAATGGCAGCCTTGTTGTCGGCTGCCAGATCACCGATGAGCCGATAGACTTCAGCCTTGGCACCGATATCGATACCCTTGGTAGGCTCATCCAGTAACAGCAGTTCGGTATCAGCGCACAATTGCCGGATAATCACCACTTTCTGCTGGTTGCCACCCGATAGCAGGTTGGCTTCTCTTTGCAGGTATTCAGCTTTCATGTTCAGCTTCTTCTGCATGCTCTCGCCCAGCGATTGTTCGGCTGCTCGATCGATTCTGCCCAGACGTGCCAGCTTGCGAAGGCTGGTCAAGGTCATGTTTGCAAGAGATGTCAGGTTCAGAACCAGGCCTTCTGCCCGTCTGTCCTCGGACACCAGTCCGATGCGGTGACGCAAGGCACTCACCGGTGACTTGAGCGTCAGAGGTTTGCCTTTGAGGTGCATCTCACCGGCCAGCGGGGCACGCAAACCTGCCAGTACATGAGCCAGCTCGGTTTTGCCCACGCCTGCCAGTCCTGTTATACCGATGAGCTCGCCGGCATGAGAGGAGAGCGTTATGGGCGGTGTCCGGCGACCTTGAAAGGTGCTGAGTTCAAGCGCCTTGAGCTCAAGAATGAGTTCGCCGGTGTTGGAGATGGTGCGTGAGAATTCATTGGCAACCGTTGTGCCAATCATGGCGCTCACCAATCGATCCTTGCTCAGTGTAGCGTCACAGGTGTAGTTGCCGACCCGTTGCCCATCACGCAAGACCACAATGCGATCACAGATGTCCAGCATTTCCTCGAGTCGGTGAGAGATGAAGACACTGGATTTGCCTTCTGATTTGAGGCGACGCATCATGCCGAACAGAGCCTGGGTTTGCTCGCCGGTCAGTGATGCGGTGGGTTCATCCATGATGAATACCGACCCGCCTTGCATCACCCGTCTGGCTATGGCCACCATCTGTTGCGCCCCTTTTGCCAGGGTGCTGGCCGCTTGGTCCGGTTGAACCTCGTGGCAGCCGAGTTCGTCGAGTATGCGCTGTGCCTGACTGCGCATCTGAGCGCGAGAGAGCCCCCCGAAGGCTGTTGAGAGCTCGTGGCCCAGAAACATGTTCTCCACCACAGTCAGCTCATCAATCAGCAGGACCTCCTGCGGGATCATGGCGATACCATGGGCTTGTGCCGCCTGCGGCGAGGTGAACTGAACCGGGCGTCCGCGCACTTGAATCTGGCCACTGCTGGGCTGTTCGATGCCACTGACGATTCGCATGAGCGTTGATTTGCCAGCGCCGTTCTCGCCTATCAGACCAACAATTTCGCCGGGCATGATGTCAAAATCCACGGCATCAAGTGCCAGTGTGCCAGCGTACTGCCGGGTGATATTCACAACCGATACAATGGCATCGTTCATCGCTGACCCCGCTTGCGTTGAGACAGAACATCGAGCGCAACAGCACCGACGATGATGCCGCCAATGGCGACCTGTTGCCAGGCAGTGGGGACTCCGGAGATATTCAAGCCCGAACGCATCGTGGCCAGAATCAGGCAGCCCATCAAGGTGCCAAACAGGCGAGCACGTCCGCCAGCCATGGTGTTGCCGCCAATGATCGGTGCGGCGATCGCTTCCAGCCACTCGGTGGATAGACCCGCGGTCGGCTCTGCCGAATCAAAAGAGGCTGTCAGGGTGAACCCTGCCAGTACGGCCAACAGGCCTTGGAAGACATAGGCCCCGATTCTGAGGGCATTGACCCGTACCCCGCAGATAAAGCAGGTGGTCTCATTACCGCCAACGGCACGAATCTGAATGCCCAGCCTGGTTGTATGCATGACCAGCATGGTCAGAATCAATACGCCGACACCTAGATAAACAACGCTCTCGCCTTTGAACAAGCTGGCAAAGCTCTCTGGAAGATTGGAGGCCGGTGCGCCGTCGGATATGATGAGTGTCAGGCCGCGGGCAAGACTCAGCATAGCCAGAGTTGCAATGAAGGGCTGGATCTTGAGAAAGGATATGACAGTGCCATTGATGGCACCGATCAGCGCGCCCAGCATCAGGCCGATGGCCACGGCGGGCAAGACCGGCATGCCTGAGATCATCAGAGTGGCCGTTACCATGGAGGTCAAGGCCAGAATGGCACCCACCGATACATCGATGCCTCCGGTGGCGATAACCAGTGTCATGCCGGTAGCCATGATCAGGGTGAAGGAGGCGTTGGTCAGTACGCGTTCCAATACCAGGGTGTTGAAGAAGTAGGGTGAGGCCAGGCTGAAGATCAGCACCAACAGCAACAGAGCGGCGATCAAGCCCCAGCTCTGTCGTACGGTTTGCCGGACTAGCGCAAAGAGACTGTGATCTAACAGCGCCTTGCCGGTGCTGGATGCCAACTGAGGGCTGCTCTGGTTTGCAGGGCTGTGCGGAGGGCTATTCATGAGGTGGCCATGGCATCTGTGGGTGAGTCAGGAATCGGCAGGCCGAGAGCTTTGCCATGCTCTCGACCTGGCCGCTTGCAGATCAGTTTTTCAGTTTGGCCATACCTGAATAGTACTGTCCGTAGTTGGCGATCTTGTCCTCGATATTCGAGGCATCCCAGATTTCCTGACTGGCAAAGATGGTCTCGGGAATTTTCTCGCCCATGCCTTCCAGGTAGAGAATGGCTGCCTCGATGGTGTTGTAGCCATTCTCATACTGCATGAAGGCGACTGTGGCAGAGAGTTCGCCACTCTCGATTGCCTTGACTGCATCGGGAATACCATCACAGCCCATGACGATCACATCGTCCAGCTTGTCCGCATTCTTCAACGCCTGGATGGCACCCAGTGCCATGTTGTCGTTGGAAGCTGACAGACAGTTCAGATCAGGGTTGGCCTGAATCATGTCGGCACCAACATCCATGGCCTTCTTGCGATCCCAGTCAGCGGGTAGCACCGCAACATTTTCCAGTTGCGGGTACTTCTTCAACTCCTCCTCATACCCGGCGAGTCGGGCCGTGGCCGCCGTGGATCCCGGGAAGCCCATGATGTGGGCAATCTTGCCACCGTCCGGTCCGAGTTTCTCGGCGCAGTAGCGCACATGATTACGCATCTGCTCGGCCCAATCGGTAGAGATGAAGGAGATGATGTCGATGTTGTGCTTTTCCTGATCCTCTTTGGATATATACGCATCATTCACGTTGATCAGCGGGATGCCCATTTTGGTGGCACGTGATGCTGGCTCAAGCAGGTTGGAGGTGGAGCTGGGATTCACGGCAATCAGGTCGAACTGGCGAACCAGCATGTCTTCCATGAGCTGCTTCTGCACCAGCAGATCGGTCTCACCTGGGGCGGCAAAGAACTCAACCTTGACGCCGTATTTATCTGCAGCATCCTGAAAACCATTACGCAGGTCGATGAAATAGTCGTTGTTGAAGGTTTTGAGGATGACGCCGATTCGGTATTCCTTGCTGGGTACGGGTATTTGTCCAAACGGCTCGTACAGAGCCATGCGATCTTCGGCAACGGCTGCGTTACCCAGGACCGAGGCGCCGAGCACAGCACCAAGGACCAGATTGACTGGTGTTTTAAACAATGATTCAAGCATGTGATGACTCCTCCGGGAGACCAGGGCGGTTGACAGATTTCCCTGACAAAAGCGCTCGTCAGGAAAGGACAACGGAATCGAGAATCAGACGTACCTGCTAGCCGGGTGGTTGACCAGCATTGCGATGCGGACTAAATACCGGATCGAAACGTCGTTCATTCACGAATCTGCCAGATAGTTAAACATCAGATGTTTGTTTTGTCCAGATCATTTGATAATATAAATTGATCGGCTGTACAGCCTCGAGTGCTTGCCCGGAATGATCTGAACCAGAGCACCCGCCCATTTCCGGCGAATTCACAGCCTGTCTGCGGTCTGAAAAACTGATTAATCAATCTGTCTGATCAAAAAATAGTTACAAAAGATCTGGACAAGCTAAACATCCGATGTTTAACTATTTGGCACAACTGAATCAGGAATCAGCCGGACGAGGCACTTTGCGAATGGTTCGGTCAGTTATCGAGCGATGAGTGATCGACTGCGGTCGGACCTTTGAAAGCGATGCTTTGGCAAACAGGCAGGCTTGCACCAAGTCTTGCTACCTATGTGCGCAACTTCACTCGTGCGCATGACTTATCTGGAAGAGGAAAAAAACATGCATTCGAAATTGAAAAAAAGCCTGCTCGCCACCTCCGTGGCTACGGCAGCTCTGATGAACATGGGCGTTGCCCTGGCCGGTGATACGGTGGCTCTACTGCTGCCGGAGAACGTCAATCCCCGTTGGGAGCAACAGGACGCTGCCGCCTTTGTCGAGAGGATGTCCAGCATTGCACCGGATGTGAAGGTTGAAGTATTCAACGCCAACAACGATACCTCGGTGCAACAACGTCAGGCGGAACAGGCACTGACACAAGGGGCCAAGGTACTGGTTGTCATCCCCATCGACGGCGAGAGCTCTGCCATCATCGCGGACACCGCGGCCGAGGAGGGTGTACCGACGATTGCCTACGATCGAATGATCAATTCTGAAAACACAAAGTTCTGGGTACAGGCGGACATGTTTGCCACCGGTGCCGCACAGGCCCAGCACGTTGTTGATAACACCAAGTCTGGGGACACACTGGTATTGTTGAAAGGTTCTCCGACAGATCCGAACGCTGCGGTCATTGCCAATGGACAGATGTCGGTGCTCGAACCCTTGTTCGCCTCAGGCGAGCGCAAGATGGGCTACGAGAACTGGACGCCAGGTTGGGATCCGGCCATAGCTCGCCGTTCGATGGATCAGGCTCTGACGCAGCTTGATAACAATGTTCAAGGTGTGGTGTCTTCCAACGATGGCAATGCCGGGGCTGCCATTGCGGCAATGGAGGAGCAGGGGATGGCAGGCAAGGTGCCGGTCTCCGGTCTGGATTGCACCGTGCAGGCTCAACAGCTGATGTTGCTTGGCAAGCAGACCCAGTGTGGATGGCGTCCACTGCATGAAATGGCTGCGGCAGCCGCTGAGGTAACGGTACGATTGCTCAACGGTGACGAGTATGGCGATCTTGCCACTGAAGTGGTACAGAACGGCGTGGGAGCTGATGTTGCATTTGTACCGGTTGACAGCTATTCGGCGGTCGGTGCTGAAGGGGTTGCCTATGTGATCGAACACGATCCATCCATTGCCCAGGAAATGGTGTGTGCAGGCGAAGTCTTGGCACTGGATTTCTGCAAGTAGAAACAGCATGTCAACTGGAAAGCAAATCGTGGGGCGCGGAGCCCCACCTGCGCATCTGCGTGTCAGCGGTATCCATAAGCGATTCGGAGGCGTGCATGCACTGCGCGGTATCGATTTCGAGGTGGCCCGTGGCGAGGTCATGGCGCTTGTTGGTGACAATGGGGCCGGCAAGTCAACCTTGATGAAAGTGCTGGCCGGTGCCTATGCGGCCGATGAAGGGCAGTTCTTCATTGACGAGCTGCCGGTCTCGATCAACAGTCCGCAGGATGCGACAGCCCAGGGTATCCAGATCGTCTATCAGGATCTGGCTCTGTGTGAAAACCTGGATGTGGCAGCCAATCTGTCCCTGGGTGCTGAACCGGTGAAGCCGGGGTGGGGCTTTTTGCCACGCCCGCTGCGCCCTATTGATGATCTGGCGATGGAGCTGAAGGCGCAAAAAGCCATTGATCGTCTGCAGGTGCGCACCTTGAGTTCAGTGCGAGCCAAGGTCGGGGGGCTGTCAGGTGGTCAACGACAAGCCATTGCCATCGCACGCGCCGTGGGTGCCGACAGCTCTGTTGTCATGCTTGACGAGCCCACGGCGGCATTGGGAGTTGCACAGACGCGACAGGTGCTGGATGTGGTCAAGCGTCTTCGCGATACCGGCCATGCGGTCATTTATATCTCGCACAATATGCGCGACATCTTCGAAGTCTCAGACCGGATCTGTGTGCTTCGCCATGGCGCCAATGTGGCAACGTGGAATGCATGCGAGACGACAACCGATGAGATTGTCGTTGCCATGACACGAGGACTTGATGATGGGGCCCCTCATGCAGCCTGAAATGAAACTCTCCTTCGTCGGCCGCTTGCGCATGATGCGAGAAACCCGGCTAGGTGCCTTTGTACCGGTCCTGTTGGCACTGGCCGCCATCTGGCTTTACTTTGGTCTGGCGGTACCTGTGTGGGAGCATCTGTCAGACCCGAGTTCTGAAGGGGTGCGGTTCATCTTCCTGAGCCCACGCAATATTTATAATCTATTCATGCAGTCTGCCGTTATTGCAACTCTGGCGGTGGGTATCACCGTCGTGCTGCTACTGGGCGACATCGATCTGTCGGCGGCTGCAACGGCGGGTGTCTGTGCCGCTTTGCTGGGTGTGCTGATGCTGGCCGGTGTGCCTGGCTGGCTGGCCTGCATCATCGTCATGGGGGTGGGTGCGATCATGGGGGCTGCGCAGGGGATGCTGATTGCCTATGTAGGCATACCCTCCTTTGTTGTCACCCTGGCAGGCTTGCTGGGTTTCCAGGGTTTGATGCAAAAGATACTACCGACGGGAAATCTGAATATCGGCGACCCCTTCATCAAAGGTATTGCCCGTATTCTGTTGCCCGATACGTTGGGACTCGTTCTGGCGGCAGTCTTGATTCTGCTGGTCGCTTTTTCACTATTTCGTCGACAATCGCAGCGTAGAGCGCTTGGTCTGGAACTGGACTCGACAGCTACCTTGTGGGGACAGCTTGTCTTTTTCGCCATACTGGTAAGCGCTGCGGTGGTAACGATGAATGCCTATCGCTCCGTGCCCCTGTTGATTGTGCTGTTGATCAGCCTGACGGCCCTGGTCGGATGGGTAACCACCTCGACACCGTTTGGTCGTTCCATCTTTGCCGTGGGTGGTAATGCCGAGAGTGCGCGGCGCGTCGGCATGGACGTCAAGCGCATCCGTGTCATCGCCTTTGCCATTGTCGGGTTGCTGGCGGCCATCGGCGGCATATTCGGTGCCTCACGCTTTGGCTCGGTGTCCTATACGGCATTCGCAGGCGGCTCTTTGCTGCTGGAGAGTATCGGCGCTGCGGTTATCGGCGGCACTTCTCTGTTTGGTGGACGCGGGTCAGTCTGGAACGCCATCCTCGGGGCTCTGGTTATAGGATCACTGGGCAATGGCCTGGATCTGTCGGGTGCCAGTGCGGCAGACAAGCTGATGTTCTCCGGGGCTATCTTGCTGCTGGCTGTCGCGATCGATGCTGTTTCGCGCTCCGAGAACAGTGGGCGCTAGGAGCGTTGATCATGACAGAGCCATTGAGTGCTACCCAAAGGGCACAGCTGGACGCCATTCTTGATCAGTTGATCCCTGCAAACCCGGAACGTGCCATCCCTGCTGCTGGTGCCGCGGGGGTCGGTGATTTCATCGAGAACCAACGAGCCGACAACGTATCGATTGCCACCGCTGTCGATGAGGTGCTGAGTTTTGCACTGTTGCTGGATGCTGAGATGACACCCGACCGGGTGAGTGAGTTGGAACTGACCCGGCCCGAGTCCTTTCAATTGCTGTTGAGGCTGACCTATATGGGCTACTACAGTCGGCCCGAGAATCGGGCACATGTCGGGGTAGCTGCGCATCCAGTGCACCCCAAAGGTTATGAAGTTGCCCGTGAAAGCCAGGAATTGCTGGATGAGCTGACCTTGCCTGTACGGGCTCGCGGCTCTGTCTACCGCCAGGCTTGATAGCAAAATGAGAATGCCATCATGAACAAGGAACCCGTGGATGTACTGATCATTGGCGCTGGCGCATCAGGCGCGGCCATTGCCTGGTCTTTGCTGGAAACCCGTATGCAGATCCTGTGTCTGGAGCAGGGCCCTCATGTGCCGGACAGTCAGTTTCCCAGCCGGCGTGAGGACTACGAACTGGCACGCTATGCCGAGTTTTCCTGTGATCCGAATGTACGAAAGCTGAAATACGACTATCCGATCAACGTCGAGAAAAGTTGTATTACGCCTGTGAACTACAACGCGGTGGGCGGCTCGACGATCAACTTTCTGGGCCATTGGCCGCGTATGAAGCCATCAGACTTTCGTACTGCAACACTCGATGGTGTTGCCAGTGACTGGCCTGTGGATTACGCCACGCTTGAGCCGTTCTATGCCATGAACGACCAGATTACCGGTGTCTCAGGACTGGCGGGCAATCCGGCCTATCCGGATTATGCCCCCGGCTTGCCGCCCATCCCCATGGGCAAGCTGGGACAAACACTGGCGCGGGGGTTCAACACGATGGGCTGGCATTGGTGGCCCTCGGATGCTGCCATTCTCAGTGAGGATCGCGACGGTCGGCAGAAATGTGTGAACGCGGGTACCTGTGATCTGGGCTGTGCAGCAGGCGCCAAGGGCGGCACCAATTTTACCTATTGGCCGATGCTGGAGAATGCCGGGGTGGAGCTCAGATGCGAAAGTCGTGTGCGCAAGATTCTTGTCGATGAGAACACCGGTCTTGCCACCGGTGTGCTTTATCACGGTAGTGATGGTCAACTGCACGAACAGAAAGCTGAGCTTGTCATCATCGCCTGCAATGGCATAGGAACACCGCGACTGCTGTTGAATTCAACCTCCAGGCTGTTTCCCGAAGGTCTGGCGAATCGTTCGGATCAGGTTGGGCGCAATCTCATGTTTCACCCCTTGACGGGTGTATCGGGTGTTTTTGATGAGCCCATGATGGGGCATGAAGGCCCCATGGCCTGTTCGATATTGAGCCAGCAATTCTACGAAAGCGATACTGAGCGAAATTTTGTGCGTGGCTACGGACTTCACTCCGGGCGTTCGACGACACCGATGACCTTTGCTCTGGGTGGTTTCGGGGTTGATCAGCCGATTGCCTGGGGCGCTGCCCATCGCGAAATCATGGACACGGTTTATCCCTACCTTGCCGGCCTGACCGTGGTGGCCGAGGATCTGCCCGAAGCCCATAACCGTGTGACGCTCGATGCAAGCCTTGTCGACAGCGATGGCATGGCAGCCCCCAAGGTCGAGTACCGTCTGGGTGAGAATACGAAAGCGATGCTCAAGCATGGCACCCAACGGGCGAGCGAAGTACTGTACGCGGCGGGCGCAAAGCGTGTACTGGCAAAGAATTCTGACGAGGTGTGGTGGCGGGCCGGGTGGCATCAGATGGGCACCTGCCGGATGGGCGAGGATCCGAATAGCTCTGTGGTCAACGGCTGGGGCAGATGTCACGACGTGAAGAATCTGTTCATTGTGGATGGTTCGATTTTCGTCACGGCAGGTGCTGTCAATCCGACCTCGACCATTCAGGCTCTGGCCCTGTACATCGGCGACAGCATCAAGAAAAACATCGCAAACCTGTTTGATTGAGAACTCCATGAAATTTGACAAGAAGATGTACATCGCCGGCGAACTGGTGGATGGTCAGGGGACGGTGGAGGTGGTCAATCCGGCCACTGATGATCGGGTGGCCACCGTACCCACCGCGGGAATGGCTGATGCTGATCGGGCGCTGGCAGCGGCGCGCGATGCCTTTGCTTCCTGGTCGAGCACCAGTATTGCCGAGCGGCAGGGCTGGATGTTGAAACTACGCCAGGCGGTCATCGACAACGAAGAACACTTGCGTGAATGCATTCACTACGAGATGGGCAAGCCCTGGGCGGGGACTCAGGAGGATGTCGACAGTCTGAAGAACTCGCTGCAGTTCTATGCCGAAGAGATCGCTCGTGTGCATGACACCAGCATTGCTGATCGAGCCGGCACTCATACGCACCGGCTGGTACATGAATCTGCGGGTGTGGCACTGGCTTTTCTGGCCTGGAACTTCCCGCTGTTGAATCTGGCTTTCAAGATTGGGCCGGCCATGGCGGCGGGTTGCCCGATCATCATCAGACCCTCGGAGGCAACCCCCATCTCGGCCTATGCCGTGGGGGAACTCTGCCAGCAGATTGGCCTGCCAGCAGGGGTGGTGCAGATTCTGAGTACAGATGGCTACGATGTGGCAGATCATCTGTCAGCCTCAGCCATTCCCTCGCTCATCACCCTGATCGGTTCGACCCGGACCGGCAAGCACATCATGCGCACCGGAGCGACCACTATCAAGCGCTACTCCATGGAACTGGGTGGTAACGCACCGGTGCTGATTTTCGAGGATGCGGATCTGGATCTGGCGGCCGATATTGTCTGTGGTGTGAAGTTCAGTAATGCAGGTCAGATTTGCGTATCCCCGAACCGGGTATTCGTGCATCGCACGGTGCTGGAACAATTCACCCGGCGTGCTGTAGAGCGCGCTGCGGCAGCTGGCGTGGGTTGGGACAGAGACGCCGATATCCTCACCGGGCCGGTGATCGATGGTCGAGCATGGCAGCGGCTCAAGGCGCTTGTTGATGATGCTGTGAGCAAAGGGGCAGAACTCCTGGCTGGCGGTAATCGGCCAGAAGCTCTGGCACAAAATCTGGCAAAGGGCCATTTCATGGCACCCACGGTACTGGCTAACGTCACTGAAACGATGGATGTCTACCAACAGGAAAATTTCGGCCCTATCGTCAGCATCGTCGCCTTTGATGACAGCACGGATCTGAACACAATGGCCAATGATTGCGATGAAGGCGGCCTGACAGCTTATGTGTTTACTCGCAACCTGGCGCGGGCAGAACAATGGGCGTCACAACTTCGCTACGGCGAGGTACAGATCAACGGCGTCAAATATGCTATCGATCTGCCCCACGGAGGAATCGGCCAATCCGGGATAGGCCACGATTGCTCTCGGCTTGCGCTGAACGACTACCTTGTCATCAAGCGTATAACCAGAGCCCTGGATGCCGCATGAAAATTGTTCAGATAAAAAGCCATGTACTGCAGTGTGACATGCCTGAAGAGCTGGGATATTCACAGCAGTACTATGCAAAACGCACCGCCCATCTCGTAGAAGTCATTACCGATGAGGGAATCACGGGTTGGGGGGAATGCTTCGGGCCCGGCAATATTGCCATTGCCAACAAGACCATCGTGGAAAGAGTCATCCAGCCCATGGTGCTGGGAATGGACCCACTGGATCGTGATGT
Source organism: Granulosicoccus antarcticus IMCC3135 (assembly GCF_002215215.1). Lineage (NCBI taxonomy): Bacteria > Pseudomonadati > Pseudomonadota > Gammaproteobacteria > Chromatiales > Granulosicoccaceae > Granulosicoccus > Granulosicoccus antarcticus. Next base: position 6,577,179 of record NZ_CP018632.1, on the reverse strand, counting down.
CATCTGGCACAAGGTCTACAACCTGATGCGCGATCATGGCCAGAAAGGCATGCCCATGCAATCACTTTCAGGGGTTGATATTGCATTATGGGATATCGCCGGCAAGGTATGTAATCTGCCACTGCACAAACTGATTGGTGGAGCGCATCGCCAGGATGTGGAGGCCTATGGCTACGGCATGATGCTGAAAAGGCAAAGTGTCGAGGATCATGTGGCACGGTTCAAGGATGAGGCGGCGGCCATTATCGGTATGGGATTTACAGCGGCGAAGATGAAAACCGGCTTGGGCCCCAAGGCTGATGTAAAGCTGTGCGAAGCGGTGGCAGAGGGTGTGGGGGATGATGCCAGGTTCATGGTGGATGCGAACCATTGCTACACCACCAGCGATGCCTTTTATGTCGGTCATGCACTGGATGAGATGGGAGCCTACTGGTTTGAAGAACCGGTAGCCCCAGAAGATCTTGATGGCTACCGAGAGCTGCGAGCGGGCCTCAAAGTCAATATCTCGGGCGGAGAGGCAGAGTTTGCACGCTGGGGCTGGCGCTCGATTCTGGAGAATCGGGGTCTGGATATTGCACAACCGGAGGTCTGCGCCCTGGGTGGTGTCACCGAATACCTGCGTGTGATGGCCTTGTGTCATGCACACTTTACACCCGTGATCAATCATGTCTGGGGATCGGCCATCGCGGTGGCAACCAATCTTCAGCTGCTGGCTGCCATGCCGCCCATGCCAGGCGGACTACATCCCTGGGAGCCGATGCTTGAATTTGATACCACGGAGAATCGTTTTCGAGATGAGCTGCTGCTTGAGCCACTGGATATACAAGGACAGGTAAAGCAGAGCGGTAGAGTGAGTATCCCGCAGGGGCCGGGTATTGGAGTCACGCCCGATCCGGAGTTCATTGCCCGGTACGAGATCGAGCTTTGAACACACTCAGTACAGAGCCGGAGCTTGTCGTGGCTCATTCGGACAATAGCGAAGCCTGTGCCCGTGTGGCTGTTGATTGGGGCACCTCCAGTTTCAGGTTATGGACGCTATCGGCTGATGGCCAGGTGCTGGCTCGGGCAAATGGACCCTACGGCATGGCGAGTCTGTCAAAGCAAGACTTTGCTCAGGTGCTGGAAGATCAACTAAACCGTCTGTCGGTTGACAGGCACGTGCCGGTGCTTATCTGCGGTATGGCAGGTGCCGCTCAAGGCTGGTGCGAAGCGCCTTATCTACAGGCACCCATGGCACTGTCGCAGTTGGGGCTTGGAGCTGTACGTGTGCCTGATATCGAACGGCAAGTTCATATTCTGCCAGGATTCATGCAGACACAGCCTTGCAATGTCATGCGTGGCGAGGAGACCCAGATTCTGGGCCTGCTGAGCGCACGGCCTGATTTCAACGGAGTTGTATGCCTGCCCGGTACCCATAGCAAATGGGTCAGATTGAGTGAAGGGCAAATCGCACATTTCACCACCTGCATGACGGGCGAAATATTCTCCTTGTTATGCCATCAGTCTGTTCTCAAGCACTCAACTGCCGGCAAGGGCTGGGATGCAGCGGCATTTGTGGAAGCAATTCTGCAGATGATGTCAGCACCCGCCAGTCTGGCTGACTCCCTGTTTGGCCTGCGAGCCCAGATGCTGCTTGAGGATCTGCCACCCGCCACCGCACGAGCACGCCTGTCCGGCATGCTGATCGGGATCGAGCTTGCCGCCACCCAGGCGTATTGGCAGGACTGTGAGGTTGCGCTGATAGGTGAGGCAAGTCTGTGCCGTCATTACGCCACGGCACTGGCATCGCAGTCCGTCGCCGTGGATCTTCTCGACAGTGAGGCCATGACCCTGAGCGGTATCACATCCGCCTTTACACAACTCAGAGAAACCTGATAATGACAAGACAGATCATAGCCATTCTTCGTGGCGTCAAACCCGAGGAGGCCGTCGATATCGGGCAGGTACTGATTGAGGCTGGTATCACGATGATCGAGGTGCCGATGAATTCACCCAGTCCGCTCACGAGTATTGCCGCCATGGTAGAGGCGTTGGGAACGCAGGCCAGTATTGGTGCGGGGACCGTGTTGTCAGCCGAACAGGTAGAACAAGTAGCCGATGTGGGCGGCAAACTGATCGTATCGCCCAATACCGTGCCTGAGGTCATCAAGGCGACCAAGGTCCGAAAAATGATGTCCTACCCCGGTGTGCTGACACCCACCGAGTGCTTCGAGGCGTTGAGATACGGTGCGGATGGCCTGAAGTTCTTTCCCTCCATGCTGGTTGGACCTGAAGGGGTCGCAGCCATCAGAGCCATATTGCCAAAGCAGACATTGACCTACGCGGTAGGTGGCGTGGGGCCTGATAATTTTGCCCAGTGGATAGCGGCGGGCGTCAATGGTTTTGGCATCGGTTCGGGAATATACAAGCCTGGTTATTCAGCAGCAGAGGTGAGTCAGCATGCGAAGGCCTGTGTTGCCGCTTACGATCTGGCGTGTCAATGAATCGGAGAATTTGTTCTGCAACGCCTGTGAAAATGTGGTTGATAATCAAACAAAAGTTCCACGAATTTCCGTATTGAAACTGATCGTGTAAAGGTCGGTAAAATCGTATTTTCGCATCAGAAAATTCGACTAATCCGATGTTGATGGCCTTGTTAAGCTGTTGGGAAACCAACAGGAGACATTCTTAATACCGTGCCTATCAACGCACTCCAACGTTTTATCAAACTGGAAGCCGCCGCCGGAATACTGCTCTTTCTTGCGGCTGCAGCCTCCATGATTGTTGCCAATTCCTCGTTGGCAGGGTTCATGTCCGGCGTGCTCGATGCGCGTGCAGCTGTCATCATTGGTGCCTTGTCTATCGACAAGTCGGTTCTGCTATGGATCAACGATGGTCTCATGGCCGTGTTCTTTCTATTGGTAGGCCTGGAGCTCAAGCGAGAGGTGCTGGAAGGTCAGCTCTCTGATCGTAGTCAGTTGGCCTTGCCGGTGGTAGGAGCATTGGGAGGCTTCATGGTGCCGGCGCTTATCTTTACGCTATTCAATCTAGGCGATGCCACCGCTTTGAAAGGCTGGGCCATCCCTTCGGCAACTGATATTGCTTTCGCACTGGGCGTCTTGTCATTGTTTGGATCACGAATTCCCTTGTCAGTGAAAGTCTTTCTTGCCTCACTGGCCATCATTGATGATCTGGCCGCCATCGTCGTCATCGCGTTGTTCTATACCAGTGACCTGTCCCTGGTGGCTTTGGGGGTTGCCGCTGTGGGTATCGTGGGTCTGGTCGCACTGAATGTTTTCAACGTCACTCGGACAGCCGCCTACATTCTGATCGGCGTGGTGATCTGGATTGCGGTACTCAAAAGCGGGATTCATGCAACGCTTGCCGGAGTGATTGTCGCACTGGCCATACCGCTGACATCAAAATCTTCAAGTCAGACAGCCGGTGTGCGCGCCGAGAGAAAGGACTCACCGCTGCGATCCCTGGAGCATGCGCTTCACCCCTGGGTAGGCTATGGCATCCTGCCGCTCTTCGCGTTTGCCAACGCTGGCGTCTCATTGGAAGGAATCACCTGGGAGATGCTCATGAATCCGCTGACCCTGGGCATCGCTGTGGGGCTGTTTCTGGGTAAGCAGGTGGGGGTATTCATACCTATCTGGCTGGGCGTCAAGGCCAGGCTTCTGAGCATGCCTGACAAGTCCACCATGCTGATGTTGTACGGAACCGCGCTGGTCACCGGTATCGGTTTCACCATGAGTTTTTTCATCGGCTCACTGGCCTATGAGAATCTGGATCAGAGCTTTGCAAATTCGATGAAGCTGGGTGTTCTGGGTGGTTCAATGCTGTCGTTGATCTTCGGCATACTGGTGCTCTGGATAAGTACTCGCAAGGTAACTGCTCAGGCCACCGATGCGCGAAAGTATTAGTCAGCCGCCAGTATCCTTTTATAAGAAGTAACGAAATCCAAAGTCTCAGTGGTACTCTTGACAAAGCGGAAAGAGCGGGATTGTTCGGGTTAGACGCAGCAGTTGGTGGGCCTGAATCACCATACGTGTAGACTGACCATTCAGTTATGTCGCAATCATTGCCTTGATCGAGATAGCCTTACAATTCACCACCCGAGATCAGTTTCATACGGCCTTGTTTATACAAGAAGCCAACATCAAGGAATGGACGTGGCGGCAGACGCTGGCCTGCTGGAATCGACAGTTGCAATGACAGCAGCTCGCTCGTGTGATCTTCCATATATTCTGCCAGCAACGTTCCGGTGGTTTCACCACGAGTCAGGCAAGAGACATCGTTGGTTAGTACGGCAAACAAATTCTTGTCGTACTCACCAAACACGCCACCATTTGGACGCTAAGCCACGCATCAAGGCGGCTGGGTTCACAAGTACATTGTGACACTCATGTCTGATGCACAGGCCCGCGGTGATGCGGTAAAGGTGAATGCGGCAGATGCGCTGTTTCATCTGAGGATTGCAGAAAAATCAAGCAATGACATGCTGATAAAAATGCTTTCTCAGATTCATGAAAAAGTATTTCAGATTCGGAATCTTTTTTTCAAGAACGAAGCTTGTGAAGTAGATGTTATCTCGGCTCACGCAGTCTTGCTACAGGCTATTTGTGAAATTTGGGTTGGACAGACTTAATCTTTACGTCGATGTGATGGCTGCTGGTGCCAAACGGAAAATGCCCGATGCAGCCGCTCTAGCCTCGATTGGTCGGTTCTCTGTTATGCCAGAGGATGGTCCAGCGCCCTATGTCGTCACCACTTGGGACGCTGTTTTGAGGATGTTGGAACGTGAAGGGATTGAGTGGAAAGTGTAAATGAGATTTGGGCCGTTCAAAACTGAGAGGCCTTTACCGGCGCTCAGTGCGGTTGCGCCTTTTTCGATGATGGTGCCGGTATTCGGGCTACGAGCCTGCGCCGCAGAATCTGTACTTGATATCGGTGTGCCCGAAGCCATCGGGAAGAAACAGCATTGAAGTGGGAGGGCGCTACACTTCAAGTACACTCATTCACCTCGATACATCGTCAATGAGCCAGCACCATGAGTACAATCGGTAATATTCTGTGGTTTGTTCTGGGTGGATTGGTCATGGGGCTGGCGTGGTTTTTCTTCGGTCTGCTCGCCTTCATCACCATTGTGGGAATTCCCTGGGGAAGAAGCTGTTTTGTCATCGGCAAGTTCTCGTTTTTTCCCTTTGGCAAAGAGGCTGTTTCCAGAAGAGAGCTATCCAATGCCGGTGATGTAGGGACCGGATTCCTGGGGCTTGTTGGCAACGTCATCTGGTTTGTGTTCGCTGGTGTCTGGCTTGCCGTTGGACACCTGATCGCAGCAGTTTGCTGTTTTGTCACGATCATTGGCATCCCGTTCGGCATTCAGCATCTGAAGCTTGCAGGCATTTCGGTATTCCCTATTGGCAAGACGATAGTCTCCAAATAGGTTCTGATTCAATCATCGGCGCATGATAGAGCCCAAACCCTGCTACTCACTCATTACAGGTCTTCTGCCGGAGCGAGTGTGCGCTGCGCGACCAGTCCGTTGAAATCAAGCTTCACACCCAGCGTCACTGCTGTATTCAGGCTGCCTGAAGGCACGCTGGCAAGATACTGAAAGACGATACCTGTCTGAATGCTCTGAAATGCATCACCAATCTGGGTGGATGTCACATTGAAGTAGGAGCCACCTGTTTCATCGGCTACACGAAGTAATTCGTCCGATGCAGAGCTACTATCCATGCCGACCGTGTAAATGGGAATGCCGTAGCTCTTTGCAAGCTGGATGGCGTCATCCTCGTCTCCCGGGCCATTGTCCTGACCATCGGTCATCGCAACGACGACAGGGCGACCGTTGCCTCTGAGCGCCAGACGTTCAAGTGCATCTTGAACGGCTTCATAGAGATGCGTCGAACCAGCAAAAGGGTAAGCGCCGTACTGCAGTTCGATATTGGTTGGCGTATCAGGGTGCAGGGCATCGCCTGATTCACCACGGTACAACTGCGATCGGCGGTTGTAGGCATCAACGAGAAATCGCAAGCGTGCGGCATCGGTTGTAAACCCATCGTCACTCAGAACATAGCTCAGTGCATCACCATCGAGATTTTGTATGGGAAGCTCACGATCAATTGTCTCCTGATCCAGAAAATTCACGTTCGAGGAAAAGACAGACAGGGCAACGGCGTCGCTTGCGGCCTTCTGACTCAGAAACTGATGAGCCGCAATAGCTGCCAGTTGGTATCGATCGTAATCCACATCGTTGTCGTCGGTGTACGCCGTTTCGGACATGGATCCACTTGCATCCAGTGTCAGCACCACGGTAGCCGACTCGTCGTTGATAGCCGAGCTGGCATTGATTACCGAATCAGGTGTCAGCACCGTATCGTCAAGCAGCAAGGAGAAAGCAGATGCTGGTATACCCAGAACAGCCTTGCGTGATTCATTGTCAGTCACGGAGAAGGCCAGAGTGCCATCATCGACAATCTGCAAGGTTCCAATTTCGTAGCTGGAGGTGGAGGCGATTGTTGATGCCAACCCGGTAGCACCTTCACCGATGAAGACTTCTGTCTCTGCCTGCAGCGGCCGGAAACCCGGTGCTTCCGCCACGATCCCGGTAGCGGTAGCCGGAGCGCTTGCACTGAAAGCACCGCACTCATCGGCCGTGAAGCTCTCGCCCAACACCTCACCGTTCTCATCGACAAAAGTGATACTGGCATCGGCCAAGGGTGAATAACCAGCGGGGATTGCCGGGCAATCGTCAGCTATTCGAAGCTGAGTTTTCAACTGACTATCGAGCATTTTCTCTACACCCGTTGTGATCTCCGGAGCCATGAGGGAGCCTGCAAAGACCACATCGTCATCAGCTGGCGTGTTGCCACCGCCATCACTATCGCTACAAGGCCAGAGCAATAACTGGAGCTCCAGAGATAGCGTCAGTTCCTCCTACTCGCCAGACGGGGCGGCAAATGGTTTCTTGAAAGTGAAGGCCGAATAAGTAGGTCCGATTCGCTGCAGGAGATCGAGACGCATTTTCGCCTCTTCAACACCAGGCCTGCGACCTTCTTCCACCCACCACAGCACCATGAAGAACTCCAGCCTGTCGAACCACTGTTTGCGGTTGCGCATGATGCCCGTGTGCTCACTGTTCTTGTAGACGAAATTGAACAGTGACTCGGTATTCGTCCACACCGACAAGTTGACAATGACATTGGGATCCTCAAACGCTGCAACATCCAGGGCGTTATTGCCATCGCCCTTGAGCCGCCAGAGAAATCCGGGCTGGCTCTCTGCTATGGCATTAATGCGATCCAGATTGTCGACAAACCCCTTGTTTACAGGATCATTTTGCTGCACCCGAAATCTGGCGATATTGAGTTGAGCCAGTTGGTAGTTCATTTGTACAAGCCTTTCAGATGTTCGGAGTGTGCATGGTAATGACTATGAACTTTATCCACAAATACTGTGGATAACCCTGTGGGTGGAATGCGTATAGATCGCTGTGACGGGGGTTAAGTAACGTTTGTGAAATATTGTTCAAAAAATGACCGATATTTCTGACCCGCTAAAGGCCAGCTGATGGGTCGTTGTTGATAGGTTGTAAGGGCGCAATAGGGCATTACCGCAACGCGTACAAACGTGCAGATAAGTGCGTAGGTTGCACCTGAGAGATTCAGGATAGGCTGGGCTTTCATGCCCGGTTCTCGGCGGCTGTCCATCAGGTTTTCCTGAAAGTACAGTCAAGCACAATACTTGATTGCTTTACTTGGTTATGGGAAAATTCTGCCATGGATTTTTACAGAATGCAGTAACCATGAAACTGACTACCAAGGGACGATACGCCGTTACAGCCATGCTTGATCTGTCGTTGCATGGTGATTCCGGGCCGGTTTCTCTGGCGGATATTTCCACTCGTCAGGAGATTTCCCTGTCCTATCTTGAACAGTTGTTTTCCAAGCTGCGGCGTAAAGGGCTGGTCAACAGTACAAGAGGGCCGGGCGGTGGTTATCGCATCGCCAGGGATTTACATCTGGTTTCCGTCTCAGAGATCATTGGCGCAGTCAATGAGTCGGTCGATGCCACGCAGTGCGCAGGCAAGGAGAATTGTCACAGCCACGGACGGTGCCTTACTCACGATTTGTGGGAGGGGCTTAGTGCGCAGATCGAGGATTTTCTCAGCAGTGTTTCATTGCAGGACATGATAGACCAGCAGAGAGTACAGAGCACCTCACTACGTCAGGACAGAATATTGGTACAAAGACCCTCTGTGTAGGGAGAGCGTCCAAAGAGCTTGGGTTCAGGCTTGTGTTGCTTCTTGTCTGATCTTGCCAACAATAGAGCGCAATCCGTTACCCCGAGCGACTGTGATATGCCGTTCCAGATCCAGTTCCTTGAAGTAGCCATCCATATCGAACTCCAGGATTTCCTGAGCGCTTTTGTCTTGATAGGCCGCTAATACCAGCACCAACAAGCCTTTGACAATGATGGCATCGCTGTCAGCGGAGAAATGCAGTTTGTCCTGGTTTGTGTTCGTATTGGTTTTCAACCAGACACTGCTCTGGCAACCTTTGACCAACCTGTCGTCAGTGCGATCTGCATCGCTCAATACTGGCAGCTGTTTGCTCAGATCGATAATGTATTGATAGCGCTCTTCCCAATCATCGAAGAAGGCCAGGTCGTCAATGATTTCCGTACTTGAAGGTAGTTTTGCCATGCTAAAAGAATAATCCAGCTTCCAGTTGAGCTTCTTCAGACATCATTTCGCGAGACCACGGTGGGTCAAAGATTAACTCGACAACGACTTTCTTGACATTGGGTACAGTGCTTACCCGGTCTTCCACATCACTCACTAAAACAGGGCCCATGCCGCAACCCGGTGCCGTCAGTGTCATTTGAATGGTGACAATGCCGGTGGTTTGCTCAATCGCCACATCATAAATAAGGCCCAATTCAACGAGGTTGATAGGGATTTCAGGATCAAATACGCTTTCCAACGCCAACCAGACGTTCTTTTCGCTTACATCCGTTCCTTCATTGTCTTCATCGAAAGCCGGCGCCGTCAACATTTCACGGCCCAGAACATCGGCATCAATTCCGTCTATTCGCAGCATGTTGCCACGCCAGGTGACCGTGAAGCTACCACCCAGATCCTGGGTAATAGTGACAAATTGATTGGCAGGAATTATTTGAGGTTCGCCGGTGGGAACACGCCTCGCGCGACATTCGCGCTTGGTAACCACGATTTTCTGTAACATGATCTATCCCACGCTAAAGCTTTCTCCGCAACCACACGCGTTTACGACGTTAGGGTTGTTGTACTTGATCAAGCCGTTGACACCCTCCATCACGTAATCGATTTCTGTGTTGCGGATAAGGTCATGAGCTTGTTCGGCCACGGCGATAGATAAGGCGTCAGAAAATTTGAGCACCTCATCCTTCTCCACAGCACTATCGGTGATTTCGATGACGTAGGCGAAACCCGTACAACCACTCACTTTTGTAGACAAACGTACCAACGAGCCTGGCTTATCGGCAAGCTGCTTTTCAAAATGTGCAATTGCACGTGGCGTGAGAGTAATCAGCGCGGTGTTCGGGACGAATTTTTCTACAGTCATGGCTATTCTTCCTTATGTCAGCATTTGTTGGGCTTTTTTCAGCGCAACAAATAATGCGTCAATATCTTCAACAGTATTATAGATAGACAGTGACACGCGTGCGGTACCACCAACGCCCAGGCGTTTCATCAAAGGTTGTGCACAATGATCACCAGTACGGATGGCAACACCTTGCTGGTCCAGAATAAATCCCAGATCACCGGGGTGTGTGCCATCGACAAGAAAGCTCATCACTCCGACTTTTTCCCTGGCAGTACCAACAAGAGTCATTCCTGGAAATTCACTACCAAGTTCCATCGCGTACTTCAGCACTTCACTTTCATGCTGTCTTAACGCGGCAAAATCCTGTTTCGTGAACCATTCCACCGCCGCACCCAAGCCAATGGCACCCGCAATATTTGGCGTACCTGCCTCAAGCCTGTAGGGCAGTTCTCCCCAAGTGGCGTGTTGATAATCAACAGTGCTGATCATTTCGCCACCCGTTTGCCAAACAGGCCAGGTTTCGAGCACATCGTAACGGCCCCAGAGCACACCAATACCGGTAGGGCCAAACAGCTTGTGACCCGAAAAGGCGTAGAAGTCACAGCCGATCGCTTGTACATCAACTTCGCAATGAGCAATACCTTGTGCGCCATCAACCAGTACGAGAGCATCACCACGGGATTTGACCATTGCCGTCATGGCAGTGATGGGGTTCAGCGTACCGAGTGCATTGGAGGCATGTGGAAAGGCAACAAAACGGGTGCGTTCGCTCAACAATGATTCGAAATGCTCCATGTCGAGCTCGCCAGAGTCGCTGATTCTTGCCACTTTCAGTAGGGCGCCACTCGCTTCACAGGCTTGTTGCCAGGTGACCAGATTGGCATGGTGCTCCATTTCGGTCACAACGATTTCGTCGTTCTTTTCCAGTTTTTTCGATAAACCATTGGCCACCAGGTTAAGAGCCTCGGTAGTGCCTTTGGTCCATATGACTTCTTCACGCCGGGTCGCGTTCATGAACGTCAAGACGCTATTGCGTGCATTCTCGAATCGGCGAGTCGCCTCGTCAGATAATGCGTGGGCACCTCGATGTACATTGGCGTTACATTGAGTATAGAACCCCACCAAGGCATCAATCATCACCTGTGGCTTTTGAGTGGTGGCCGCATTATCCAGGTAGATCAGAGGCTTGCCATTGACCTGCGTGCTTAATATTGGAAATTGCGCACGCAATGTCTGAACATCAAAGCTCACGACACTTGCACTTCCATGGACTGGAAGCGATTGCTTAGCATATCGTTTAACCAGTTTCGAATTGATTCATCTTCGATAGCATTGATCAACTCCTGGATAAAACCGAAATTCAACATCACCAGTGCTTTAGAACGAGGAATTCCGCGAGTCAGCAGATAATATAATGATGTCTCGTCAATTTCGGCGATGGTTGCACCATGAGCGCAGCGCACATCATCAGCGTAAATTTCCAGTTCAGGCTTGGTATTAACCAGAGAACGACGAGATAACAACAAGTTACGGTTGTTCAGTTCAGCCAGGGTCTTCTGTGCATCAGGATGGATATGAATTCGGCCGCCAAAGTTGGCGCTAGCTCGATCACCTATGATGCCTCGCACTTTCTCATCAGTCGTACCATTAGGTACGGCATGTTCGATAACGCTCTGCAGGTCGAAATTCTCACCTTCGGCAAGCAGATACATGGCGTTCATATCGACTTTGGCATGCTCACCCAGGTAATTGACATCCACATTCAATTTGGACAGCTCGCTGCCAAAAGCAACAATAGTGCTATTGAGATAAGACGATTCACCTATCTGAAAATGACAGCCGCCCACGTGCAATGCTTTTTGCGTGAAGAAGGCAAAGCGATAGTGATACAAGGTGGCGTTGTCAGCAATGTTGAACTCACTGACACTGGTGTTCATGCTTTCCTGCTCGCCAATACCGTGTTCCAGAATCGTTACTTTGGCATTCTTCGCAACATTCACCAATAATCTGGAGTGGTTTTCAACACCCTCAGTGGCTGCATGAATGATTCGCACCGGTGTATCGATGAGGGCATCTTCTGCTACATCAATGATGATACCGGCATCAGCAATCACATCATTGACCAGACCGAAAACATGCCTCTCAGGCTTGATCTTGCCCATGAACTGACTAGCTAGCGCTGCAGCTTTCTCATCATGCAATGAATAGATGCTGATGCCTGTTGGCAAGCTCAGTGTGCTGAGATCTGTTTTCAGCTCACCACCAACCATGTATATGTCGATGCTTTCAAACTCAGGAATAGCAGGCTCTTGCCAGGTGGATATAGCCATTGGCGAGAGCAGGGCAGGGCGCGACTCAATTGGCTTGAGTGGCGTATTTCGCCATGCTTCTGTTCTGCGTGTTGGCCAGGCGTTGTCCTTCTTCAGCTTGCCCAGTGATGAAGCTCGCTGTTCGGAAAACCATGTGGCCCCTGCATGAGCAGCCGCCTGGGTATCTGCATGAGCAATGACACCTTCAAGCCATTGGTTCATACATCTTCCTCTTTATAGTTGATGCCCAAAAATCCATAGCCTTCCTTCTCGACTTTCAGAGCCAGGGAGGCATCACCACTTTGCACGATTTTTCCATCGGCCAGTATGTGCACGAAATCGGGTTCAATGAAATCCAGCAAACGCTGGTAATGAGTCACGACCACAAACGATCGGTTTGCATCACGTTGGCTATTTACGCCGTTGGCAACAGTTTGCAAGGCGTCGATGTCCAGACCTGAGTCGGTCTCATCCAGAAAACAGATGGTTGGTTGTAACAGGATCATCTGCATGATCTCATTACGCTTTTTCTCGCCGCCCGAAAAGCCTTCGTTAACACCTCGTTTGAGAAAATCCAGTGGCAGCTGCACTTGCTTGCAGGCCTCTTTCGCCAATTTGAGAAATTCACCCGCGGTGTAAGGCGCTTGTTTTTTGGCGTCACGTGCAGCGTTGACCGCCTCTTTCATGAAGACCATGTTGCTCACGCCCGGGATTTCAACAGGGTACTGAAAGGCGAGGAAAAAGCCTGCTACAGCACGTTCCTCAATGTCCATGTCCAGTAGATCTTCGCCATTGAGAGTGGCTGACCCTTCGGTGACTTCGTAGCCATCGCGACCAGACAGTACATAGCCTAAGGTGCTTTTTCCTGAGCCATTGGGCCCCATGATGGCGTGGACTTCACCAGGGTTGATCGTTAGATCTATCCCCTTGATGATACTTTTGTCTTCTATGCCGGCATGTAAATTTTGAATGGATAACATACTTAACCTACTGACCCCTCAAGGCTTATTTCGAGAAGTTTGCCAGCTTCGACAGCGAACTCCATCGGTAATTGTTTGAATACTTCCTTGCAGAAGCCGTTAACGATCATGGAAACCGCTTTTTCCGGATCCAGGCCACGCTGCTGGCACAAGAACATTTGTTCATCACTGACCTTTGACGTTGTCGCTTCGTGCTCGACAATGGCAGTCGGGTTACGGCTTTCTATGTAGGGAAACGTATGTGCTCCACATTTGTCGCCAATCAATAGAGAATCACATTCGGTAAAATTACGGGCATTGTCTGCTCTGGGACCCATTTTCACCAAGCCGCGATAAGCGTTGCTACTTCTGCCTGCCGAGATGCCTTTGGTGATGATGGTGGAGCGGGTATTCTTGCCTATGTGAATCATCTTGGTACCGGTGTCTGCCTGTTGACGACCACGAGTCAGAGCAACGGAATAGAATTCACCGACAGAGTTGTCACCTTTGAGTATGCAGCTTGGGTACTTCCACGTGATTGCAGACCCTGTCTCTACTTGCGTCCAGGATATTCTCGCATTGGTGTGAGCTATGCCTCGTTTTGTGACGAAGTTGTAGATGCCGCCCTTGCCATTTTCATCGCCCGGGTACCAGTTCTGTACGGTTGAGTATTTTATCTTGGCATCGTCCAGAGCTACTAGTTCTACGACGGCTGCGTGTAACTGGTTCTCATCTCGCTGTGGTGCGGTACAGCCTTCCAGGTAGCTTAGTTGACTGCCTTCATCGGCAACAATCAAGGTGCGTTCAAACTGCCCTGTATTGAGTTCATTGATCCTGAAATAGGTAGATAGTTCCATCGGGCAGGTGACGCCTTTTGGGATATACACAAAAGAGCCATCGGTGAACACGGCGCTGTTCAAGGCAGAGAAGTAGTTATCGTTCCTTGCGACCACCGAGCCCAGGTACTTCTTGACCAGCTCGGGATGATTTCGTACCGCTTCGGAGATGGGACAGAAGATCACGCCCGCTTCAGAGAGCTTTTCACGAAAAGTCGTCACGACGGAGACAGAGTCAAAGACAAGATCGACAGCGACTCCGGCCAGCATTTGCTGCTCGTGTAAGGGAATGCCGAGTTTCTCGTAGGTGCGGATCAGCTCCGGATCAACCTCATCCAGGGATTGAGGCCTGTCCTTCATGCTCTTGGGAGCAGAGTAGTAGGAGATGGACTGGTAATCGATTGGCTCAAGATCAAGATTTGCCCAATCAGGGGCTTCCATTTCCAACCAGCTACGGTAGGCTTTCAGGCGCCATTCCAGTAGCCATTCTGGCTCGTCTTTCATCGTGGATAAACGACGAATGACAGATTCATCCAAACCAGGTTCAAACGTCTCAGATTGGATATCCGTTACAAAGCCTGCTTCGTATTTTCTGTCAAGCGCCAGATCAAGTTCGTCAATCATATCGGGATCCTTTACACAAATGAATATTCATTGAGAGTATCTCTCGGTGTCTGAATATTGGAGTTCTTGTACATCTGATATCGCTCTGCATTTAGTAGTGATAGCGGCCACTCATTTCAACCGAAGGCTGCCACTCACCAAGCAAAGGATGTCGCCGGAGCCAGGCTTCTGCCCTTACCGGGACAAGATTACCGGCCGATCGGAGCACCGTGACGATGAACAGGCCATTGTGCAGCCTTTTGGCTTCCGATGTCAATTCCGCGGCATATGTGGGCGGTACGTAGTCACACGATCATTGGATCTTGATCCTGATGCCTTGAAACCCGTTTTGAACGCGCATCTGGGTGTGGCGGCGCTGGTTCAGCTTGGGTGAATGTCCGGTGGCCAGTCCAATCCCGCTTATTTGGTCGTCCGTGGCACAAGACTGTCGATATTGAGAGCGCAATCCAATGGTCCAGGGTGTCAGCCTTGATGGGGAAGCTCCCGGAGAGTCGAGATTGACACAATAACCTAATTACTGCGAGACACATTAACCTAAAAGCAGTATGGCCAAAAAACCTGGAGAGAATCCTGTCGTGGCAAAGCCTACCGAAAAACTGGCAGAGTCCAGAAGCACACTGCAAGCTGACTTTTTCCGGCCCAGGTAAATAGCCTAAAGGATCGGATTGCCTTGGGTGAGAAACTTCCGAAACTCACCCGATATTCTGTCGTCATTTGCGACTCGCTCCCAGAAATCCATAGCAAGGAGTCGAACCTTTTCGTACATCGGCACGTTCCCACTCAAGCAGTCAAGCCTGCTATGGCCCTTGGGAGAGAAGGATAACGGCTTGATCAAACCACGCATGGGAGCAAAGCCCATGGAGCACATGTCATACGAGGGGAGAAGGTTGAATTTGTCATCGAGCATGCCAAGGCTCATATTTCCCAGATGCATGTCTGTATTGTTGATCAGATAGCCGAACTCCCAGAGCAGGCGCGCATGCTGGAGATGCTCAGAGCTGATCAGGTTCTTGTCTGCAAGTCGGGTCATGACCGTTGGCCAATCAGCACCATCACCGACGAATTCTGCGTCGATCATTTGCAGGGATATCATGGAGGATCGCCCGTAATGCCCGGTGCGATCAAATCGTTCAGACTCCAGAAATAGTCTGTCATCTTTCTCCACAAGCTTCACGTTTGCAGCTGCTACCGAACCCGCATGCAAGGTTTCAGTAGCATGGTATTCAGTGATAAGAATGTCACGCCAGCGACTTGCATCAGCTTCGTGTCCTGCAGGTGAAAATTTCACGATCACATAGCTTGATTTTTCTTCTGAGTAGACCGTGAACTTGGGTTGTTCGCCGCCTGCGGATGAGCCTGCCAGTTCGCCTGACAGGACGGCATCGGCAATGGCGGGATAGTCATCTCGCCAGTAGGTTGTCGGAGCTCGCCGAGTCCGCACCAAGCCTGCTTCACCGAATTGAAAGTTACCCGGCAAGTCTTCACCGTTGGCTATTAGATATCTGCCTAAATGGCTTGTTTGCCAGCGAATAGGGTCGTTCGGAAACGTTGTGGAGCGTGCCGCTAGTTCGCTCACTATTTGTCGGCCTAGAAAACCTTGGGGCCTCAAGCCTTGTATGTAGTAGGGCAGATCGTCAAACACGCCAGAACCATTGACACCCAGCAGCAATGGGGAGCCTCCAGGGCAAAGCTCGACAAAGAAGCCGCGTATCAACAATGGCCGAATGTAAGCCGCTATCGTATTGTTGCCATCAGCATCGACGACAAATAGTGGAATCTTGTCGCCCGATCCGAAGGCATTGCGGGTCAGTGCGTATTTCGGGCTTCTGCCGTTAGGCAGTTTGACGACCCGATCGCCCAGCGATCCGATCTGGCGAGAGACCGCAGGCTGGCCTAATCCGGTTGCGAGCTGAAGCTGTTTGGAGGTGAGGATGTCAGATTCGAGGCATTGAGCCACGCCGAGCGCGTTTTTGGCCATGTACCTGCTCCTGAATCTGAAAAGTGCATAGTATTGGTAATACTTATATTTTACTAATTATGTATTTTAAACAACAATATAGATTGTTTAATGGTGAGTTATTTCATAGTTTAATGCATAGATAATCATACTTGTTCTGCATGACTTGCGGCAATAAGTACGCCAGCATTGCTACCCACAAACCGGAGGCTGGCCCGGGTTATCCACAAATCCTGTGGATAACCCTGTGGGCAGAATGCGTATAGATTGATGTAACGGGGGTTAGGTAACGCTCGTAAAATATTGTTCAAAAAATGACCGATATTTCTTCAAGGTGATCTGTGTTGCAAGCTCAACCCTGGCAGCTCACACGTCGCTCTGCCGATGTGGTGGCATCGATGCTGGTGAATTCCAGCGCTTTCCCGTCCAGATGCGCAATCAGTGCGCTTGTCTGGGCAGTCGCCGCTCAAGAGCAGGGGCGGGTCCAGTTAATGACCCGCATCGTAGGCATTACTGAGTTCAGATTCAAACAGGCGGCAACTGTCATTGGCATATTCGACTACGGACTACCACTTCTTGACGATTAAAATAATCTTAATAGAATCAGGCCAGCCAAGGCAAATCCGATCCCCAATAACTCAATACGGCGGAACGGTACCCGCAAGAAAAAGCGCGTATAAAGCAATATGACTACCAGGTTCAGTGCTGAAATCGCAGAGACCATGCCTGTTGGGCCTGTCGTAAAGGCAGTCAAGATAGCCACCATGCCACCGATATTGGTTAATCCGACGAGCATTCCAGTTGTGAACGTTCGAGAGGCAGACCATGTTGGTTCTGTCGTACTTTGGATGCGGCTACCTTTGCTCACCAACCACCCAATCATGAAAAGCAAACTGCCGACGCCAAACATCAACACCAATGTGATGAACATATCCGATTCAACACGGGTGGATTGCTTGCCCATGATATCGTTTAAACCGAAAAACAACGCCGCAAGCAGACCCCATTGCGCACCTTTCAAATCAGTGAAACTGAGGTCGTTGGAATAGCGAATGAGGTAGATGCCGATAAAAATGATCAGGAAAGACCACAATTGAATGGCAGTGAGTGTTTCATTCCACACTAGAAAAGCCAGGATAACGACAATCAATGGTGGCAAACTAGCCAGGACGGTGACGAGCGAGGCTTTGCCAACCGCATAACCCTTGAATAAGGAGGCGTTAGCCAAGAATGATAAAACGCCCATACTGCTACCGACCAAAATATGATTTGTCGATATTTTCAATGATGATTTTTGAAAGAGGATAAAAATAATACTCACCAGAAAGCCAGTGAAAAATACACCGCACAACATCAAATTGCGATTCGTTGTTTTTTGCGATGTCCATTGATAGAAGATACCGCGCAACCCGAAACACAAAGCAGCTAAAAGTGCGTAAAAAAACCAATTCATTGAAAATCTCTGGATTAGAAAAAATTGCTGTAGTGAACACACAGCCTGCTGCCGCGCGATCGTACTGAAAAAATTGCCAGTATCGAGGATCTGCGGTTTACGATGAACGTCAACGGCGCCCATTCCCGATCCACTGGCGGTGGCAAGCGCTACTTTTGCCATAGCCATGATGTATTCTCAAAGAAGTGAAGTGCTGTAGAGTTCCGAGAATATAAAGCGATTGGGCGCCCCCTACAACGCTGATACGCTATCACCTGAAGAAAGAATTTCTATTGGCTAATCGACTCGAACTCCCACCCATGAACGGTCTGCGTGCCTTTGAGGTGGCCGGGAGACACTTGAACTTCCGCGTAGCGGCAGACGAGCTGGGCGTCACGCAGGCGGCGATTGCGCAGCAGGTGCGAGGACTTGAGTCTGCGCTGGGAGTCCGGCTGTTCGAGCGCGGTGCCAGAGGTGTGTCGTTCACATCCGCCGGGCGCGGCTATCATCAAGCGGTCAGCGATGCGTTCGATCGCCTGCGAGAGGCCACCGGATCGTTGAGGCCGGAAAGCTCCAAGGTGACTGTCAGCGCTACGCCGACGTTTACCTCGCGTTGGTTGATCCCGAACCTGCCTGCATTCACAAGCAAGAATCCGGACATCGATTTCCGGATACTCTCTACCGAACGTGTACTCAGCTTCCACAGTGACGGCATCGATCTTGCCATTCGGCAAGGCAAGCCACCGTTCGGCGCGCAGTTCGATGTCGACCTGTTGTTCAGACGATCGAATATTGCCGTGGCAGCCCCGGAACTGGTGGGACGAAAGACCCTACCGCTGGCGAATTGCGACCTCACCCAGCTTCCGTTGCTTCACGACACGCACAACCTCTGGCCCGAGTTTCTACGACTAAGGTGTGCCGGTACCGACGCGCACAAACAGCGAAATCTTCACTTCAGCCAGACCAGCCTGAGCATAGAGGCGGCGCTGGCCGGTCAGGGTGTGGCACTGGTCAGTCGATTTCTGGTAGCTCGCGATCTTGAATTAGGCCGGCTGGTTCAGGTCGTTGACGGCATGTTAAAGGGGCACAACGACTTCTACCTGCTCGCACGCCATGCAGGAGAGCGACAGCCAGCGGTTGACATCGTGCGGCAATGGCTGTTGTCGCAGAGTGATCCGCAATTGTGAGCGGTTGGAGCGGAGAGAGGGAGGGGCAGTTCACTCTACACGTGTAGAGTGACTGTTCATTACCTGCAGTCGTTGCAGGGTTTACTGATCCAGGTCTGCTGCATCTGCAGTGCTCCAAATGTTTACCGATATCCTTAACAGGTCATAAGTCAGAGTCTGGCCGTCGAGGTATCAGCCTATCTTGATAGGTATAGCTGAATTGTCCTCATTCAGATGGCGTATAAGCTCGGCATCTGGTGTCAGTGAACACAGGCGGTGGCAACAAGGATCAGAGCTGGATCGATACCAAAAGCACCTTCAAGGTCTTCGTCAAAGAGCTTCAGCCATTCGTTTTGTGCACGATAGGCTAGCTTTTCCCTCTCTGCCGGGCAAGCGAATATAGTGCCAGACACGTCTTGTGAATGATGGACCATTTCGTGAACGAGAACGGAAAGCTGGGCGAGTGAGCCTCCTGTCCAGTCGTCGGAAACCAGAATAGCGTGCGCCTCTTTGTCGTAGAGGGCTACCACGTCGCCGGGCGTTGCGGATGCGCCTGGGCCATATCGCCGTGCGACCAGCTCAGCCAGCGGCATTGCGATTATGTCGGGATGAGATGCCGGGACTTCAAGCTGATACTGCGAGTTCAGCCAAAGGACTACAAAATCAAGAAACGTCGGCTTGGCGCGCTGTTCCGCGGCTGCGATGGAGGAGGTGATTCCAAGAACGCAGACGGTTGAGAAGATGAGAACCCTTACAATTTTCATGCGAACCTCATGAGAACGAATAGTCGTCACAAGAATCGGATACTGCTAGAGTGGAGTCTTGAGAGAAGCCTGAAAAAAGTTGGAGATTTTGCTGAATTTCTTCTGAATGTCGGGGTAATCGGAGATGAACGCGTCCACAACCAGCATCGGTCAGTACACGTTGAACCGGCGTCTCGGGTGTCTGGAGGATGGCCGGGGCAATGCGCAGCACCTTCGGCCCAAATCCTACCGCGTGCTTGAATTACTCATCGAGCGCAGGGGCACGCTGGTGTCAAAAGACGACCTCGCCGCAGGGGCGTGGAACGATCTGACGGTAACAGACGAATCGCTGTCGCAATGCATCAGTGATATCCGCCGGGTTCTTGGCAAAGAGGATGCAAAACTGCTGCGCACAGTGCCACGGCGCGGCTACGTTCTCAAAGCGCAGGAAACTCACGCCGACAGTCCCGAGTCATCAGCATGGGGCATTCGGGTGGGGACGGTGGTATTGAGTATGGCTGCAGCCGCACTTGCGATCTTGTTTCTCTCCGGAAGTCCGGAGCACGAGGCGACAGGTGCGGCAATCGAGGACTCTGTTGCCAGTGTAGGCGTCCGGCTGCCGACATCAGGGAGTCAGGATTGGCGCGAGAGGGATGCCAATGATGAGTTGCGTGCAAAGCTGAATGAGATCCTTGCGTCTGATCCCCAAGATGCTGATGCATGGGCGGAGCTGGGCCAGACATACTGGCTGGAAGTCAAGTACAGCGCCTGGGGAGGTGGTCGCCGAGAGCTTGGCCAATCTCTTGGAGCGCTTGAGCGTTCACTTATCCTCGGCGGAGGAGCCGTTGCGTATCGAGTGCTTGCTGAAGTGCGGCTCGATGCACCGTTCAAAGATGCGCGCTCACTGGTGGATGCGCTTGCGGCTGCGCAGGCGGCGGTCCTGTTAGCCCCCACAGATCCTGACGGCCTGGCTATCCTTGCCGATGCTCTCCTGGCCAACGGCTATGCAGAAGAGGCGGTTCCACTTATCGAACAGGCGATCGCAGCGGTCGCAGCGCCTCCGGACCGCTACCGGGAAATAGCCGGGCTGATCTATCTCGTGGAGGGCGAGCCGGCCAAGGCCGTCGAAGAGTTTGGACGCCTTCACGGCGCCGGTACGTTCTCGGGAATGCGCGACTACAAAGGATGGTTTCTGGCAGCGAGCCTGGCGCATGCGGGCCGGATCGAAGAGGCGTCAGCGGTGATTCGGCAAGCACAGATTTCACGGCCCGAACGCACTTTGGACGGTGTTGCGGTATCGCTTGACAGCTTGGACGGTCAGAAAATTCTGGAATTGGTGCTGGAGGGTCTGAGGCTGGCGGGAATGCCGGGTTAGTCTCGCTCGACCACATCGGCCGTGGGTTCGACTTTTCCAGCTTTAAAGTCCAGGTAGCTCAACCAAGTCGCGGCAATGCCAGGGTCGGCGGTAATTTCAGTCTCGATCACTTGTGCCCATGATTGCTTCAGCCTGCCAAGGAGCTGATCGGGCCACTCAAGAATTTGAACCCCTTGAGCGCGAAAATCTGCGATCACAACATCCTGGCGGGCAGCTGCAACATCGCGGGTCCAGCGAAGAGATTCGTCGCATGCGTGCATGATGGCAGCACGCTGGCTTTCGGATAGCGCAAGCCATGTCTTTTCAAGGATAAGTAGTTCAAGCGCGGTGGAAGGTTGCTGCCAGCCCGGAAAGTAGAGATATGGCGCGAACTCCGGAAACCCGAGCAGGATGTCGATTGATGGCATTGCGAATTCAGCCGCATCGATTACGCCACTTTCAAACGCCGGGCGAATATCGCTCGCTGGGAGCTCGTAGGTCGTGACCCCAAGATTTCTCAAGGTCTGGGCGCCGTATCCAAAGCTTCGCATGGCAAGCCCATCCAAGTCCTCGACAGTCTCGATAGGAGACCGGAACCATCCTCCGCCTTCTTCAGGCAAAACACCGCAGTACAAGCTGTGCAGTCCGTGGCGCGCGTATATCTTATTGAGTGCCTTGGAGCCTCCGCCCTGCAACATCCATTCGGAAAATTCATCCGGATTCGGCCCGAACGGAAAACCGCCGAAAATGGTCAGTGCCGGATCTTCGCGGTGATGATGTCCGGGTGACCCCCAGATCGCGTCCACCAAGCCTGAACGGAGCGCTTCAAAAGCATCAACATCCATAACAAGCTGGTCATGTACATTAACGTTGAACACCCCGTTTGTCGACGCGTCGACTTCGTCGGCAAAGATTCGTGCGGACTCACCAAAGAGTTGAGGGTGTAGCAAACTGTTCATGCGCCATTGGACTCCTTCAGCCAACAGTGCTGGCGAGGAGCAAGCGACGAACAGGCATATCAAAGACAAACGTATCCAGTAATACATGCAAACAGCCTACGCCGTTGAGCTGCGAAGATCCTGCTCACATGTGGGAAAAACCACTGTATTTGTGCGTTCTACCAGGGTTAACCAAAGATATAGTCAGGATGGGTTGATAAACGCATGCATGGATCGGGACAGGGGACTGACTCTACACGTGTAGAGTGGAATTTAAGGTTTACGGCAATCCTCGACGGTATGAATACCGGCCTGGCCCCAAAAAGGGGCAATAAGCTGCCGATTGTGCTAAAACCAGAGTGATAATTTTCATATACGGATGCCCTGAAGAATGTCGTCAACCTCCACCAATCTTGCCTCGGACTCCTGGGCAATAGCTGATCTGTTGCGCGGCGATTTCAAGCAAAGTCAGTATGGGCGGATCATCCTGCCGTTTGCTCTGCTGCGTCGGCTGGAATGCGTACTGGAGGAGAGCAAGGAGGCGGTGCTGGCTCAGGTCGATAAAGTGGAGGCTATGGGCCTGCCGGAAGAGGCTGCCGAACAGTTGCTGATTCGGGCCACCAATGGGCTGAACTTCGTCAATACCTCGAAGATGGATCTGTCGAAGCTGGGGGAGTCTGGCATACAGGCCAACCTGATCTCCTACATGCAGGCGTTCTCCAGAGATGCCCGTGAGATCTTCGAGTATTTCAACTTCGCAGAATTCATTGGTCAGTTAGGGGATGCCAATCTGTTGTATCAGGTGGTGCAGCGGGTACGCCAGATCAACCTGGACCCCAAGGTGGTCTCCAACCATGACATGGGGCTGGTCTTCGAAGAACTGATCCGCCGTTTTGCAGAAGGCTCCAACGAGACGGCCGGTGAGCATTTCACCCCACGCGATATCGTGCGCCTGACTACTGCACTGGTGTTCATGGAAGACGATGATGCCCTGACCAAGCCCGGCATCATCCGCACCATCTATGACCCCACAGCGGGTACCGGTGGTTTCCTGTCCTCGGGTATGGAATACGTACACGAGCTGAACCCCAATGCCGTGATGCGCGCCTTTGGCCAGGAGCTGAACCCCGAAAGCTACGCCATCTGCAAGGCGGACATGCTCATCAAGGGGCAGGAAGTGAACAACATCAAGCTGGGCAATACCCTGTCCAACGATCAGCTCTATGCCATGCAGTTCGACTACATGCTATCCAACCCGCCATTTGGCGTGGACTGGAAGAAGATCGAGAAGGATGTGGAAACCGAGCAACGGGAGAAGGGCTTTGATGGCCGCTTCGGCCCCGGCTTGCCGCGCAAGTCCGATGGCTCCCTGTTGTTCCTGATGCACCTGATCAGCAAACTGCGCGATGCCAAGGAGGGCGGTGGCCGTATCGGCATCATCCTGAATGGCTCACCATTGTTTACTGGCGGTGCCGGTTCTGGCGAGTCCGAGATACGCCGCTATATTCTGGAAGCCGATCTTCTTGAAAGCATCGTGGCTCTGCAGGCGTTTTCCGGCATAGCGAACGCCTTTTCCGCAGAAAAGCTACTATACGTGCATATTCGCGAGCATTCTGATCATAGCGCTATGATGACTGAACGAGCTAGCGCTTAGATGTCAGTATTTTGTCAGCCAGTGAAAACGATATTGGGAAAACGTGGTGTCGAATTCCCATATTTTGGTGCAAAATTCCGCTCAATCTCCAATAAAAGATAGGCAATAATAATAAAAAATGATTACCGGTGAAATAAAGAGCCAGGTCGATAAAATCTGGACAGCTTTCTGGACTGGCGGTATCTCTAACCCTCTCACGGTTATCGAGCAATTTACCTACCTGCTGTTTCTACGTCGTCTTGACGAAAAGCAACAGCTTGAAGAAAAGAAAGCCAACTTGATTGGCAGCGAACTCAAAAATCCGATCTATAGCGCTGAATATACAAAGCTGCGTTGGCACAGTTTTGTCGATGAAGATCCTGAGGCGTTATATGCGCTATTTACTCAGCCGCAAAAAGACATGGATAATCTGACTGCGTTTGAGCTGATGAAGCAGCTTGGTTCTAAAGCTGGTGCATTTGCGCAATATATGAAGGGCGCGACCTTCATGATACCCACGGCAAGATTGCTCGATCAAGTTGTTCAAATGATCGACAAAATTGCAATGGATGATCGGGACACTAAAGGTGATTTGTATGAGTACCTGCTGTCAAAAATTGCCACCGCAGGTACTAACGGTCAGTTTCGTACACCGCGTCATATCATTAAAATGATGGTAGAAATGACACAGCCTACTGCTGAAGACACCATATGCGATCCATCAAGTGGCACCGCAGGTTTTTTAGTCGGTGCCAGCGAATACATACACGAACATCGTGAGCTTCCGGCAGCCCAGTAAAATTTCACCCTGATTGTCTGGTTCACTGTGTCTCCACCAGCAACCGATTCTTTGGAGACAGTCGATGAACGCAGCCGTAGTTGATTTCAAACCTTCACTGAGAAGCGCTCAGCACGCTTTCGAACAATGGCGCAGCAGCCGGACACGACGTGGACCGACACCGATGGCATTGCGCCACTGTGCGGTGGCGTTGCTTGAGCAACACTGTGCCTTCCATGTTTGTCGGGCATTGCGCATTAACGCCAATGCACTCAAACAATGGTCTGGTACGCAGCCTGCACCCCATAGTACTTCCCCGGAGTGTCCTGTTGATGCCGAGCATCCAGCTGGCTTCGTTCGGTTACCCCACGTTGAAAAGGCTTTGGTTGAGCCGGCTCCGCCAATCACTGAAAGTCTGATCATCGAGCTACCTAACAAGGCCGTGATTCATATCCATCGTGCATTCACGCTCGACGAGGTGTTCCAGGCGGCCGCCCGGGTTGGCGGCAACACGAGGGCCTGCTGATGATTCTGCTTACCCATCAAAGCCCGATACTGCTTGGGGTGGCTCCTTCGGATTTCAGGCGCGGAATTGACGGCTTCGTTGCTCAGTGCCGGAACACGCTGGAACAAGATCCAAGTGATGGAACGATTTTCGTGTTTATCAATCGCGCAAGGACCATGATTAGAGCCTTGAGTTATGACGGTACTGGCTATTGGCTGATGACGAAAAGACTCTCGCGTGGCAAGTTCACCGGCTGGCCTACTGGCCATGAAGCCCTGTCACCGGCCAGTGCCCGGCAACTGCGCTTGTTGCTCAGCGGCGAGTGGTTCTCAGCGGGTCAACCCACGTCAGAACCCGGTGATTGTCATGCAACGCCCCTTGCGTCTTCACAGGTATCCGCTATGCTTTGTCCCACTCCCGCAACAACACCCCGTGCTCCCCAATCCCCTCGACCATGAGCGTGCAAGCCCCCAAGTCCCCAGCCAAGGGTGAGAAAACCACCGGTTTCATCGACCTGAGCGAGGCCCAGCTCGATGAGCTGATGGCACGCATTACCGAGGCGCGCGAGCATGGCATGGCGCTTAGTGCCGATGACTATGACCTGCTTAGCAGTGCCATGTTGACACTGGCCAGCTTGCAAGAGCGCATCAGTCACAACGATCTCACCATTGTGAAGTTGCGAAAGCTGCTGGGCATGATTAATCCGTCCGAGCAGTTGAAAAACCATCCCGGTAAGAAGAAAAGCAACGGTGCCGATGGCAACACGAAAGCCGATGCTGACGGACAGCCCGACACAGCACGCCCGCGTACCGGCACCGACAAGAAGGACAGGCGCAAGAAGAAGGACAAGAAGCCTGCCATCAAACCCACGGTCCATCATCATGGCATCGAGGGCTTGAACAAGGGTGATGGTTGCCCCAGTTGTCAGGCTGGCAAGGTGTACAAGTACCATCCAGCCCAGTTGCTGCGCATTGTCGGGCACTCGCCCTTCAGTGCCGAGCAGCATGTGAGCGACCAATTAAGATGCTCGGCCTGTCATGAAATTTTTACTGCCGAACTGCCACCTGAGGTGCGTGCCGATGGACGGCCCGATCAGATGTATGGCTACTCGGCCTGCGCCCTGATGGCGATCTACCGGTACTTTGCCGCTACCCCGTTCTACCGCCAGGAGACACTGCAAGGGTTGCTCGGCTCACACCTGAGCGCCTCCACGATCTTCGATCAGTGCCAGAAGCTGGCCGATCACTTGACGCCGGTGTTTGTGGCCATGATATCGATGGCAGCCAACGCTGAGTTGTTCTATCTGGATGACACGACGCACCGAATTCTGATTAAACAGGCAGCACCCAAGGGGCGCGAACACCGCTCAGGGGTTTACAGCTCGGCCTGTCTGGCTATTTTGCCAAAAGAGGGAAATAGTGCAACCACGGATCCTCCGACACTAATGCCGGCACAACGATTGGTGCTGTATCAAACCAGCGTGGGTCACGCTGGCGAATGGTTCGATGAGATTCTGGGTAAACGAGAATCCGGATTGCCGGTGCCCATTCTGATGAGCGATGCCTTGAGCTCCAATCACGTGACTGACAAGGACTTTGTGGTCTCACTTTGTAACTCGCATGGTCGAAGGGGCTTTGCCGAGCTGGCCTTGCAATGCCCCGAGGAGAGCCTGTTTGCACTGGAGCTTTACGCCGGAATATGGGTCAACGACGATCATTGCAAAGAACAGGTGTTCGATCCCCAGCAGCGCCAGGCCTATCATCACGCGCATTCACTTCCATTGATGGCTCAGATCAGACAGTGGTGCCAGGCACAGACCGTAGAGGGTGGTCCGGTGGAGCCAAACAGCAATCTGGGCCGTGCCATGGCGTACTTTGATCGACACTACGACGGATTGTGTGCTTTCTGCCATACCCCCGGGGCGGCATTGGATAACAACGAGTGCGAAAGAATCATCAAGTTGATGGTCAGAGGCCGCAAGAATTCTCAATTCTTTAAGACAGAGAACGGCGCGCAAGTCTCAGACACCATCACCTCGATACTGGCCACCTGTATGGAGTCAAATGTCGATGCCTTAGCCTACTTGATAGCGGTACAGAGAAATCAGCTAGCCGTGCGTGCCGCCCCGCAGAACTGGATGCCCTGGAACTACCCCAGCCAGCAAAAGTGATTCTGACGTAGCACAGTTGAGCCTCGAATTTTACTGGGCTGCCGGAAGCTCACCATATTTCCGAAAACTTGGGGGCTCGACGTCAAACATCGCAGCTTCTGAGCGGTAATTAGAGCGCTACATTTGATGGCGCAGACATAGGCAGTGAGGCTTGGGCCCAATGCTAGCTATACGCGTTCCGTTGGACACCAGCGCAAGTTACCCGTATCATTCGGATATTTAAATTCATCCGAACCATTATAGTGAAATATACGCCACACGTTAATCTAAACGATCCTTCTTTCTTGCAATAGCTTGACTGAAGGTAACTACTCAGCCTGCCGATGCACGAAAGTACTAGACAGCCGCCCAGTATCCTTTTATAACTCAGATCATGCTCACCCCCGTCGACTTCAGCACACTCACCTTAGCGCAGAAAGATGCGTTGATCGTGCAACTGTTGGAGAAAGTCGTTGCACTAACCAGACAGGTTCAGGGGGTACAAGCGCAGCTCAAACTGAACAGCCGCAACAGCAGTAAGCCACCGTCAAGTGACGGCTACAAAAAGCGTAAATCGAAAAGTACCCGTGCTAAGAGTAGTAAGCGCCCTGGAGTGCAACCGGGTCATCCCGGCAAGACGTTGAAGGCGACGGCTCATCCGGATCACATCGTGGATCATGCAGTGGAAGCCTGCACCCGCTGTGGGCTGGATTTGAGCACGGTACCCGTACCCGTACCCGGCTTCGAAGCGCGCCAGGTATTCGATATCCCGCCGATCAAGAATGAGGCGACCGAGCATCGTGCACAGATCAAGGCATGCCCGTGTTGCCAGAGCCGCAACAAGGCCGCCTTTCCAACACACGTCAACCAGTCACACAGAGGTTCAGTGCGTGGCTATCTGAGAAAGTATCAGATGCTGCCCTACGCACGACTCAAAGAGGGGGTGGCGGACCTGTCCCAGATTCGTCTTAGCCAAGGAACTGTGAACAATATTTTGATCCGTGCCTACCATCATCTGGCGGAGTTCGATACCAGGGTCAAAGCCATGGTCATTGACAGCAAGGTGGCCCGCTTTGACGAAAGCGCTCTGCGCGTGGGCAACCAGCTGCAGTGGCTGCCACCGAGCAGACTACCAATTACTGTCGACAAGTCAAACGCTGATATGGAGCCATGATGGCGATGGGCATTCTTGAGGGGTTCAAGGGATACGCTGTACATGATTGCTGGGCCAGCTATTTTCGCTTCGCCATCCTTCATGTGCTGTGTGGCGCTCACTTTCTGCGTGAGCTGATCCATGCTCATGAGCAGCATCAACAGAGCTGGGCCGAGAAGTTGATCACTTGCCTGCTGAATGCCAATAAGGAGACCGAAGAGGCTCGGACCAAGGGAGCGTCAATGCTTGATGAGTCTCGCATCAACCACTACGATCGACGCTACAGTCGGATACTGCGCCAGGGACGCGCCGAACTGCCGGTGATGCCTATATCAACGACAAAGAAGCGAGGGCGAGCCAAACAACACAAGGCGAAGAACCTGCATGACCGGCTATTCAGATACAAGGTTGAAACGTTGGCCTTTCTCTATGATTTGACTCTGCCTTTTGACAATAATTTTACCGAGCATGATGTGCGAATGATCAAGGCCAAACTAAAGATATCGGGCTGCTTTCGCTCCGAGCAAGGTGCTGACATCTTTTGCCGGACTTGTGGCTATATTTCCTCAGCGAAAAAACAGGGCCGTAAAGTACTTAATTCCCTGCGTAAAAGCATCCAAGGCCAAGCCTTCAATCCAGCTATTGTATCAGTGGGCTGAGCAGTTACAAATTGTAGTACAAATAATTCGTTTAATCAATTGGTGCAATAGGAAACCTTCAATGGACGTCAGCCAAAAAATAAAATCCCTAATTGCATATAATTTGGAAAATGAAGACATTTCGTTTGATAAAGAGTATCAAAAAACATTTGAAAACGAAGGCTTGCGGAAGTCAGAGTATATCCTAAATATTTTATCTTCAAACAACGAAACTGCCAAGGAAGATTTTAGTGAATATTTATTAGTTAGTATAGGTGGAGCGGACGGCTCTGAAGCGGAGCATTTGTTGAAATCCACTAAAATAAAAAAAGCCATTCTAGTAGAAATAAGTGATTCCGCTGCTAATGCAGCTAAAGAGAAGTCAAAGGAAATTCTGGATAAATATGGGAAAGAGCTACGTGTAATGCAAGGTGATCTAACCCAACGCCTTGAAGAGCTTATACGAGAGATGAATGATTTCAAAAATACTGCAAATAATCCAGGACTAGTATTGTCTATGCAAGCAGTTTTGCATGAACTTCCTAAAAGAAGTCCAGGATTTCGACTTAGTGTTTTTTTTGGTCAAATATTTAGTGTGTTCAATAAAAATGTGTTTTTCGCTAGAGAGCCTATCAGAGTGGAGCGATGGCCAGAAATTGTTGAAGTAAAGGTTGGGAATGCTACTTCTGGAGATCTGGTAAAGTTAGCCAATATAATTAATGACAAACTATCAATTGCTGAACTCGAAACCACTGCTATTGCCAATGGGTATATTAATATCGATTCGACTTTGGCAGTCGAGCTTCTGCATAAATTAATAAGATCAAATAGTGTCAATAATTTCAAATATGAATTGGGTGAGCAGCTAACAAGTATAGACACAGCAATTCTTCAAAAGACCATTGAGAGTCATTTAGGAGCAGCAACTGTAACAATTGAACCTACAGTAACCGAAGGGTTCAAGGAAGCTTGGAGATTACATGAAGTTGATGTAAAGGACGAACATGGTAGCCAACTGTCCTTCCCAAATACACATGCCCGTATTGTGGCAATCTCTATTAATAAGCAACTGCCAAATGATATATCAAAAATTTCCAGACGCTCGAAGAGACGGGAAAAAAATGAAAAGCAGAAAAGTGAAATTAACACTATTTCAAATAGAACGGATATAAGAAATTATTATAGAGATAATATTGAAGGGGTTAAATCACGTTTCTACGTTTATGGTGTTGGCTTGGGTGGTTTTGCAGGGGAGTATCGTGAGCTAATTCAAAAGAAAATACGCGAAGGTGTGGATGTCAAAATATTATCCCTTAGCCCGAGAGAAGAAATATTTCAGATATATTTTGAAAATCAGTTCTATTCTCTATTGGGGTGGAAAGACTTTGAATCTGGGAACGGTGGCAAGGCTCAGAATGATTCTAAATACCTACAAGATTGGGTATTTGAAGAAAATCTGAAAATACTAAAGGAAGGGGGAGAAAAATTGATTGAGTTGAGATTTTATTCCTCTTTGCCGGTCGGAGCGATTATGATTGTCGATGACACAATATTCTATAGCCCATCGTTAGTTAACAATAGCGATGATAACACCACCATGGTTTTCGAGAAGGAAGACAAGCCGTACGATAAATTTAATAGATATTTTGATGATCTATGGGCGAGTTTGAATTTTTCGCAGTCTGCAATAGATACGCACATTCTGCATAGTTTTAACGATCGAGGTTGTTTGATTCAGTCTTTGCGTAAGCGTAGAAGATACAAATTCAAACCAGAAGAGATTGTGGAAAATTATGGGTCATTTGTCGATCATGCAAAACACAAACTTCTTTACAATGAACTAGCTCCACTTTTCCTGCAGGCTTCATCTAGAAACACGAAAAAGGAGATCGAATTCATCAGAAGTATGGAGCACGTTCGTGGTGAAGCAGTCGAATACATAGTGGATTTAGGATGTGGAGTTGGAAGACACGCGACGATATTGTCTGCATACTACAAGGTAACCGCCATTGACATTTCTGAGACTGAAATAGAAATAGCCTCTAAAACTAAAGGAGCGATTTTCCAAGTTGGCGACATACGTGATTGGGACACTGCAGAAAAGCCTGACTTGGTTATCTGTATGTGGTCAACATTAAACTATCTAAGTACTGCAAATGACTTAGACAAATTTATAGATAGTTGCAATAGGAATATGGATGACACGGGAGTCCTTGTATTAGATTTGAAAAATCCAACAAAGGTTATAAATAAATCTTACAAAAGGAGGTCATACTCCTATCCGTATGAAATTAATTTAAAAATCGATAAAAAAGTAATAAACAAAAATGTTTTAAATGCAATATACACATACGATATAAAAAATTTGCAAACAGGTGAAAGTGTTTATGTTACCGACCAAGAAATTAACAAAAAATATGAATTAGAGGATATTAGAATAGCCTTTTCAAGAAGCTTTTCTATAGAGCATGTTTATGGAGATTACTCAACCAATTCTGCATTTGATGATAATTCTGACAGGATGATAATCGTGTTGAAAAAGATATCTGCATCAAGGGATGCCTAGTGGGGGGGCGACGAAGTGGGAAAACTTATTGTCATAGAAGGGATGGACGGAGCTGGCAAGTCAACTGTTTCGGGTCTGCTAAGCAAATTGCTAAATAATAGAGAATATTCAACAATAAATATGTCGTCAGTGTTTGAAGGATTTTTGACATCTGCAAAATATGTTAATGACAATTGTGGAGTAGATGCACATTACTTATATTTTCTATCTTCTGTAAAACATTGCTCAGACACGATAGAGAAAAAATTGGCCCATGGTAACGTAGTTTGTGACAGATACATTTACAGCACAATCGCCTACCATCCGACCAGTGAATTGAGTGTCTCAGTTGATATTTCTACATTGGAATTAGTGCAACCCGATTTTACATTTTACCTAAGCGTAAGTGATGAGTCCATCAGACAAGAGCGATTGAATAATCGTGCACAACGGTCTGTCTCTGATCGACTCATTAAAACTAAAGGCAGTTATATGGATACAGTTGAAAAAGCATACGAGGAACTTGGCCTTGTAACAATTGACTGCACGACGAAGACGGCTCAGAAAATTGCAGAGGAATTGTTCGTTGTTGTTGAGGCTAAGTTGGAGAAAGTGATTTGATTCCGAGGAACTACCGCTGTACACCGTATTTTTTCGCGATAGTGGTCTTTAAGACACAGTAAATAGGTACAAAATATTTCTTCAAGTCCATTCACCGAAACTGTAAATCATTTTGTGTATATACCCGTGACGGTTGCAGGTAAACGTGTCTCACGCTCACCAAATAAAATAGTGTAGAAGGTGATCTCGGTGAAATTCCGGCACCCGTGACCGTCTCCTTTGAGGACAAATCTGCCTGTCGTTACTACTGCGAATACTGCACCAGATAGTTTGTACGGTGACCAATATAGCAACCAGTTGTCAGGCAGAGCAGCATCACATGCTCACATTTCCTACAAGTCCCATAAATGTACTCCGAAGCAATGATCATTAGAATCAAGATAAAATCACTATAATTGTTAAATGCTAATGTGAATTATTAGTGTTTAGTTCTGTTTTAGAATTGGTAGAACCATAGCGAAAACACCTCGGAACAGGGTGACCGGAAAACCTACGGATATGTTTTACAACACTGGCATTGCCACCTATGTGTGGGTGCTGTCGAACAAGAAACGAGAAGAACAAAAAGGCCAGGTACTGCTGATCAATGGCGTGAACCTCTACGGCAAGATGAGAAAGTCCTTGGGGTCCAAGCGCAATGAGATGAGCGAGAAAGATGTGGCTACCATTGTTCGCTGCTTTGGTAACTATGAGGCGGTGGAACGACAAGCCCTGGACAAACCCGCCGAGCAGAAAAGCAATCGCGGACGCCAGTCTGCCAATGCCAAGGAGGCGGTAGCCAAGACCTTCGCTGCCAAGTTGTTTGCCAGCCATGAATTCGGGTATCGACGCCTGACCATCGAACGCCCCTTGCGACAATCCTGGCAGTTCAGTGATGAGCTATTGAGCGAACTGCGCTTCTCTAGTAGTCGTGCCATCAATACGGCGATGAAGTGGGTGTATGCAGAATACGGGGAGACTTACTGGTCCGATGAAGAGGACTGTGAACAGTATGGGCAGTTGATTGACTACGAGACCGAGATTCGTGTGCATATCAAGGCCAACCTCAGTGCCATGAAGGAAAAGGATATCAAGGACCTGTTGAATGAGAAGACCTGGCTGAATCAGAAAGCCTTGTTACTCAAAGCCCGCGCCTTGCAGGGCGAGATTGGCAATGAGCAGCATGATGATGTGAATCCGCTGGATTGTGTGTTGAAGACCGCCTGCAAGACCTTGGATATCAAGCTGGAGACGGCGGAGAAGAAGCAATTACTGAGTGCGATCTGCTGGACCAATCCGGAGGCGGAGAAGGTTGTCAAGAAGGTGCACAAGGCAGAGGCTGATCCGGTGTATGGACTGTTTGAAACCACGGATGCGAAGGGCAAAGCACAGGTAGTGGAATACACGCCGGACAGTGATCTTCGGGATAACGAGAATGTGCCACTGGACCCAAGCCGTAGTGTCAATGAAGTGAATGAGGCGTACTTTGCCAAGGAGGTGCAGCCGCATGTACCGGATGCGTGGATTGATGCATCAAAGCGGGATGACAAGGATGGGGATATCGGGATTGTGGGGTATGAGATTCCGTTTAATCGGCATTTTTATGAGTATGTGCCACCGCGGGATTTGAGTGTGATTGATGCGGAGTTGGCGGAAGTGTCGCGGGAGATAATGGGGTTGTTGGGTGAGGTGGGGGTGTGAGTAGGTATGAGGCTTATCCGGAGTATCGGGATAGTGGTGTTGAGTGGTTGGGGAATATTCCCAGTAACTGGGAAGCAGTAAAAATTGGCCACTTGGCTTCGGTAAAGAGAGGTGCTTCACCCCGACCGATCGAGGACCCCATATATTTCGATGACGAAGGTGAGTATTGTTGGACTCGCATTGCTGATGTTTCAGCTTCAAAGATGTACTTGGAAGGGTCGATTCAACGCTTGTCGGATATCGGGAGTTCATTGAGCGTCAAGCTAGAGCCAGGGGCAATTTTCCTGAGTATTGCCGGAACAGTGGGCAAACCCTGTATTACTGCGGTGAAGGCGTGTATTCACGATGGATTTGTATATTTCCCGCAGCTGAAGATCCCTCCCAAATTGCTGTTTTATGTATTTGCTGGCGAACAAGCCTACAAAGGATTGGGGAAGTTCGGAACTCAGCTTAACCTGAACACAGAGACTGTTGCGGGAATAGCGATCGGAATAAGTGAGCCGAGAGAAATGCAGAACATAGTGAGTTTCCTCGACCACGAAACCGCCCAAATAGACACGCTGATCGAAAAGCAACAACAACTGATCAAGCTGTTGAAGGAAAAACGTCAGGCGGTGATCAGTCATGCGGTGACGAAGGGATTGAATCCGGATGCGCCGATGAAGGATTCTGGGGTTGAGTGGTTGGGGGAGGTGCCGGAGCATTGGACTGTGTCACAGTTAAAATTCTGCACATTAGAAATGCAAACGGGACCGTTTGGAAGCCAGCTGCACTCCGAAGAATATGTTGAGAACGGAACACCGATAATTAACCCAGTTCATATGATAGAGGGCAAGCTAGTTCCCGAAAGTAAGGTTTCAGTTGATGATGAAACAGCCGAAAAGCTGTCACGTCATGTACTTCGTGCTGGAGATTTGATCTTTGCTCGTCGTGGCGAGCTTGGTAGATGCGCTGTCGTTGGAACGGAAGAAGAAGGCTGGCTATGCGGGACTGGTAGCTTAAGGGCTACTCTAAAAAGTCGGTTAAGTTCAGAGTATGCGTACCTGCTTGTTACTGTAAGCGTTCACGGCGTTGCAATAGCGTTTTCTGACTATGTAGGCTATTCTGAAGAAAAGGCCCCGCGAGTTTATTAGCCATCATCGTGCCCGATCCTCATCTATCAAATCCACCCCAAACGCTTGATGAGGCTCGCACTCAGATCGAGCAATTGTGGGATGTGGTTGGTCAGTTAGAATCGATAGCCTCAGATCTTAAAGCGCAGAATGAGGAGCTTGTTGAACAGGTTCGAGAGCTGAACGAACGCATGGGCAAAAGCTCGCGTAACTCCTCCCGTCCACCCTCTTCAGACTCCACCTCGCAACGAGTCAACCGAAAAAAGAAACCCAAATCTACAAAACGAAAGGGTGCGCAGCCGGGTCATGAAAAGCACGAACGCCCGCTGGTACCCGAAAGTGATGTCGATCAGATTCAGCGCTATTTTCCGACCGCGGCCTGTGGCTGTGGTGGCTCTATTTTTGTCGATCCCGAGCCACGCTGTCGTCACCAGGTGTTTGATATCCCGGTGGTGCGTTTTTCAGTGATTGAGCATCAGCTGTTCGGTGGGCAATGCAACGGGTGTGGCAAACATCATTGCGCCCAGACTCCCGATAGCGTGCCTTCGGGGCAGATGGGCCCCAATCTGGTGGCACTTATCGCTCATCTGTCCGGGCGTTATCATTTGTCGATTCGTAATATTCAGGATTATCTGGTTGAGCACTGGCAGTTGCATTTCAGTCTCGGTGCCCTCTCTCAGGCTCAGGCAAAAGCGACGAGCGCATTAGGCGACCCGTACCGACAGATTGGCGATTTTGTTCGCCAACAACCCGTGGCGCATGCCGATGAAACACGGCATTTTCGCGGCAATGAGTGCCGTTGGCTGTGGTCGTTAGTGTGTGTCCAAGCTTGCTATTTCCTGACACAGGCCTCGCGCGGCAAAGAGGCTGCCGATAGGCTGTTAGGCGAATTCACAGGGTATTTGGTCACTGATGACTACGTGGGTTATAACCGTGTACCGGAAAGTCGTCGTCAACTGTGTTGGCCGCACCTGATTCGAAAATTCATCGATATTGCTGGACGGGTAAGCAATGGCGGCAAGATCGGACGCCGACTTTTATTACTTGCCCACGCGGTTATCCGCACCCGGCATCGATGGCAAGATCAACTCATCAACGAGGCTGTTTATTACCGGCGAATGCAGCGACTACGCCGCAGCTTTCACCAGACGCTGGAGCGAGGTGCCCGGCTACGAATCGATGGACGAACCAAACGTCAATGCCAACATCTTCTCAAGCGAGAATCGATGTGTTGGACCTTTCTCAAAGATCACAGGATCCCGCTAGACAACAATAGCGCTGAGCGTGCGCTTCGGCCCTATGTGATCTGGCGCAAGTTGAGCTTTGCCACCCAATCGTATCAAGGCGATCAGTTTCGTCCCTTGATACTGAGCATCGTGGGCACTGCACAACGGATAGGGATCTCAAGCTATCAGTTTATCCGCATCGCGTGTCACCAGTCGATGATTGAGGGCGAGGTGAAAGTGCGCTTTCCGTTTGATACGCCTCGGTTAGCGACTAGCTGAAAGAATCAGCTGCGGTTCCTACACCCCGCATGCGGGGCCGTGAACGGTTACCTTGTTACTTCAGCTGGAGCAGTTGCCGAACTTGCTTTGGAATCAAAGGGGTCAACGATGGACAACCTCAATACAGAAACACTTGGCCGCATTCCATTGCAGATACCGCCTAAAGAGGAACAGCGCCACATTTTGAATTTTGTATCTGAAATATCAGGTAGTTTCAACCAGATAATACAATCTGCTGGTAAGGCAGCCGAATTGCTCAAAGAACGCCGCACAGCCCTAATCTCCGCCGCCGTCACCGGCAAAATAGATGTCCGCAACTGGCAAGCCCCAGAGTCCACATCAACCTCCAGCATGGATGCAAACCCCTATGGCCTTCCATCCCGATAAATCAGCCGAATACGCTTTCCAGAATCACATTGTTGAGTGCCTGGTGGGCCATGGGTGGCTGCTGGGATCACCTTCAAAATACAACCGCGAGCTGGCTTTATATCCAGAAGATACGCTGGCGTATGTGAAGGAAAGTCAGCCGGATCAGTGGGAGAAGTATCGCGGTATCTATCCAAATAACCCGGAAGAGAAGTTTCTGGAGAAGGTGGCTTCACAGTTGAACAAGGCTGATCCGAATGCGGCGGATGAGGAGTTTCGGACCTTTGGTACTTTGATCAACGTTCTACACGCCGGTTCGTCTGCAATGCTTATCTGAATGCAGGGCATGCGACGAGCACCCCTCCCATTACGTTATCTCAGTAATCAAAAGCGGGTTTCCAGTGTTTCAAACGTCATCGACGCCTATAAAGTGGCAAAATACCGCGTAAAGGGTCATTTTGGCCGCTCAACTGCTATATTGAATCGTGTAAAGCGCTTTTTGGCGTTATTGTGACGTTTTATGGCGCTCACAGCATGCTCTCGTTTCATGGCTTCAAGGGGATCATTGTCGATGTCACAGTCCGAATCTGGTGAAGCTCGGCTTGCCCCTTTACTTGAGGTCATCAAAAAACACCCAGAAGGCATCTCTTTTCCGGAGTTGAAGGCGGCGCTGAGTTCCAGCCTTGCCGTGGGTGATGATGCGCTGAAGTATCGTCTCAAAGCCCTCGTGGACAGCGGGCGCGTGAGCATGCAGGGGGCACGTCGCTGGGCCAGGTATTTGCCTGTTGGTAGTGGCTCGATAGAACTGTTTCAGTCACCAAAGTCACGTGAGCTGGTTCGGCGTATGAATCGGCCAACATCAAACCGAGAGCCGGCCTCATACGATGGTGCCCTGATCGAATCTTACGAACCCAACATCAGTCGTTATCTCTCCATTGAAGATCAGCGAAATCTGGAAGCTATCGGGACTGATTCTGTCGATGAGTTGCCTGCGGGTACCTATGCCAGAAGGATCATGGATCGGCTGCTTATCGATCTGTCATGGAATTCCAGTCGTCTGGAAGGCAATACGTATTCGCTATTGGATACGCGTAGGCTCATTGCCTTTGATGAAGAAGTGGAGGGTGCTGCGGCCATTGACGCCCAGATGATTCGCAATCATAAGGATGCTATCGAGTTTCTGGTTGAGAACGCGATGGACATCGAATTTAATCGTCATACCCTGCTGAACCTGCACGCCTTGTTGGCCAACAACCTGTTGCCAGACCCCATGTCCGCCGGTCGGTTGAGAATGATTCCGGTTGGCATTGCTGGTTCCACGTATTTGCCGCTGGATGATCCACATCGGATCGAGGCCTACTTTCAAGTGACCTTGAGAAAGATCACCGAGATAGATAACCCCTTTGAGCAGGCCTTCATGGCACTGTTGTTTTTGCCCTATCTTCAACCGTTCGATGATGTGAATAAACGAGTTTCGCGAATGGCCGCCAATATTCCGTTCATCAAGAAAAACCTTATTCCCATCTCGTTCATCGAAGTGCCAGAAGATGCCTATTCAAAAGCGCTTGTCGGTTTTTATGAGTGCGGCGACGCATCCATGATGAGAGAGTTGTTTATATGGGCCTATGGAAGGTCGGCGCAACACTACCGCACGGTACGTCAACAGCTCGGAGCCCCGGATCCGTTTCGGATGAAGTATCGGGATGCCTTGCAAGTGCTTGTCAGAGAGCTTGTCATGCAGCCTGTGCCTCGGCAGGAGATTGGCAAGTTCATCAAGGCGTGGGTGACAGACAATATACCTATTGATGATCGACACAGATTCAGAGATGTTGCTGAGGTTGAGATTCTCTCTTTGCATGAGGGCAACTATGCGAGATATCGATTAAGACTCTCCGAATTCACTCGCTGGAAGACCTTGTGGGATGCTCAATCGACATTCCAAACATGATCGTGAGGAGCGCTTGCACCGGGATGCGCTGGGCCTTGCCGGTTCGTAGAGCGAGTTACCTTGCGAAAAATCCTTCAGCACCATCAGGTTCTGGTGTCCATACTATAATTGTGCCTTCAGGTATTTCAGCCAGTTCTCTTCAGAAAACGGATTCTCCATGAGTCACCACCCCGATAAGTCAGCCGAATACGCTTTTCAGAATCACATCGTTGAGTGCCTGGTGGGGCATGGGTGGATGCTGGGATCGCCTTCCAAATACAACCGTGAACTGGCCTTGTATTCAGAAGATACGCTGGCATTTGTAAAGGAAAGTCAGCCGGATCAGTGGGAGAAGTATTGCGGTATCTATCCGAATAATCCGGAAGAGAAGTTTCTGGAGAAAGTGGCCTCGCAGTTGAACAAGGCTGATCCGAATGCGGCGGAAATCCCTACCGCCAGCCAGGCGCGCATCGAACAGGCCCATCAGCTCGCTTGGACGCAGGATGACTTTATTAGCCAAGCCGCAGAACCAGCATTGACTGCCAGCATGGATGCATAAAACCGCGAATTGGCCCTGTACTCTGAAAATACCTTCGCTTATCCTCCGTGTTTGTCGGGTAGATTAGGCAAGTTTTTTCTACCGGCTCGGATGACTCTCCTATACAAAAATCTCTTGAGCGACTGGCGTTACCACGGCACCCATGGAATAGTTGGCGGTCCAGCGCTAAGCCACCAAACGTTTAATGCCCTTGGGAGGCTCGATCGACGACAATTCGTAGCTTGTCTGCAAGTTCATCCAGAACTCCGGTGTCGTGCCAAGTGCTGTTGAGAGTAACCACGCTGTGTCAGGCGTAATTCCGCGCTTGCCTTTGATTAATTCGTTAACGCGTTGTATGGGGATGCTCAAATGACGAGCGAATTCGGACTGCGATAGCTCCAGTGGCTCCAGAAACTCATGCAGTAGAATTTTTCCTGGGTGCGTTGATGTTCTTTTATTGGGTAGCATGCAGTTCACCTATGGTAATCAACGATTTCAACATCCTCAGGACTTCCATCTATCCATCTGAAAATCAATCGCCATTGTTGATTGATGCGGATGCTATGAAAGCCTTCCAGGTCCCCTGTTAGTTTTTCCAATCTGTTTCCAGGTGGCGACTTTCGCAGTTGCACAAGGCTGATCCGGCTGCGTCGAACAAGTCGCGCCGTACCTGTGGCACGCTAGTGACAGGCACACGCATGTCCGAAATTTGTAGTGCGCTTCGGACATGAACGCTGAGCATTCATCGATCCGCAGCACCATACTGGCGCCTATTGAACGTAAGCATTGAGATGTTAATCTAACCGGCAATTCTCAAAGGGTTGACACCAACACGCTCGGCCATCAGCACAAGATAGTCGATGGTGAAACCACCGAGCTTGCCACGACTGATATCACCAATGCGGGAACGCTGAACCCCCATGCGTTCTGCAGCTTCCTCTTGGGTAAGTTGGTGTTTCTCGATATAGGCTCTGATAGCATCAAACAATGCTGCCTTGATTTTAAGCTGAGCAGCCTCAGCGGGATCTTCTGCAATGTCATCCCATACAGTGCCTTTAGATTTATGCAGATTCATGTCAATTCCTCTTTAACTTCTCGAAATCGTTTAGCGATTAACGTAAGGTCACTTTGAGCCGTTTTCTGTGTTTTCTTCTGCCAACTGTGTAAAACCACGATAGCATCCTCGAACTTCGCAACATAGGCAACACGGAAAATATTGCTCTCGTCACGAAAACGCAGTTCATACACACCGCTAATCCCTTTACCAAGATCCTTTAAGGGCTTGAAATCATCTGGTGACGCTCCTGATTGCAGTAAATGCAACTGATAACCTAAATATTGCTTTGCCTCAGTAGGAAAATCATTCAACGCAGATTTGCTTGCCGGATACCAAAATAGCTCCTTCATAAGGGCTCCGATAGTTGTACAAAATATTATACAGAAAAACCGCTAATACACGAGGTATTATTGTATTTTTATCCGAAAATGCCGCTTATCTACCATCATTGATCATGGCAGAGCAGTAAAACCTCGTCACTGTCGTCAGCACTCTCTACAATTTGCTAAACTCTCTGCTGCATACTCGGACAACGTCAAGCATTTGTCGACAACGATATGGCTCGCATTGCAATCATGTGCTTGACCATAGTTGATCTGTACCATCGATTACACGAGAGTTTTAGTTCTCATCAGAAAACGGATTCTCCATGAGTCATCATCCCGATAAATCAGCCGAATACGCTTTACAGAACCACATCGTCGAGTGCCTGGTGGGCCATGGGTGGCTGCGGGGATCGCCCTCCAAATACAACCGCGAGCTGGCTTTGTATTCAGAGGATACGCTGGCGTTTGTGAAGGAAAGTCAGCCGGATCAGTGGGAGAAGTATTGCGGTATCTATCCGAATAATCCGGAAGAGAAGTTTCTGGAGAAGGTGGCTTCGCAGTTGAACAAGGCTGATCCGAATGCGGCGGACAAGGAGCTTCGGACCTTTGGCACTTTGGGTGTCTTGCGCCATGAGATCAAGGATCGCGGTACACGCTTCAGTCTGTGTCAGTTCAAGCCGGAGCACGATCTGAATCCGGATACCCTGATTCGTTATGGCATGAATCGACTGCGGGTAGTGCCCGAACTGGTGTACAGCCCCTGGGCGACAGAAAAGCATCTGGCAGAAACCGGTTTGATGGCGCAGAAGCTGCGCATTGATCTGGTGCTGTTTGTCAATGGTCTGCCAGTGGTGACGATGGAGCTGAAGTCTGAATTCAAGCAGGCGTTCAATAATGCGAAGGAGCAGTATCAGAAGACGAGGCTGCCGATAGACCCGGTTACCCGCAAGCCTGAGCCTTTGCTGACGTTCAAGCGCGGCGCTCTGGTGCATTTCGCAGTCAGTCAGTATGACGTATGGATGAGCACGCAGTTGAAGGGCGACAAGACCTTCTTCTTGCCGTTCAACAAGGGTACGGCTGAGGGTGGCAAGGGTAACGATATACCGGAAGATGGCAGTGATCCGACAAGCTATCTGTGGAACGAGGTGCTGTTGCCACAGAACCTGCTGCGTATCTTTCAGCGCTTCATGCACCTTGAGATCAAGGAGGTAGAGGATTGGGAGGGGCGTAAATCCAAGAAAGAGACCATGATGTTCCCGCGCTACCATCAGTGGGATGTGGTCAACAAGCTGTTGTCGTCAGCGCGTAGTGAGGGGCCGGGACAGTCGTATCTGATTCAGCACAGTGCCGGTTCTGGCAAGTCCAACTCCATTGCCTGGACCGCGCATCAGCTCTCGTCTTTGTATGACGACAAGGGCAACAAGCAGTTTCATTCGGTGATTATCGTCACGGACCGCACGGTGCTGGATGATCAGTTGCAGGACACCATCTATCAGCTGGAACATGTCGATGGGGTGGTAGGGCGTATCAATCGCCGGGAGGGGGAAGGATCGAAGTCTGACAAGCTGGCATCTGCTCTGGAGCAGTCTCAGCCGATCATCATTGTCACGATCCAGACGTTTCCGCATGTACTCAAGGCCATCGAGAATACGGTGAGCCTGAAGGAGCGCAACTACGCCATCATTGCCGATGAGGCGCATTCCTCACAGACAGGCTCCACAGCGCGTCAGTTGAAGGAAGTGCTGATGACTGATGCCAGTGACAGCGATGCGGACCCGGATGCGCCGCAGAGCGCTGACGATGTGTTGAACGAGATCATCGCCTCGCGTCGTGCCTCCCCGAACCTGAGCTACTTTGCCTTCACCGCCACGCCCAAGGCCAAGACACTGGAACTCTTTGGTCGCAGGCCAGACCCGAGTGAACCTGCATCCAAAACCAACAAGCCGGTATCGTTCCATGTGTACAGCATGCGACAGGCCATCGAGGAAGGCTTCATTCTGGATGTGCTGAAGAACTACACCAGCTACAAGGTGGCCTATAACCTTGCCCTGAAAATGCAGGATGTGGACAAGGAGGTAGATAGCAAGAAGGCCAAGGTGAAGCTGAACCAGTGGGTGCGCCTGCATGACTACAACATCTCGCAGAAGGTGCAGGTGATTGTCGAGCACTTCAAGGACAACGTCATGGGCCTGCTGGGAAACCAGGCCAAAGCCATGGTGGTGACCAGCTCTCGCAAGGAGGCGGTGCGCTACAAGATCAGTTTTGATCGCTACATCACGGAGAAGGGCTATACCGGCATTCATGCCATGGCGGCCTTCTCGGGTGAGGTGGAATTCACGGAGAAAGACCCGGGAGCAACCGACCTGCTGGGCGAGAAATTCACTGAAACCAACATGAACCCGAACCTGAAAGGACGGGACATGCGCAAGGCATTTGATACTGACGACTATCAGGTCATGATCGTGGCCAACAAGTTCCAGACAGGATTCGATCAGCCTAAACTGTGTGCCATGTACGTGGACAAGAAGCTCGGTGGTGTGGAGTGTGTACAGACCCTGTCACGATTGAATCGGGACTATGCTGGCAAGAAAGCCAGCGGCACCTTCGTGCTGGATTTCTTCAATGACCCGGACGATGTACTGGCAGCGTTTCAGCCGTACTATCAGATAGCGGAACTGACCGATGTGTCTGACCCGCAGATGGTCTACGACTTGTTCGAAAAGCTGCGCGGCTTCGGTGTCTTTCAATGGGCTGAGGTGGAACAGTTCGTTACCGCCTTCTACCAGAAGGGCAAGAGCGACAAGGCCCTGGCCAGTATCTGCAAACCTGCGGTGGACCGTTGGGCGAAACGCTATGAGATGGCAGTGGATGCCTACAAGGTTTCTCTGGAGATGATGGAGCGCAATCGCAAGACCGGGGACGCGGTACTGATCGGCAACGCTGACAATCACTTGAAGGAATGCCGAACGGCAAAGGATGCACTGGAAATCTTCAAGAAAGACCTAGGGCCTGTCATCAATTAAGCCATTCAATGGCGGCAACCAAGTGAATCGCTCCCAGAAAATTGCATGCTCGCTTGTCGTAACGCGTCGCAATCGCACGGTACTGCTTGATTTTAGCGAAGAAATTTTCGATCAGATGTCGAGCTTTGTACAAATCACGGTCATGTTCGATCTTTACAAGGCGAGACTTCTTACTGGGAATAACGGCCTCAGTGTTCGCCTCTCGCAATCGCTTACGCACGCGTTCCTCGACATCATAAGCTCGATCGGCCAGCAGCGCACCGGCCGTGAGTCCTGGCAGCAGTGCGTCAGCGCCCTCTAGATCCGATGCTTGTCCGGGTGTGAGCTTGAAGCTGATCGGATTTCCCAATGCATCGCACAGTGCATGAATTTTGGTACTTATTCCCCCTCGCGACAACCCGAGGCACTCTATTTTTTTTCGCTCCCAGCCGCCCCAGCACTGTGCTGATGTGCTCTTACAATCGTACTGTCAAGCATCACGTATTCATTGTCTACGTCTTCGCTTAA
Source organism: Granulosicoccus antarcticus IMCC3135 (assembly GCF_002215215.1). Taxonomy (NCBI): domain Bacteria; kingdom Pseudomonadati; phylum Pseudomonadota; class Gammaproteobacteria; order Chromatiales; family Granulosicoccaceae; genus Granulosicoccus; species Granulosicoccus antarcticus. The sequence continues at coordinate 6,533,223 of NZ_CP018632.1, read as the reverse complement.
TACCTTGAAAACAAGCTCCCATATCCCTTTTTTCGACCACCGACAATGGCGAGTATGGATGACACGAAAGTCACCAAAACGAGCTGGCAGATCCCGCCAGGGAATACCGGCACGGTAGCGATAAAGTACGGCATCGACAAATAGTCGGTTGTCCTTGGCAGTGACACCGACCGTGTCAGCACGACCAGGTAACAACGGGCCAAGTTGCTGCCATTGTCTGTCGGAAAGCCCGTATCGTCCAACCATGGTTTGGAGCCCCATCGACGCCTGTTCTCTGTAGGCGTCAACTATAACGGGTCGACAAGTCAAAATATCTATCTTTTAATTGATGACAGGCCCTAGGCACCTTCGTGCGCTTCTACGAATTCATCTCTCAGATCGTGCCCTTCGATGACCTGGAACTGGAAAAGCTCAGCCTCTTCGCCCGCAAGCTACGCCCCATGCTCAGAGAAACCAATGTGGCCGAGGATGAAGTTGATCTGGACAACGTGGTGCTGAGTCATTACCGATTATCGAAGCTGAAACAGCAGAACCTGAAGCTCAGTGAAGATGCCGAAGGCTATGAGCTGGATCCGAGTGAGGGAGCTGGTACTGCCAAAGCGAAGGACCCGAAAGAGGAATTTCTGTCGCAGATTATCTCGCGGTTGAATGAGATCTTTTTGATGGATGAGTTGAGCGACAAGGATTGCGTCAACTTTGCTCACACCGTTGCCGACAAGGTCAGCGAAAACGAGCGCGCCATGATGCAGCTACGCACCAACACCCGTGAGCAGGCCATGCTGGGCGATTTTCCCAAGGCGGTGGATGATGCGGTGATTGAGAGCAATGAGGCTAATCGGAATCAGATGATGCAGCTGTTATCTAATCCAGATAAGGCGAAGGAGTTTTCGCGGCTGGTTTATGATTTGATTGCGTTTGGTGGGGCCCGGTAGGCAGCAAACCGGATCGCAAGGAAGGAATCGAGTTGGATTGGCAGAAGTAAATTACGCGTGGCAAGAATTGCTCATGCTTAAGCCAAGGCCAAATTCACGTTATAGGATGAAAACGGAGAAATAGTAATGGACACTTACATTGATCTACCCCCTCATATTCAAGAACTTCTGGGGAATTATGTCTATTTGTATATCGACCCTGACACCAGAAAGCCGTTCTACATCGGCAAGGGCGTCAAGAGCCGTGTACTGGATCATTTGTCGGAGACTGGGGAATCGGCCAAGATCGCCAAGATACAGGAGATCCGCGACAGCTCTCGTCTGCCGGAGATCGAGATTCTCGCGCATAACCTACGGGATGAGAAGGCAGCCTTTGATGTTGAGGCTGCAGCCATTGATCTGATTGGTATAGAGAATCTGACTAACATTACCCGTGGTAGTGGCAGCAAGGATTTCGGAAGAATGACAGTTCAACAAGTGATAGGACACTACGCTGCCAAAGAGGTGGTGTTTGAAGACAATGTGATCTTGATACGCATCAACCAGACGTATCGACATAATATGCCAGCAAAGGAGTTATACGAAGCGACTCGGGGAACTTGGGTCATGGGCAGTCGAAGAGAAAAGGCTCGGTATGCACTTCCGGTTTTTCAGGGTGTCACGAAGGAAGTTTATGAGATTGAAAAATGGCATCAAGGTGGCACAATTCCTTATGAATTTCGAACAATGTCACTGAGCGATAGGGTGGAGTTCACAGGCAAAGTAGCCTCGGACGATATCCGCGAAAAATACATGAATGCCGATGTCCGAAAATACTTCAAGCGAGGCAACGCTAGCTCGTTCAGCTATGTGAATTTCTGAACAGTCCAGGCCAACGCATGCGGTGTTGATGCTCCCCGGTGCCGGTAAATTTTTACCGGCTTGTATCTCCTGAAAATTCACGAGTTTCAAAGGAATGGAAAAACAAGGCAAGTTGGGTTCAATCACTGGGTTATCCACCGTTGAAACCGGTAACCTCGCTTCAGACGACTGCCCGCTTGATCGGACGTGCAAAGCGCAGGTGCGGTATCTATCTGCTTGAGTTCGATGATTCAACCTTCTATATCGGGCAATCCGTGGATGTTCGCAGTCGCTTCGGTCAACATCGAAGAAAGCACGGAAATATCGTCGGTTTCACGTTCTCCAGAGTCGCCAGGAAAAATCTCAACGCAGAAGAGCAGAGAAGAATTAATGCAGCTGAAGGCCTGGGAATGAAGCTGTCGAATATTGTTCATGTGAGCAAAGTCAGCGGCGAGACGAAACTGGATCTTGTTATTTCTCAGGAAGAGCAAGACCTATGGCTGCTGAACCCCGAAATGGAAAACCAGTTGGATCAGTCACCAAAAAAGGAATTTCCGGAAGAATTCGTTCAACGTACCAAAGGAAGGTACACCAGGTTTCTGGAGCACGGTCAATCCGACATGGCCTTGGAGATATTGAGAACATACCTGAAAAACTGCGTGCCTATGCCAAGAAGGACTGAACATTCGCTCTGGTCAATGAGTTGTATGCCGTCGACCAATAGCTATTTCGCGCCTCGACTAGCTGTTATTAACATGAGTGTCATGGAAGTTCTTGTGCTATGGCACCCGAAGGGGGCGAACAACAAACTACGTGGGCATGTAAACGTTGCCTCCAATGAATTGTTTCCGAAGGGAGGCTGGATCGAACGGCTTCGTTTCTGGTTATCATTTCCTTTGGTCTTCATCAAAAAAGGGAAATATCAGGACGCTGGCCAGCATCAAATGACCCTATATGCGCTCAGCGCCAACAGTCTGCTAAAGCTGATACAAGACAAACGCGTTCAGAAGGCCTCTGCTCAGTTGAATTTGCAGCTGATGAGAAAGAGGGGAACGATCTACTCCAGATTTCACTGCAGTGAACTAGTAGGTTAACTGCATGATACTTTCGGGTAAAGCCTTTTGAGTTTGATACGAGCATCGTCGGTTGTAAAGCGCCAGTCGGCAGGCTTGGCGTTCTCGTTGCGATGGGTCTGCCATGCGGCTATCTCCTTGGTCAGCGTAGGCACGTCGGCAATGCGTCGATCCAAACATTGCCTGGCCAGAACGCTGAACTCACATTCAGCCATATTCAACCAACTGCCATGCTTGGGTGTAAAGACAAACTCAAGCTTCTGCATAAGCGCATGTGCCACGGCGGGTTCGAACGTTCTGTATAGGGCAATGGCACTCGGTTTAGATCCAAAGCTCTAATCTAAAAGCGATTTTTGAAGGTTGCAGTGGCCGGTTCCGGCGAGTACGTTTCAGGTTGCGAAACAATCAACGTAACCGGAACCAGCCACCATGCAGCCTACCTGTGAGTTGCCCTCAGAGCAACACCTTCGTGCCAGACTCGACTCTGTCGGTGTCTTCAATTTGATTACCGATGATCGCTTCCTGGCCACCATCGAGGCTCAGCTTCCTGCGCATCGAGAGCGCACCTATCCCCCGACTGAGACTCTGGCGATGTTCGTCGCACAGGTGCTAAACGACGATAGCTCCTGCCAACGGGCGGTCAACGATCGCATCATCCGTTGTCTGAACCACGGACTGCGTCCGCCGGGAACATCGACAGCAGCTTATTGTGAGGCGCGCGCCCGCTTGCCCGTAGTGCTGGTCGAAACGCTCTTCAAAGCAGTTGGCCAACAAGTCAGTGATAACGCCTCGCCCGAGTGGCTCTGGCGTGGGCGTTCTGTCTATTTCATCGATGGCACTGGGCTCTCGATGCCGGACACGCCCGACAACCAGCGAGAGTTTCCGCAGCCCTCCAGTCAGAAAAAAGGGGTTGGTTTTCCCGAAGCTCGCATGGTTGCATTGTCGTGCGCGGCCACGGGTGCGATCATTGATGCGTTGATAGCACCAGCCAAGGGTAAAACCACGGGGGAGCTGTCGCAAATGAGGACTCTGGCTCGCAGTTTGACGCAAGGGGACGTTCTGGTCGGCGACGCGATCTACGAGACCTACTGGACATTTGTGATGCTGCAGAATATCGGCTGCGATGGGGTTTTCGAAATCAACGGCAGTCGCTCTCGCCCCGAAAAAAGACGCGCCTACCTGACGCTGAATCGTCCGGTCAGGCCTGAATGGATGGATGCCGAGACTTACGAATCGTGCCCCAGGAAAATCAGAGTTCGTCAGGTGATCAGCCGTCGTCGTGGATATCAGGATACCTTTTACATTACCTCATTCACTGACCAACGTGAGGTCAGCGCTAAAGGTATTGTTGCACTGTACCTACGTCGATGGAATGTGGAGACAGATTTTCGCTCGCTCAAATGCGCTCTGGACGCAGGGATACTGAGTTGTCTCAGTGCCGAGATGATCAGGAAGGAACTCTGGGTGCACCTGCTTGCTTACAATTTGACACGGTTATTGATGAGTGAAGCCGCGACTCTGACACATCGGGAGCCGCGCTCAATCAGCTTCCGACATACCGTGCAACTGTGGAGCGCCTGGTCCCAGTGTGGCCAGCAACTTGATGCTCAAGGTTGGACTTATTTACTACGAGCGGTTGCAGGACCTCGGGTCGCAAATCGCCCAGGACGACGAGAACCAAGAGCCATTAAACGAAGGCCCAAATCGCGCAAATTGTTGGATATTCCGCGATCAGCCGCGCGAACTTGCTGTCATATGTACGAGCAGTGATTGCTTATCCGAGTGCCATTGCTGTATAGGGAGGCTCCGCTATGAGTGCTCAGGTTGTCCATAACCAGCGTGATCTTTTTCGCGTGGGGGTATTGATTCTCCACCAGGTCACGGACGCCTTCGGCCCATTCGCCCGACGCATGATTGTCGGCAATACGCACCGTGCGTCGACTCTCCAATGGCGTATAGAACACCATCAGGTGGGCAACTCCATTGCGCTCGTACTCTCCGTCGTAGCGCTCACTTTGGCCAGGCGATGCCGGGATCGGTTTTTGTACCTCACGCGTGCATTGTTTGGTTGTCTCGTCCATACAAACCACAGGATACTCTGCATCAAAAGGTCTTTTATACACATCCAGTACAGCCTCCATCTGGCAGACAAACCCCGCGTCCTCTTTAGGCGCTATGCACCACATGCGTTTCTGCCAAGGTTTTATGATGTTTTTTTAAAACTTGACGCACCGTTTCATAAGCCACGCTTTCGACAATTTCCAGCTCAATCAGACGCTCGCTCAACAGCTTCAACGTCCAACGCACCTGGCCTTCTGGCGCATCACTGCAAGCCAGGCTTACTAGCCTGGCCTCCGCATCGCCATCCAATCTTGCCGTTCGCTCTCGACTGCGTCTCTTACGCTGCAGCGCCAGTTCCAATCCTTCTTCCACACATCGCTGGCGTGTCTTTGCGATGCAACGGGTGGTCAGTTCCATTCGCTCAGCAACCTCGGCATCGGTCATCGAAGGACCATGCTCTCCTTGATCAACCAGTAACAAAATCTGTGCATGTCGTCGCTTCTGCGCCGCTATGCGTCCCGTTTTACAGATCTGCTCCAGAGCATGGCGCTCTTCTTCGGACAACTTAACCACATGACGCTTAGGCATTCTCAATCACTTCAACAGGTTGCAAAGTACTATTATGAAGTTAGACTATAACTGGAATTTATCAAGCGGTTACACCACTAGCTGCCCAGTGTGTCGCGAGACAGGCCTCTTGATAAACAAGCCGATTGGGTAGGAAGCCGGACAGATTTGGTCCGTGTAATATCAGGCTTTCGGGAGCCTGCATTTTCCGGGAGTTCAATACGGGCAGATCGTGCTGTTCTAACGCGGTGATTGCCGGACGACTTCATCCAAGGTCTTCCCGGATTTGTACTTCCACTCTAACCACCCGTTTGCCTGTCTTGCCAAAACTACAACAGCGGCGGTACTTGGTGATGTGAAGACATGATCTTCCTGAAACACTAGTAGACCATCTTGTTCAGACAGCGTTCCGGAATCAACTAATTCGGCACGAGCACTGACTGCCCAATTTCCCAGACTAGGAGTCCCTATAAGATTGCAGGTCGATCCCTTGAACACTGTAAGTCCTTCTTCGGAATACTCCCCTTCGGCATCCGCGCTCTTGCCTTTGCAGAAAACAAGATGCGCATTGTCGGGTTTTTTTATTTCATCAAAGACTGGGTAGCCAAGGGTGGACACCAGTAATTGCATTGAGTCGAAGTTGTCCAGAAGATCCGCTTCCACTGATTCTTGAACATGAGGCTTGCTGGGCGTGTTGCCGTTCTCAAGGGTAAACCGGTTAACCCGTTGCGCAGTATCGCAGCAAAGCCATTCAAGATACTTGATATGGGTTTTCGTGAAATGCTGAGTTTTTGATATGAACGCTATCGCCTGTGCCCAGAAGTCTTTCTGCTTGTTGTGTTGCTTGAGTCGGCTGAGACAATTTTCTGCCTCACCAATGTATACCCTGGGTTTGGCCGCGTCTGAACCGAAGAGCAGATATACCCCAACACCTGAAAGCTCGGCTCTCAAGGCCGCCTGATCAAGCTTGGAACGCGGAATCTGGACTGCACTTACCGTGCGACTGGTGATTTCAGCAACGCGTAGTCCTCTGGGATTTCCATCCGGCAGGAATATCTGAATCGTCTTGCCAATCTGAGTCATTGCCGTCCTGCCAGCTGTTTGGACTGATGAAAGAATTCTCTCACAGTAAAGACTGGAACTGAGTGCGGTGCTAGTGCGAGAAAGCATCTCTGACCAGCTCAATGAGGAAGGATTCACGTAAAGCCTCAGCATGGGGGCGCCGTAAGCGGATGTGTCATTACGAGCAGAATGAGGACGTTCTGTAGCTTACTGGTTGAGTCGCAAGGTGTCGCGCTTGAAGGCGAGGCGGTCACCAATCGTATACCAGGCTATCTGTTTGAGATGAATGCTTTCTCTCAGGCCCTGCTATCACGGTTCCTGCGAGAGAACCTGCTGGACTATAGCGTTATCGATGAGCACAATCTGAAGTGCATGACGCGGCACAACCCGCTGCAGGTGAAACTCGAATAGAAGTCACAGACCCTGTATATGGCAATGTGATCGCGGAGGTGCGTATGTGCCCGGTGAATCTGGAGCGGCTGGAGGCTTTGATCAATGGTTCCTCTGAGCAGGGCAGGCGGGAAAGGCAGAAGTATGCATTTGAACTGGCGCAGTTGGGCGGGTAGCTGTTTTTAGTGACAGGCATCAGAAATCGACTCTATTCTCATTATCGCCTTTCTCCAAACGTGCACAGAGTCTGTGTGCAATCACAAAGGACACGGGCGGTGAAAATTGATTGTGAGAGTTCGAGTGGTTCCAGGAATTCTGTAAAATGACGCAAGAAGGCAGTCCAGGTAACTGGTAGAGAGGTTAGTAGATTGTCTCTACCAAAGGTGCTACCACCTGAGCGCTATAAGTCGCCATTCAAATGAAGTTTCCACAATGGCCGATCTTTCCAATCTGGCGGAAACCCCATTGCGGTGATATCCATGTCAAAATCATCCAAAAGGCTTTCCAGCTTTTGACACCAGTGGCTACAGGGCATTGATACAACAGATATACAGTGCATGAGCAAGACGAGCGTATTGTAAATCTTGTGTTCAGTTTCAGCTTCGACATTGATATTGTCCCTCAGGCCTGCTGGTTTGCCTCTAGGCAAGGGCATTTTCTTCATCAGGTGCCGGTTCCACACGCGACCATGGTGAGCACAGACATTTCGGACGTAAGATAAATGTTCAAGAAACCCTTCCAGGAAGCCTTCATCCATTTTGTAAATTGCAGAGATCTCACGGCGAACAGTATAGGCACTGAGGTTACTGTACATCTTCGATAGCAGACCCAGTGACATGACCTCGCAAACAACCCAAGCGGGTGGTAATGATTCGCTGTACGTGTTTTTGTAGTGGGCGATAAATGGCTCACTGCTTCTGTCTACTTGAGCCTCTAGCTCACTGAGGCTTTGGTTCAGTCTGTGTTGGTTTTTGTATATTCGTTTGTGGTATTGAGCGTAGCCATGAGCTCCAAATTTGTGACCCATGAAATAAGCCCAATGCGCACGGAGCGACACTTCCATACGCTCAATGGCATCCAGCAACAATAATCTCAGGGAGCGATCGAACTCATAGTCGGCAATGATTCGGTCGAGATGAGTGCCTTGAACAAATTGATGATTCCCATTTCCGATCTGGTAGGGGATCGTATACGCTGCCAGTCGGTAGTAGTTGGTGTGAGAAAGGAAAATCTCAGCTTTACGACTGTCGCCAATCGTCAGTCCTCTGTCGCTCAAAAGAGCTACTTGCTGCTTGAAAGATAGTGCAGGCTTGGAATAATCCATATGAAAAAAGAGCTCCTCTCAAATTTCATGCAAAAAAAACCCGCCAGTTTGAGGGTGATCTAAGAAGAACATAGCCTTGGCGGGTGTTGTTACATCAAGTATAGCGTCAAACCTGGGAGGAAATGAAGTCAGTAGGCTGATTTGTAATATTAGTGACAATTTTGCGGTGCAGTCCTCAGCTAGCATCCCAAGCGCTACTCGCCCTGTTGAAGGTGCTGTGTGGCGTTTTGGCCGTGCAGAAGTTTGTTGAAAACAGGGTAGATATGCTCAATTGAAAGGCGCATGTAGATGACTTCCTGGTCCCCAAAGAGCACTTGTCAGATCTCATGATGGTTCATTCCCAGTCCGTGTGCAAAACTCCGCCACATTGTGTAGCCAGGGTTGTTGTGACCAGTGCTTCTGAGCAAGGCGTGTGATCTGATCCTGGTAGGTCAGAGAGAGTCCGATGCTGTCCAGGTTTTCAAGAAACATCTTGCGATGGCGTGGCATCAGTTCAAAGCAAGCCTGAACATGTGAGCTATGCAGTGTCTGTGCAGCGATGTCTATCTTGATCGAGAGGCCATTTGCATCGTCCGACTCATCCATCAATTGCTCTACCTGGTCTGGTGGCAGAGTCACCAGCAGAAGTTGATTGTTCATCGCATTGCCATGAAAGATCTCGGCAAAACTGGTAGCGATCACTGCATGTATGCCGTACTGCTGCAAACCCCACACTGCATGTTCCCGGCTCGACCCGCAGCCAAAATTGGAGCCGCCAATCAGGATCGACGTGTTGGCATGTACAGTCTAGTTCAATACGAAATCCGGCCTTGCCTGACCGAGGGCGTCGAAGCGAAGATCATGCAGTAGACCCTGTTCCAGCCCTGACTTGTCGATGCCGCGCAGGAACTGCTTGGGCATGATTTGATCCGTGTCCAGGTTCACTATACGCAGGGCAGCGGCATGCCCCTCGATGTGGGTATGCGTGTTCATGGCAGGATATCCAGTTGACGACTATCGGTCAGGTACCCAGTGACGGCAGCGGCAGCGGCCATCGCCGGACTCAGAAGGTGGGTGATTGCGCCTCTACCCTGGCGGCCCTCAAAATTTCGATTGGTGGTTGAAGCGCAGCGTACGCCAGCTTCGAGCACTTCGTCGTTCATCGCCAGACACATCGAACAGCCGGCATTACGCCACTCGAACCCCGCCTGGATGAATACCTGATCAAGCCCTTCGGCCTCCACCGCCAGCTTCACGGCTCCTGATCCGGGCACCACCATGTCACGGACACCATCAGCCACATGACGGCCACGGGCTATGCTGGCAGCGGCACGCAGGTCTTCGATCCGGCCGTTGGTACAAGAGCCGATAAAAACGTGTTGTATGGGGATGCCTTCGATGGGTGATCCGGCGGCCAGTCCGGTGTAATGCAAGGCACGCTTGGCGCTGCTGCGCACCGGGCCGTCCGGAAGCTCGCTGAGTGCCGGAATGCGTCCATCGATAGGCGCACCGATCGGGACTGGTGCCCCAGGTGACCTGGGGCGCAACGTCGCCGGCATCGAAGCGATGTTCAACATCAAACAGGGCATCCGCATCGGAGTACAACTCACGCCACTGTGCCAGTGCCGCCTCTCCATGGTTATCGATGATGTCCGGTGCACGTGACAAGACGTAATCAAAGACTTTCTGATCGGGTGCCACCAGCGCACCGCGAGCGCCCGCCTCAAGCGTCATGTTGCACAGTGTGAATCGTGCTTCAATTGACAGGGTCTCAATCGCGCTGCCGCAGTATTCGACTGCAAACCCGCAGGCACCTTGTGCACCAATGCGACCGATGACTGCAAGCACCAGGTCCTTGGCAGTCGTCCCCGGCGGTAGTGTGCCGTCTATACAAATTCGCATGTTGCTGGCGACACGGTAAACCAGCGTCTGTGTGGCCACTACATGCTCGATACCCTGCAAGGGATCATTGGTGTCGAACAACGGGATGCCAAAATGCTCGCAGTTCTTTTTCAGGTTACGTGCCTGCAGGGCCGAGGTGGGGTCTGCGATGATGCGTGTAGGCACCGGATGCGTGGGTATGATGTGGCTGACAACTGCCACATTCTGTTCTGGCATGGAGACCCCGCGACCTTGTTCGTAGAGGCCTGCAAATGGCATCGAATAATGGCGAGATCGTGCTGCAGTGGGCCTTGCACGGACGCGGGATCCTGCTGCGCTCCATGTGGGATGTTGGCCCCATGCTGAAAGAGAAAACGCTGGTCAGAGTGCTCGATGCCTACAGCCAGAATGCCGACGTCTGGGCTGTCTATTCGACACGCTCTGCCAATCTTGCGAAGCTTCGTGTCTGCCTGGACTTTCTCGAACAACACTTCAGTGAACTTGACGCCAGCGCGTGACTATTCAGCTCTTATTGAACGCCCCAGCCATGAGTTGTTGTTCGCTTCGGCTAAAAACCTCGTGCTCATTGCGAATGCCGTTTCTGTTCGCCCAGAAGTTTTATGTCCTGCAGCTTCCGGCCAAGTTCATCGTCATTGGCCACCTGTGCGAAATCTTCCACCAGTCCCAAAACGCTGAGCACAGCGACATAGTGGCCGATAGAAACAGTGGGATCTCCCTGTTCTATCTTGCGAATGGTCAACCTGCCTAGTCCGGTCCGCTCAGAGATCAGGGTTTGTGTATAAGCGCGGCGTTTACAGGCCAGCCTGATATTCTCTCCCAGCTGTTCCAGAATTTTCCGATTTTTGGGAAAGACCACCGGACTACGTTTGGCAGCAACCTTTTTGGTCATTACAGTTACCAATATTGAACATTATGGTAACTGTAGTGACCATTAGTGTAGCTGTAAAGCTGATGAGACCTGCGCTTGCCCGAATCTTTGGAACTACCGAAACATGATCTTCAATGTTGCCCGGGAGACTTCCTGAACGACTCCCGGGCAAGTCAGCTTTAGCTCGAAGTTAGCCGCCCTTGGACAGTCTGCGACGGTTTGCACTGACGCGTGACAGGTAGGGAGACGAGATTCGTTTTTCAGCCTGCTCTTGGGCTCGTCCTATGCCGCCATCCTTGTCGCCGTTCAAAAGACCTTGCCAGACATCGAACGAGAACATCATGGGTGCAATTATCATCTGTTGGATAGACTCCTGCATGGCATCTTCTTTTTCAGAGAACATCTTCTTGGTCTCCTTTTCAGCCTTGGCAGGATCAAGCACCCACATCATGGGAAGCATCGCCAATCGCATGGCCATGACGCTGGCCACATCGGATACAAATTTTTCTGATTTATTATTATTCACGTAAGAATTTCCTGTAGCCAATATCGGCAATGTGATTATCTTCAGCAAGCCCTATGTTCAGGCGCTTGTCTTTGCTTTGGAAGCAGTCTTCTTCGCGCTGTTGGAAGCCTTGGCAGCACCACTCTTCGCATTGTCAGCCGCTTTATCAGTCGCTTTCTTGGCGTTGTCAGTTGCATCGTCAGCTGCTTTTTTTGCATTGTCAGTCGCATCGTTGGCAGCCTTCTTCGCATTGCTACTGGCATCTTCAACAGCCTCTTCGGTACGATCGGCAGCGTCATTCATTGCCTCTTTTGTCTGCGAGATGGCGCTATCAGTAAGTCGCTTTGTCTGATCGGTTGCATCGTTGGCTACTTCGCGAACTTGTTCGGCAGCCTCATTGGTCGTTTCCCGAGTACGATCAGACAACGTGCTGACCAACTCTGCATACTCTGATGCGCGGCTATTCATCAGTTCGCCAAAGGCACTGAATTCCTGCATGCGCGAAGAGAAGATCTCTTGTGGGTTGTTACCACTGATTGGAAGCTGCACTTGCTTGACGGAAAAATCGAGGAAGTCTCCCATGACCGCGTAGTTCTTGCGAACGAGCTGTTCTATCGCATCAGCAGCCAGGCCGCCGAAGATTCGCATTGGCTGGACTGACTTGGACTGTAATTCGGAAAATTGATTGATCTGCTTTTTGGCTGATTGTTGTGCTGAACTCATGGCTTTAGCTCCGTTACTTGCTTTGGCTGAATTTTTGTTGGCTGACTGTTGTGTTGAACTCATTGCTTTAGCTCCATTGTTTCAAATTCAGGTGGATATTCTGTTGCAGTGCTTTTCAATATCCACGATCGGTAATTCTTGTAAAAAATTGTCGTAAACATCCTTGCCGCTAGTGATAACTGGTTCACATCCTAACGCCAGATACTGACCGCTGCATTGCGATGCAAAATATTCTCAGGGAGTGGGTACAAGCACTGATCAGCATGATGAATGAGCCTTTGCATGATGCTTGGCAGCAAGGCCAGGTGTTACATTCGATCAGGAATCGGCTTGTTCATCGTGAAAAGCCTCAGGGTGAACATGCCGTAAGCGGATGAACAAAATATGAAAAACAACGTAGAAATCTACCAATCTGAAGAAGGTAGAGTCAGTGTCAGAGTGCTCCATGAGCTGGACACCGTGTGGTTGACTCAACGACAAATGGGAGAGTTGTTTGCAACTACTCCGGAAAATGTGTTGATGCACATGAAAAATATCTACAAAGAACAAGAGCTTGAGGAACGGGCAACTGCTAAGAAATTCTTGGTAGTTCAAACTGAAGGCAAGCGTCAGGTGGAAAGGAATCTGCAGCACTACAACCTGGATGCCATTCTTTCGGTCGGTTATCGGGTCAACAGCAAGCAAAGCGTGCAGTTTCGACAGTGGGCGACCAACACTCTGCGTGAGCACTTGTTAAAAGGCTATTCTGTCGATCAACATCATTTCGAGCAAAATGCGGCAGTGTTACGCCAGGCCCTTGTTCTGATCGAGAAAACTGCACGTGCACCTGAGTTGAAGGCTGAGGCAGGCAGCGGTCTTGTCAGTATCGTCAGCCGCTATACCCGGACATTCTCGTGGTTACAACAGTACGATGAGGGCCTGCTTGAAGAGCCTGAGGGTCAGGCAGGAGGTAAGCTTCCCAGTCCACGTGATGCCATGGAAAGATTGGTCGAACTGTGGAGCCTTCCTGTTTGTGGATTTTTTGCACCGAAACGCTCGCCTGCTCAACGAGCGTGACGAACCTGTAATCAATGACACAGGGCTGGCAGCGCTAACGCTATTGATCGCCGAGTCAGATCCTCAACAGAAAGAGGTGATTATTCGGCTGGTGATGACGATGCTGGCTTAGCGCGCCTCCATTTCGTAGCGTGTGCCGGCCTCAATTGATCGAAAATCGAAAGTCCGCTATCACCGGGTAATGGTCGGTCGGCCACTCGCCGTCGAACTTCTGTCGAAGAACCACAGGCTCGCCGACTGCTTGTAGGCCCTCTGTGTGCGCGATATGATCGATGGCGCCCATGAGGTTGATACCGTGATTCATATGGTAGGTGGTACCGCGTACCGGCAGGAAGTTCAGCCCGATCTGCTCCAGTGTCTCGAGCGGCTGCATACCGTGCCAGGCATTCAAGTCGCCTGCAAGCAGGACGTGTTCTCCCGCCTCGATGAGCGGTGCGGTTCGTTCAGCCACCAGCGCGGCGGACTTGGTGCGATTGGAGAAGCTCTTGAACTCGAAGTGCATATTCACGACAGTGAAAGCATTGCCGCTCTCAAGATCCTCGAAACGTGCCCAGGATGCGAACGCCGGGTAGGAGCCGTTGTAGGTAGGTGAGTAGATGATATCCGGGGTATCCGAGAAGAAGTACCACCCTTGCTGTAATAACTTCAGACGGCTTTTCCGGTAGAAGATCGGTTGGGTGGATGGGAACTCGCGCCAGTCACCGACAGCTGCGGCCGCATAGCCCGGGTTCTTCTCCAGCAGCCAGTCCAGCGTCAGATTGACACCGCCATCACTGCCTCTGGAAAAGCTTTCCATCTCCTGAAAAGAGACGATATCCGCGTCCAGTGCACCGAAGGCGGTATTCAGTGGCCCCTTTCTGCGTTCCCAGTCACCCACAGACCAGGCGCCGGTCTCTTTGCCAAGCACAATGTAGTGAACGTTGTAGGTGGCAATCCGTAGAGTATCGGGGATACGGTTCGGTAGCGTGGTTGGACTGGAACCGCACCCGGTGGCACCCAATCCAACCAGCAATAGGATTGCCGCTGTAAATATCCGACGCATGGTTTCAGGTTTTGGACTCATCGTGAAAGCGACATCCTACCTGCAATAACGAGGCAGGGCGTTTCACAGTGTTTCAACTCCCAAGTGCAGCGGAATTGGTAATACTAAAGCCCAACGGCACCCAACTTGTAAGCCAACACATAATCCCCGGCCGCTGTCCCGATCGACCCATGACCACCGGCCACCAGAACCACCATCTGCTCACCTTGGCTATTCAGGTAAGTCATCGGTGTGGCCTGACCGCCAGCCGGGATACGCTGCTCCCACAGTTGCTCGCCATCAGTCACACGATAGGCGCGAAAGTAGTCGTCGACGCTGGCTGCCAGAAAGGCGACACCGCCTCGGGTGATGATGGGGCCACCGATACCGGGTACGCCCATTTCCACTTTCAGGGGAAGCGGGGTCATATCTTCAATGGTGCCGTTCTTGTGTTTCCAGTGAATCTTGCCAGTACGCAAGTCAGCGCCTGCAACGTAGCCCCAAGGTGGCTGCTGACAAGGAATGCCCAGCGGCGACAGGAAGGGGCTGAGTGCCACGGCGTAGTCGGCACCGGCGTTCTCGTTCAGGCCTTGTTCACCCTGGTTGGTTTCTCCACTGGGTGATTTGTCGTCCTGCTTGGCTACCAGTTTTGAGGTGAAAGCCAGGTACAAAGGCATACCGAACATGACTTGACGTTCGGGGTCCACCGCAACGCCGCCCCAGTTGAAAACACCGAAATTGCCGGGATACACCAGCGTGCCTTGTTCGGAAGGAGGGGTGTAGCGCCCTTCGTATCGCAGTGACTGGAATTGAATACGGCACATCATCTGGTCCAGTAGGGTGGCACCCCACATGTCTTTGGACTGTAGTGGCTCTGGGGTGAAACTAAGTCCAGAAACCGGTTGTGTGGGGGATGTCCAATCACCTTCTACCGTACCTTGCGGAGCAGGCACTTCGGTAATGGGTAGCAGTGGCTCACCGGTTTCCCGGTTCAGAACGTAGACGTCACCTTGCTTGGTTGGCACAACCAGTCCTGGCTGCAGACCTTCTTCAGTTTCAATATCCACCAGGCTCGGTTGCGCTGGGGTATCCATGTCCCACAAGTCATGATGAACAAACTGCTGCACCCATTGCGCTTCACCTGTCTCTAAACTCAATGCCACTACGGAGCTTGCGTATTTCTCTTCCGCTGGCGTGCGATACATGCCCAGCTGGTCCGGGGTGCGATTACCCATGGGGAAGTAGATCAGTCCAAGCTCTTCATCTGCACTGGCGACCGACCAGCTATTGGGTGAACTGGTGGCGTAGGTATCGCCCTCGGCAATCGGTGCGGTGTCATCAGGGTTCGCTGAATCCCAATTCCAGCGCAACTCCCCCGTTCGGGCGTCATAGGCGCGAATCACGCCAGAGGGGGCATTGATGTCGTAGTTGTCGTTTACGGCTCCTGCAACCACTATCAGGTCCTGTGTCACCACGGGAGGCGAGGTTGCGTAGTAGTAGCCTGCTTGTTCAAAAGGCATGTTGTGCATCAGGTCGAGCACACCGTCTTCAGCGAAGTTGCTGCAGCGTGCACCGCTCACTGGATCAACCGCAATCAGGCGTGCATCTGAGGTCGGCATATACAGTTGAGCGTCGCAACGCATGGCTGCCAGAGTCCGGGCAGGCTTTGAAGAAAGTGGCTCGGCAGTGTCTGTGTCTGGTTCACCTTCTGCTGGCAGATAGGAGACGCCGCGACAGGTCTGGTGCTGACGTTGACTCTCTGCTGGTACCTGAGCGTCATAAACCCATTGCTCTTCACCGGTATCAGCATCCAGGGCGATCAGCCAGTTGTGAGGTGTACACAGGAACAGGCGGTTGCCGATTTTCAGTGGCGTTGCCTCGTAGGTGGTCTCGGTCACATCGTCCGGTGTTTTCAGATCCCCAGTCTGGTATTCCCAAGCCGGCTGCAACTGGGCAACATTGTCAGGCGTTATCTGTTCCAGTGGCGAATAGCGCTGACCATAATTGCTGCGACCATAACTTGACCAATCATTGTTATCGCCAGTCTCACCGAGTTGAGGGTTGGTTACCACGGACTCGTTCGTCAGTTCACCCTCAATACGATGAGCATCATTGAAGAGACTGCCGAGCAGCAAGGCGCCGGTTAACGCCCAGATGCACCGCAGAGCAATGGCCGGTTTTCGGCTCGCCTCTCTGGCAGGCCATAGCAAGGGTATCGCCAGCAACATCAGCAAGCCCAGACGAGTCGCCAATGGCCACCAGTCATAGCCGCTCTCCCAGATTGCCCAGGCTGCAGTGGCTGCCAGCAGCAGCGCATACACCAGTTGCGCCTTGCCCCGCCTTGAGCGAATCAGCAAGGCGACAACTATCAAGGCCGCACCAGCCATCGCGTAGTAGAGGCTGCCCCCGAGAACAGCTAGCCATATCCCCCCAGCCAGTAATGATAATCCGAGGATCACGAACAGGAGTAGGAGGATAATCATGGGATCGCCACCGCTTTTGTAACTGGAAGAATCCACGCGCAAGCACAACACGGCCATGCAGGTGGAACGACGTTCTGCAAGTTGCTTGTTCGAACACGCCGGGAAAGTGCGTTCGTTTATTTACAGTGAGCAGGCTACGCTTCCCAGTTTTGAAGGAGATCTCCTTGTAAGTTTTGACCACAGTTTGCAAGGCGCGATGACAGCTTCCTGCAGCTTGTGCTTTTTGGAAGTCTGCTCTCTGTTGGCAGTACTTCATGAAAAATAACGGGGGCCGCGATGTCTGTTTCTTGTGATAGTATTGTTATGTTACAACATATCATTATTAGGATGGATTGATTCAGATCATGTTCCCAAAACTGCTCATTGCCCTGGCCATTGGCATTACAACGACCACGCTGCACGCCGCCGATGCACGTACCGATATTCGCATCGCAACGCCTTGGGAGATATCCGGATCTGATCCTGCCACTGACGGATTCATCTTCCTGAGAATGGGGGTCATGGAAACGCTGGTCAGTACTGATGCGAACGGTACGCTTCAACCCGGGCTGGCCTTGAGTTGGCAAGCGGCTGAGGATGGATTGAGCTGGCGATTCACGTTGCGAAAAGCCACATTTCATGACGGGTCTGTGCTGAGCAGTGGCGATGTCGCCGAGGCGCTAACCCGTGCTGCAGATAACCCCGGTCCACTGAATGATGCGCCGATCAGTCAGATCAGTGCCGATGGGGATGATGTGATCGTGACACTCGATTCACCTTATGGCATCTTGCCCGCTGTGTTGACGCATTCCTCTACGGTCATACCCGCATCAACTTCTGCGGATGAAACCGGTGAATCGCTTAACCTTATAGGCACCGGCCCCTTCAAGGTCGACTCCCTGTCTGTTCCACAATCGATGACCACCTCGCGATACGAGGACTACTGGGGGGAGCCTGCGAAACTCTCCGGTGCCAGCTACCTGGCCGTGAAACGCGCTGAAACAAGGGCCTTGATGGCGGAGAGTGGGGACGCTGATATGGTTCACACACTCGATCCATCAGGGTACAGGCGCCTTGGCGATGTTGATAGTGTACAAGTACAATCGGTCGCCATTCCCAGAGTCATGCTGCTGAAGATGAATGCTGCGCATCCGCTACTGGACACGCCGACGGCTCGCCGGGCATTGAGTCTGGCCATCGACAGGGAGGGCATTGCAGCGGGTATCATGCGCGCACCAGAGTCGGCTGCCACTCAGCTTTTCCCCCCGGCACTGCAGCAGTGGTATGACAAGACATTGCCAGCCTTGCAGTATAGTCCGGAGAAAGCAAGCGAGATGCTAGCCAGCCTTGGCTGGACGCCAGGAGAGGATGGCATTCTTGTGCGTGAGGGTGAACGCTTCAGCCTGACACTTCGAACCTTTCCCGATAGGCCGGAACTGCCGCTGGTAGGCGCGGCATTACAGGATCAATGGCGCCAGATCGGGATTGAGCTGGAGGTTAGCGTGTCGAACTTTTCAGAGATACCCGCAGGTCATCAGGATGGCACTCTCGCGGTGGCTTTGTATGCGCGTAACTATGCATCCACCGTCGATCCAACCGGTGCGGTGCAATCAGATTTTGGCGTTGGAGGTGGTGACTGGGGCGCGATGAACTGGCAGGCACCTGAAGTTGCAGAGGCTGTCAGCACCATTGCAGCCTCCGCCGAATCAAAGGAGCGCCATGAACTGATCCGACAGGTCATCACGCAGATACATGAAGATCTTCCGGTTGCGCCCGTGGTCTGGTACCAGCACACCGTCGCCACTGCCAAGGGGCTGCAGGGTGTCGTGGTAGACCCATTGGAACGCACTTATGGACTCCAGGCCCTGAGCTGGTCGGAGTAGGCTGGTGTCCGCAATACTGCAGATGAGCAGCGCCCGTCTGGTTCAGGCATTGCTGGTGGTCCTGGTCATCGGTCTTGCCAGTTTTGCCATGATGCAGGCCTTGCCGGGTGATTCTGCGTACCGGATTGCCGCTGGGCGCTATGGCTACGATGTCATGGATGCCCAGGTTGCTGAAGCCGTCAGGCTGGAATTGGGGCTGGACCAGCCGGTTCTCCAGCAAATGGGTCGTTGGCTGACACAATTGGCGACGCTGGATCTGGGCCGTTCTCTGGTCAGTGGTCAGCCGGTCTGGCAGGAAATTTCAGGGCAGCTGGGTGCATCCTTGCTGTTGGCCTGTAGCGCCATTGTGATGTCGTTGCTGATCGCCATACCGGTCGGTGTTCTATCGGGTCTGAATCCGGGAGGCAAGATGGATCGCTTGTCGATGGCTTTGTCTGTCTCGGTGCGATCCATTCCGGCCTTTGCTCTGGCTGTGGTTCTGATGTTGTTGCTGGCGGTTCAATTCAAGCTGCTGCCGGTGGCGGGCTACGGTGAGATCAGGCATCTGGTACTACCCTCGCTGGCATTGGCTCTGAGTCTGGCCGCGGTCTCCAACCGCGTATTGAGAGATATCGTGGTTGAGGCTGTGGCCAGCCCATGGTTTCAGTTCTCCAGAACCAAGGGGCTTTCACAAGCCGCCACTGTGCGGCGTCACGTGGCGAGAAATGTGGCAGCACCACTGGTGGCCTACGTCGGTGTGCAATTGGCATTACTGATAGAAGGGGTTGTTATTATCGAGTCGGTGTTTTCCTGGCCGGGGATTGGTCATGCACTGGTGCATGCGATTTTCGAGCGAGATGTGCCCATGGTGCAAGGCGCCGCCTTGACGCTCGGGCTGTTGTTCGTTGCCCTGAACTTCGGCGTCGATCTGTTGTGCAAGCTGATCGATCCTCGCGACAGAGTGGCCGCATCATGATGTCCCTATCTCGTCTCATCGGTGTCACTTTACTGTTGATCATGCTTATCCTGGCATTGGCGGGCCCAGATGTGTTTGGCCTGGACCCTGCCAGGCAGTCGCTAAGAAACATTCTGTCTCCACCAGATTCTCATTATCTGTTGGGAACCGATCACCTGGGTCGGGATATGGTTGCCCGACTGCTGGCAGGCGCACAATTATCACTCTCTCTGGCTGTGCTGGCCGTACTCACTGCCGCTTTGCCGGGTGTGGCACTGGGTGTCCTGGCCGCCTGGCGAGGTGGCTGGGTGGAGCATATTGCCAATGCACTATCAAGTTCCATTCTTGCATTACCAGGATTGTTGCTGGTCTTGATGATGGCCGCTATTGCGCCGGGCAGCTGGTGGGCCTTGTATGTGGGGATAGCGCTGACACTGTGGGTGGAGTTCTTTCGCTACAGCCGGCAGCGATCAAGAACCTTGCTGGCCAGTCCTGCGGTAGAGGCGGCCAAGCTGCTTGGCTTCGGGCCTGTGCATATCATCAAACGTCACCTGCTGCCCGACTTGTTGCCCGGGCTGCTGACCCTGGCAGCGTTCGGTATTGCCAGTAGCGTAACGGCCATGGCGGCGCTGGGTTTCGTCAGTGTCGGCGTGCGACCACCCACCGCTGAGTGGGGAGTCATGATGACAGAACTACTGCCTTATTGGCGCGAAACTCCCTGGCTCATATTGCAACCCGTTGCCTGCCTTGTTCTCACCGTCCTGGCCGTCCACCTGGCCACCGGCCAGTCAAAAAGATCTTTGTCTCATGCTAATCGTTGAATCCTTGGTCGTCAGTCATGGCAAGCAGGCTCTGATTGGGCCGGTATCCTTTAGCGTGGAAGCAGGTAATGCGCTGGTGATCATGGGAGAAACCGGTGCTGGCAAGAGTCTGATTGCTCAGGCAATCATGGGAGCATTGCCCGCCTCACTCAAAGCCTGTGGCAAGATCTGGCTCAATGGTTCTCGAATAGACACACTGTCACCCTCAGTTCGACAGCAACTATGGGGACACTCATTAGCCATGTTGCCGCAAGAGCCCTGGCGCTCACTCGATCCTCTCATGCGCTCATACCAGCAAGTTCATGAATCACACCGGCTGGTCGCAGGCTTGAGTAAGGCTGAATCTCAGCGATGTACACAATCCAATTTTCATGATCTTGAGCTGACAGGGGCAGAGTTCAAGCGCCCCGATCAGCTGTCAGGAGGAATGGGGCAGCGTGTCTCGTTCGCGGCAGCGTTAGCCGGTGGCGCACCGGTACTGTTGGCGGACGAGCCCACCAAGGGGTTGGATACGGACAGAACCGGTACCGTCGTTAGTCTGCTCAACGAGGTCCCGGGCAAGGGAGGCGTACTGATAGTCATTACTCACGACGCGATGGTGGCCAACCGTATCGGTGGCAATCTGCTGGTATTGAAAGGCGGTGACATCGTAGAGGCTGGAGCAACTCACACCGTATTGCAGGCACCCAAGCACAGTTATACAAAGTCCCTGATAGAAGCTGATCCCTCGTACTGGGAGAAGACGCCCTCGGATACCAGTGGGCAGTTTGTGATGCGAACCGAAGGCCTTGTCGTCGGCCGACACAAGGCGGTCATGACACAGCCCATAGACTTGTCTATCACTGCGGGCAAACGCATTGCCATCACAGGCCCCAGTGGCGTGGGCAAGTCCACGTTTCTGGACACTCTGGCAGGCTTGATAGAGCCTGTATCGGGCAAGGTGATCAAGGATGGTGCACTGGGCAGGACAGATGTTCAGAAAGTGTACCAGGACCCTCCGGCAGCGTTTGCAGCCAATGTCACTCTGCAAAAAAGCCTGAAAGATGTCGCTAAACTCCACGGCGTCAAATGGCAGGTCATCGAGGACTTTCTGGAACGACTCGGGGTCAGTACCACTTTGCTTGATCGCAAACCGGATGCGGTGTCCGGCGGTGAGCTTCAGCGTATTGCCATAGCAAGAGCCCTGAGCGTGAAGCCAAGGATTTTGCTGGCCGACGAGCCGACCTCAAGACTCGACCCTGTCACCCAGAAGCAGACCATGCGGCTACTTGCCGAGGTGACGGCGATGAGCAAGACGGCCGTGGTGCTGGTCACGCACGATCGTACCATTGCCGAAAAGTGGACCAGTGAGACCTTGGCACTGACTTTATGATGCGCTACCTTCAGTAAAGGCTCTGATCGTGTCCGCCTGGCCCCGGATCGGTACCTCCCCGACAAGACGCAGGGGGATGACATCACCCGCAAGTCTGGCGGTATTGTCGGAGATCAGCAGGCGGGTTCCGAATTCCTTGTTGAGCATTTCCAGTCTGGCCGCAAGGTTCACAGAGTTGCCGTACACCGTGTAGCTCAGGCGTCCGGCAGCACCCACTGCACCGGCGACGACAGGGCCTGTGTCAATGCCTATGCGAATACGCAGTGAATGATCGGCGAAGGTCTGAGTATCGATGCAATTGAGCATTTGTGATGCGGCCAGCAGGGCGTTTCTGGCATGCTCATCATTGCTGATGGGAACATTGAAGGTGGCAAGAATGGCATCACCATGAAACTGAGTCACGACACCTTGATGACGCTCCAGAATGTCCACCATAGCCGAAAAATAGGCGTTCAGGATGGCAACCACCCTGGTTGATCCCTGGGACTCGGTCAATCGAGTAAAGCCCTCGATATCGGAGTACAGAAGTGTGGCAACCGAATTTTCGGTCTTCAGTGAACCGCCATCGGACAACAGATTTCTGGCAACCTCTTCGGGTATAAACTGTCCGAGCGTCTGGCGAATCAGGGTACGCTCACGTAGGTCAACAACCATTTGATTGAAGGAGCGCGCAGCATCATCCAGTTCCCGCATATGGCTGGACTGCAAGAGTGGCACATCTTCCAGTTTGTTGGCTTCCACCAGGCGTGCGGCCTGGGCAATGGCTGTGACGGGGCGCGTTATATATCGTCCAAGAAAGAATGCGCCGACGACGGCTGCCAGCAGCACAGCAAGCCCGCCCAGTAGACTGCGCATCAGTCGGTCCCCCTCGGCACCGCCATACGTTTCCGTATTCAGGTAGGCGCCAATGATCCAGGGCTCCTCGCCATACTTTTGAATATATCGATAGAGGAATATGAAGAACCTTTTTTGTTCCTTGATGAAAACGCCAGAGGTGTGAAGCTGCTCGTCACTGGACAGGAAAAACAGCTCCTCTTCATCCGGTGTCCAGATGCGTTTCAATACCTCATCATCCAGCTCGTCAAGGCGAGTCAATGGTGAATCGGCAATATCATGCCCGGTCCTCTCTTTGGTCAGAGAGGGGTGGGCCAGCACATGATCAGTACCGTAGAGGATGAACGGTGTCATGCCTTCGCGCGGCGCCAAATCGATCATATGGCGTGAGAGTTCTTCGACGGGTACGATCTGCGCCAGCATGACCAGTAGCTGGCCGTCATCGGCGTGGATAGGGAGCTCGTGCAGAAGAATCGTCTTGCTGATGGTGTCTGTGAAGAAGGGCTCTATCCATGAGGAATCACGTCTTTGTCTACCCGTATCTATCCATTTTCTGATGCCCGGGCGATTCGACCAGTCCGCGGCGATGGATTTTCCATCAGCGCGCTGCCAGCGCTGACTTTGTGCATCCGGGGTAACAAGCGCCACGCCCGCTACCTGAGGAGTGGCAGCCAGAGTACCCAGCATGAATGGGTCAAAGCTGGCAAGCTCGGTGAGTTGGCCGGCATTTGCATTGATATGTGCAGCAATCCAGTTTGCCTGTTGCTGGATGGGGCTCAGCCACAGATCGATCTCGCGTTCCATGGCATTGATCAGAGTCTGGGCCTGATCGCTCATCAGCAAGCGCGTGTTCTGCGTGGCGCTGACCAGACCAAGCCAGAACACAATGCCAACAGCCACGGCTACCAGTGTGGTAACACCAAATACAGTGACAAGGCGTATGGGGATGCGGAATGTCATGATCAAGTACATGGCCAGGTTATAGGCGCAGCAGCAATCGCCAGGCAGACCAACATTGGCCGATCTACAGTGTACAAAATGCGACATCAGGCGTGTACACACTTATTAGCGAGTCGTGTGACACCCAAGCCCCTGAAGTTACGGGTGTTCAAGTGTATTGCACCTGAACGACAAAAATGGAACAATGTTCCAAAAGCACGTGGCAATAGTAGCTGCCTAAAACAACAGCCCGTCAGGGCGCTGTTGTCCAGAGTCATACCGATTCAGGTCAAATCAACGATTTATCAGGTACCCCAGCTATGCAACTGCGTGAAAGCAATATAGACAAGCTTCCCCAAACCACTTACGACGTGCTGATCATCGGCGGTGGTATCAACGGTGCGGTCTCCGCAGCCGCACTGGCAGGCAAAGGTCTGAAGACCGCGCTGATCGATCGTGGGGATTTTGCCGGCCAGACCAGTATGCACTCGTCAAATCTGGCTTGGGGCGGCATTAAATACATGGAAACCTATGACTTCGCGCTGGTCAGAAAACTGTGCAAAAGCCGCAATCATCTGATAAAAAGCTATCCCTCGACGGTGCAGGAGATACGCTTTTTTACCACCATTGGTAAGGGCTTTCGCTACCACCCGATCTATCTTTGGGCTGGCACCTGGTTGTACTGGTTTTTTGGTAATTGCTTCACCAGGATTCCGCGCTTGTTCTCACGCAAGGGCATTCGACAGGAAGAGAGCATCATCAATACAGACGATAGCATCGGCGGTTTTGAGTACTCCGATGCCTACCTGCATGACAATGATGCACGTTTCGTTTTCAACTTCATTCGCACCGCGTTGAACCGGGGCTGCGTGGCTGCCAATTATGTGGAGTCTCTGGGCGCGCGAAGAGACAATGGCCTATGGACGGTTCAGGCAAGAGACGTGATCAATGACCGGACGTTCGACATAAGTGCCAGGATAGTAGTAAACGCCTGTGGTCCTTACGTGGATCAGCACAATGGTTTGACCGGGCAGCAGACCGAGCACCGTCATGCGTTTTCAAAAGGTATCCACTTGATCGTGGATCGCCTCACACCTAATCGCCGGGTTCTGGCGTTTTTTGCGGACGACGGCCGACTGTTCTTCGTCATACCAATGGGGGCCAGAACGTGCATTGGCACCACCGATACGCCGGTCAAGGATGCTGATGTTCAGGTCACCGAAGAGGATATCCGCTTCGTGCTGGACAATATCAATAAACGACTGACGTTGGAGACGCCTCTGGTCGAGGATGACATCATCGCTACCCGTTGTGGCGTGAGGCCACTGGCGATTCAAACCGAGGGCGGCAAGGGCCGTGATTTTCTGCAATTATCACGAAAACATGCCATCGATAGCGATCAGGCACAGGCCCATCTCAGCATCTTTGGCGGCAAACTGACCGACTGCCTGAATGTGGGTAATGAGGTCTGCGATATAGTAAAAGACATGGGCGTGAGTATGGAGTACCCCAACTACAAGTGGTACGGAGAACCCCATGAGGCGCTCAAAGAAGAATTCTTTCATCAGGCCAGATTGATGGATCTGGATAGCTATACCGCACCGGAATCCTCCGAGAAGCTCAGTACTCGACTATGGCGGCGCTATGCCCTTGAGGCCATCGGCTTGCTTGAGAATATCCGTGAAGATCCACGTCAAGCCGAGATACTGATCCAAGGCACCGAGTACACGCGTTGCGAGATTCAGCAGGCCGCTCACCGCGAGATGATCACGAAGTTGGAAGATTTTCTGCGTCGTCGTTCCAAGATTGCCCTGGTGGTACGCCAAGATGACATCCGTAAATCACCGGGGCTGCTCGAAGCCTGCCAGATTCTGTTCGGCGATCAGGCACAAGCGAAATTCGACGAATACTTCGAGAATCAGCCAACGACACCCGCGGGCCACCCGCCGCTGGACAGTCCGGCTACGGCGTTCTTGAAAGACTGACACCGACAGCTGCATTTATTCTTTTTTGTCGCTACCGCCGGCGCCAGCACCTGAAGGCGGTTGAATCATCTTCATGTCGATATCGCGAAACTTCTGCACGTTGGGTAGCGCCAAATTGATGCGATCAACTTCCTGTACCTCGAACTGTAGCTGGTCAAAGCGAATGTCTTCCATATGCCCGCCGATGGTGTTGTCGCCGTTCTGAAAGTGAAAATGCAAACCGGGAATACTGACGGTTCCCAGATAGGCCGGTGTATAGATCCCGACAATCGTGCCTTCGGTTTGCTCCAGATCGTACATCTGCCGACTGCCCAGGTATTCAAAGAAGTCGACGTTCTCATCCTCGACGCCGTGTGCGGAGGCGAGGCGAGTGAACGAGAACAATCCCTTTGCCTTGAATACGTGTAAGGTGTTGGCTGAGGTGATATTCGCCAGCACTGCTTGTTCCAGATCCTTGAAGGAGTTGATGTCCGAGATCGTAATGGTTCGGGTGGGCTCGAAGTCGATCATGGACATATAGGGGGCTTGCAGATCATCGGGGGCAACCGTCGCTGTGCCATCAGCCGCTATCGAGTAGACAACGCCATCCACCGCTGTCAGCTCGCCATTGAGGTGATTACTGACGCCCACGCCCAGGTTACCCAGGGACTTCATTTCAGCTGCCGTTATCTGACCTTCGTAAATGGTGTTCATCAGTGTCAAAGGCAGTCCATATTGTTCTATGGCCTTTCTGTCGTCGACACTATCCGTTGCTTGGGTGTCGTTGTGCTCGTGTGACTCGTGTGCGCTTGCATTACTGATCGAGAGCAATGCAGCGAGAGTTGTGGCGGCCGCCAACAGGCTATTCTTGTGTTCAATTATCATGCAGATTATTCTGTGGTCGGTGATCGAATTGAGTGTCAGGTCGTTGATTGCGTGACAGGGCGTCTAGCGAATTTCAGTAGAAAAATGCATGGCCTCTACCAGATCTCCGGGAACTGCTTCAGTCAGCAGCGCACCTGTTTGCTGTGCATAAGGATGGGCGAAATGCTTCTCCATCAGCGCCGCCTCGTTTTTCCAGCGCTCATAAACAATCAGCGTATCCTCATTACCCTCGATGGTGTAGAGATCAAAGACTACGTTCCCCGGTTCCATGCGAGCCTGTTTTGTGTGCGTGGCAAACTGGGCCAGAACCTTTTCCCGGAAACCGGATCGCAGCGAAAAGATGAAAAATACAGCCAACTCATCATCTCCAACGACGTCAGGCTCTGAGAGTGGTACAGGCGCTGGATCCGCCTCACCAAGATTGTATTGCTCGACCTGTGTGCCTGAGCTGGCCAGGAATTCGAACAATTGGCGTGTGTGCGGCATGGCAGCATGTGCCTCTTGGTCCCGCAGTCGCTCGTAGGCAAAAAAGGTGTTTGCATCTGCACGGGCAGCGAAAAGCCTGGCTTGTTCGAAGCCAGGTTCCTTCAACGAACCTGTGGCGGCTGTTGCAAACGATGCCTTGAATGCATCAATCTGCTCGGTAGGTACAGTAAATTTGACAATTCGCGTAATCATGAGGAAGTCCGGCGCTCGGCTGTGTTTTTGATGAAGAGTTAACGTACAGCGAACTCTACGGAGATTGCCGCCAGGGAGTAACCGTGGTCTGCGGGATTCACTATCCCGGCAGACGGCAGAATCGCCTCCATCCATGGGAAGTTGGAAAAGTCAGTTGCTAAAATCAAGTCAAGCATAGGCATTATCGGCACAGTAATACCCTGCCAACTCAGCGACACCAGGCCAATGCTTGAACGGTGTGTCCTCGTCTGTTGATTGCCAGTAGTCATCGAACGGCTTGTCTACACGCGTAGAGTGATTCTCGTGATTCTCGTGATTCTCGTGATTTGATCGGTTTGGGCTTGAAGTCTCCTTGGTATCACGAATGTCCATACCCTCTTTATTGACGATGCGGAATCGAAAGCGGGTTGGATCAAGCTGGCGTACGAGTTCGAATGATTCACGGCTGTTGCGCAGTGCTATCTCGATGTCGTTAACCGTCTGTTCTGTAGCTTGCTGGCGAATGAACTGTTCTTCGTATGCTGCTGTTTCCCGTTGATTCACGCGCTCAATTCGATACCCGCCTTCATGTACAGCGGTATGGTGTTTGCTGCATAAGCAGATGCCGTTGTCTACGCGTGTAGAGCCACCATCGGCCCAGTGCTGGATATGATGAATGTGTAAATGTCTTGTTTGTGTGCATCCGGGATACTGGCAATGTTGATCACGGTTCTTGATGGCGCGAGCCATAGCGGGTGGCCAGAGACGGGATTTACGACCAATATCCAGAGGTTCGCCGTGTTGGTGGGTTATTGTGGAAATGCTGCAATCGCAGGCCAGTCGTCGAGCGGTTTCGATGGCAATGGGGCCTGCACCGTTGATGGTGGGGCGTTTTGAGGGTATCGGGTTTGGAGCTGGCTGCTGATCTTGTTGTTCGGGGCTATTGGCCGATAAATCTGATGCATCTACGGTTACGATGACTTGATAACGATCGGCCGTGGCCATTTCGCGGCCGGCGTTCTGCAGACTATTCTCTGCCATGAGGACGGCGGCATCGGCACGGCGCTGTGTCGTGGAGTCGTCAGACTCTTCAAGCTGTGCCAGGGATTGTTCGACACTGTTGAGAAATGCCTGAGCAACTTCGGGTGGCAGCGACAGCCTGATGAGCGTGTTGCCATTGCTTGCTGAACTCCAGCCGAAGGATCGTGCTTCGATTTGTTGCAGGCTTCTGGCGTTCTCTCCATCGGCCTTGTTCTCTTCCTCATCCTGCTGCCAGCGGTATTCATTGACCAGACGTTCCACGTCAGAGACTGATGCGTCCAATGCTGTGTGGCACAGCAGTGCTTCATTGTTCTCATCGGCCACGCGTGTCAGCAGGCGCACGATTGACCAGCTGAGTTTGCCAGCTCGGAACAATGCCCGGGTGATGGGAAGGCTGCGCACTTTCCGGCCGACTCTCAGGTATTCCCATCCCAGCTGAAGGCTGATACCTAACTCCAGGTTCATCCAGGCTACGCAGTGGCGGGAGCCTGAGGTTTTCCAGCCTTCCAGGTCGTCAAATCGGACCAATAGTTCGAGTTGATCTGCCATGCCTGAGGAGATGTCTTCTCCGAGCTGCTTCAGTCGGCGGGCAATGGCAGGTGCTTCGTTAGGCATCGCCATTTCGGGCATCGCCATATCGGGATGCTCAGGCTGGGGAGGCAGGGTAGAGCCGTCCGTGAGTGACATGAACAGACGCAGGTTGCGGCCGAAGGACTCTCGCGCTTCAGCATTGAATGAGTCTGTGCCGAATGATGTGTGGTTTATGTGGGGTTTGCTTTTCCCATGGTTGTTTTCATGACTGTGTTCATGGCTTGTATTATAGTTGTTCTGCCAATCTTCTTGTTTGCTTGAATCTTCCATGTATTCATGCCCTCTTTGAAGCTATCAATATACCTCTCTGGTGTTGTTTCGTCAAATATTTATACTGTATGAATATATAGTTTTATGAATATGGTTTGGTGTGATGCATAGTTCATCATCAGAGATGGACTTGTGGATCTCATTGTGCCGTTTTTGGAAATGAAAAGGCGCTTACTGCCTGGCCGGTTGGCGTCTGGTGCAATGCCATAGCCGTTCCTGCAATGCCGCCAGAGGTTAATCAAAACGGCATCGCAGGCTGTTAGTGATTTGTCAGGATTCAGCTTGCAAGGTGCTTGGCCATATAGTGTGTGAAGTCCCAGATTGAGCCCTCAAAATCCTCGGGGGCCAGCGGACCGCCTGGGTAGTATCGGGTTTTCAGGGCTTTTTGCAGTATTTCCAGCTTTTCCTGATCCTCTGCATTGAAGGATCGACAAAGAGTGACATAGTCCTTGACCATCTGAGCATCAGGATCATTCTCAAGTCCTACGACACCCCAACGGATTTTTACCTTGTCAACACCAAGCGGCTGCAGACACATGAATAGCGTGAAGTTGGTGGCCATGCCGACAACCAGGTTGGGGTAGATGCCGTACATGGGCGACTGTCGTTGCTCATCTTCGGTCAGGTCGGGATGAAACGGGCCACGGGGCGGATAATCAGGATTGTAGTAGGCATGGTACCCAGTCCAGCCCTCACCGGTTTCCATCTTCTTGCACAGGCGTGTCGGGGTGATTTTGTGAAGTGTTTTCAGGTGAGTCGCACTCAAATGATAGCCTTCCATGAAGTTTTCGAACAGGCATTTCCAATTGCAGTTCCAGACGTCCTCTTCCATGAAATTCAGAAAGCGCTCTTCTGGATGATAGTTCTTGATAATTGCCTGCAATCCTTCAAGTCGCGGCGCCAACGGTGTCGCCGTTCCATCAAGGTTGACAAAAATCCAGCCGTTCCATATCTCGGAGGCAAATTCTGGCAATCCGCATTTTTGCTTGTCAAAGCCTGGCTGATTCTTCATGAGCGGCGCCGAGACCAAGGCCCCTGCATTGTCATAACTCCAGGTGTGGTAACTGCATACGAACTTTCGACAGTTGCCGGATCCTTGCGCTACCTGGTTGCCTCGATGCCGGCATACGTTCGATAACACACGGATCACGTTATCTGTATCGCGGGTGACGATCAATTGTTCATCCAGCAATTCGGTGGTGTAGAAATCGCCCGCGTTGGCTACTTCTCCCGCATGGCCTATACACATCCATTCATGGCGAAGTACCTTGTCTTTTTCAAGTTCAAGAAACCCTTCGCTGGTGTAGAACTCGGCGGGCATGGCTCTGGCCGACTCTTTGGCAAGTGCCTGCATCTGAGACAGGGTTTGTCGAAGTGCGGTAACTGTATCTTGTTCTTTGTCGAGCATGTCAGAGAACCTTTCTGGTAAAAGGGGCTTGCCCCTTATGCTGAACAGACACCGGTAGGTGCTCAGTATCAAGGCTGGAGTGCTCCCTATTATCTGGGTACTGATGCCCTGGGGCGTGATGTGCTGTCAGGTCTGATCTACGGGGCCCGTAATACCGTTGGGATAGCGCTTTTGACAACGGCTCTGTCGTTTACGCTGGGAGCCTCTTTCGGTTTGTTGGCAGCTACCCTGGGTGGCTGGTTTGATGCCATCAGCTCAAGAGCCGTGGATGTACTGATGGCAATTCCGGCACTGATATTTGCCTTGTTGATACTGACCATTACCGGTACATCAGTGCTCGCCCTTATTCTGGTCATCGCGCTGCTGGACAGTACGCGTGTGTTTCGCCTGTCTCGTGCGGTGGCGCAGGGCATTCTGACGATGGATTATATCGAAGTGGCGCGAATGCGAGGCGAGGGGCTGTTCTGGCTGATTCGCAAGGAGGTTCTGCCCAATGCCGCTGCACCATTGATTGCCGAGTTCGGTTTACGCTTCTGCTTTGTATTTCTGTTTATTTCGGCGCTGTCCTTTCTCGATCTGGGTATTCAGCCTCCCACCGCCGATTGGGGTGGCATGGTACGTGAAAGTGCCAAGCTCATCGCCTTTGCCAACTTCTCGTCCTGGAAAACAGCCACCTTTGGTCTGACGCCATTGTTACCGGCTGGAGCCATTGCTCTGTTGACGATTGGCGTCAACCTGGTTGTTGACTGGATGTTGCATCTGTCATCCGGATTGAAGGAGTAGATTATGTCTGAGCTGTTGCTTGATATACAGGATATTCGGATTGATGGGTATTCGGATCGTGTCTGGAAGCCCATCATCAAAGGGGTTGATGTGCAGCTCAACCGAGGTGAAATCCTGGGGTTGATTGGTGAGAGCGGCGCGGGCTAATCGACGCTCGGTCTGGCGGGTATGGGCTATACAAAGGGGGGATGCCGTATCAGCGGTGGCTCTATCATGTTTGATGGCCAGGAACTGGTGGGTGCCTCGGCCGAAAGTTTGCGTCAACTGCGAGGCAACAGAATTGCCTACGTGGCGCAATCGGCAGCAGCCGCTTTCAACCCAGCCTACAAGTTGATCAACCAGTATTGTGAAGGGCCGGTCAGACATGGTGTGATGTCTCGCTCCGAGGCACGCTCGGATGCAGTCGATCTTTATCGAAAAATGCAACTACCTAACCCGGAGGAGATCGGTTTTCGTTATCCTCACCAGGTATCCGGAGGTCAGTTACAGCGTGCCATGACTGCAATGTCGATGGCCTGTCGTCCCGATCTCATCATATTCGACGAGCCAAGCTTTCTGAACCTGGGGGCCAACGCCTCTTACCTGACCGCTCAATCTCATGGGTTGATGACCTATAGCGTGGGTATGGGAGATGAGGTGCGTGCCGGGCAGGAGCTGGGCGTACTGCGCACTCTTCATCGTCTGGATGCGGAGCCAGAAGTGCTGCGCGCAGCATCAGATGGTATCGTTGCCATCCTCCGGACTGCCCCTTTGGTGGTACCAGGCGATCATCTGCTGGTACTGTGTCCGAGTCTCACGGATGCCGAACTGGATGATTTGATTGCCAAGGCAGAACGTGATGTGTCTGGAAAAACAGTTCAGGATTGACAGTTGGCGACTTGGAAATCATTGTGAGTAGTGAATAGTCTCGCAGAGACGAGCCTATTCACTGATGCCCATCAGTAATTTCTTTCTCGCTACTGCGGCCAGAACAGCTGAACCCGCAAATATCATGTGGTTGGAGCCACTAGCCTTCGTCAACAGTTTGGTATCGCGTTGTTCTGTGGTTACGCACACCAGCTGCCAGAATACTTTGTACGTGATTACAGGCACTACGGACGTTTTGGTCCACTCCATCCATTGATCCACTCGCGCTCTGAATCCTGGTATGCCCGAGACTCAGACGTCAGGTTGAGCACGATCGGCTTTCGCCGTCGGGATGAGCGAGTCTGTCATCAGCGTAAACCAGCCATGCCCTGGTATGACAGGCATGGCTGGGTTTCAGGCGACTATTTATCCACCCTATGAGGTCAGGCGAACTTGATTCCCGCAGAGGTCATTGGCAATGAGGTCACACGCGTGCCGATGGCGGCATAGATTGCATTGGCCAATGCAGGTCCCGCAGGTGGCAATCCCGGCTCACCCACGCCAGAAGGCGCTTTGTCGGAGGCCACGATATGCACCTCCACCACGGGCATGTCGGTAATGCGCAAAGGCTCGTATTGTGGGAAATTACCTTGCTCAACCACACCGTCTTTCATGGTGATCTGATTGCGCATCACGGCACCCAGACCATAACCAATAGCACCTTCCATTTGAGCCCGTATGACGTCCGGATTAACGGCAACACCGCAATCCACCGCACAGACAACCTTGTCGATGGAGATAGCCCCCTCGGCGTTGACTGAAACATCCATCACCTGTGCAACATAGGTATCGAACGATTTGTGTACCGCTATTCCACGGCCTTTGCCTGCCACTTGCTTGCCATCCCAGCCAGCTTTGTCTGCCGCCAGTTGGAGAACACCAGCCAGCCGGCCCTGATTTTCATCAGTTTGATCCAGGTGTGAGAGACGGAATTCGACAGGGTCCTTGCCGGCCGCTTCTGCCGCCATATCCATCAGCACTTCCATGGTGTAACCGGACTGACTGTGACCGACAGAGCGCCACCACAGAACAGGCATCGGGGATTCGTAGTCAGTCAGGCCCAAGGCCATTGGCAACTGATAGGCAGTGTCTGCAATTCCCTCGACAGACGCATGATCGATTCCATCATGAACGACAAAACTCTCCATGGGGCCGCCTTTGAAAATGGACTGCGCCACGGTGTGCTGGCTCCAGGCTGATACCTTGTCGTCGTCGCCAATGCCGATGTGTGCACGCTGAGCAAACATGGGGCGATAGAAACCACCTGCCAGATCGTCTTCACGAGTCCAGACAAGCTTGATTGCTTTCTTGCCACCTAGTGCGACGAAGGCCATGGCGGCCTGTGCATGATAGTCGGATTTTGTATTGGCTCGCCGGCCAAAGGAGCCACCTGCGTAGTAGGTGATGATCTCGACCTTGTCCTCTGGCAACTGAGTGATGGCAGCCACTGTCGGGTGTGTGATCATGGGAAACTGACAACCGTCGTGTACCCGGACGCCACCGTCTTCTGTCGGCTCGATAACGCAGTTGAGCGGCTCCATCGGTGCATGCGCCAGCAAGGGAAAGTGAAAGTCGACTGATAGGGATCGACTGGCAGCCTTTGCTGCGGTTTCCATCTCAACCAGGTCTGCTTTACCGGTGACATCGTACGTGGGTTTTCCGTTCAGTTTCTCAGTGTATTCACTGAGCATCTCGGCAGCACCGCGCGAGTCTGCAGCCGAGTTATCCCATTCGGCAGTCACAGATCGTCTCGCCTTGATGGACGCCCAAGTTGAATCTGCATAGATCGCGACACCCGAGTTATCAGGCAGGGCCTTGGCATCGACAAAACCATTGACCTCGGCGGCAGCGCCTATCTCAAAACTTTTCAAGGTGCCGCCAAACAACGGTGAGCGCAGGATGGTGACGTACACCATATTTGGCACCTTGACGTCCATGGCGAACATCGCCTTGCCTGTAGTTTTGGCCATGCTGTCCTTGCGTGGAAGCTTGTCCTTGCCTATCAAGGTGAAACTGGCGGCATCCTTGAGCACGGGTTCTGCAGCGGGTTCAAGTTTGGCTGCCTGCTGAATGAAATCACCGATGGAGCCTTTGTTGTTGCCACTGGCAAGTTGTCCATCCTTGAGCACTACCTCTGTCGCGTCAACGTTCCATTCTGCTGCCGCGGCACGTACCAGCATATCGCGGGCGGCGGCGCCGGCCTGGCGATACTGCAGGTAGGAATTGGCCATGGCGGTTGAACCGCCGGTTCCCTGACCACCAAATGCCAGGTTGATGTAGTTCTTGTTCGAGGGAGAAAATTCTACCGCCACCTGGTCCCAGGCCACGTTCAGTTCTTCGGCTACCAGTGTTGTCAGACCAGTAGACGTTCCCTGACCCATCTCGAAATGCTTGACCACCACCGTCACTGTGCCGTCTGGAGCAATCTTGACAAACGGGTTGAAGCCGACAGAGTCAGCCGGGGCCGAGCCTGTCGTTATAGCCAGTGCGCCACCGGCGTTGAAGCCGATCACCATGGACCCGCCGAGCACTGCTGCGCTTTTCAGAAATCCACGTCGGCTCATTGAAGCTGTGTTTGATGAGTCCATGATCAAGCCTCCAGAATGTCTGATGCGCGATGAATGGCCGCACGAATTCTGTGGTAGGTGGCACAGCGACAGGCATTTCCCTGCATGAATGTATCGATGTCCTCATCAGTGGGTTTGGCGTTCTCGGACAGCAGGCCAATAGCCGACATGATCTGCCCGGATTGGCAATATCCACATTGAACAACGTCAAGCTCCTGCCATGCGCTCTGTACAGCCTTGGCTTGTGGCGTGTCTACCACTTCGATGGTGGTGACCTCGCTGTCACCCACTGCACCGATAGGAAAGACACAGGAACGCTGCGGCTTGCCATTCAGATGAACTGTACAGGCACCGCAAGAAGCCACACCGCAACCGAATTTTGTCCCGGTAAGGTTCAGCTCGTCCCTGATTACCCATAGCAGGGGAGTGTCCGCATCCGCTTCTACTTGGCGTGACTCTCCGTTGATTTTCAATGTGATGGACATGGTAACTCCTTTTGGTACTGTCAGAAATGGTGGAAAGTAATGACGCCTGCGCGATCGGAATAATGTGCGAGTGCTCTATACGTTTGATGAAGTTGCTGATGACAGCCGACGGACCATAGAATCTTGGTCAGAAAAGTTCAATATACGGATTTGTATGGTTGTACCGTACCGC
Organism: Granulosicoccus antarcticus IMCC3135; assembly: GCF_002215215.1. NCBI lineage: Bacteria > Pseudomonadati > Pseudomonadota > Gammaproteobacteria > Chromatiales > Granulosicoccaceae > Granulosicoccus > Granulosicoccus antarcticus. Next base: position 6,497,946 of record NZ_CP018632.1, on the reverse strand, counting down.
TGCCTTTAATGGGTTTTCATCCAACTCGCTATCGCCTGTCCAATCTCATCAGGTGAATCTTCCTGCACAAAATGAAGGCCGGGGACGGTCACTTCTGACAGATTTTTCCAGGTACGAACAAAGTCCTCCACTGGGCCAGTAATCAGCACTCCAGGGTCGGCATTGATCCAAAGCTTGGGGATGGGTGTCTCTATCAGCCACTGAGAGTAGGCTGCAACGGCCTTGACGACATCGGCGGGTTCGCCCTCGATAGGGATCTGACGGGGAAAGCTCAGTGTTGGACGACGATCTTCACCGGGTGTGAGAAACGGTCTGCGGTACTCAGCCATTTCCTCGTCGCTCAAATCTCTCAGGATAGATCCGGGCAGAATTGACTCTACAAACAGATTGTTGTCGAGAACCATTGCCTCACCTGCCGGCGAACGCATCGCCTGAAAAGCTCCGCGAGCCGCTTCGGAAAAATTGTCCCAACTGGGTATAGGGGCGACAATGGCTTCCATGAACGCAATTCTCCTGACTGCTTCGGGGTGCGTATGAGCCCAATGGAAACCCAGTCCTGACCCCCAGTCGTGCAAAACCAATGTCACGTTTTCCTTGACGCCTAGCTGTTCCAGCAGCTCGAATAGATAGTCGGACTGTTTAGCAAAGGTGTAGCTATCCGGTCCGCTGTTATCAAGCTTTTCAGAATCGCCCATGCCGATCAGGTCAGGTGCGATCAATCGGCCACAGCCGTGTAGATGCGGCATGACGTTGCGCCATAGGTAGGACGACGTTGGGTTACCATGCAGGAAAACAATCGGATCCCCTTCGCCTTCCTCGATGTAGGCCATTTGCTTGCCGCGAACGGTTGCGAACTTCTTTCGGTCGGTAAAGCCTGCCATGACGTCATATCCCGGATTGTGAGAGATTGAATGGTAATGGAATGATCATTCTATTACAATGCTAAATATGCCAAGAGAAAAATCATCTTCAAGAACAGATCTACTTGATAACGCCATGAAAGCCTTTTGGAAGATTGGTTTTCATGTTATTTCAGTGAGTGATCTGGTGCGAGAGACCGGGGTGAGTCGCGCCGGCATTTATAGCGATCATGCGAACAAGAAAGAGCTTTTCCATGCCTGCCTTGATCGCTATGAGGAAATCGTGGTGGATCCGCTTTTCTCATCCGTTGAAAAGGCTGATTCAGGAATTGAAGATATCCGAGCTTATCTGGAAGCCTTGTTGAAGCGATTCGAGGCGAACCCGGGTGCGGGTATTGGTTGTCTGGTGGGAAACACGTTCACCCAGCTGACATCGGATGATGATGAAACTCGCGATAAGATCCTGCAGTTCTACGAACGGCTGACTGACGGATATCGCAATGCACTGACGAATGAAAATCGCCAGGATCGACGCTTGAGCAAAACTGAAATTGACGACTTGGCTAGCTACGCGATGATTTCTGTCCAGGGCCTGTGGAGCTATTCTCGACTGACGCAGGACTCAGCCGTCCTGCGTCAGTATACCGAGACACTCATTGTTGTACTTGAGATGCGTTTGCATGGTGGTTAGGAGGCTGTCTGAGAATAGCGATCGTCGCGAGGGCGTGAGATCTTGAGTCAGATAGCCCTTGTTCAGGATCAGTCGCATCTTGCTGTCCGTTACATCGATCTGAATGCAGTCTGATCCAAGATCCATTGATCCCACTCCTTTCTTGAATCCAAAGAGCGGTTGCAACTGATTTGTGCCAACTGGCTCCCGAGTGAAGAAATCGTCGCCTTGATCAGGCTCAATTCCTTTCACTCGGTTTTCAATATCAAGGTTTCAATTCATTGAGCTCATGAAGGTACTCGGCAATCGGACGTTCCAGCGATTCTGTCAATACCTGTCCAGTTTCCATTGAGAGCGGATTCGTCGTCGAGAAGTCGCGAGCCGCTTCCTTCGATTTCCACCATTCAATCGCAACAAGCTGTGTCGGATTGTCAACCACGGGATAGACATTGAAGGAGATGTTGCTATCTTGAGCCCGGATGTTGAGTATCTGTTTTTCGTACTGCGCTATCACACGGTCCCATTGGCTCGGTTTTATATCAAACAGTGCCACTACAAAAAGTTCGTCCTCACCGACCAGGCGCTCTCTGGGCGCTACGACCTCGTTAGCCACCGCAGGGCCTAGCACATAGGCCTTTGGTGGTTCCTGCAGTGTGGAGTCAACAATGTTGGCAAGAGCCAATTCATAGGCTTGTGCGCGGTGGTATTCCACTGCTGTGAAGTCCTTGAAACGCTCATACCCAAAAAGTAGATCAGGATTGTTGGTGTCGCTGAACATGCGGATACCGAGGCTTCCTGCCTCGTGTTCAGTGCCTTTGCGTACTTCCATCATGGCTTCTTTGAATTCGGCCTTGCCTGTTGGCTTCATATGAAACCGTCCCAGCATCTGGATCATTTTGTTCTCCTCTTGATTGGTAGTCGCAGCCTTATCGTCAGATTGCGCACTGACATTGACAGCTGCAATCAGCAGCAGTGCAAAGCTTACTGAAATGATGTTTCTCACGAAACTATGCCTCTCGGATTGTCATGGGGATTTTTTGTCGTAGACCACAGACATGCCTTCACCTTTGTCCAGTACCAGTCGCATCTTGCTCTGCGTCACATCGATCTGAATGCAGTCTGATCCCAGATCCATTTTGCCCAATGTACTGGTTCGGCAGAAGTATTCTCCTTCCCAGTCCCATGTTCCGGTCAGTTGCTGACCCGCAAACATGCCTTTGATGATGCCATCATGTGTCGCAATGGATTTGCCGCCTTCATCACCGTAGTAGTTATCTGCGCCTTTTTCCAGATACTCCTGCCTCGTCGTGATTCTGTCCCAGGCAACGGGCTCGAAGGCCGTCAGCTTGTTGTTGAAAAGATACGGTGCATACAGGGTCTGACCATCGGTATTGATATCGGCAACGCCCTTGTCTGTACTGTCAATCAGATAGCTCTTGTCGTTGTCAAAGGCGAGAATCTGCCCTGTTGGATTGCTGCTGGCAATCAATGCACCATTGAATTCAATCACGCCATCGTAAACGCCCTTTTTCTTCGATGGTTCAATACTGCTTAGTGCTTTTGTCGCAAGATCAATCTTGTACAAGGTGCCAAAGTCATCAGGCTTCCACTGCTTGCGTGCCAAGCCTTCTCCGTTTTCAAGGCCGTAGTTTGCAACAACCAGGCTGCCGTCTTGCACCAGAACGCCGTTAGGGAAGGGGATGTCAGGAGACTCGAACCAGACCGACAGCTTGCCGTCTTTCAGAATGAAAATTTTTCCGCCCGGCACGTCCGAGATGTACACATCGCCCGTGCTTTGATCAATCGCGACATCGTTGAGTGAGATGGCATCGTCAGCAGGGAAGCTAGCGCTGATGGCGCCTGTCGACAGATCGATCGCTCGTAACTGTTTTGCATCGGCAACATACAGTGTGTTCTGATAAATATCTGAACCGGTGGGGGAGCTCAGCCCCGTTGCCCACTCCAGCTTGTCGATGATTCCATTCTTGGATACACGGCTGATAAAGCCTGGTTCGGAACCATTGACATTAGAGACATAAAGCCAAGGGTGGTTCGCAGAGGAAAACACCGATTCGGGCATTTTGAACCCTGACACTTCCCACTTCGTGGACAGGGCAAAATCACTGCCCTGCACATCCGCTATAGCGTTGCCACTGATAGCCAGTAGCACGCCTATCATTGCTGTTTTGATTTTCATCAGATCTACCGGTAACAGGAATTGGCAATCAAACGATGACAACTATTTTACCGATAGTACGACCGCTTTCGATTGCGGTGTGTGCATCAGCCAGATTGGCGAAGTCAAAAATCTTTGAGACATGGGGTTTGATGGAACCTTCTGCCAACATCTCTTTCAAGGCACTCATGTCGTTGCCATCCGAATGCACAAGCATAGAGGTGATTTTTACCTCAAGTGCATCAGCTGTTTTTTGCAATTTCTCTTCAGCACCCATGATGGTAATTGAAACCAGTTCGCCATCTTTGCGCAGAACATTCAAGGATTTTTCTGCAATCTCCGGTCCTACGGTATCAAAAACCAGATCCATATCAGACAATACCTCTTCAAAGGCCTGGCTGTGATAATCAATATGCTCATCTGCACCGAGTGAGAGCACGAAATCACGATTCTTCACCGAGCTGGTAGACACGACATGAGCACCCAGTTTTTTTGCGATCTGCACCGCGAAATGACCAACGCCTCCGGAGCCTGCGTGAATGAGTACCTTGTCGCCGGCTTTGACTCGACCATTGAGGGCTTGAAGCGCCGTCAAGGCTGGCAGGGTGGTGGCCGCAGCATCGATAAAGCTGACGGATTCGGGGATCAAGGCCAGGTGGGATTCAGGCGATGCGACGTATTCGGCATAGGCCTTGCCATGACCGGGGAAATTCACCATGCCGAAAACTCTGTCGCCGACTTTGAATTTGCTGACTTTTGATCCGGTTTCGACCACGGTGCCGGCAATATCCCAGCCCAGTATCATGGGACGCTCTTCACCAAATAACTGAGTGAGTGCTTCGTTGTCATACTTGACTTTGGTGTCCGCAGGGTTGATGCCCAGTGCGCGGGTTGCCACCAGCACTTCGCTATCGCTTATCGCTGGTTTGGGCTGCTCGGACATCAGCAGGTTTTCAACGCCGCCGGCCTGTTCAATGATGATTGCTTTCATGTCGGTAATTCTCTGTTTGTTTTTGTCTGAAGTGATAGGGCTTAATGTAATTGTTTTGTAAAACGGTATCATCGAGTTGGTTCGGGATATATAATCCTGAAAAACGGGACTATGTGTTGAGGTATTGAATGAATCTTGACCTGCAGAATCTGGCGTTGTTCCTGAGGGTGTCCGAGCTTGGCAAAATTGCCAAAGCAGGGGAGGAGTTCGGTTACTCTTCGACCAGTGCGAGCCAGCGCATCCGACAGCTTGAGTCCGAGATCGGGGTGAGTCTCTTTCATCGCTCTACACGGGTTGTGACGCTGACGCACGACGGTGAGGTCTTTCTGGAGCATGCCAAACGCATTCTTGACGATGTAGAAGAGGCGAGAATCGTGTTCAAAGGTGGGGCGGAAAACGTGCAGGGTAAGCTGCGTATCACCGTGTCATCCTCCTACGGACGAATTTATATCGTGCCGTTCATTCCCGAGTTGATAAAACGCTATCCCGAACTGGAAATAGAAATCGATTTCAATGATGGGATGCTGGATCTCATCGAGCACGGCTATGATGTTGCCTTTCGCATCGGCGAGCTGCAATCCAGTAGTTTGTTGGCGCGCAAACTATCAGACAATCCCGCCTTGCTGGTGGCATCACCTGCCTATCTGGAAGAGCACGGCACCCCGCAAACCCCACAAGAGTTGCAGCAGCATGTCTGCCTGCCATTTGGTAACTTGAAGGAGTGGAGCTTCAAGGACAACGCGGGCAAAGAACATGCAGTATCAGTGAAGGGGCCTGTTGCCTTGAACTGGGGCGATGCCATCAGTGATCTGGTTGAGGCAGGTGTCGGTATTGGCAAGGCCTACTATTGGCATGCCGGGCCTGCGTTGAAAGCAGGCAGAGTGGTACGGGTTCTACCTGATTACCAGTTGTGGCCGCAAACCAGTATCTGGGCCGTGCGTCCGCAGGGGCGTTTGATGCCTGCACGCTTGAAGGTGTTTCTGGCTTATATCGAAGAGGTGATCAATACGACCAACAAGGAGCGATACGGGGCACTGGTACTCGAATAGAGAATCATTGCTCACGATCACAAGCTTGTATCTACCGTTCAAGCAGCGGTTCAACGAACCGCCTCGCGTTGTACTTTGCTCTGATTTCTATTCCAGTGCCTCGGATATCGCATCAAAGAATGCCAACGGGTCGATGGGCGCTTTATCCAGAGGTTTTGGTTGCGACATATGAGTTGCGATCACGATATTCTTTGCAGGGTTAATGTAAATGTGTTGTCCGTGAATGCCTCTGGCCGCAAAGGCACCATCGGCGATCGAATCTTTTGTCGAACCAGGCCACCACATATAGCCATAATCCAGCTCTGACCCATCCGGCAGTTTGCGTCGTGCACCCGCTTCGCTTGTCCAGCCGTCGGGCAAAACACCTTTGCCTCCCTCAAGGAAAAATTGTCCGAACAAGGCAAAATCACGCAAAGTGGCACTTAATCCGGAGCCTCCAATCTCCAAGCCATCCGGACTATCAAGCCACCAATGTGCATCGGCTTGCATGCCATAGGGGCCCCAGATCTTTTCCGACAAATACTCTGCCAAGGGGCGTTTGATGGCGCCGTATACAATCTCGGCCAACACCTGGGTTTCGCCTGTTGAATAGTTATGTATGGAGCCCGGGGCACCTGCCCGTGGCAAAGCTCCCATAACTTTCATCGCTGCATCTCGCTGCTGTGCGATCTGTGCCCTCAACAGATCGCGTCTGTCGCTTTCAGGGTTTGTATAGGTTTCATCCCATGTCACACCCGATGACATGATCAGTACATCATGCACGGACACACCATCGTAGGCTGAACCGAGCAGGGCGGGTACATAATCCACAACCTGATCATCCAGTGAAATCAAACCATCATTCACTGCAGCTCCGATTAGTGTCGATGTCACTGATTTGGCAACCGACATCGACATCCAGCGCGTATCTGGACCATTACCGCGTTGGTACGTCTCATAAGCAATCTTGCCATCCTTGAGAACGATCAGGCCAGTTACATTATCGAGCGCCAGAAAATCATAGAGGTCATAACTTTCCTTTTCTTCGTTCAGTCTCACCCTGCCGGGCAAATCAACCAATGCCTCTGGCATATGACGTGACTTGCCCTTGACGATGATGCGTGTCGGGAAAAGACGATCGATATTGCGAAAAGTGCTGACGGCCATATCGGGTGTCAAATGGCCATCGTAGACATCCTCAACCCCGCCAATGGCTTCAGCAGCGTGACGATACTCGTTTGCGGAAGAATTTTTATTCAACATGAACTTACCGGCCTCGTATTCTCGGATCAAGTGCATCGCGCAGACCATCACCGAGATAATTCACACTCAGTACAGTGAGTGAGATGGCCAGCCCTGGCCACAAGACGCGTGAGGGGTACTGTTGCAAATAGTCTGTTGCATCAAACAGTATGCGTCCCCAGGTGGGAAAATCGGGAGGGAAGCCCAGACCGAGGAAGGACAGAGCGGACTCGGTAATGATGGCATTGGCAATACCCAGAGTCGCTGAGACCATGATGGGCGACAGTACGTTGGGCAGTATATGTCTGCGTACCATGGCACTGTTGGATGTGCCGATAGAGTGTGCTGCCAGAATGAACTCACGCTCCTTGAGTGCCAGCACATCGCCTCGCACAATTCGCGCTGTGGGCATCCAGGAGGTGAAACCGATAGCGGTCACGATAAGCAGAAAAATCCCGATTTCCGGTCCGAAGGCATTGCTCAACGGTTGGCGAAACAGCATGACCATTACCAGCAACAAGGGTAGTAGTGGCAGGGCCAGGAACAGATCGGTAAGGCGCATCAATATGCCATCGAGCCGTTTGAAGTAACCGGCAGTAACGCCAATCAGTGTGCCCAGTGACAATGCCAGCAACATGGCTGCAAAGCCAACGGCCAGAGAGACACGACCACCGGCGATCATGCGAGCGAGCATATCGCGGCCGAGCTGATCAGTACCGAAGGGGTGTGCCAGGCTCAGTCCCTGATTGCGTGAACGGATGTCTATCTGAGTCGCCTCGATACTCCAGAGCCAGGGGCCGAACAATACGCCAAGCACGATCAGTATGAAAAAACCACCGCCAAACAATGCGCCTTTGTGGTTCTTGAACTGATCCCACATATCCCACCATTGACTGCGTGGTTTGTAATCCAGTGTATCTTCTGTATCGGCCAGGCTGGTAGGTGCGACAGTTGCAGGCTCAGTCATAGCGGATCCTCGGGTCAAGAATGCCATACAGCAGATCGGCTATCAGGTTGAAGGTAATGATCAGGATGGCAAAAATGAAGGTCAGTGTTTGCACCATCGGCAGATCGTTAGCCTCAATGGATGTTATCAATAGCTGGCCTATGCCGTTCACCTTGAAAACCTGCTCGGTTATGATGGCGCCGCCGAAAATGCCAGGTACACCAAGAGCGATAACGGTGACGACAGGAATCAGCGAGTTGCGTAATACGTGACTCATGACGACCACTGATTCTCCCAGTCCTTTGGCTCTGGCTGTACGCACATAATCCTGATTGAGATTGTCGAGCATGGAGGCTCGCATGAAGCGACTGATTTGTGCCGTGGTCTGTAATGCAAGCACCATCACGGGCAGTATCATCTGTTTGAGCTGCACAAGGAAGCTGTCCCAGTTGGTGACCTGATGGGTAGTGTCGTAGATGGAGGGAAACCAGCCCAGCTGCACCGAGAAGATAACGATGACCAGAACACCTGAGAAAAAAGGTGGAATGGAGTAGCCGACCATCGTGATGAAGGTACCTACCTGGTCGAATGTTGAATACTGTTTGTAAGCTGAGTAGATGCCGATGGGAATGGCAATCAGGATGCCGACGATATAGGACATGCCAACCACCCAGAGAGTCTGCGGAAGACGTTGGATAACGATATCCATGACCGGTGAACGTGTCTGCCAGGATATGACGCGTTGCATTCCATCAGAGAATTGGCTACCAAAAAGCCAATCGATAAAGGTAAGTGGTTCGACCCAGAAAAACTGAACCATCCACTTCCAGAAACGAACCGGGGCGGGTTCCCCGAGACCGAGCGCCAGGCGCATCTTCTCTTTGACTTCGGGGGGAACCGTTAGCGGCACTTGGGACATGGGGTCGCCGGGTGCCAGTTCGAGTAGCAGGAAAATCGTCAGGGCGATGAATAGCAGCGTCGGGATAGACGTTAGCAATCGCCGGAAAGTATAAGTCAGCATGGTTGCAGTTTGGCTGTTGAGGAGCCTGACCCGCAAGAGCGCGGATCAGGCTCTGCAAGTCATTACATCAATTCACGCGATACCAGTCAGCGACATTCCATAGCTCGCTATCCCAGACGTTCAGTACTACGCCGCCCAGCGAATTGGATTTGCCTGATACGCGTCCACGATGGACCAAAGGAATCAATGCGCCATTGCTGACAATCATGTCATTAAGCTCCTTGGAGATCCGATGGCGTTCTGTAGTTTCGGCGGTACGTTCCAGTTGTTTGTAGAGCGTGTCGTATTCCTCCATGCAGAAGCGGGAAATGTTCTCGCCCTGCCATTGAGAGTCGGGGCCAGGTGCCTTGTCGCAGGTATATTGACCCAGGTAGCTTTGTGGATCTGTACCGTCAAAGTTATTGGCATACATCTCGACATCGGCATAGAACTTCTGCATGGTATCGGGTGATCCCGGATCGCCACCGAAGAACACGGAGCCGGAGACATTACGTAGTTCTGCTTCGACACCGATTTCGGACCACCACTGTTTTATCAGTGCCTGGAAGTCTTGGCGAACCGCATTGGTTGAAGACTGGAACAGATAGTTCAGACGGACACCGTCTTTGGCTCGGACGCCATCGCCTCCACGTGCCCAGCCCGCTTCATCGAGCATCTTGTTGGCAGCATCAATATCCTGAACATCACAGCTAAAGGTATCGGATGCGTAGGCTTGCGGCGCAGGGACCAGGTTGCATGAAACACGACCAGCTTTGCCGTAACCGATTTCCACCAGTAGTGGGCGGTCGATAGCCAGGCTCAATGCCTTGTAGACAGCTGGATCATCCAAAGAGGGATGAGGGCGTACGACTGAGCGATCATCTGCTCCCAGAGAGGGGTCAGGGTTGGTGTGGTTGACCATGATGCGCTCGACCAGTGTGCCGAAGGCTTCGATGGCTTCACCCTTGCCGCCTTCTTGCATGTCCTCTAAAACTTCCGGAGCCAGTTGCAGGTTCCAGGCATAGTCGAATTCACCTGTTTCCAGCACTGCACGTGCTGCCGATGCTGCATCACCGCCGCCTTTGAAGTTTACCTTGGCGAAAGCAGGCTTGCCTTCCTCCCGGTAGTTTTCATTAGCGGCAAGGATAATAACGTCATTGGGACGAAAGTCCTCGACGACGAATGCGCCGGTACCGATCGGACCGAAATTCTGTTCGGTACATTCCGGAGCCTTGGGTCCCAGACAATCCTGGAACTGTGCCTTCTGCAGTATCGGGCTTTGAACGCCTACCAGCGGTCCATAGGGGAAGGGTGTGGGTGCCTCAAAATTAACCTTGATGGTGCGATCATCAATGGCTTCGACATTGGTTACACCGCCAAAATTTTTCAGCTGAGCACAACCACCTTCCGGATGCATGCAGTACTCGGCAGTGAACACGGCATCAGCCGCGGTAACCGGACTGCCATCAGACCAGAGAAGGCCTTCCTTGAGTACCCAGGTAATCGAGGTCAGATCCTCGGCAACGCCACCATTTTCAACGGTGGGTACGGACTCGGCAAGCCAGGCGGTCAGCTCACCGTTCTCGTCATACCGCGCCAATGGCTCCAATACCATTGATGCAGCTTGGGTGTCCTTGGTGCCACCAGACAAATAGGCATTGAGGGTCGAGGGTGCTTGCCAGTAAATGATATTGACTTGGCCGTCTCGACCACGTTCGTCAGCGGCGTAGGCAGTACTGCATGCGAGCACGCCTGCAATTGCAGTCCAAAGTAGCGACTTTCTATTCATGGTGCTTGAACTCTCCGAGTTTATATTGCATCAAGGTTCATCGTCTTGTCAGTGACTGAGAAAGACGAATCGAGGCAAAGACTGACATCAAGTGCCTGTTGCGTCAAACAGACAGATATATGAATAGTAATCACCAAATGATTGAAGCGGGTTCAAAAATTGTCTGCTATCCGCGAGGTAAAAGTTCGAGTCGATGTCATCGAAATTTTACCAGCGGCATCAAAAGCGACTTATAGTGATTGGTAATGGCACACTGATGAGCAAGCGTTTGAACACTCCGGCACTCACTGAACCGTTAGCGAAAATAGAAAACCTGCGTGTCGAATTTCAGACTCGTCGCGGTACTGTGGTCGGTGTAAAAGACATCAGCTTCGATATTCAAGCTGGCGAAACTGTGGCCATTGTGGGCGAAAGCGGATCGGGCAAATCTGTCTCCTCGCTGAGCCTTATGCGTCTTGTCGAATACGGTGGTGGCACCATTGCCAACGGCAGACTGCTGTTTGATCGTGGCGATAACAAAGGCCAGATAGACCTGGCATCGGTTGATCAGACGGTTGTCAAACAGATACGCGGCAATGAGATCGGCATGATTTTTCAAGAGCCGATGACCTCCCTGAATCCGGTGTTCACCATCGGCCGTCAGCTTACTGAAGGTATGCGTTTACACCTGAAGCTGAGCCGCAAGGCTGCGCGCGAACGCGCCATCGAGCTACTTCGGCAGGTACGTATTCCCGAGCCGGAACGGCGGCTGGGCCAGTACCCGCATGAGCTTTCCGGGGGCATGCGTCAACGTGTGGTCATTGCCATGGCCTTGGCCTGCGAGCCACGTCTGTTGATTGCTGATGAACCGACAACCGCACTTGATGTAACCATTCAGGCTGAAATTCTTGCTCTGATGAATCGCCTCAAAAAAGAGCATGGCACAGCGGTGTTGTTCATCACCCATGATATGGCTGTGGTGGCGCAGATGGCCGATCGTGTTGTGGTGATGTACCGTGGTGAAAAGGTGGAGGAGGGTACGGTTGAGGAGATCTTCAACAACCCTCAGCATGAATACACCAAATCCTTGCTGGCGGCTGTGCCCAGGTTGGGTGACATGCGCGGCAAGTCGGCACCGGAGCCGTTGCGGTTGTTGAATGTCGAAGGGCAGAACCTTAAGCCGATTCCGATTGCAGATGAGTCCGTGGTGCTGGATGTCGAGCACCTGGTGACGCGCTTTGCAGTCAAGGGTGGCTTCTTTCGTCGGCTCGTCGCTCGTGTACATGCCGTCGAGGACGTGTCTTTTAAAATACGTACGGGTGAAACCCTGAGCCTTGTCGGGGAATCCGGTTGCGGCAAGTCCACCTGTGGACGTTCAATTCTGCGACTGCTGGACCCGCTGGAACAACGCGGACAGATACTGCTGGAAGGGCGCGATGTCATGGCTTTCGATGACAATGAACTGCGTAAGGCGCGACGCGACATGCAAATGATCTTTCAGGATCCATTTGCATCGCTTAACCCGCAGATGCAGTTGCTGGAGCAGGTAGCTGAGCCATTGCGCAATTACAAACTGGCGTCCGGTTCTGAGCTGCATGATCGAGTTGCGGCCTTGTTCGAACGCGTTGAATTGCCACGATCATTCCTGCATCGCTACCCGCATGAACTCTCGGGAGGGCAACGTCAGCGTATCGCTATTGCACGTGCACTGGCGCTGAATCCGAAACTGATTATCGCCGATGAGGCTGTCAGTGCGCTCGATGTCAGTGTGCAGGCGCAGGTGCTCAATCTGTTGATGGAGCTCCAGGCCGATCTGGGCATCTCCATGCTCTTCATCAGTCATGACATGGCGGTGGTCGAGCGCGTCAGCCACCAGGTGGGTGTCATGTACCTGGGACGAATTGTTGAACTTGGCTCGCGACAGAGTATCTTTGAAAATCCGCAACACCCTTATACCCGTGCCTTGATGTCAGCTGTACCTATCGCCGACCCTGCGATGCGCAAGCTGGACAAGGAACTGAATTTCACTCCCATACCGTCACCCATTCACCCTGTCGGTTATGAGCCGGGACCATCGAAGTACGATGAAGTCGAGCCCGGTCATTTCGTCTTGCAGGGCGACTGGTCAAACTGAGAAAAACAATGCCTGTTAAAAATCGTATTGCCGAGCTGGTATCAGACATCACTGAATGGCGTCAGGATATTCATGCTCATCCTGAACTGCTATTTGATACGGTCCGCACCGGACAATTTGTCGCTGACAAGCTTAAAGAGTTTGGCTGCGATGAAGTCGTTACAGGGATAGCCGGCACGGGAGTTGTCGGAATCATCAAAGGGCGTACTGATACCGCCGGTCGTGTTGTCGGATTAAGAGCCGATATGGATGCGCTACCCATAGAAGAAGAAACGGGTGTTGAGTACGCTTCCACCAATCCTGGTGTCATGCACGCCTGCGGACATGACGGGCATACCGCCATGTTGTTGGGAGCTGCGCGCTATATGGCAGAAACCCGCAATTTTGATGGTAGTGTTGCCGTGATTTTCCAGCCGGCAGAAGAGGGTGGTGGTGGTGGTCGGGTCATGTGCGAAGAGGGCATGATGGAACGATTCAATATCCAGGAAGTGTATGGCATGCACAATTGGCCGGGTCAGGAAGTGGGTAAATTTGCCATTCGCTTGGGACCTTTTTTTGCAGCCGCTGATCAATTTGAAATTCAGGTCAGCGGTATGGGGGGGCATGCTGCCAAGCCTCATGAGAGCATCGACAGTACGGTTATTGCGGCTCATCTGGTGACGGCGTTGCAGACTATTGCATCACGCAATGCGGATCCGGTTGAACAAATCGTGCTGTCGGTCACCTCTTTCAGAACAGCCACAGATGCCTTCAATGTCATACCTGACAAAGTCAAACTCAAAGGCACATTGCGAACCCTGACGCCAGAGATGCGCGCGTTGGGTGAAAAGCGTTTGAAAGAAATATCGGCAGGCATCGCTGCCACGTTTGGTGCTCAGGTCGAGGTCAACTTCATCCCCGGTTATCCACCGATGGTCAATCATGAACAGGAAACACGTTACGCCATAGAGGCGGCAACAAAAGTATCGGGTAGCTGCGCTGATGCACCACTGGTTATGGGTGGTGAAGATTTTGCCTATATGCTCGAAGCACGCCCGGGTGCTTACGTGCTGGTCGGCAATGGGGATTCGGCCATGATTCATCACCCCAAGTACAACTTCAATGACGAGACTATTCCAGCTGGTAGCTCCTGGTATATCGAGATGACGGAATCACGGATGCCGGTTGCCTGAACAGACTCGTAACATCAAAGTTCCAGGCTGGGTCAATTCCATCAACATTAAATGTAGAGAACAAGTAACCATGAAAATAAGACACGTTTTGCAATCAATGGTAATGGCTACAGTACTTGTATCAGGAATGGCCAACGCGGATAGTGATCCGGAGTTTCTGAACTCAGGTGCGGTACTGCCCACCAATCTGCCTTTTTCAGAAGTGGTGGTTGTCGGTGACATGCTGTTTCTGTCAGGTCAGATTGGCAATATGCCGGGTACTTTGACGCTGGCGGAAGGTGGTGTCGAAGCTGAAACCAGACAAGTGATGGAGAATATAAAGACAAGCCTGGAGGCGAATGGGTTTGCGATGACTAATCTGGTGAAATGCACCGTTATGCTTGCCGACATCAAGGAATGGGGCGCGTTCAACGATGTCTATAAAACCTATTTTGAAGCGGGAAGATTCCCTGCAAGAGCCGCATTTGGTGCCAATGGTCTGGCTGTGGGTGCGAAAGTAGAAGTCGATTGCGTGGGCGCAAAGTAGTGACGCCCGCGAGTAGCACGGATCTCGGATAATCATTTTAAGTGTCTGAGGTCCGTGCCTCGCAAGATCGAGGTAGTGCTTGAAGTCTGATTGTTGATTGCAGAAATGGTTATGGTATTGCAATGCATATTCCGGGCGTTCTGATTCTTGTTCTGGTACTAGCGTGGTTGCCGTCAGGCCCTGTGCGCGCTAACGAATTCGCATTTGCCCGATTAGTCTATGGAGATGATGGGTTTGATAACTGGCCTCGCTGGCAGGCAGACTGGCCTGAGGCCGAAACACATTTTTCTCGCGGCCTGGATCGGCTGACGTTGATCGACGTTGCCCCGGAAGGCGTGCTGGTTCGTATGACAGGTAGCGAGGTCTTCGATTACCCATGGATATACGTTGTCGAAGTGGGTTATCTCAGCTTGTCACCTGGTGAAATTACACGGCTTCGGGAGTACCTGTTACGCGGTGGGTTTCTGATGGTCGACGACTTTCATGGTCGTGCCGAATGGCGACAGTTTGAATATGTCATGGCGCAGGTTTTTCCGGATCGTGCCATTGAGGAACTGTCCAGCGATAACGAAGTCTTTCACGTTTTGTACGATTTGTCGGAGCGTGAGCAAATACCCGGAATACGCTCACTGATGAATGGTCGAACCTGGGAGAAGGGGGGGCGTTATCCCTTCTGGCGAGGTATTCTGGATGATCAGGGGCGTGTCATGGTAGCCATCAATTTCAATCAGGACATCGGTGATGCATGGGAACATGCAGACGAGGCACTGTATCCAGCTCGGCTCACGACACAGGCATACCGCTTGGGCATCAACTATGTCGTGTATGCGTTAACGCATTGATCTGAGGGGCTTAACCAATGATGTCAGCTTGTCGGCGGCTTTGAATTTTCAGCCAATAAAGGGCGCCACCAGCCAGTAGCAGGAATGGAATCATGGCAAGGTTGACGGCGTTCCAGCCATCTGCCGGTGTGCCGCCAGAGCAATTCATCAGGCCACCGGATGCAAGGCTGGCTATGGTGACAGAGCCGAACACCATCATGTCGTTGAGTCCCTGCGTTCGTCCTCGTTCATGCACGCCATGGGCGCTGGCCAATAGAGTCGTTGCACCGATAAAAGCGAAGTTCCAGCCAATGCCGAGCAAGACAAGCGTGATATAGAAATTTTCCAGCTGTACACCGGTCAATGCAAAGGCGCCCGCAAGACCAAGAATGATCAGGCCTGTCGATATGATGCGTATGACGCCGAAACGCACGATGAGATGACCCGTAAAGAACGAAGGAATAAACATCGCCAGTACATGGGAGGATACGATGTCATTGGCATTGTCACTGGTAAAGCCACAGCCAATCACCGCCAGTGGAGTGGAGGTCATCACCAGATTCATGAGTGAGTAGGAGACCATGGCACAGATAATGGCAACCAGCACGGTTGGGCTGCGAAGCAATTCAAGTTTTGATCGGGATACCACTGGCTCAGCACCCGATGATTTTGTTGACTGATCATCCCTGGGCAAATCAAGAAACAGGAACAGCAGCATGCCGAAAAGATTGATGGCGATGATCGTCAGGTAAGTTCCGATAAAGGGATTGGGCAGAAAAACACCTCCAAAGACAGGCAGGAAGGTAGTGTCGAACACCAGTTTGTTCAGCTGTGGGCCAAAGATGGCGGACAGCAGTCCGCCGGCCATGACATAGGAGATAGCCTTGGGGCGGAATGATTCAGAGGCTGAATCAGCTGCTGCAAAGCGGTAGAAGCCTTGTGCCGACATATAAATGCCGGTGAAATAGGAGCCTAGAAGTAACAACGGGAAAGAGTCGACATACAAGCCGTAAGCGGCTATGGCGGCGCCGACAGCCCCTCCGGTAGCACCGATGCAGAATCCGAACCGGCGGCCCTTGCGTTGCATCAAGGGTGACAGCCATGGCGCTGTTGTCATTGATCCGAAAACAATGAGTGAAATGGGTAGCGTGGCAAAGCAGGCATTGCCGGCTAGCATGCCGCCGGCCAAGCCTCCAACGACAAATATCATGGGCATTTGCGCGCCAAGAAATGCCTGTGCCGCGACCAGCACGATGATGTTGCGGCGAGTGCGGGAATTATTGTGATCAGACATTGGAAATTGCCGGGATAGCTTGGGGTCACGAGCGCCTGTGTGCACCACCTCGGAGCAGCTGCACTGTTGCGCGTCGAAATAAACCCCATTCTATGGGCTCGGGCAACTTGACGCCAGAAAAACTGATCGATTGGCATCCAGCTGTTACCGACTTGCGCACTGCTCTGTTGCTGCTCAGTCGTGTCGAATTCGATAAACGTGTAGCTTATCCGAGTTCAAATGAGGTTACGCCAAACAGTCCATCAAGCCAATATTCGGGTCGTCCACCCTTCACCATGCGAGCCGTTTCGAACACGGGCGATAGTCCGTATTTCTCTGCCAGTGACACTGCTGCCTGATTGGGCTCAGGCACATCCAGTACAATCTGGTCAGCCTCGGACTCTCTGACCAGTTCGATCAGCAAAGCTTGTGCGATCTGGGGAGACAGTCCTATCAGTGGTCCTACCTTGTAGCCTTCATGGCATTGTCGAATCGTTGCAAAACCTTCGATGCAATCATCCACCAGACAAACCAGTGAAAACCGGGTTTTGGTCTTGCAAATCCAGCTATCGAGCATTTGCTCTCGCCGATGAGCGTGCACCTTCGCATCCAGTCTGATGATGGCTTCGCGATCAGATTGAGAGACTGGGCGGCACCTCATTCCCGTCTCTAGTTCGTTCGCAGCAGCATCGCGTTTCAGCTTGGTTGTGCTGCCCGCATACCGGATGTTCCGGTACAAGCTTTCAAAGCCTGACTTTGCGTAGTTGGCTTGCTGTTCTACCACGCCGTCAAGACCTACGATTCGATCATCAAGGTGTTGCATTCCTGCTTGCCAGACTGCCCATCCATAACCAAGACCCCGATACTGCGGCGGGCAGATATACAAGCCGAGAAATCCGAACTGCTTATCTGTTCTGACCACTGAAATGCCTGCAACTGGCACCGTTTTATCAAATGCCATCAAGAATCCTCCCGGGTCGCTTTGGAAGAACAGCTCATGATCTTCAAGCCCTGGGTTCCATCCTTCTCTGGTAGCCCAATCCATCAAGAGCTGCATGTCTGACAGGTCGGCTGTCTTTATCGTGACTGAACTTCCCAAAACGTTGTACTCCTCATGGACACGGGCGGCTTTAGCACCTGAATTATTGGCTTGGGAAAGTGGCATTGGTCAATTAATCAGCGCTACTTGCGCAAGCAGGTATGAATCTTGTCATACAGGTTACACAAGTCATTTGAAAGCCTGTTGTTCTGTTGAATACGCAGATTTTTCGCACCTTGCGGGTGCGGTGGCAAGAATTAATGCACCAGACGGGAGCTGTTTTGAGCGAACAATCACTGAGAGGGGAGCTGGAACTGATACAGGTCTCCAAACAATTCGGCAATGAGATTGCAGTCAGCCAATTCGATCAGCATTTCGCAGCAGGCAAGTATGTCTGCCTGCTGGGACCGTCGGGTTGTGGCAAGTCCACTACGCTACGGATGATTGCCGGTCATGAGTCTGTCAGCACAGGCGAAATACAACTCGATGGTAGAAGTATTGCCAGCTTGCGTCCGGCGCAGCGCGGTACTTCCATGATGTTTCAGAGTTATGCCCTGTTTCCGCATTTGAGCGTGCTGGGCAATGTCGCCTTCAGTCTGAAGATGCGTGGCACTGAGGCTGCTGTACGCGATCGCAAGGCTCATGAGTTACTCGAATTGGTGCATATGGGTGACTTTGCACAGCGTCGCCCTGACCAACTGTCCGGTGGTCAGCAGCAGCGGGTGGCACTGGCCCGTGCCCTGATCACCGAACCGTCGGTTCTATTGCTTGATGAGCCTTTGTCGGCGCTTGATCCTTTCCTGCGCATTCGCATGCGAGCAGAGCTGTCTCGTTTGCAACGCGAACTGGGCATCACCTTCATTCATGTGACGCACAGCCAGGATGAGGCAATGGCGTTATCCGATCAGGTTGTATTAATGAACAATGCGGTTATCGAGCAGTCTGGAACTCCGTTTGACGTTTTCAACTCGCCCAGAACTGAGTTCGTTGCGCGTTTCATGGGAGGCCACAACATTGTTGAAGCTGATGGACAAGCCTTTGCGGTACGTACAGATCGCACTCGAATCTCACCCGGGCAGGCTGGTGTATCTGCACAAGTGGTGAATGTGGAATTCCTTGGCCGGACAGTGGATGTATCGCTGGACAGTAACGGCACCGAATTGGTCGTGTCCATGACGGACGACGACTTCCAGAACAACAGCGTTCGTGAGGGAGATGGTGTCACGGTTCAATGGAACAGGGAAGATCTTGTTGAGCTCTCTTGATTGTTATTTGCCAGTGTCTATGAGCGTGCCTTCGGGCGTATCCAGAATCCTATTCAAAAGAGGGAGAAGTACATGAAAGGTAGTTTTAAAGCAGACAAGCAAACTAATGCAGGTGGTCTTTTAAGTCAGGGTTTATCGGCTCATGATCGCCAGCGGCGTCGACTGCTCAAGGGCGCAACGGGGATTGTGGCTGCATCCACAGTGTTTGGTGTTCCGACAATCTGGGCTCAGAATATCAAGGATGTGACTCTGCGCCAGTTCGGCACTGGCGTGTCCAATCTCAATGATGTGGGTACCAAGGTCAAGGAGGATCTGGGTTTTTCTCTGGAGATGACTGCACTGGATTCGGACTCGGTCGCTCAACGTGCGGCCACACAGCCCAAGTCATTTGATATTGCCGACATCGAGTACTGGATATGCAAGAAGGTTTGGCCTGCGGGCAATCTGCAGCCAATGGATACCAGCAAGATCGACAACTACGACAAGATTGCCGGCATTTTCAAGAGTGGCAAGTTGACTGAAGAGAGTGTCATTGCTCAGGGCACGGCACCTCATACCGTTGGCTTTGTGGATGGCCCGGACGGCAAGGATTTTGTAGCAGAAGAATCTGGCTGGATGACGCTTATTCCCACTATCTACAATGCCGATACGCTGGGCATTCGTCCTGATCTCATCGACGAGGAAGTCAGTTCCTGGGCACAGTTGCTTGATCCAAAATACAAGGGCAAGGCTTCCATTCTTGACATCGCATCCATCGGCATTATGGATGCAGCCATGGTGTGTGAGGCGATGGGAGAGATTGCCTATGGTGACAAGGGCAATATGACCCGCGATGAAATCGACAAGACCTTGGCGATCATGACTGAAGCGAAGAACAACGGGCAATTTCGTGCTTTCTGGAAAAGCTTTGACGAGAGTGTAAATCTGATGGCCTCTGGGGAAGTGGTCATCCAGTCCATGTGGTCGCCAGCCATCTCTGCGGTACGAGCCAAGGGCATTCCGTGTGTTTATCAACCACTGAAGGAAGGCTATCGTTCCTGGGGCGGTGGTATCGGCCTGTCGAAAAACCTCAGCGGGTTGGAACTGGATGCGGCCTACGAGTACATCAATTGGTATCTCTCCGGCTGGGTCGGTGGCTATCTGATGCGTCAAGGCTACTATTCCGCTGTTCCGGAAACGTCGAAGGAATTCATGAGTGCCGATGAGTGGGGCTACTGGTTCGAGGGCAAGCCTGCCGAAGGCGAGATCGTCAATCCACAGGGTGTGGTCATGGAGCAGGCGGGTGCGCTGCGTGATGGTGGATCTTTTGAGCAACGCATGGGCAGCGTTGCCTGTTGGAATTCTGTCATGGATGAAAACCAGCATATGCTCAGAAAGTGGAATGAATTCATCGCTGCCTGAGTGATGTGTGCAGGCACTCTTGCCTGATTAATCGACAGGTGTTCGCAAGAAT
Source organism: Granulosicoccus antarcticus IMCC3135 (assembly GCF_002215215.1). Lineage (NCBI taxonomy): Bacteria > Pseudomonadati > Pseudomonadota > Gammaproteobacteria > Chromatiales > Granulosicoccaceae > Granulosicoccus > Granulosicoccus antarcticus. Next base: position 6,477,582 of record NZ_CP018632.1, on the reverse strand, counting down.
TGCGTGACGCCTGTCGAGTCCTTGAGAGTAGGGCAGGTGGCTGGCTCATCTGATCTGTTCTTGAAAACCGTTCGGAATATTTCGGGAGACCCTAGTTGAATTTGGAAAGCCTACGCCATACAGCCTTGAGCTGGTTGCAGCTATCGCCCATCGTGCTGATACTGGGATTCTTTCTGGTGCTGCCCATCATCGCGATTGTCACGGTGAGCTTTTGGGGATCAACCGAGTACAGCTACTTTCCGGCTTTCATCGTCGAGAATTATCAGTACCTGTTCAGCTCGCATGTCACGTATTCGGTTTATCTGAAGACTTTCATGTTTACGTTCATGACCTGGTCGCTGACGCTGGCCATCGGTTTCACCGTCGCCTATTTTCTGGCCTTTCATGTCCGTGGGCTCTACACACAGATCGGGCTGTTTCTGCTTTGCACTGTTCCTTTCTGGACTTCCAATATCATCCGCATGATTTCCTGGATACCATTTCTGGGCAGGAATGGCATTGCCAATAGTTCCTTGCTGGAGTTGGGCCTGATCGATCAACCGCTGGAATGGTTGCTTTTCTCAGACTTTGCAGTTGTATTGGCATTCGTCCATCTATTTACCCTGTTCATGATTGTGCCTATTTTCAATACCATGATGCGTATTGATCACAGTCTCATGGAGGCAGCACGGGATGCCGGTGCCAGTGGTTTTCAGATTTTGACTAATGTGGTTATTCCGCTGAGCAAGCCAGGCATCATGATCGGTTCGATTTTTGTCGTAACCCTGGTCATGGGCGATTTCATCACTGTGCGATTCATGAGTGGTGGTCAGAGCGCATCGGTCGGGCGCCTGATTTCCAATGAGATCGGCTTGTTGCAGTATCCGGCAGCCTCTGCCAGCGCTGTGGTGTTGCTTGCAACAGTACTCATCATGATCAGTATCATGTTGCGATTCGTCGATATCCGAAAGGAGCTTTGAGTGATGAGTGATAGACGACCATTAAGTTTTTATCTACTAGCGCTATTTTTTGCCGTGTTTGTCCTGTTCCTCTACGGGCCGACCATTACCATCGCCATTCTGTCGTTTCAAGGACCCTCCGGTGGTTTGACCTTTCCCATGAACGGCGTGTCGTTACATTGGTTTTATGATCTGTTTGAACAACAGGCGGTTGGTGATATCTGGGGTTCGTTCAGACGGTCGCTGGCTTTGGGTTTGATTGTCATGACGATCACCATTGTCGTATCACTGATGGGAGGCATGGCATTTCGTCGTCGCTTCCTTGGCTCAGGCGTGGTGTTTTATCTGATCATTACCAGTCTTATTATTCCATCTATCCTGATTTCACTCGGAGTCGGCATCTTGTTCAATATTCTGGATTGGGATGTTCATTGGTCGACCTCAGCTCTGGGTTCACAACTGACCTGGACGATTCCCTTTGGACTGCTCATCATGTTTGCCGTATTCAACCGCTTTGATGAACGCTACGAAGAGGCTGCTCGCGACTTGGGTGCCAGCAGCTGGCAGGTGGTCCGGCATGTCATTCTGCCGCTGATCGCACCGAGCCTGATCGGCGTAGGCCTGTTCGGTTTTACCTTGTCCTATGATGAATTCGCACGCACCTTGCTCACCGCAGGCTCCTACAATACGCTGCCGTTGGAGATCTACGGCATGACAACGAGTGTCACGACTCCGGTTTTGTATGCCTTGGGCACGCTGACAACGTTGTTTTCCTTTTTCATCATTGCCTTGTTCATGGGCATTTTTCTATGGCTTAAAAGGCGTAGTCGTGGCGTGATAGACATTGTCGTTCAGGAAGCCGAATGATCTTGACCATGAATTGGGCAGCAATGCTGAAACAGAGCATGCAACGTCAATGAGCCAGATGAGAATTCTGTTCGTCAATCCGAATAGCACAAGCTCAATGACTGACAAGGTTCGGCAGACGGCCATGAGCTTGCTGCCCGAAACCGTCACGGTGGATGCGGTGAGTAACCGGCAAGGTCCCGCCTCCATTCAGGGGCCGACAGATGGCGACAGGGCCGTACCAGGAATGTTGTTGGAAATGGAACAGGGCCTGGCACGGGGCGCTGATGCCATTGTCATCGCCTGTTTCGACGACACCGGCATAAACGAGGCTCGCAAGATGTTTCCGGTTCCTGTCGTGGGCATCGGTCAGGCGGCCTATCACGTCAGCATGCTACGAGGACTGCGTTTTAGCGTGGTGACCACGTTGTCGGTTTCTGTCCCCGTACTGGAAGACAACATACGCCTCTTCGGGGTCTATCCCTATTGTTGTAGCGTCCGGGCTAGTGATGTTCCGGTGCTGGATCTTGAAAAGCCCGGTTCTGCAGCCGAACAGCGAGTATCTGATGAGATAGCGCTTGCCATCGTGGAGGATGATTGCGATGCCATTATTCTGGGGTGTGCTGGCATGACCGATCTGGCTTCTCGCCTGTCAACCAGGCATCAGCTACCGGTCATTGATGGTGTCGGCGCTGCGGCGGGGTTGGCGTATGCCTTGGCGCTGACAGAAATGCCTGATCAGGGGTCAGGTGTTCTGGGTACGCCTTGAGTCTTTGAAGGCGTCCTGCAACTGTGTTGACAGAGCGTTCCAGATAACGGTGGATGCTCTGCTCAGATATTTTTCCCCAGACAAATAAGATTGATAGGCTGACTTTCCGGATGTTGCCAATTGGTCAGAATGGGGACCAGCTGCTGGCTATCCAGACTGTTTTTGATAAGTAGTGGGTCGACCATGATAATGCCTAGTCCCAGACGTGCCATATCAACCAGTGCACGACCGTCGTCTGTGACAATCTGGCTTTGCACCTCTATGCTCATGATGTCTCCACTGGCTTGTTGAAAGGGCCAATGATTCAGCGTTGTGTTTTTGTTCTTGAATACCAGGCACTGATGTTCGCTCAAGGCCTCCGGGTTTGGCGGGGTTCCCTGCTTCTGGAAAGTGAGTGAACTCCGGTTTTTAAAGTGTCACCCTCCTCCTCCAAGCTGGGGGGAGGAGGAGGAGGGGTGACCTGTAATAAAATTTACAGCAACAACATTCGCTGTGGAATCCTAGCCTTTGTTCATGGGCATGAAATTCAACGGTGTTGCCGTTACGCTCATTTCCTTGAGTGGTGGGGCGAACTTTGTCAGGCTGATGCCGGCAACTGCTTCCTGGTACTCTTCGATGCTCGGCGTACGCCCAAGAATCGCCGCCAGAACCACCACAGGAGTCGAGGCTAACAAGGATTCACCCTTCTTACGCTCGGAGTCCTCTACCACGCGACCTTGAAACAGACGTGTGGAGGTTGCCAGTACCGTATCGCCTTTTGCAGCCTTTTCCTGATTACCCATACACAGGTTACAGCCCGGTCGTTCGAGATACATCATGTTCTCGTATTCTGTTCTGGCTGTCTGCTTGGGGTCGTTATCGTCAAACTCGAAACCCGAGTATTTCTGTAACACATCCCAATCACCCTCAGCTTTCAATTCATCAACGATGTTGTAAGTCGGGGCTGCCACTATCAGAGGGGCTTTGAATTCAATGCTGCCGTTCTTTGCTTCCACATTGCGTAGAACCTGGGAGATTATCTTCAGATCTCCTTTGTGAACCATACATGAGCCGACAAAGCCGAGATCTACCGCTTTCTTGCCCTCGTAGTATGAGAGCGAGCGGATGACATCATGGGTATATCGCTTGGAAACATCGTCATTGTTGACATCAGGATCAGCAATCATGGGCTCTACAATCTGATCCAGATCGACGACTAATTCTGCAAAATATTTGGAATTGTCATCTGGCATCAGAACTGGAATCTCGCCAGACTTTATGTCCGCAATCCTTTTGTCAGCGATATCAACCAGGCCTTGAAGGACATTGACATGATTATCCATGCCTTTGTCGATCATGATCTTGATGCGGCTCTTGGCGATTTCCAGAGACTCGATCAATTTGTCATCCTGAGAGATGCAGATGGAGGCTTTCGCCTTCATTTCGGCGGTCCAGTCTGTAAAGGTGAATGCCTGGTCTGCCAGCAAGGTGCCGATGTGCACCTCAATGACTCGGCCCTGGAAGACGTTATCGCCAAACTTCTTCAGCATCTGCAACTGCGTGGCATGTACAACATCACGGAAATCCATATAGTCCTTCAAATCACCTTTGAAGGTGACTTTGACTGACTCGGGGATAGGCATGGTGGCCTCACCGGTGGCCAGAGCAAGTGCCACGGTGCCAGAGTCAGCGCCAAAAGCGACACCTTTGGACATTCTGGTATGCGAGTCACCACCGATGATGATGGCCCACTCATCAACGGTAATGTCATTCAACACCTTGTGAATGACGTCGGTCATGGGGTGGTAAGCCCCTTTTGGATCTCGAGCCGTAATCAGGCCAAACTTGTTCATGAAGCTCATGAGCTTGGGTATATTGGCCTGTGCCTTCTTATCCCAAACAGAGGCGGTATGACAGCCTGACTGGTAGGCGCCATCAACGGTCGGAGAAATGACAGTAGCTGCCATTGCTTCCAGTTCCTGAGATGTCATCAGGCCGGTTGTATCTTGAGAGCCGACGATGTTCACCTTGACCCTGACATCGGATCCAGCATGTAGAACGACTCCCTCAGTGACGCCGACTGCATTTTTGTTGAAGATCTTCTCAACAGCTGTCAGGCCCTGGTCTTCGAGGGTTATTTCCTTGGATGGTGCAAAAACAGGTACCAGTTTTGTACCGAGCGTTGCGGCTGCCAGACTTTGCAGCTTCTTGCCAAAGACGATGGCGTAAGATCCGCCGGCCTTGATGAACTCCAGCTTTTGAGGGCTCAGGGCCGAAGAGATGTCGACAAGTTCTTTGCCGTCGCTGCTATAAAGCTTCTTTGTCTTTGTGTTGATGGTGAGCACAGTCCCCGTCTCCACTGAGTACGTCTGCTCGAGAACAGGGTCGCCATTGGCGTCAAGCACTGGTTTGCCGTCGGAGTCGAGTTTTTTGACCCAGTTCTTCAGATCTAATCCGATACCACCTGTGACACCAACGGTTGTCAAAAAGATGGGTGAAATACCGTTTGTGCCCGCAACAATGGGAGCAAAGTTCACGAAGGGCACGTACGGGCTGGCAGGTTTGCCAGTCCAGAGAGCAACGTTGTTAACGCCTGACATTCTGGAAGAGCCTACGCCCATGGTGCCTTTCTCTGCAATCAACATCACCCGTCTGCCGGGGTTCTGTTTCTGCAGTTCCTGAATCTGTGTCTGGGCCTCTTCGGAGATCATGCACTTGCCGTGCAGCTCACGATCCGAGCGAGAGTGTGCCTGGTTGCCGGGGGAGAGCAGATCAGTGGAAATATCGCCTTCTGCGGCGATGAAGGTAACGACCTCGATTTCTTCGTCTACTTCAGGAAGTTGGGTAAAGAAGTCTGCCTTGGCATAACTTTCGAGAAGCTCTTTGGCAATCTGATTGCCTTCCTTGAATGCATTCGCCAGTCGATCTGTATCCGCTTCATACAGAAAAAACTGGGTCTTCAAGACTTCAAGGGCTTGTTTGGCTATTGGTGCGTCATCGGCCAAGGCCAGATCCAGAAGAACCTTCATTGAAGGCCCGCCCTTCATATGAGAAAGCAGTTCAAAGGCAAATTCTGTCGAGATTTCCTCGACTACGGATTCACCCAGAATGATCTCCTTGATGAATGCGGCTTTTTCAACAGCGGCACTGGTAGTTCCAGGCAAGGTGTTGTAAATAAAGAATTTAAGAGAATCTTCCCTGTGCTCATGCCCAGCGTCTTTGATCTGAGAGATGATTTCTGCAAGCAATTCGCCGCTATCAATCGGCTGAGGATGCAATCCCTGACCTTTTCTATCTTCAATTTCGTTGATGTATTCGAGATACAGACTCATGGGCATGCCTTCGGGAAATAACACAAGGAGTCAGAATTATACTAGGAGTCTGCGAGGTAGACCGAGTTTCGGCAGGCTCAGGTGGTAATAGGCGACTAAAAAGTGTGGTTTTTAATGGAAATTTATCGCATTAATAATATGTATTAGTCTGCCGACGGTGATTCGTGGCCGCCCTGGATGAAATCAGCCTGAATTGATCACACTGGCATTCGATTACATCGCTGCAGCCTCTATGCATCTTGATAATCCGTTATTGTTGGCAAGAATCATATCCATCGAGCCGAGCCTTGAACATGACCAGAGCTATTGCCCCCGCTACCATCGCCGCCAAGGCTGATCATTACGAGGATGCCCTGAGTGGCAGTATCGTCCCGCCGATCCATACCTCGACCACCTATGCCAGAGATACCGGAAATCAACCGTTTAATCCGGCGCATGTCTATGCCCGGGACAACAATCCATCGTTTGTGCAGGCAGAGCGCGTACTGGCAAAGCTTGAAAACGGTGAGCAAGCTCTGTTGTTTGCCTCTGGTATGGCGGCCATTGCGGCGGTATTCTATACGCTGCAAAGCGGTGCTCATGTGGTGTTGCCAAACTCGATGTACTGGGGGGTGTTCAGCTGGACCCGGCAGTACTGTGCGAGAGCGTCAATAACGGTCAGTTACTACGCACCCGATGATGCGGCCAGCTTGCGCAAAGCGCTACAGGACAAGGCAAGCACAGATATTGTCTGGGTGGAAACGCCCAGCAATCCTATGATGCACGTCACAGATATCCGCCTTGCCGCCCAGCTTGCTCATGGGGCAGGCGCGCTGCTGGTTGTCGATAACACGGTGCCCACGCCACTGCTGACACGTCCGCTGGATCTGGGGGCCGATATTGTGATGCACTCAGCCACCAAGTCCCTGAACGGTCATAGTGATGTGATTGCAGGGGCGCTGGTTACGCGGGAAAATCACTCGCATTGGCAGCGTATCGTCACCGAACGGCATGATGCCGGCGCTATCATCAGCCCGTTCGATGCCTCCCAGCTGCTGCGTGGCATGCGAACTCTGTCGCTGCGTGTTGAGCGGGCCTGTCAGAACGCTGCGCGTATTGCCGAGTTTCTGCATGAACATGAGCACGTCGAGGAGGTTCTGTACCCGGGTCTGGAGTCTCATCCCGGTCATAAGGTCGCCCGAGAACAGATGTCTGGTGGTTACGGTAGTTTGATGTCATTTCTGGTGAAGGGTGACAAGGCTGAGACACTGGCCGTTGTCAGTCGACTGCAGCTGCTCGTCCGAGCAACTTCATTAGGCGGTGTCGAGACTTTGATCGAACATCGTCACAGTATCGAACCACCGGAAACTGGTGTGCCAGAGAATCTCCTACGCCTGGCCGTGGGCATAGAAGATGTTGATGATCTGATTCATGATCTTGATCAGGCGTTGTCGCCATCCGTCTGAGCACTGCGGGCAGATCAAAGCGTCATGATCATTTCGTGCCACACCATGCCACCGTGGTCGGATGCTGAGGGTTGGATATAGCGGTAGCCAAATTTCTCATAGAGGCGGATGTGCTGCTCCCTGCACATCAGATGAATGCTCGATTTTCCCATCTCTGACATGCGCTTTACGAATTCAACCATCAGTGCCTCGGAGTGAGCTTGTCGCTGATAGGCCGGATCAACCACGACAGACAGTACGACCACGTTAGGTGCCTTGGGGTCATGTCCGATGAGTTCCTTGAATTCTTCATCGGCCATTTCGACCTCAAAGGCACAAGCGCTGTTGATGAAGCCGATCACTTTTTCCTCGATTTCAAGAATCAGGAAGCCCTGTGAATATTGGGTCAAGCGCTGGGTGATCTTCTCCAGGGTCGCAGCCTCATCGCCTTCATAGGCCAGGGTTTCGATTTCAAAGCAGCGGGCTGCATCCCTCTTCTCGCCGGAGCGGAACTTTCGCATGGTGATTTTCCTGTTCAATCCGTTGGCTATTGTGAACGCATTGTGACCACAACAAAGTAACTGGTGTTCTCCGTTCACCAGCCTTGGTCGTCGCCGGAGTAAGGTTCACTCTTCTCAGGCCGATAGTAAGGCATCGTAACGAGAGCTATCACTCGAATGCCAAGCCTGAAAACCTTCAATGCGTGCGCTGTCTCCACTCAGGAGGCAATAGAACACCTGGACTTGGCTCTGAAGGCTGATCCATTGGAGGCGAGCATTGTGTTCATGTTCTATGGCTGCGAGCATGATGAAAAGGCACTTTACGAGTGGGCGGCAGCAAGCTTTCCGCAGGCCGCTCTGATCGGCGGTAGTTCATCAGGCGGTCTTATCACCGACAAGGGTTTCATGGATCAGCAGGGTGTTGGTTTGCTGGTTATTGACGATAAGTCAGGTGACTATGGCGTCGCAGCAGGTTCGTTGGGTGATGATCCCGCACAGGCGGCCGAGAGTTTGTTGCAACAAGCGCTGGATAGCTGTGATTGCACGGGACAACTTCCAGAGCTCATCTGGGTTTATCAGGTACCGGGTCGCGAGGAAGATGTTATTCAAGGTCTGCGGCGAGTCGTTGGCGACAATTGTCCGATAGTCGGTGGATCGTCCGCCGACAACGATGTTTCAGGGCAGTGGTCCCAAATGGGACCTGATGGGCCACTTACAGACGGGCTCGTTCTGGGTGTGCTTTTCCCTTCCTCGCCACTGGGTTGCGGGTTCCAGGGCGGCTATGAACCCGTTGGACCGAATGGCATTGTCACCGGCATCGGCTATCAGCCGGCAGGAGACAGTGGGGTTGTTACCGGTAGTTCCGGGCGTGAGATTCTTAGTATCGACAATGAGCCTGCTGCCGAAGTCTATAACCGCTGGGCGGGAGATCTTATAGGTCAGCGTATACGAGACGGGGGCAGTATTCTGGCCGACACCACCATGTTTCCGCTTGCAACGGATGCGGGCAAAGTGGATGGCGTAACCCATTACCTACTGATTCACCCCGAGTCGTTAGGGCAGGAGGGAGCCTTGCGTACCTTCTGCAATCTGGAGGTCGGCGCACGGGTTTATGCCATGAAAGGGGAGACCGAGCGCCTGGTCAATCGTGCTGGCAGAGTTGCCGAGCAGGCACGCAAAGCCGTTGAGGCAGGCGGCAAGAGAGTCGCCGGTGGGCTGGTTGTCTATTGCGGCGGTTGCAAGATTGCTGTTGGCGATGAAATCAATAAAGTGACTGATGCTGTCGCCGAAGGCCTTGGCGATGTCCCGTTCATCGCCTGCTTCACCTTTGGTGAACAAGGCCGCCTTATAAATCGCAATGTACACGGTAATCTGATGATCTCGACTGTAGCTTTTGGTGATTGATGACTGAGCAACTCTCGATCGAAAGCGCCGAGCAGCTGCGCGAAGCATTGCTCGCGCTCAGGCATGAGCATGATGCGCTGCTTGAAAGAAACTCGCAGGGGCAACAATTGCTCGACGCTCTGGACTCGCTGCTGGATCTGGATGTTGCGGATGATCCCTTTATCCGGGTATTTGCCTCGTTGCGCAAAATCTTCACATTTTCCGAAGCGATGATGCTTGCTGAGCCTACTGGTGTCGCTGCCGATGCAGGCAACCCTCTGGAATGCATCGTGGCAGAACCTGCCAGCCTGGTCAGCTCGACATGGTCCGTGGGTCCACTGTTTCGAAAAGTTTTGGCGGGTCGGGTTGTTGCAACTTTTTCCAATGTCGGCGTTGTCGAATGGTCTGGCATCGGCCCGAGTGTTCTCTCAGTGGAGCAATCAGCGCTGTACGTGCCAGTCGGCGTCAGGGGGCGTCGGGGAATACTGGTCCTGTTGCGAGCTTTGGGTGAGGAGGGTTATAACCGCAACCATATTGAATTGGCGCGACGCTTTTCATTGCTTGCATCGCATGCTCTGGCGACTCGCTTTGCCAGTGAAACTGCTGCTGAAGGCCACCGCCTGCGTGAGCTGACCGAGCAATTGAAGCAAAGTGAACAGCTGGCCAAGCGTAATGCAAGTCTGTTACAGGAAATGGTCAACGTGCTGCCGGTCGGTGTCGCGGTCCAGGACGAGCTGGGTAGATTGCTGATTGCCAACGATGCAGTTTCATCTATTTACGGGCTTTCAGCTGACGAGATTATCGGTACAGTGCCCATTGCGATGGGTAGTAATGATCCGCAATTTGTCTCCGCACAACATCGCCGGTATAGCGATCAGCTACGTAGCGGCAAACAGAAAACCCGAGAGAAAACCGTTAATCTGGCTGGCATAGAGCATACCCTGCTGGTAACCGAGAAGCCTGTTTCCATTAACAATGAGTCCTTGTTACTCACGGCGTCGCTGGATATAACGGATCGCAAACATTTCGAAGAAGAGCTTTCCCATCGAGCGTTTCATGATGAGCTGACTGGGCTACCTAATCGGGAGCTCATGCATCAGCTGGTTGATGTGGCATTGCGTACTCACGAAGGCTCAGGGCAGTTTGCGCTCGCCTTCATAGATCTTGATAACTTCAAACAGGTCAATGACTATTACAGTCATGCTATTGGTGACGGATTGCTCAAGGCCATGTCACACAGGGTCAGCCAGAGCATCCGCAACGGCGATACGCTGGCAAGAATCAGTGGTGATGAGTTCCTGATTCTGATCGACCCGCTGGAAGACTCGGAAACCTTGTCATTGGTTATAAACCGGGTTCTTGATGCCCTGAAAGAGCCGTTCTGCATTGAAGGGCATGAGGTGATGACCTCAGCATCAGTGGGGGCCAGCATTTATCCGTTGCACGGCGATAGTTACGAAAGCCTGCGCCGTTGTGCAGATAGTGCCATGTATCGCGCCAAGAGTAGTCGCAAGGGCAGCGTCAGCTATTTCGATGAATCGATGCGCGAGACGCTGACCGCACGAATGGATCTGGAGCAGCGTCTTCGGGTGGCGATCCGAGAGAAGCGTTTTGTAGTCGCCTTTCAGCCCAAGGTGGATATAACGAACGGCACGGTTGATGCCTTCGAAGCACTCATCCGTTGGGTCGAGGAGGACGGTACTATTCGTATGCCCGGCGACTTTATCGAGCTTGCCTCAGAGTTGGGATTACTGGATGACATTACCCGGTTCGCACTGCAGGACGTGGTTTGCAATATTCCGATCTTGTCGACACTCTATGGCAATCATATTACCGTCAGTATCAATGTTGCCGCGCCACAGGCCGGCGATGTCACATTCATGCGATCGTTCATCAAGGAACTGGCTGCCACAGGATTTGCCGAAAGAATCGTTCTTGAACTCACCGAGGACGCCCTGGTTGCAACCCAGCGATTTCAGCATCAGGTTCTTCCCGAGCTTCGCTCGCTGGGCGTGCGTGTGTCGATTGACGATTTTGGTACCGGCTACTCCTCACTATCCACCCTTGCTGACATCACTGCCGATGAGGTCAAGGTTGATCGGGCTTTTATCACGGCGATTCACGACAGGCCGCGAAGCCAGGGGATTCTGAGGGCCATCGAATCGTTGTGTACTGCGCTGGATATTGAAATGGTCGCTGAAGGCGTGGAAACCATTGAAGAGCTGGAGTACTTGCGTGATCAGACGAGGATCAGGCTGGTTCAGGGGTATTACTTTTCCAAGCCCGTTTTTATTGAAGAGTTACAGAAAAATCCGACGATTGCAAACATGCAAGCCAGTCTTAACGCACCTTTAAGGCTCAGAGCCTGATCCAAAGTCAGCAGTTTTTCGAATGAATGGTGAACGTTGTCGCGGCGTGCTCATCACGTTAGTCTTCAATCCCATCACTGTTACGTGCATCTATTGTGAAGAGAGAGCCCGCTCCTTTCCCACGCCGCTGCGGCATCTGGAAGTTCAGTCTGGTTCTGTGTACCGCAGTTCTTTGTGGGTGTAGTGGCGATGTCGCGCAGTTTCGGTTTGATGATTACAGAACAAGACTGGCGCGATCGCTGAAGCTCGATGCAGACACAGTGGTTGAACCAATCGCCCCTGCGCGACGTCCCCGCAAGCGAGATATGGTGCTCGAACAATCCAGCTCGACCATCTCTATTGTGGATTTCTTGCGGCTCTACGATTGCGCTTTGGGCGAGGTGATCGGTGAGCGGAACAGTATTCTGGGCAAGGTTGCCCCCGCATCCCAACGCCTCTTCACTGATCTGGCGTTCTTGCAACTTGCACCAGAGTGCATCGCGCAGTTGCAAAGTAGAAACAGTGAGGCTCTGGCAGAGAAGCTGGCTGTCGCCGTCAAGGTCAAGTTCGAAGGTCTGGCAAAGTCGATTGCCAACGCGACGATCGCCAGTGATGAATTCTCGGCTTTATGGCGTGTTCCAGTTGCGCTTGAGGGGTTCCCGGTTAACGGCGGTAGTTTGATGATCACAGAGCTTCATTACGTGGAGTCTCAAGTGGCAAGCTGGTTGTCGGGTGATTTCAGACATGATCCGGCACGCTTTTAACATGGCTATCGTCGGCCCCTCGTCAGCATGTGGAAACAATTCTGCCGATTCTTGAGTCCTGTGGACTGGATCCTGGCAGCCGGGCGTCAGGCAGGCAAGGGTGATCCTGAGCGTTACATCGACACGAAAGTCACAAGTGAGCCTGAAAAGCTAACCATTGAACTCGCTATGAAGGGGTTCTACTGGCTTTGGGGCACATGAAATGCAAATAGCTAACAGCAATAGAGCTCTGCGATGCTATTCAAGGCTGTTGGATTCTTCGCCATTTTCGCAAGATAGCGACAGAAGCAAGCAATGCCCAATTTGAAAACTCGAAACTTCCTTGTTCCGCACTTTGTATTTGTGGTGTTGATGATGATTTCGATAGCTGGCTGGCAGTTTGCCAGTGAAACTCTCGATAGCCAGTCACAGAGTCGTTTTGAGCAAGATGCAACTCATTTACACGAGCAGATTGAAGCCCGTTTCAATACCTATGCCCAGGTTTTGCGTGGTGGTGTTGGTCTGTTCAATAGTTCGGATATCGTCACCCGGGAAGAGTGGCATCAATACGTCTCCGGGTTGAAATTACCCCGGTACTTTCCGGCCATTCGAGGGGTTGGATTCGCTGCCTGGGTGGGCGGCAGGGAAAACGTTGATTCTTTTGAAAAGGCAATCAGAGATGAAGGTTTTCCAGACTATGCCATCAGACCTGTCGAAGCTCGAGAGCAATATACCGCCGTTATCTATCTTGAACCGTTTACAGGGGGAAACCGTCGAGCCCTCGGGTATGACATGTTTACCAGTCCTGTTCGTCGATCGGCCATGGAAAGGGCGAGAGACACGGGGGAGCCGGCTCTATCCGGCAAGCTGGATTTGCTCAAGGAGGTCGCGGGCGAAGAGCAAACTGGCTTCATACTCTATATGCCAGTCTATAGTTCGAAGACGGGAGCTCCGCTTACAGAAGCCAGAAGGCGCGAGACCTTGTTCGGCTTTGTCATGAGTCCGTTTCGCGCTACCGACCTGATGAAGGGCATTTTGCGTCCGGGCCAATCCAGTATCAACTTTCAGATCTATGACGGCCCATCGTTGTCAGATGAATCCATGCTCTATGATGGAGCGAGCCAGCTCAAGATAGATCGACAATCCACGCCTGTTCAATTTGAAACGACGAAAACAGTCATTATTGCGGGACGGTTGTGGACTATCAACTACACCTCAACCCCTTCATTCACAAAAACAACGGACTCAGCGCTTCCCTGGATATTGCTGGTTACCGGCACATTGCTCAGCTTGTTGATGTCCATCGTTGCGTGGATGTTGCTCTCTGCCAGAATGCGAGTAGTGCAAAGGACCAATGAGCTGCGCAAACAGTCGGATATAAATTCGGTATTACTGGAGAATCTGGCGGAAGGCGTCGTTGCCTGTGACGCTGATATGACCGATGTTCTAATGAACAAAAAGGCGAGAGAATGGTTCCAGACAGACCCCTCCAGGGAGGTTGACATGAACTGGACCAATCGGCTTCGAATGTTCGAAAAAGATGGAACTACGCCTATTGCTCCGGGAATATCCCCGCTCTTTAGAGCGGTTGCAGGGGCAACCATTCAGAGTGAGGAGATATGTATTTCTGAACCAGGACAAGAGTCCCGTTTTGTTCTGGTAACAGGGGGGCCGCTGCCCGATATTGACGGTCAAAAATCAGGTGCGGTCTTGTCGCTACGTGACATTTCCGAACATCGTCTTGCCATGAAGAATATTGAACGGCAGCAGGCATTTCTGGCAGATGTCATAGACAACATACCGAATCTGATTAGTGCGCGAGATCGTGAAGGCAATCATGTGTTGGCCAACAAAGCTTATGCCGAAAGCATCTACGGCATGTCGCCAGAGGAATTGATTGCTGGTTGTGTCACCGGCGCCATAGATGATTCATCACCCGATGTTGATGAAATGCAAGAGGCTGTGGCCGTTATCGAAAAAAACATGAGCCTCGAGTATGTCAGAGCCCTGACCCTGCTTGATGGTCAGCAACGCTGGTTCAGTATAGGCAAGCTGCCGATTCGATCGAACAAGAATTCCGAGAACATTATACTGACTGTCGCTTCGGATATCACTGAATTGAAGATCAGTGAAGAGCGAATCAGTACCATGAATCAGGAACTGGAAAGCCGTGTCGTAGCAAGAACAACCAGTCTTGAGGAAGCCAACCGTAAACTGGAGGAGGCGACTCAGATAGCCGAGGCTGCCAATCTTGCAAAATCGTCATTTCTTGCCGTAATGAGCCATGAAATTCGTACTCCCATGAACGGTGTTGTCGGCATGGTCGAGGTGTTGATGAACGAATCACGGAACAACGATCTGTTAATGTCCTTGCAGATGGTTCTGGACTCGGCTTTTTCGCTGTTGGAAATAATAGATGACATCCTGGACTTTTCGAAAATAGAGGCCGGTCAATTCGAACTTGAAAACACTGAATGCAATATCACGGAGTTGATTGAGAGCGTGGTTCGAGCATCGGTGCCTTTGGCCAGAAAAGGCAACTCCACCGTAAGCCTGTATATCGACCCGGAAGTTCCGCACAGTGTCTTGGTAGACATTACGCGCTTTCGGCAGTTGTTGACCAATCTTGTCGGAAACGCCGTAAAGTTCAGTGGTAAACAACTTGAACGTAGTGGTCATGTGGAAATACGGGCATCGGTACTGCAGGCAGAATCTTTGAGCCTGCAACTGGATGTAATCGATAATGGTGTCGGTATGTCGCAAGACACTCAGGAGCATATATTCGACTCTTTCGTACAGGCTGAATCATCCATTACCCGACGTTTTGGTGGATCTGGTCTGGGCCTTTCTATTTGCAAGCGCATCGTCGAGATGATGCATGGTGAGATGGTGGTCGAAAGTCAGCTTGGAGAAGGTTCCCGGTTCAGGGTGTTGCTGTCGCTTGAGGTGCTGTCGACTAAGGAAAATGCCGCCGAGTTTGAAAACATCGAAGATGTTGATTGTGTGTTGATTGAATCTGCAGAATATAACTCTGCAGACATCACGGAATATTTGCAGCTTGCCGGTGCCAGTGTCCATGAGGTTGCAGACTTTAGCCAGGCTGCTGCAACGATTCACGACACTGAGCACCTTGCAGTGCTACTTTGCACTGCTGCACACCTGAAGCAGTCGAAAGCAGATATCGATAAACCGATTTCCAGCGAGACGGGCCATGTGGTGTTGAGCCGCGAGGAAAATACACTGGGTATGCATATCAGACGTTTGCCCACAACGCATAGTGGAAGCAATGAAACTATCAGCGCTGTCGTTGTCGACTATAACGCGCTTCGACGCAAATCACTGATTGAAGCGGTGGCCATCGCTGTTGGCCGTGCCTCACCCGAAGTCATGCACACCTTTGCTGAAGAAAACATATTGCCGACGCTGGTGCCTTTGGGCGTGAATGCGGCGATGGCCGCTGGAACCTGTATTTTGGTGGTGGAAGATGATTCGGTCAATCGTATGGTGATCAAGCGACAGTTGGCAATATTGGGACAAACCGCCGAGTTTGCAGAGAATGGAAGTGAAGCCTTGGAGAAATGGCGAGCTGGGAGTTACGGTCTGGTGTTCACTGATCTGCATATGCCCATCATGGACGGGTACACAATGACCAAAGCAATCAGGGAGGAAGAGCCGGAGGGTGAGCATATTCCTGTGGTCGCACTCACGGCAAACGCACTGAGTGGTGAACCTCGACGAGCCGCCGAGGCAGGCGTTGATGGCTATTTGATCAAACCGTTGAAGCTGTGTGCTCTCAAGGATGCTGTCAGCCAGTACCTTGTCTTGCCGATCGGCAATGAGCTGGAGTTGCCAGACGACCTGAAAGAGCAATCGGAGCTTGTTGGTAACGAGATCAAGGTCTTTGATCCAGAGGTACTGAAACAGCTTCTGGGGGATGAGACGGAAATCATAATCGAATGTCTGCAAGAATTCGTGGTGTCTTTGGATGGGGTGGGCAACACGCTGGTGAGTTCTATCAAGAATCAGGATTGGGACTCGGTTGATCAGCTGGCTCATCGCCTGAAATCCTCATCCTTGTCTACCGGTGCGCTGGAAGTCTGGAAATTGTGCAAGCGTATTGAATCCGCCCGCATCAAAGGTGAGCTTGCTTTACTTGACAGCCATGCTGATGAAATGACTCTTGCCATTGTAGAGGCCGATACCGCGATCAATGACTTCATAACGAACGATGCGTCTGACCGGGGCCCGGTATAGTTGAGTTCGATGAACTGATTGAGGATGTTTGTCAGGCCAGACGATTGGTGATGATGTCTCCACGATCCTTTTACGTTTACGCCTTTTGCCAAATCCTCTCCTGTGTTACTTTTATCCGGTCCAGTTCACAGATCCCAAAACCTGTTGTTTTCGTAGGAGAGTGACAGGTTCTGGAATATCTGGCGAATCTTCAGTTCCGACGGATCTTATGGATCACAAAGTCGCACAGGAGTACTTAGTACAATGGTATCGGAGACAGAGCCTGCGCAAGCCGGTGCACAAGCAGACAAGGCACAGCATTTGTCAGGGCATGTACATCTGGCGGACATCGCGATTGGGGTGGTCATTGGACGGGCGTCGGAATTCTTTGAATTCTTTGTTTTCGCCATAGCTTGTGTACTTGTATTCCCCTATACGATCTTTCCGTTCGTCTCACCCGTGGAAGGCACTTTGTATGCATTCGCGGTTCTGGCTCTGGGTTTTCTGGCACGCCCCGTTGGTACCCTGTTTTTCACCGAAATCGATCGTCGATACGGACGCGCTACCCGTTTAACGATAGCGCTGTTTCTGATGGGCCTTTCCACTGTGGCCATCTCTTTCCTGCCAAGCTACGAGGCACAGGGCTGGCTGGTCATTGCGAGTCTTTGTCTGTTTCGTTGCGGGCAGGGAGCAGCATTGGGAGGTTCATGGGATGGAACTGCTTCATTACTTGCTCTGAATTCGCCGCCGGATCGCCGTGGACGGTATGCCACTTTGCCGCAGATCGGCGCTCCGCTGGGACTGATACTGGCAGCATCACTTTATCTGTTTCTGATCGTCAGCCTGTCCGATGAGGATTTCCTTCTCTTCGGCTGGCGTTATCCCTTTTTCGTCACCTTTGCAATCAACGTCGTTGCCCTGTTCGCCCGCTTGAGATTGACGGAAAGTGTCGAGTTCAAAACGCTGTATACCAGTAATGAGCTCGCTCCGGCTCGTACCCTGGATGTTATCCGCGAAGAGTGGCAGCAAATCATCATCGGTGCCTTTACGCCATTGGCCAGTCTTGCGCTGTTCCATATGGTGACCGTCTTCCCACTGAGCTGGATCATGTTGAACTCCAGTGAACATCTTGAACTCTTTATAGTCATAGAGATCATTGCGGCAACGTTTGGCCTGGTTGCCATTCTCGCCTCAGGCCCTATTGCCGACAGGATCGGTCGCAGACGACTGCTGTTACGGATGGCTATTGCCATTGCAATATTCGCCGTTGTATCGCCATTACTGCTGGGGCGTGGCGGCATAGTTGGCGAGGCACTCTACGTGCTTATAGGGTTCATTCTGCTAGGTCTGTCGTTTGGTCAGTCATCGGGTGCTACAGCTTCGGGGACAGCCCTTAAAAACCGGTATACGGCCTCGGCCATGACAACCGATCTTGCCTGGCTCTTCGGAGCTGGCTTTGCGCCATTCGTTGCTCTTTATCTGAGTGAGCACTTCGGCATCTGGCTGGCTGGTGGATATCTGCTGTCTGGCGCCGTAGCAACGGTGCTTGCACTGAGCCTGTTCACACGTCGCAATGAAGAGCGCCGTGAACATGATGCCTCGTGGCGCTGAATGAAGACAGATATGATGCAGACGACACTACGCAGTTTTTGTTTCCCTCGACAACCGTTGCTGGCTCATTGGCGATGGTCTGGCGCGGCGGCCCTGGTCATGCTGCTGTCCGGATGTAGCTCAGACGTCATGGCCCCGGCTGGTCATGTCGCCGTGCAGCTACGCAATATCATGGGCATCAGCACTTTCCTGATACTGCTGATCGTGATTCCAGTGATGGTAGCGATAGGCATCTTTGCCTGGCATTATCGAGCGTCGAATCATCGCGCCGAGTACGATCCGGATTTTCACCATTCGACATCGCTGGAGCTGCTCACTTGGGCCGCACCGCTGACTATCGTCGTGTGGTTGGGAGCTGTCACTTGGGTCGGCACCCATCAGCTTGATCCTTATCGCCCCCTGGACAAGATTGATGCACACACACCGGTAGACCCCGAGGTCGAACCGCTCATCATTCAGACCGTATCGATGGACTGGAAGTGGATGTTTTTCTATCCCGAATACGGCGTTGCTACCATTAACGAGGTGGCAGCACCGATCGATCGCCCGATCAAATTCGAGCTGACCTCAACCGAGGTCATGAACGCATTTCATGTTCCCGCACTTGCCGGCATGATCTACACCATGCCCTCGATGCAGACGACACTCTGGGCCGTCGGTAACGATCCGGGTGTGTATCACGGGCGCTCTTCCCATTACAGCGGCGCCGGGTTCTCAGGCATGTCTTTCGATTTTCTTGTGCTGGAGCAGAGTGAATTTGACCAGTGGATAAGCAAGGTGGGGGACGGTGAAACTCTAGACAGGCAACGTTATTTCCAGTTGGCCGAGCCGAGTGAGAACGTGGAACCCATGTTCTTTTATTTGGCGGATGAAGAGCTTTATCACGATATTCTCAACCGCTGTCTGCATCAGGGGGAGGTTTGCATGGATGCGCAGATGAAGCATGGTGCTCAGCAGGGCGCGACAGAACACGGCGATCACGGAAGTGATGAAAGCGAACATGATGCAAGCTCGACCGAGGCGGCAGAGCCGGAGAAAGAGCCCATGACAGAAACCTCGCACGGCAAACACACCGAGCAACAGAACTGAAGGTATGGCAAATATGGCCACTGCGGAAACCTACGATCCGACTTTCCTGTTCGGGAAGCTCGGCTGGCATTCGATACCGTTTCACGAACCCGTCCTCATCGGCACCTTCATCGGCGTTGTGGTTATCGGTGCGGCGCTGTTTGGCGCTCTGACGTACTACAAGCTCTGGACTTATCTGTGGCGGGAATGGTTTACCACCGTTGATCACAAGAAGATCGGTATCATGTACATGGTGCTGGGATTGGTGATGTTCCTGCGCGGTTTTGCCGACGCTCTCATGATGCGTTTGCAGCAGGTCCTGGCATTCAATGGCTCAGAAGGCTATCTCAATGCGCATCATTACGATCAGGTGTTCACCGCCCATGGGGTGATCATGATCTTCTTTGTGGCGATGCCTTTCGTCACGGGCCTGATGAACTACGCTGTGCCTCTGCAAATTGGTGCACGTGACGTCTCCTTTCCGTTTCTGAATAACTTCAGTTTCTGGATGACTGCCAGTGGTGCGGGCCTGACGATGGTCTCGTTGTTCATCGGCGAATATGCCAAGACGGGTTGGCTCGCCTTTCCGCCGTTATCGGGAATATCCTCCAGTCCGGATGTGGGGGTCGATTACTATATCTGGGGACTGCAGATTGCCGGGGTGGGGACGACGCTCTCGGGCATCAATCTGCTCGCCACGATCATCAAGATGCGTGCGCCGGGCATGACCATGATGCGCATGCCGATCTTTACCTGGACCTCTCTGTGTACCAATGTCCTGATCGTTGCCAGTTTCCCGGTCTTGACGGCAACGCTCACGCTCTTGGCGCTCGATCGTTATATAGGCTCTAACTTCTTTACGAATGATGTTGGTGGCAATCCGATGTTGTACGTCAACCTGATCTGGATCTGGGGTCACCCTGAGGTTTATATCCTGATTCTGCCGCTGTTTGGTGTGTTCTCTGAGGTTGTTGCAACGTTCTCAGCCAAACGCATATTCGGTTACTCCTCGATGGTCTATGCAACGATCTGTATCACCATTTTGTCGTACCTGGTGTGGTTGCATCATTTCTTCACCATGGGATCGGGGGCGACGGTGAACTCTTTCTTTGGTATCGCGACCATGATTATCTCGATTCCAACCGGTGCAAAACTGTTCAACTGGCTGTTCACTATGTACCGTGGGCGGATACGCTATGAGCTGCCCATGATGTGGGCGATAGCCTTCATGATGACGTTTGCCATCGGCGGCATGACGGGTGTCATGCTGGCCGTGCCGCCCGCCGACTTCATTCTTCACAACTCCTTGTTTCTGGTTGCGCACTTTCACAACGTGATCATCGGGGGCGTTGTGTTCGGTGTCTTTGCCGGTATCAACTACTGGTTCCCCAAGGCATTCGGATTCAAACTGGATCGCTTCTGGGGACTTGTCAGTTTCTGGTGCTGGGTGATCGGCTTCTGGGTGGCTTTCACGCCGCTCTACATTATCGGCCTGATGGGTGTGACACGACGGATGCGGGTGTTCGATGATCCCTCGTTGCATATCTGGTTCATCATTGCAGGCTTTGGTGCCCTGTTCATCGCAGGCGGCATATTTGCCTTGCTGATGCAGATCTTCGTCTCGATCAGAAATCGCAAGGAACTGGCAGTTGATGGTGACCCCTGGGATGCGCGCACACTGGAGTGGGCGACCTCGTCTCCGCCACCGGATTACAACTTTGCCTTTACACCCGTGGTCTATGACGTGGATGCCTGGTCGGATATGAAAGCTCATGGTTATACCGCACCGACGTCGGGCTTTCGTCCGATTCACATGCCACGAAGTTCGGGTGCCGGCGTCATCATGTCCGGCATCGCACTGGTGCTCGGTTTTGCACTGGTCTGGCATATCTGGTGGCTGGCCGCCTTCTCTTTCATCGCGATGATCGGTGCGGCGATCAAGCACACCTTCAATTACGATCGCGACTACGACATTCCGGTCGAGACGGTGATCACGACAGAATCGCGACAACTCGCGCCTTCAGCCATCGCGACTGACGGATAGGTGAACAGATAATGAGTAGCTCAATTGAAACCAGTCCTGAACAGACACGTGTCTGGCATCTGAAGGAGGAGCCCCATCACGCGGCAGGCCACAGCACGCCGCTTGGATTCTGGATGTATCTGATGAGTGACTGTCTCATCTTTGCCATCCTGTTTGCCACCTATGCCGTGCTGGGGGATCGCTATGGCGGTGGCCCTGATCAGAAGGCGCTGTTTGACCTCTGGCTGATTGCACTAAATACCAGCATGTTGCTTCTGTCGTCGATCACTTACGGGTTTGCCATGCTGCAGATGGGTAGGGGTAATCAGGCCGGCTTGCGCAAATGGCTGTTGATTACGGCTGCCTTCGGTGGAGCTTTTCTGGTGATTGAGCTCTATGAGTTCTATCATCTCATTCATGCTGGCTATGGCCCCGGACGCTCAGCCTTTCTGTCATCATTTTTCGTACTGGTCGGTACACATGGTCTGCATGTGACATTTGGTATCGTGTGGTTGTTTGTACTGCTTGCGCAGATCAGAAAACATGGTCTGACCAACGATAATCGACGTCGTGTCGAAACGTTGTCGATGTTCTGGCATTTTCTCGACGTCATCTGGATTGGCGTTTTTACTGTTGTCTATCTGATGGGGGCAATCTGATGACTGACGCAGAACATGCACCATCAGCCGACGGTCATATTCCGCACGGCGACTTTCGTTCCTACATGACAGGTTTTGTCCTGTCAGTCATTCTGACGGCAATTCCCTTCATTCTCGTGATGTCCGGTGGGCTGGAATCGCGTGCTCTGACGGCTGTGATCGTGCTCTTGTTTGCCGTGGTGCAGATTGTGGTACACATGATCTACTTCCTGCATATGGATTTGCAGGCAGAAGGTGGCTGGAACATGACGGCCCTGGTGTTCACACTGATCGTTCTGGTCATCTGCCTTGCCGGTACGATGTGGGTCATGCACCATATGGACAGCAACATGATGCCCGATATGATGGAAGTCATGGATGATGGGGGCATGAATGGTCAGGGGATGAGCGAACCGGGACTCGGAGAGTCTGATGTGCCGGGCCAGGACATGTCGCCGAACAAGTAAGGGCACTCATCGACTGTCGTGCCAAAGCGTTTGACGAACAATGACTCGGTAGCTGCACGACCGCTCTGGCAAAGAGCGGCCATGCTGCTGTTGCTGGTATCGCTGGCGGTGTTGTTCAGCGGGCTGGGTAGTTGGCAATTGCACAGGCTGGCCTGGAAGCAGGAGTTGATCGCAACCGTGGATGCACGCATTCACGCAGAGTCTGTGCCGGTTCCAGATTCCGCTGACTGGAATGATATGAAGGTGGAAGAACTGGTTTATCAGCGCATTTATCTGGCTGGTGTTTTTGATCATGCCGCCGAAGTCCAGTCGCTTGCCGTCACCGAGCTGGGCAGCGGTTATTGGGTCATGACACCACTGCTGCTGGACGCTGGTGGAACGGTGTTGATAAACCGAGGCTTTGTTCCGCAAGCGATGCGTGAGCCGGCGATGCGCCTGACACCAGAGCCTGTGGGCCGTGTAGAGATCACAGGGTTGTTACGTCTCAGTGAGCCTGTGGGCGGCTTTCTACGCAAAAACGCCCCCGAAGCCGGACGTTGGTATTCACGTGACACTGCTGCCATTGCTCAGACGATGAAACTGGCGGGGCCGATAGCGCCTTTTTTTGTCGATGTCGAGAGTCGTGATGATGCCAGCGACATCGACGCTGCAACTGAAAATGCAGGTATCTTTGAAAATACTGTCGATTGGGCTGAGGAGTTTCCTCGGGCGGGACTGACGGTCGTCGCTTTTCGCAATACGCATCTGGTCTATGCGCTAACCTGGTTTGCATTGGCAGCCCTGAGTCTGTTCGGACTGATCTTGTTGTTGAAGGATTGGCGAAAAGCAGATTCGTCTGTGCAGTCAGAGCCGGGCTGACAAAGCCATGCTGCGAGTGTTGTTGGCCTGTTTACCTGTTTGCCAAATTGGCTTTTCCGGCTTTCCAATGAATCAGCGGTTTCAGCAGTTTGCTGATGCCCGACGCAACCGCTGCCAATGCATCCACAGTTGATTCTGCTAGCCGGACCTGCGCTTTGACAGCTTCACGCTCGGATTCGGTGATATCGATCTGATCGATCAAGTGTTCTAGACTGCAAGTGGGCCGTTGCATTGTGAGAGCTCTACGTTTGTTGAGTGGACGCGTAGAGACTAGGGGCAAGCAGTCTGTTCGACAAACGATATTTTCTTGCCGATGACATAAGCCAGGCTATCGAGTCTGCACCAGGCTTGATCGACGTGATTCACAATATCGTGTAACGTGCGAACCGAATGCGTGGAAAGTGGCGCTGGCACTGTTGATCAATTTCTCGCGGGCCAGATCGTCGCCTCTGAACTGTTCAAGCTCATTGATCAGCTGCTGCCAGGATTCACGTGTTGTGCCAGAGCCAAGAAAGTGTCGAGGGGCATCAGGTAGTACTCGGCGTACATTTTTGTTCAGTATCGAGGCACCGAAGCTTGAGCCGTGCAATACGTAGAGGGCTCCAAGCAGTTCGGCCGGTTCTTCGACTATCAGCTCGACTGGAATTTGTGGCTTGTTCTGGTGGTATTGGTGCAAGCAGTCGAGGTCGTACTTCAGTCGATCTCTTGCCAGTGCGAGCGACAGGCCTGATTTGATTGAATGAACTGAACAGGCTTCTTGCACATGCTGGTAGAAACCGTGATAGGCGCCTAGTACCGTGCAATAACCACTGATTGTCAATTCAGGATCTAGCAGCGAAGCAATCCAAGGGTGTTCATGCAGGGCTTCGTGAGCCTGTCGGGTGCGTGTGGCAAGCACCTGTCTGACCGATTGCACGGTGAATTGTGTGCCTTTCATTGCTTCAGCCATGGGCTGGAATCGAGAAGATGAATCGAGAGCCTTCCTGATAATGAGTATCCAGCTTTATGGTGCCTGAGTGTACCTGCGCGACACGTTGACAGATGGCCAGACCCAGACCGGATCCTTCAACGCTTGAATGAGAATGTAGTCGCTCCAGTGGCAAAAAGATACGAGCGGCATATTGCGCCTCAATTCCCTGACCGTTGTCCGTTACCGTAATGACGGTACATCCATTTTCGGCTGTTTGCGAATTGATGTGAATGACAGGACAGCGATCAGGGTGTTTGTACTTGATCGCATTGGAGATGAGATTGAGGAAAAGTCGAAGCATCAAAATCTCGTTTGCATGGATAACAGGCATCTCGCTGACGGTGATTTCAGCCGCTGACTCCTTGATAGACAAGGCCAGGAGTTCCAGCGCGTCGCTGACAGTAGTTGCAAGATCTGTCGAGTGAAACTCATGTGCCTGTTCGCTTGTCATGGAAAATTCCATAAGCCCTGAGATCAGATCAGATAAGCGTCTGGCAGATTTTTTTGCAATGGCGTGCGTTTGCTTGACCACACTCTCATCGAAATTTTCTTCATCCATGATATCCAGTGCTGCATTGATCCCACGCAGTGGTGTCTTCAAGTCATGAGCTGCTGAAGCCGCAAACTGTCGAAGTGACTGGTTTTCCTGACTCAGCAGTGTCTGCGATGTGATGATATCCATAAAGTCCCGGAGTATCTCTTTCGCCATGATGAGCTCACACTCTTGCCAGATAGCACTTTGCCTGGTATGTTCGTCCACCCACTGATCAAATGAAACTCTGGGAGTCAGAACAGAGGCCTTTGCATGCGGACTTGGTTTTTTGGAGTTTGGCTGACCTGCCCAGTGCACGTTCTGAGTGATGCGGCCTCTGAACCAGACAAGTTTGCAAACGCGGTGCATGGACGTTGATTGAACCAGAACGCCACAGGCCGTCTCTTCATGTAAGGCGGCGGCGGGCCATTCTTCGTGCAATTTTTCTGAATGAAACTGATTCATTTTTTCAGGGGAATTGCCGGCCCATTCAAGCAGCTCATGGATAAAGTCTGTCGGTGGTGTCTTGCCCGAAACGTGAATATGGGAGCCGAAAAGAAAAGCGAATCCATCGGCTTTCAGAAACCCCTGAAGACTGGGTGCCAGCACTTCGATGATCGTCTCGGCACGGCCTTCGTGCTGCAAGGCCGACGTGAAGTTACTTTCGATTGCCCTGAGTCGATGAGACATTCGAGCAACTTCGGAATACTGTTTCTGTGCATGATTGACCATCAGCGCCGTGCCAATCTCATGCAATAACCCCCAGTTGTCAAATGGGACAATTCCCGGTGAGGTGTTGTGACAGGCAATTAGTCCCCAAAGTGATCCTTGATGCATCAAGCTGGTAGAGAAAGTCGATGCAACGCCCATATTGGACAGGTATTGGGTATGCATCGGAGAGACCGATCTGAGCAGGGACCAGGTAAGGTCGAGTTCCAGTTCTTTCTGGCTTTCCTGTGTAGAGGTTTGCACAGGGATGTTGTCATTGGATATTGTTCCGATTCCCCGGTAGGGAACTAAAGTCATCAGGTGACGTACTTGCTGAGGGATATCGCGTTCGGGAAAATGCAGCCCGAGGTAGGAGGGCACTTGACCATCATTGCTTTCAGCAGTTACCTCTCCAGACCAATCTGGCAGAAAACGGTAGATCTTTACTCGGGCGAAGCCCGTTATCTGTCTCACCGCATCAACAGCCATCTGCATGGCCTCCTCGAAGTTGTCGGTGTGAAGTATCGTGGTGCATGCTTTACTGCAGCAGCGCATGTTCCTGCGACAGCTGTTGATGGAGTTGCTGCTGTTGGGGACGAACTCAATCAGTCGACGCCCGGCGTGACAGTGGGTTACTGTGTCGTAGACAACACCTGCATGCTCTGGCTGAAAGTCTATTGCTTCGTGAAGTATGTGGGTCCCGTCCACCACTTCACTGATTTGCGCAGCCAGCGTGGCATCGACTTCTTCAAGCTTGGCGGAGGAAAGCTGTGCCGGTTCGATGCCCAGAATTGCGGCTACATTCGGGGACGCGCCGATGATGCAATGACTCTCCGGATCGATAACCAGGAGCGCTCCGATATTCTGGATGGCTCCAGACTGGTGGATTTTCTCTCTGTCGCAGTTGTCCAGCGTCGCAGGTTCCGGTAAGTGGAAAAACGTATCTAGCGACTGCTTTGCATCCATGTCGTTCCTTGGCTCTATGCTGCGTTGTTTTCATACCACCGCCACTGATAACGCGGAAGAGGTACGATTCCAACGTAATCTGTCAACCAATGCAAGTGTAAGTGACCATTCATGAGGTTACTAATGCTATTTAGAGTAGAAACCCTTATGCAGACACGTTGTCTCGGCAGTATCGCCATGTCCGTGCGCTTCTGCGTGCTATTGGTGCCGGCCGCACTCTGTTGGCTGGTATCACCTGCACTGCAAGCAGCATCCACGCCCGTCTGCCCCAGCAGTGTCGATGCCCCATACCCGTCATTGGGAGAGCTTGGCAATTCGCCCTCCGTAGCGTCTTGGGTTGACCTGTCGGTATTGCCCAAGAATTGCCACGTTGAGCTGCAAGCGCCGGCGGCGCTGACGATAGCACTTGCCGGGCGTTTCACCGAAACAGGATCGATTGATGATATCGCGATTCGGCTCGGTGCCATTTCAACGACTAAAGGGTTACCTTACTGGTCGGTGACGGATGAAGATTGGCGCGAACTGGTAACAGATGCCTTTGCCGTAGTATCACCTGATACGAACTCGGCGAGATCTGACTTCACCGCGCAGGAGATGCTCAGTGGGCAGACGTTGTATTTCTCTCAAAACGATTCGCGCTCCTGGGGCTCGAACGTTTACAGTATCAAGGCGATAGATTCATCACCCGATAAACTGGTGTTGCAGAGCAATAATATATCGTCTATCCGGCTTGGTCCTGTCACGCTGTTCAAACCTGATGAAGTCCGCTCGGTCCTGTTCATCAATCGGATTGACGATACGACATGGTCCTACTTCAGTCTGGCGGTCATCACGCACAGTTCGCTGGCCGCACGCAAAAAGTCACTCGTCAATCGACAGGCCGCTTTCTATCGTTTGCTGATCGGGCAAGCGCCAGATCAGAATCCACCGCTGGCACCTTAGGGGCGCTGCCATCTGTAAGGCAACACCCGCAGCCGGTTGGGCAGTACTATTGCATCGATCCAACGCAGACTATTCAGGATGTCTCTAAACCAATGAGTGTTACCGCAAGCCCCGCAAGAGAAAGACAGTTGTTTTCAAAGTTGAAGTGGCCTGCCGCCATGATCAGTTTGTTGTGGCTCAGCATGATCGCACCGCCCATCACCCTGGCCGCATTGTTGTCTGGGGCATCCTTTTACTCTTTTTGGAGTATCAGTTTATGGGTACTTCCTGCCATGTTTCTGCTGTTGCTTGCGGTGTTTCGCACACGTAGCCGATCGTTTCGCTGGTGGGTCTTCCAGTATCTGGGTGTCAGTGCTGTCTGCTTCACGGCAGCTGCTTGCGGGGTGATTCTCTCTTTGTTCCTTTCCAATGCCGTTGCCGGTTATTGGGCCGTATTTCTGGCGATACTTTTCTGCGGTTGGGCGTTCTACTCAGCTCACAGGATTCATACGGTCACGCTGAACATCAGCAATCCAAAGATTCAAGAAAACCTGCGGCTAGTACAGATCAGTGATGTTCATATTGGTTCAAGAAAACCTGTATTTCTGGAAAAAGTCATAGAGCAAGTACGTCTGCAATCCCCGGATTTACTGCTCATTACCGGCGATCTTGTCGATGAAAATGTATCCATGGCAGATTTGGCACCACTGGCTTCGATGTCATGTCCGGTGCTGTATTGCAGTGGAAATCATGAGCGGTATATCAACTATGCACAGGTGCTTGAGGATATTGCCGCGCACGGAGTCCAGGTTCTGAGTGATCAGTCAGTCGAGATACTGGGCTTGCGAGTCATCGGTGTGGAGGATCGTCAGCAGCGGCATGAGGCCACTGCGGCTCTTGACCAGTTGAATACTTTCGTATCCAGTACGGATACTGGCGCAAGCATTGATGACACTAACGCTTTACCCTTTACGGTGCTGCTATATCACCAGCCGGATATCTGGGATGATGCGAAACGTCATGGTATTGAGTTGATGTTATCCGGGCACACTCACAAGGGGCAGATCTGGCCATTCGGCCTGTTGGTAAGAACGCGTTATGCACATGTGGCTGGTCATTTCCAGGCATCACTCAATCACTTGTTTGTCTCACAAGGCACAGGAACCTGGGGACCACTGATGAGATTTGGTACACGTTGTGAAATGACGGTTATCGAGTTGCAGTCAGTTTGAGATCAAGGGCTCGTGAAAAATTATTATCTATTTCAGACGGCCCTGTATCTTTGCCTGCTGGGTTTCCTTGACGACAGTTTGCTTGTCGCTGGTATTACGCTGGGTCAAGCAGGGTACAGTGCTGGCACATAGGTAGTATGGCTGATACTTTGTTCATGTTTTTCCAATTGCGTACTTGACTCCTGGAAGGCATTGAGAAAAGCATTGCCATCCCAGGTCTGCAATGCGCCTGCTTGATAGAAGCGCGACTCAAGTTTATCGAATTCGATTGCCAAGCCCGGATGGTGATCCTGCAGACTCAGAGAACTCAAGGGTTCCCCGGGAATTGCTGTTGCATGCCACGCTCTGAAAGCGGCATAGCTTGCTTCTGGCTGGTTGTTTTTGCTGGAATTGACCACTTGACTATGCAGCTGTCTCAATACTTGTTGCTGAAGTTTTTTCTCACGCCGACGATTCAAGCTGCCAGGTTTGAGTGTGCCTGAAGCTGCGGGTTGCAGTGGTGTGCGTCGATAACGCAGCACAAGTAGAGCACCGCCTGTCAATGCGGCTATAGTCAAACCACTCCAAAGCAACAACTGACTGGTTGGTGCTCTGGTGTCAAAGCTATCAGGGGTGTCTGGTGTTTGCCGTATGTCATCTTGTGGAGTCGCATTAGCCAATGGTTGAGTAGAGCCGGCAATGTCGGTCGTGGTATCCAAAGTTCCCCCTGTAACGGAAATGGTTTCAGCTGGCAGACTGGCAGTACGTTGTTCATCGGCCTGAGTATCCCACCAGTTCACCTCAATGGCAGGAAGAGTGATTTCACCAGAGCGCGTTGGCACAATAGAGACGCTGAATTCTCGAACAGCCGCGGTACCCTGGGCCGTATCAACTGACTTGTCGTCTGATCGGTCCAGGTACATTCTGGCGCCATCCGTTCCGGCAAATTCCAGAGTCGGCAATTTCTCACGTGCCGCACCTAGTGCAAAGAGTTGAATGGTGCGTGGTACGGCCTCGCCGACTTTGAATGTCGGTTTTTGCGAAGACCATTTGGCGCTCAGTTTTACCTCTTTTGCTGGCAGGAACCAGCTACTGTCGTTGACAGGATTGGCTTTGATATCCAGTGTGACAGGCTTCGAGAGAACACGTACCTGCTGACCTGGGTTGAACATGCGATCAAACAAGGATGAACCGAAAGGCGAACCCCCGAAAACACTTGGCATGCCGGGGTTCGATGACGTTGTGCTCTGATTGGCAGGGGCGGGAATCGAGCCTTGCAACAGAACTGCGGGTAACATCAGTTCACCACTTTTCAATGGCGTCAGCAGATAGTGGCGTTGCATCACGGATTCAGTTTTACCATCCTGCTCGGATTGAGAAAAGTCGTCCTCACCGGTTTGTTGCAGTGTGAAGTCCTGGCTGCCTGGCACTTGCAGTGATGCATCCGTCAAACCTGCACCGTCGGTGATGCGTACAGTGATCGGAATTTCGCCATGAACGTAGTGAGGTTTGTTATCCACGACTAATTCGACAGTAATGTCTTGCGAAGCTGAGGTGCCTGCGGGTAGGCTGCCAGCTTCGAGCACATCGAGACTGAGTGCATTACTGCTCAGTGTACCTGCTGAAATCGGCGGTATATCCAATGTGCCCTGGGATGTGGGAGCCAGTGTTATCGACCAGCTGATTGTGGCGTTACGATCACCATTCATGATGGTGGTCTGGGAGCTGCTTGATTGACTGAGTATGTCGAAATCAGCTTGTAACGGTGAAAGGTCCGGATTGCTTTTTACACGCTCGGCATCGGCTGACAAAGTCAGAGTCACGGTGTCACCCAATCCGATCGTGTTTGTACTGAGCCGGGCCTGTAACCCATCTGCGGCCACTGCCATTTGCATCAGACTGCTGATGCTCAATAGTGCGCCGAGCAAGCACTGAGCAATAACGATTCTAGTTTTCATGATCGATTCCTGAAGCTGATTATCAACTGCGATCAGCACGTTGTTGTGCATAGTGCTGGCGAATACGGGCTCGTAACAAGCCTGATGGATCGTCTGGCACCGCGCGCAATTGTTGCTCAATTGCCTGATCCTGCTCCGAGTATTCATGCCCAGCTATAGGTTGTTTTTGATCGGCTGTTTGTTCTGTATCGCTGGCGTCGGCTGCATTGCGGTTGCCACTAAGCATCTCGTCCATGGCTTTCTGGAAGGCGTTTCTGGCATCGGCCTGTTGTTGCTGGTCTTCAGATGGCTCACCCGATTCGGCCTGCTGCTGTTGCTCCTCGGATTGCTGTTGTTGATCCTGAGGCTGCTCGCTGCCGTCGGTTTGTTGTTCTTCTTGTTCTTCTTCTTGTTCTTCTTGTTGTTCTTGTTGTTCTTGTTCTTGTTGTTCTTGTTGTTCTTGTTCTTCTTGTTCTTGTTCTTGTTGTTGTTCTTGTTGTTGTTGTTGTTGTTGTTGTTGTTGTTGTTGTTGTTGTTGTTGTTGTTGTTGTTCTTGTTGTTGTTCTTGCTTTTGCTGCTCAATGAGCTTTGCGACTAATTTTCGGTTGTACAGTGCATCTTCATCATCTGCCTTCAGCTTGAGTGCCTGGTCGTAGGCTGTCAGCGCCTGTTCCAATTGACCAGCCATCGCCAGTGCATTGCCGTGATTGTAGTGGTCGTTGAAGCTTGCTAACTGGCTACCATAGAGTGTGGCTGCCTGTTCGAATTGTCCGTCTCTATACAGGGCGCTTGCTTTCCAGTCGGGGGTGCTGAAGTTGTTGGCTGCGCTTTTGAAATCGTCTGTCTGGAAGTTTTTTTCGGCCTGTTGATCGGGGGTGCGCCATAGGTTCTTCCAATGCGTGGACCAATCACTATTCTTCTTGATGGCAGCTTGTGCGTTGTCGGAGGTGACGCTGTCGATGTTGCTGCTTGTGGTTGCCTCTTCGGCGGCCTGCACATCGGGTGTGCCAACGGACAGGTTTAGTACCAGCACCAGTGGAAAAATGGATAGCAACAGGTTTTTGCGAAACGCCAAAGGCGCCAGCAAGAGGGGAATGAGTAATAGCCAGTAGCCCATGTCGTTCCATGTGTCGGCATGAAATGCAGGCTCCAGCTGCGATGTTGTTGTGTCTGTTATGGGGGCATCCGACAACAGGGTGTCCAGATCACTGGCATCGGGTGTCAGTATCGCAAAGTGGCCGTTACCTGCGGCCGCGATTCTGGTGAGATCAGCTGTAGCCATTTGAGTGGTATAGCCTTTGCCTGATGAGTTGGTAATGCTTTGGCCAGAGGCTGTTTGCAACGCTGCACCGGCCTCTGTACCAATACCCATAATGCTGACCTGATAGCCTGCGTCGGCAGCTTTTTCAGCGGCTGCGACGCCCAGTTCTGGCTGCTGACCGGCGTCATCTGCCAGTACCAGTATTTCTCCCTTGCGGGCACTGGATTGTTGTAGCAGTGTGGTGGCCTGTTCAATGGCCAGGTCCAGCCGGTTGCCCAGCACTGGCATCAGATTGGTTGATAATTCGGGCAGCATGTCACTGATGACTTTGGCGTCACTGGTCAGCGGCGTTGCGGCGAATGGCTGGTCCGAGTACACCACCAGGGCAAGGTCACCGCCTTTATTGCGACGCAGAATATCGCGCACCTTGTGTTCGGCGCGTGCCAGTCGGTTGGGCGACAGGTCGGTGGCATTCATCGACTGTGCAAGACTCAATACCATGACAACGGGCATACGCGCCTTGTAGGTAGGTATTTGATTGCGTTCCCAGGTTGGGCCGGCAAGCGCAAAGGTTGCAGCTAGAAGTGCGGTTCCCAAGGCAGCCAAATGTATCGAGTGTACGGACTTGTGCCAGGATGATTCATGGTTGCTGCCATTTTTCACCACCAGGTACTTGAGCAGGTGTGGATCAACCAATCGTTGCCAGGGGCTAGTCATACTGTGTCGACTGATCTGCAGTAGATACCACAGCAGTGCTATCAGGGGGAGCAGCAGTAGCAACCACAGCGGGCGCAGGAAGAAGAAGCTGTCAAGGTTCATGTCGCTTGTCCGGTCGAACGGCGGCGGGTGTTGGATGTTGTGCTGCCTCGTTTGTTGAAGGCAGCTACCATTCCGGGTAGTAGCATGGAGATGATCATCAGCGCAGTTAGCAGCACGGCGGCTGCCAGAGGCCAGAAAAACAGGCTGACGGACGGGCGTACGAATACGGGGTCTGCCGAGACGGGTTCCAGTTTGTCGAGCTGTTTGTAAACCGATGCCAGTCCGCTGGTGTCATTGGCGCGGAAATATCGGCCACCGGTTTGCGAAGCGATTGCTGCTAGTGTTTCCTCGTCGAGATCTTCCGATGGGTTCACGATACGCTGGCCCATGGAGCTCTGAACGACCATTTGCTCGGCACCGACACCGATAGTGTAGATACGGACACCCAGCTCCTTGGCCAGTGTCGCAGCTTTCATGGGGGATAAGACACCGGCATTGCTGGCGCCGTCAGTCATGAGAATCAAGACACGGTTCTGTACCGGGCGATCTTTCAAACGCTTGATGGCAATGGCAATGGCGTCACCTATCGCGGTCTGAGTTCCGGTCAGACCAACCTGGGCCTCATCCAATAGCGAGCGGACTACTTGACGATCCAGGGTCAGAGGAGCCTGCAGGTAGGCGCGATCACTGAACAATACAAGTCCAATTCGATCGCCCGTGCGGCGAGTGATGAAATCATCGGCGGCGGCCTTGACGACTGTCAATCGATCGCTGGCCTGGCCATCGAGAGTGAAATCCTCGCGTGCCATACTGCCGGACAGATCCACGGCAAACATCAAGTCTCGGCTTTCTACGGGTAGCGATATTTCGTCGCCAACAAACACGGGTCTGGCCGCCGCGCACAGCAACAGTAACCAGATCAATGAGGCGCCGATCAGGCGCCACGATCTGGAGGGTTTGCGTCTATTGTCAGGCTTGCCATCGTGCGTCAGTTGGCGGAAAAAGGGGACACGTAATGCACCATTTGTCGACAAGGGGGCTGCGGGTGCGAATCGTCGTACCAGCCAGGGCAGGGGCAGCAGAATGAAGACGATGGGGAAGAGAAATTCCATTATGCATGTCTCCTGATCCAGGTTCTGGCTTCAGCGATGATGGCGGAACTGGGTACAGGCTCTATGATATTCTGCCCGGCGGCACCAGAGGCTTGCATCGTATTCGGCTGCGCATAGGGAGCCGCCGCCAGTAGCGTGGCAACCGATGCCGGCATTCCTTTGGGCACGGTGGCCAGGTAATCACTCCACTGCTGACCATGTACATTGGCGTATCTTTTACCGTCTGGCAGATTGAGAACCACCCGGCGAATCAGTACACCGACTGAGGTTGCCAGTGACTGAACATTGTTTTCATCATCCAGTGATTGTTCCAGTATGCTCAGCTCGCGCAAAGCCGCCAACTTGATCGAGTGTCGTCGATAATGTCGAAGCAGGGCAGCGGAGGCAATGAGGACTATTGCAAGGAGCATCAAAATCCACCAACCAGGGGCTGGTGGCCACATCGCTACTGGGTCGGGCAGGTGAATGTCGTGTAATGCTGCCAGTTGCGCGCTGATATCAACGGGTACAGCTACCGGTGGTTGAGTGCTCATGAGGAGGCTCCGAGCGTATGCGCCCGGCGGGCATGCTTTCTGTGTGGATGTAATACGCTTTCTGGCTTGTCGGCTGTGGACACAGACAGAAAGGCCATCGAGCGTTGACGTGATAACTGGGCAACGCGCTCTTTGCGTGTTGCGAATGCCATTTCATGAGCTTCGGATTGCGTGATATTCAGTTGCTCCAATGAGAGCACCTGATTGCCATCACTGACTCGATAGTCACCCTGTGTAGGCAGTTTTGCGTCCAGTGGATCATATACGAGCAGATTGGTGACGTGCGCACGCACGCTGAGTCGCTTGAGCTCCGTTTCCGCCGCAGCATCAAAATCACTGAAGTCGGTGATGACAAAGGCGAGTGTGCCGGGCAGGCAGGCTTTGCGCAGTCGAACCAGAGCGTGCGCAAGTGAAGGTTCGGAGTTCTCTTCTGCTTGCGTACTGTTGCCTGATGATTCAACTATTTGGGTGGCGTCGCTGATGGCGTGCAGGAATGCAAGCATGCTGCTACGACTGCGACTGGCTGGAAAGCTTTTGAGTCCGGTCGGTGTCAGCAGAAAACCGCCGACACGATCACCATCATCAATACCTACCCAGCACAGCATTGAGGCCATATGGGCCGCCAGTACAGACTTGAATCTCACACGAGAACCGAACTGCATCATGCGGCGACAGTCGATCAGTACGTAGACGGGTCGCTCGCGTTCTTCACGATACAGCTTGGTGTGCACTTTGCCCGTCCTGGCTGTGACACGCCAGTCAATGCTGCGATTGTCATCACCTGGCTGATAGAGCCGAGACTCATCGAATTCCATGCCACGTCCTCGAAACACCGAGTGGTTGGTGCCGAATTGATGGGTACTGACCTTGCCTCCGGGGGCGAAACCGGTCACTGCCCGGTCGGGGCGGGCGCGTACCAGTTCGTGGACGCTTGCCACCACGCCGTAGTCATTGGGTTGCGCGATTGGTTTCATGGCTGTCTGCTCGTTGTATCAGGATTCTCAGGCGTTTTAAAACGATGGATGCATCAACTCACGGGTACGCGCTTCAGCAACTCTGCAATGAACTGATCACGTGTGACACCATCAGCTTCTGCCTCGAAGCTCAGGATAATTCGATGGCGAAGCACATCAGGAATGACCGCTTGCACATCGGCAGGGGTCGCGAAATCGGCACCGCGTAACCAGGCATGTACACGGGCGCAACGCACCAGCGCGATCGTGCCTCGAGGGCTGGCACCGTAGGCGATCAACTCGCGCAGATCCTCACCATAGGTGGCAGGTTGGCGGGTGGCAAAGATCAGTTGCAGAATGTAGTCTTCCAGGGCGGTAGATACGTGTACATCCAGTGCTTGCTGGCGACACTGGAAAATGACTTCCTGCGGCACAGGCTCAGGCTTTTCGATCGGTGTCGCCATCGCTTCATTTCTGACAATACTCAGTATCTGGCGTTCCGCTTCCATGTCCGGGTAGTCGATTTTCACGTGCATCAGGAAGCGGTCGAGTTGCGCTTCGGGCAGTGGGTAGGTGCCTTCCTGTTCGATCGGGTTCTGTGTTGCCATGACCATGAACAGGTGCGGCAGCGGGTAGGTCTTGCCGCCGACAGTTACCTGCTTTTCCGCCATGGCTTCGAGCAGTGCCGATTGCACTTTAGCGGGTGCCCGGTTGATTTCGTCTGCCAGCAACAGGTTGTGAAACAGGGGACCACGCTGGAATTCGAAAGTGGCAGACTCGGGGCGATAGACCTCGGTACCTGTCAGGTCGCCTGGCAGTAAGTCGGGTGTGAACTGGATACGCTGGGCATCACAGGCAATGGCCTCCGAGAGCACTTTGACTGCTTTGGTTTTTGCCAATCCTGGTGCACCTTCGAGCAACAGGTGACCGTCGGCGAGCAGTCCAATCATTAGTCGTTCGACGAAATCTCGTTGTCCGACAATGGACTTTTCCATATAGGAGAGCAGATGCTCGATCGTATCGCGGTTATGGTCCGGTTGAAGGGCGGTGCTGGCTGCGTTCATGAGGGTGACACTCGATTGATGATGGAGGTATTCTTGTCAATATCGGATGGGTGATTAACAGGGGTTTGCCACGAAATATACTTTTGTGTAAATCTGGAGATCCGTAGAATCACTCGCCTGGAGCCCCGGATACCCAGACAACAGCAGACCTGTCGTCTGGGCTTCACTATCAAGTCAAAGAGGTTGTGGGCTTGTATCACTAGCCCTGTTTGGCAACACCCTGTACCGGGATGCTGTTGATGTCATAGGTTTCGATCAGGACTGAGTCCTCGACCGCCTTGAGCGCAAGATTGGCCTCGTAGTACTTTTTCTCGTTCAGTAGCTTTACGGCCTCATCCACATGCTTCAGGCTGTTGGACGCTGGAATCATGGCGGCTGATACCGCAACGTCGATATTGCCCAGCTTCAAGGCTTCGACTGCATGCTGTTTTTCACCCTTGGCCAGGTGCTCGTTCGCCTTGGTCAGAGCCGCCTGTTTGGCCTCATCGGGTACAAAACCTTCGGCCAGCGACATGCTTGTATCGAATGGAATATAGGTCTCGTTGTCATCAACCTTTTTCTGTGTTGCAAGCGCGTTTTCCTGCATTGAATCATTCGCCGCGGCCAGGTCCGTACGAGCTTCGCCTGTGAGTTTTACTGCCTGCTCAGGTGAGCCGTTGAAGATCGCCATACGGGCACCCCGAATCTCCTGCAGCGCTTTGTAAGCCTCGTCTACCGTCTTGATAAGCGAAGGTTTTGCCTCATTGCTTGAGGCGATTTTTTCCGCCTCAGTGGCCGTTGTCTCAGTCGCTGCCTTGGTGCTCTGTGCGACGTCCGAGGGCGCAGGAGTGACGACTTCTGCGACGGGCTTGTCAGTGGCCGGCGTGGTGCTTTGTGCAAAAGCACTGCTGCCAAGGATAAGGGTAGAACTGCCGAGGATTCCGGCTATGGCCAGGGTGAGTAGTTGTTTACGTGGATTCATGATCCAAGTCCTCATAGTGTGTTGGCTGTCCTGAGTGGACAGTTGATACTATGAGGTCAGGGATTAACACAAGCTTGACCCGATATTTACGTTTCTGACAATCTTCATTGTCTGACTATGGGTCTATCGTCTTTTGATGGTTCCGGGGCTCCTGGATCGGTCATCCTATTCCATGAACCAGCCATGGCTGACAATCATCGACTGCCCGGTCAGTGCATTGGTGGGGAAGGCTGCAAACACGTGTGCAATCTCGGCAACGTCTTCAACGGTTGTGAATTCCTGGTCGACCGTGCTGCCCAACATGATCTTGTTGATTACATCCTCTTCAGAAATTCCCAGATCCCTGGCCTGTTCAGGGATCTGTTTTTCTACCAATGGTGTCTTGACAAAGCCGGGGCAGATTACATTGGCCCGTACACCATGCTGGGCTCCTTCCTTGGCAATGACCCGGCACAAACCCAACAGACCGTGCTTGGCTGTGACATAGGCCGACTTCAGAGGGGAAGCCTCTTTGGAGTGAACTGAACCCATGAAAATTACCGAACCAGAGCCTGCTTCATACATATGAGACAGGCACGCCTTGGAGGTGAGAAAAGCGCCATCCAGATGAATCGAGAGCAGTTTCTTCCACTCGTCGAAAGGGAAGTCCTGTAGTTTGTGAACAATCTGAATGCCGGCATTGGAGACCAGAACATCGACCCCGCCCCAGGTGTCGACCACCTTCTGCACACCCGTATTGACGGCAGTCTCGTCGGTGACATTCATCTCGATTGCCATCGCCTGCCCGGGTCCCATCCGGTTGAGAGCCGTCGCTGTTGTCTGTGCCGCATCCAGATTCATATCTGCAATAGCCACCTTTGCTCCGTCAGCCACAAAGCGCTCAGCGATAGCCTTGCCAATACCACTGGCAGAGCCTGTTATCAGGCATCGTTTATCAGTCAGATTCATCATTTTCAGTTCCTGTTCGGTTATGTGATTAAGGAATTGTCGAGTCGAGGTTATTGAGGTGTGGCCAGATAGTCATGGACGACCTTTCTTAACCGAGGGTTGGCCAGTTTTTTCGGAAAGCCCCAGATCTCGCGACCACCTGCGATAGGGCTGTCGTCGTTGAGAAACATCGAGTGGACATAACTACCGGTGCGACCTGAAAATTCCACCGGTATGACTTGTCCGGATTCGGTGTAGTCGCCGAACCCGGTACTGTCAGGCATGCGGATAAATTCGTATTTGACAATCGATTCTGTCAGCTGCAACGGTTCGGGGACGACGGCGCGCAGTGCGTCCATATCTGTGCGGTAGGTGATGATGAAAAACTCTCGATTGACGAATCGGTAGGGGCCACGCGGATAGGATGGACTGGTCAATGGCATGGCGAACGCGTTTCTGATTACATCTTCTTCCTTCATGTGAATGACTCCTGTTGCCTATGATTCATGCAGCGCTCAGATCGTAGACCTGAACCCGGTCGTGGCTCGCCTGGCGTCTCTTCCAGGCGGGATTGTTTAGTGTTTTCTGTGCATCGGTATGACCTGCAGCCCAGTGGTTTTCCATAGAGGAGCGTGAGAACTCGTAATCTCGCGAACCTCTTTCGTAGCGACTCTGGCGGTAGATCAAGTGCGCAATGGTGATACGCGGATTGCGATTACTGGATAGCAATGCCTCGGTCTCTGGATCGTTTCGCAGCTCAGTCGGTAGCTTGTCGTACAGTCGTCGCAGGGCATCGCGTTCGAGTTGCAGTCGTTGCATCATGTCGGTGTTGAGGCGAGTTCTACTGGAGAAACGGATCTCTTTCTCACGGGCCTCGACTTGCCAGACCGAGTTGGGCAGTGCGCCTCGGGCGTTGAATAGATCGATCTGGAAGATGCAAAGATCGTCCTGAATGTCGGGTGTGTCCAGCACGTACTGAAGTGGTGTGTTGGATACCAGACCACCATCCCAATAGTGTTCTCCGTTGATTTCAATGGCTGGAAAACCTGGCGGTAGTGCCGCTGAGGCCATGATGTGTTCGGGACCAATGCAACACAGGTTTGAGTCAAACCAGGTCATGTTGCCCGTTGTGACGTTAACGGCACCGACACTCAATCGCACATCACCTTCATTGATCAGCCTGAAGTCGATTAACTCCTGCAACGTGTTCCTCAGAGCCGATGTGTCATAAAAACTGATAGCACCGGGAGTTCCCGGAGGCATTACCGAGGCTGGCGGGAATCGCAGATCAAAGAATCCCGGTACACCGGTGAGCGTTGTTGCAGCGGCGCTGGCCTCATTGACTAAAGCGCTGATCCAGCCGCTGTTGAACATTGATGTGGTCACTTTTCCGGATGTCACTCGTTCCCAGAACTGTCGTAGACGTGCAAGACGCAGATCCGGAGTATTGCCGGCAATGATGGCGGCATTGATCGAGCCAATCGAGATACCAGCAACCCAGTCGACCCCTCCCATGTTTCCGGCGAGACATTCATAGGCGCCTGCCTGATAGGCGCCTAATGCTCCTCCGCCTTGCAATACGAGAACGGATTGCTCATTTTTTATGGTTTGCGGATTGGGCATGATTATTCTCCGAAGGCTTGAAGCACCCGATACAGGTGGTTCAAGTCTTCATGCTGATTGCCGGCTCGTCCAGAGCAGAGACCGCAGCTTAGGGCAGTGGATTGTCACCAGAGTTATATGAGTTTTACTTTCATGTAAACCGGAATAAATGCGTTGCGATCTACTCTTTGAGACTAGTCCGGTAAGGTTGACAGGTTCAGCTTGGCAATAGAGCTGAACTGCGCTGCATGCTTGATACCTTCACGTGTCATTGCAACCGTTACAACCGATTTAGCCCAGCTGACCTCCTTGATGGCACGCGGCACGATCAGTACACGGGTTTCTTTCCACCAGTGACCGGTTTTTACAACGAGGTACCTGATGCTCCAGGACTCATTGTCGATAAGTAAGTCATCAGCGTGCCCGATATCACCGTCCGTGGCGTAAATGTAATATCCGAGTACCTCCTCAGTACTTCTCAAATGGGGATCATTGTGGTGAGCCTTTGTCTTGCTTCCGTCGGGAACTTCATCGGATGATGACTGACGGCCTTCAGCGCAAGTGGGATCGTAAAGGGCATGTTCAGAATTCAGCTCGTAGGGGTGATCGCCGTAGCCCCAGATACCCAGAGCCTTCCAGTAGGTTGGGTAGCCGTAGTATTTGTGGTATTCGATTTCGTGTTGTCTTGATACCGTTTTCTCGGTGTCAATGTCCGGGCTGTGCTTGAGCTGTTCTCGAGTGAGGGTCAAATGAATCGTCCGGGTCTCTATATCGACAACTCGAATGGATATCGGTGACACCAGAAGACTCTGGCGATTGAACCAGGTTCCATCGGTTTTGACGACCAGATAACGCGTTACCCAGCTTGCGTCGTCAAAGTAGCAATTCGTCAGATGTCCGATAGGGCCGTCGGAGGCGGCAATGGTAAAGTCATTCAAGTTTTTCAGGCTGATAAGCATAATGAATTCTCCCTGGTGATTAACATCGTTGGGCAACGATGAACCTCTAACCTGACACTACCTGGACATGAAATATACAAATATGACTGCTCAGTAGCGAACATTGCATCGGCGTATATTTCGTGAATACCTGCTGTTAATCGAGGTTGGCATCGTGTTATCACCCCGCCGAAGCTAGCACTCCGAAAGGGCGGTATTTTCCAAGTCAATCATCCTACAAACACGGAAATCAGGAAAATGAACAAAACTATTCGTAATACGTTGTTGGTTGTATCCATGGTTCTTGCAGGTTCAGGTGTGGCCATGGCTGATCAGGCACAAAATGAAATGCTGATGAAATCGTTTCAAGCAGCGGGGCTTGATACGGGTTCGATGGAAGTGAATGTCGAGGATGGTGTTGCCACCCTTTCAGGTAATGTTGAGGATGGCGCTATCAGAGAGCAGATTGTACAAATTGTACAAAAGACTGATGGCATCACAGACGTAAGAGATCTGATTACTACTGAATAGGGTCAACAGCCTTCTACCACTGCGTGTTTTTCCGCCAGTATTGAGTCATTTTTACTCCCTTTGCAAGTTGTGCAAAGGGAGTTTCTTTAATCAATGGCTGTTTGAGAGTGCCGGAAATATCACTGACACACGCAGACCCGGCTGATTGTCTTCCAGTCGCAACTGCGCCTGATGGCGATTCGCGATAGCGTCGACGAGTGCCAGGCCCAAGCCACTGCCAGGCGAGCTGCGACTGGCGTCGAGTCTATAGAATGGTTCCAGAACCTGTGCCGTTTTCTCCAACGGTATGCCGGGGCCATCATCGACAACCACGATGCCTGGATTCTTTGTTGAGCTCATGGTTGCAGCAAGAGTGATGTGGGCGCCTTTTGGGCAATGGCAGATCGCGTTCTCCACCAGATTCACCATCATTTGCCGCAGCATGCGTTTGTCACCCTGAATGTTGGCAGAGCCTGAACTATCCAGCGAGCAGGACAAGCTCTGAGCGTTTGACTCTGCAACGGGCTCAAACAGATCGACAATATCCTGTAGAAAGGGGCCAATTGGAAACACCGTGAAATTCTGATTATTGTGGCTAGCCGCAATCTTCGAGATTCGCAGCACCGTATCGAAAATCTCACTAACGTTTTCAAGTTCGCCTACAGCCTCTTCCAGCTGTTGTTGCCGAGGCTCGTCAAGTGCCGGGTTCTGCAATGAGTCTTGCAGCTGCAGAAATGCTCTGTTCAAAGGTGTACGCACATCATGAGCGATAGCTTGAATGGTGTTGCGAGTACTTTTCATCAGGCCTTCAAGCTGCTCCAGATGCAGATTGATCTGTCTGGAAGCGCGATCGATCTGATCATTGCCCGAGCCAATTTCCAGACGAGCGTCCATGTCGCCGCGTGCAACCGCATCAAGGGTGTTTGTCATACGTCCCAGCTTGCTGTTGACGCGATGGCTCAGGGTGTAACCCAGAACGATGGTCGATATCAGTACAGCGATACCTGCAATCAGCATATAGCGCTGGAATCTGTTCAGAACTGATGTGATGAATTGGGTGTTTCTGCCAATAACCAATGTGGAGTTCTTCAGCGTCATGACATGGCTGTAGTACTCTCCATTCTTGGCCGGCATCAGTGCGCTGAGTGTCACCGATTGCCAACCGATAAAATCCGGCGCTATCTGGCTGTTGCCTGCCAGGTGGTTACCATCAGAATCGAACAGGCCAAGCAGACGATAGTAGCCGGCAGCAGGTGATTCCAGGCTTCCGATGGCTGTGATCAGGGCTTGCTTGCCGCCTTCCTGTTCAATCTGCTCGAACAGCATGACTTCTTCGACCATCTGCTCCGCCAACTCGTCATACATGGCAGTCTCGACCATGCGGTACACCGCAAAGCCGGTCAGGAACAAGGTCATGAGAAAGGCTAGCAGAGACCACAGAGCGGTCTTGAAAGCCGCTCCGGATAGAACGTTACGAAGGGGCATACAGAGAGTAGCCAGAATTACGTGTGTTATGCAGTAGTTGTATATCGAAGGGTTTGTCTATCTTGGCGCGCAGGCGGCTGATATGAGTTTCGACCACCGTGGTGCGAGGGTCGAAATTAAAATCCCACACCTGTTCGAGCAACATGGTTTTGGTAACGATCTTGCCATTATTGCGCATCAGAATTTCGAGCATCGCGAACTCTTTCGCATGCAATTCGATCTTCACATTTCCGCGCATTGCCGTTCGGGTCAGCAGATCCAGTGTCAGATCGTGGACCTTCAGGCTGGTAGTCACTTCGGTGGCTTTCGGGCGTCGTGACACGACCGTGATTCTGGCTAGCAACTCGGAGAATGCGAAGGGCTTGACCAGATAATCATCACCACCGGCAACCAATCCTTCCACCCGATCATCCACATCGGCTAGAGCTGTAAGAAAAATGACAGGGACCTGACTCTTGGCTGCCCTTAGTGCCTTGAGCACATCCAGGCCGTCCATGCCGGGCATCATGCGATCGAGCAACACCAAGTCATAGTTGTTGTAGAGACAATGGCTCAATGCATCACGACCATCGGACACGCAATCCACGGTGTAGCCAATTTCAATCAACCCTTTACGGAGAAAGTCGGCGGTGCGTTGATCGTCTTCAGCGACGAGAATCTTCATGAGTGTTCTCGATATAGGAACAATAGCGGACATTGCCTGGGCCGCGGCAAATGACATCACCCGCCTTGGGTGTTGTCGGCATAGGCTGTAGCAGGGCGATTCTACATCGCGCCTGTATATTCTGTCGAATGCTTCTGGTTTACACAGATGTAAGAACTGTGAGAATCTGAGTTCAGTCATACGCGCGATAATGATCGCCATGAAAACACTAAATGCTATACCGATGTTGAGCGATCCGGAGACAAAAAGACATTTGCGCAATGTCGGTCTGGTGTTGTCTGGTCTGGGTGTCATCGCCATTTTGATTCCGCAGCTCATTACTTTCGCCGTTGAAATATTGCTGGCGTGGCTTCTGATTGTCGCAGGGGCTTCGGGATTGTTATTCAGTTGGCGAGCCCGGGGATTTCTGGGTTGGTGGTACACAGGCGTCACCTTTCTGTTGACTCTGATTCTCGGCCTGGTGTTCCTGGTCTACCCCTTTTCCGGGGTTGCCACCATGACGCTATTTCTTATTGCATTGTTCGCGCTGGAAGGACTGGCCTCTCTGTGGTTAAGTGCTCAGTTACGCCGAACAGGTGTCAGGAGCTGGACGTGGATGGTGTTCAGTGGCATCAGTTCCCTGGCCTTGGCTGTTTTTATCATGCTGGGTTGGCCTGGATCTGCTGCCTGGGCCATTGGTTTGCTGATTGGGGTCAACCTGCTGACCACCGGCGTATCGCTGGTATCCATCGCGTTGAGTTCACAGGTAGCACAGATGCCATTAGATTCTTGAGGAGGCACCAGAACGCTACCCCATTTTTGCATTACGTGAGTTGACCCCGGTCTGAGTGTTTATGGCAGACTGGAGCCTATGGTCAAGAAACGTACTGTGGCAACTGCCACTAACAGCAAGTCTCGACAATTGTCCAGGCAACTGCCCCGGCA
This sequence comes from Granulosicoccus antarcticus IMCC3135, assembly GCF_002215215.1. Classification (NCBI taxonomy): domain Bacteria; kingdom Pseudomonadati; phylum Pseudomonadota; class Gammaproteobacteria; order Chromatiales; family Granulosicoccaceae; genus Granulosicoccus; species Granulosicoccus antarcticus. The sequence continues at coordinate 6,433,484 of NZ_CP018632.1, read as the reverse complement.
ACCGCTGGAGCAGGATCCGCATGCTGTTCGTGTGCAGGGTGAACGGCAACTGGAGGTGGCTATCGGGCATGAAATACGTACGGCTCGCAAACATGCAGGCATCACGGTTGCCGATCTGGCTGAAGTGAGCGGTATTTCAATTGGTATGTTGTCCAAGATCGAGAACGGGCTGACGTCGGCTTCGCTGACGACACTGAACTCGGTGTCGCAGGCTCTTGGAATACCCATCTCCCAGCTGTTGCGTCGATTTGAAGAGGATCGTCAGTCGGTACAGGTCAAAAGCGGCGATGGTCTGACTGCCGAGCGTCGCGGTAGTCGTGCAGGGCATCAATACCAGCTGTTAGGTGCTTTGGGGCCGAACCAGAGCGGTGTGGTCACAGAACCTTATATGATCACCCTGACGACAGAGTCAGATGTTTTTCCAACCTTTCAGCATGAAGGCCTGGAGTTTCTCTATTTTCTCGAGGGGCGTCTGGAATACCGTCACGGGAATAAAATCTATCTTATGGAGCCGGGTGACTCATTGTATTTTGATGCAGATGCTCCACACGGGCCACACAAATTGCTGGAATTGCCCGCCCGCTATCTATCGATCATTACCTACCCGAAATCAGGCTCGCAGCAGAGTGCTTCGATGGATACCGATTGACAGTGTGTTCAACCCTTTCGCTGCTTGCCGCGAAAGGGTTGAGTCAACCTTGTCAGCAATCCAGCGTGGTTTCGCGTTCCCAATCCGAGATTGATTGAGAATATCGATCCCATTCGGCATTTTTCAGATTGATATAAGCCTGGCTGAGCTCATTGCCCAAGGCCTGCTTGAGCACAGTGTTGTCATCAAAGGTCCGAATGGCGTCGAGCAGGTTCAGTGGCAACTTCTTCACTTCACCGGCCAGGTGGGATTCGGAATACATGTTGATATCAAGTCGTTTGCCAGGTTGTGTTTTTTTCTTGATGCCATCCAGGCCTGCGGCCAGAATGCTTGCCATCAGCAGGTAGGGATTGGCGCTGTTATCCGGTAGTCTGTGTTCTATCCGGCCTTCGTCCGGAATACGGATCATGTGAGTGCGATTATTGCCACCATAGGTTATCGAGCTGGGTGACCAGGTCGCACCTGAGAGGGTCGGTGCTGCGTTGATACGTTTATAGGAATTGACCGTAGCATTGGTGATGGCTGCCATTGATTGAGAGTGCTGCAGCAGGCCGCCTATAAAGTGGTAGCCTGATTCAGAGAGTCCCAATTCACCTGCCGGATCGCTGAACAGATTGGTTTCTCCATCCGGTGACCACATGGAAATATGTACATGGCAACCGTTACCGGTCAGGTGTGAGAATGGTTTTGGCATGAAAGTGGCGCGCAGGCCGTGATTTTCTGCGATGGATTTGACCATGAACTTGAAGAAGGCCAGCTGGTCGGCAGTGGTCAGAGCATCATTGAAATCCCAGTTTATCTCGAACTGCCCGTTGGCATCCTCGTGATCATTCTGATAAGGATTCCAGCCCAGCTGAGTCATGGCCAGGCTGATCTCACTGATGACATCTATGCGGCGCATGATGGCCGACTGGTCATAGCAGGGCTTCATCTGGGTATCTCGCGCATCGGAAATATCCAGTCCATCGGGGGAAATAATATGAAACTCAGGCTCCACACCGGACTTCATCAACATACCGTGCTCAAACGACTCGCCCTGCAGCTTTTTCAATATATTGCGGGGAGACTGTGCAAGTAGTTCTCCGTCCATCCAGCAGTCTCCGGCTACCCAGGCAACGTCGGGCTTCCAGGGGAGCTGGATCAATGAGTTGGTATCGGGTGTTACCAGCATGTCCGGGTGAGCGGGGGTGTAGTCCAGCCAGCTGGCAAAGGGTGCAAAGCCTGCGCCGTTTTTCTGGATGCGGCTGGCGGTTCCGGCAGGGACCAGCTTGGCACGTTGCGTCCCCGTCAGGTCGGTGAAATTGAAGAGGAAGAACTTTATCCCGTGTTTTTCAGCATGGTCGGTCAGGTCCATTGTCATGCAGATAAGTCTCCCGGTAACTGTGCAGCAGTGTGGTTGAAATATTCTTGCCGTGTGAGGGACAAAAAATAGCGTTTAGAAAGGTGTTTGTCCGGGTATCCAGGACGTACCGGCCAGCGGAACTTTCGCCATGGCGGAGGCTTCCACTGTCAGTGCGCACAGGTCTTCAGGTTCCAGATTGTGCAGATGGTTCTTGCCACAGGCACGGGCAATGGTTTGTGCCTCCAGAGTCATGACCTGCAGATAGTTGGCCAGGCGACGTCCTGCGGCTTCGGGGTCCAGGCGCGCTGCCAGTTCTGGATCCTGTGTGGTTATGCCAGCCGGGTCGTGTCCCAGATGCCATGCATCGTAGGCGCCTGCGGTGGTGCCAAGCTTGTTGTATTCACTTTCAAAACGAGGATCATTGTCACCCATGGCGATCAGGGCTGCCGTACCGATGGAAACCGCATCGGCTCCCAGGGCCATGGCTTTGGCAACATCTGCACCGTTGCGAATACCACCTGAGACAATCAGCTGTACCTTGCGGTGCATATCCAGCTCTTGTAGTGCCTGAACGGCAGGGCGTATGCAGGCCAGAATCGGTAATCCTACATGTTCGATGAAAACATTCTGAGTTGCCGCTGTTCCGCCCTGCATGCCATCCAATACGATAACGTCAGCACCGGCTTTGACCGCCAGGGCGGTATCGTAGTAGGGCCGTGAGCCACCGATCTTGATATAGATCGGTTTTTCCCAGTTGGTCAGTTCTCGTAATTCGAGTATCTTGATTTCAAGGTCATCCGGCCCCGTCCAGTCCGGGTGGCGGCAGGCCGAGCGCTGGTCGATGCCCTTTGGCAGACTGCGCATCTTTGCAACCCGGTCATTGATTTTCTGTCCCATCAACATACCGCCGCCGCCGGGTTTGGCGCCCTGGCCAACCACCACTTCAATGGCGTCAGCTTTTCGCAGATCGTCCGGATTCATGCCGTAGCGAGAAGGCAGATATTGATAGACCAGCAACTTTGAATGTCCCCGTTCCTCTTGGGTCATGCCACCATCACCGGTCGTTGTGGATGTGCCTGCCGCATTGGCACCACGGCCCAGAGCTTCTTTCGCCTGGCCAGATAGAGAGCCGAAACTCATGCCGGCGATAGTAATCGGGATTTTCAGTTCTAAAGGTTTGCTGGCAAATCGGCCACCCAGAGTCACATCCGTACCGCAACGTTCACGATAGCCTTCGAGTGGGTAGCGTGAGATGGAGGCGCCGAGAAACAGCAGATCGTCAAAGTGCGGTAGTACACGTTTGGCGCCACCACCACGGATGTCATAGATGCCGGTACTGGCAGCACGGCGTATTTCCGACGTTGTATAGGCGTCAAAAGTGGCCGATTGCCGAGGGGTAACGCGTGGAATGTTCTCGTCCATTATTCTGTGCCCGTAGATCCGATTAGCGCGCCGGCTAGTATGTGAGGTAGAAGAGTGTGCCGCTGATGACAGTCGTCTCAGTAGTCACCGGCATGATCAATGTTGAAGTTGTACAGTTTTCGCGCGGAACCATAACGGCGGAAACTCTTTACATCCTTGTCCATGCCTGCGCGTGATAACAGCTCTGCCAATGTCTTCTCATGTTCGGGCGTCATCTGCTTTTCGATGCAGTCGGCTCCCAGACTTTCGACATCTCCTGCCACATACAGAATCGCCTCGTAGATGGAGTCTCCCAATGCTTCTCCGGCATCACCGCAGATAACCATATGGCCAAGTTGTGCCATGAAACCTGACATATGACCAACAGATCCGCCGATCACGATGTCGATACCCTTCATGGAGATGCCGCAGCGCGAGGAGGCATCGCCTTCGATGACAAGCAAGCCACCGTGACCGGTTGCTCCGGCAGATTGGCTGGCATTGCCGGTGACCCTGACCATGCCACTCATCATGTTTTCGGCCACGCCAACACCGGCATGTCCCTTGATGGTGACATCGGCCTGCTGGTTCATGCCTGCACAGTAGAATCCGGCATTGCCATCAATAGTGACTGACAGTTTCGAATTGAGCCCGCAGGCAATGGCATGCAATCCCATGGGGTTGCTGACCGACCATTGCTGGCCATCGGTTTCCGGGATCGCGCTTTGCAGGGTACTGTTTATCTGCCGTAGTCCCAGTTCCTGTAAATCCAGTTGTTTCATCAGGCAACTCCCGCCGTCATGTGGTTTTCATCATTGACGCTCAGACCTTCGAGAGTCTCTGCACCCCAGGCGTAGACGGTCGCTGGGCGAGGCTCCCAGGTGCGGGCATTTTCAGCTCCGGGCAAAGTGGCAATAGCTCGGTACTCTGTTGCCATGGCGACCCAGTCATCGGTCTCGGCAAGAATGGCGTGCTTGCAGGCAATGGGGTCTCGCAATACAGCAAAACCGTTACCGGTGCCGATGCAAAAGGTATAGAAGCCATCAAGGTCATCCAGTGCCTGTTCCAGCGCATCCTTGAGTGAGATACCTTGTTGTAATTTGGCAGTGAGATAAGCTGCTGCAACCTCGGAGTCATTCTCGGTACTGAAGCTGACGCCACGGCGCTTGAGCTCTTCACGCAGTCGATTGTGATTGGACAGGGAGCCGTTGTGTACCAGACACAGGTCTGCCCCTGTCGCAAACGGATGTGAGCCTGCCGTGGTCACCGCGCTTTCAGTGGCCATGCGGGTATGCCCGATCATATGACGACCTTGAGCACTGGCAAGATCGAATCGATCATAGACCTGTTCTGGCAGGCCTGTTTCCTTGAAGATCTCGACACTACTGCCACGTCCTACCACCCGAACGTCAGGTGCGTGTTCGGCCAGCCAGGACTGCACTGATCTTTCGTCGCCATCGGTAACCAGAATGGCATGAGTGTCTCGCTGCACGATGGTATTGGCGCATGCGAGAGCTTCGGCCAGAGCTGTTGATAGAGAATTCCAGTCATGGTCCGAGCGCTCATGGGCCAGTGAAAACTTCACCTGACCTTCGGCAACGGGGTTTCTGTAGATGGCGACACCTGCCGAATCCGGACCACGACTGGTCATGGAAATGAGCATGGGCTTGAACAAGGCTCCCAGTTGAGGGTAGAGAGCCTCGTTCTTCAGATATAAACCGACGATTCCGCACATGATTCGAAAGCCCGAGTTAGACAGTTGAATCACGGTACCATTGATCGACTAGTGTTTCAAGTAGGGAAACAAGTATTCATGTGGATGAACAAATGATTCGAAGTTAATTCATCCCTTTGCGCTCATCATGGTGACGATGGCAACGCTGGTATTGAAACTTTTTTTCGATGCCGCACTCCGCTATGGCTACTCGAAGCTCAGGACACATTCTGCAATGAGAGCTGCACCGCATGCAAAAAGCTCTGTGCCGATGAACGAGGCGAGTACAGTCGGAAGCGGGTCAGCTCGGGACGGTGGATGATGACCGACAGGTGTTCCATTGCAGTACGGGCAACTTTTTTATCATCAAAGACATCGCTGGCAAGATCCAAAAGGCAAATGCGCTCTAGAGCTGCCTGAGCATTGGGGCCACTAATTTCAAGAATTGCCCAGCTATCGGATTGATCGGTCAGGTAGGCGGTATCTGCCAGTACTGATTTGAATGACTTGACCGGATCAATTGCCTGCTTGTTCGTCGTCATGAACCATTGGTCGCTCTGCAGCCCCATGAGGGTTGTCGTCTCATCCGTGCTATTCAGCTTGCCCGGATCTGGTAGAGCGATGCCGAATGCTTCCTGCATTCTGTTATTCAGAGCCGAGCGCGTGTCCACAGGTGGCTCTGCCTGCATGCTGCGTGGCAAGGCGATAGACAGAATATCCAGATTTTCGATGGCGACCAGGCGGGTGTCGCCAATACGGGTGTCGAATCCACTCAGTGCAGAAACGGCTTTGAGAGTAATTTCAGCCACGCAGGCGTTCTCCATCAGGGTCGACGAAATGGGGGGATACGATACGTACGGTGTAGCTGTCATCTCGTACCGGGTCGTGTGCAATGACGCTCTCACCCAGCCGCTCGGCGCCGCGACTGATGAAGCCCAGGCCGATATAACTGCCCAGAGTGGGTGAATATGCCACTGAGCTCATCCAGCCCTGATCGTTGTCCAGAGTGGCTTCCGCTCCTTGCTGTAGAAAATGGGCACCGGCGTTCAATTTCCGGGTGGTGTCTTCGGGCATGAAACCGACCAGTTGAATCGAGTCGTCCGTGTTCATCGCCGCACGTTTTGACAAGACGGCGCCGATGCAATCCTTTTTGCTTGACACCATTCGGCCCAGCCCCAGATTGGCGGCGGTCGTTTGTCCATTGAGTTCATTGCCAGCGGCATGACCTTTCTCGATACGCATGACGCCGAGGGCCTCAGTGCCATAAACAACCGCATCAAAGGGTTTGCCGTGCTCCACCAGAGCCTGCATCAGAGCATGGCCATAGCGGGCTGGTACCGCCAATTCATAGGCCATTTCACCGGAGAACGAGATACGGAACAGGCGAGCGGGTGTGCCGTTGAATACCGTCAGTTCGGCGCAAGCCATGAAGGGGAAGGCTTCGTTTGAGATGTCAAAAGGGGCATCGACGACTGTTTTGAGCAGGGCGCGAGCATTGGGGCCAGCGATGGCGTATTGCGCCCATTGCTCGGTGGCTGATATCAGGTGTACATCCATTTCAGGCCACAGGCATTGACGGCAGAACTCCAGATGACGGAAGACACTGACCGCATTGGCCGTGGTAGTTGTCATCATGAAATGTGTATCAGCCAGCCTGGCGGTGGTGCCATCATCCATGGCGAATCCGTCTTCTCGCAACATCAGGCCATAGCGCACCTTGCCGACCGCGAGCGTTGAAAAGGTATTGGCATAGACACGATCGAGGAATGCGGCAGCATCTCTGCCCTGAATGTCTATCTTGCCCAGGGTGGTGACATCGCAAATGCCAACCGAGCCACGGGTTTGCAACACTTCCCGGTCTACACTTTGTCGCCAGTGCGTCTCGCCTGGTTTTGTATACCATTGAGCACGCATCCACATGCCCGTTTCAACAAAGTCTGCGCCATTGTCCTGACCCCATTGATGACTGGGTGTGAGCCTGGTCGGGCGAAAGTGTTTGCCACGGGATCTTCCGGCCAGCGCGCCAATGGGAACCGGTGTGTAGGGTGGTCGGAAAATCGTCGTGCCTGTCTGTTCTATGCTCTGGCCACTGAGTTGAGCCATGACCGCCAATCCCAGTACATTGGAGGTCTTGCCCTGGTCGGTGGCCATGCCAAGCGTTGTATAGCGCTTGAGATGTTCAACTGAACGGAAGCCTTCTTTGAATGAGAGTGCGATGTCCTTGGTCGTGACATCATTTTGCAGGTCGATCCACGCACGACCTTTAGTGTCGGGGACTTGCCAGAAGGCACTGATGCGGGTTGATTCCTGATCGGCAACCGGTGCTTGACTGGCAGTGGGTTTGACACCCGAATGGGCTAAAGCATCGAGAGCGGCCTGGTGGCCTTCGTTCAATGCGTCCGCCAGCCCGAGCGATCCGCTGGCCCCCCCCGCCACACGCATGCCCCGGGGTAGCTCTGTGCCGGGTACGAAAGCGGCGATATCTTCTCGCCATTGCGGTCGCCCACGCAGATGGCAAGTCAGATGGACATTGGGGCTCCAGCCACCGGAGACAGCCAGGCAATCACAGTCTATGCTCTGGCCATCGCGCAGTGTTATCGACTGGATACCCAGGCGTCCGCGCGTTGCGACAATCTGGCCGCCGGTGATAATCCGGGCACCGGGAATATCCATGAGGGAAGGGCGGCCCTGGACCGGGCGGCCCAGGACCGGGTTTTCTCGGGTATCGATGAGCGCTGCAATGCTGACGCCGGCCCGGGACAGATCGGCTGCCGTTCTCCAGCCATCATCGTTGTTGGTGAAGATCACCACCTGTTTGCCTGGCGCGACACCGAAGCGATTCACATAGGTGCGTACGGCAGCGGCGAGCATGATGGCGGGGCGATCATTGTCAGGAAAGGCGATGGGGCGTTCCGTTGCACCTGCCGCTAACAGAGTCTGTTTGGCGTAGATACGCCACAGTACCTGTCGGGGTTTGTCGCTGTTCTTGCCAGGCAGGTGGTCGGTGCAACGCTGCAGTGCTCCGTAGGTACCATGATCGAATACGCCGTAGACACTGGTGCGCGACAGACAGCGAACCGTGGGCAGGGACAGGAGCTCGGCGTAGGTGGTGGCCGCCCAGAGTGCAGAGGCTTGGCCATCCACGATCATGTGTTCGGCATTGAGACGGCCTCCTGCCAGAAAATCATCATCGGCAATGATGACCCGAAGTCCGGCACGGCCTGCGCTCAGTGCTGCGGCCAGCCCTGTGGGGCCTGCGCCAATAACCAGCAGATCGGTATGCAGATAGCCCTTGTCGTAGGTGTCAGGATCCTCCTCCATTGACAGCGACCCGAGACCTGCAGCGGCGCGAATGATCGGTTCATAGAGTTTCTCCCAGAAAGCCTTTGGCCACATGAAAGTCTTGTAGTAGAAGCCGGCACTGAGAAAGGATGAGAGTTTATCGTTGATGGCCATGACATCGAAGCTCAACGGTCCTCGATGATTCTGACTATGAGCCTCAAGGCCCTGGTAGAGCTCTGTGACGGTGGCGCGAGTGTTGGGCTCGCGGTGTGCACCGACGCCTAGTTCTACCAGGGCGTTGGGTTCTTCAGGACCGCTTGTGAAGATGCCGCGAGGCCGGTGGTATTTGAAGGAACGTCCAACCAGGCGCTGGCCATTGGCAAGCAGGGCGGAGGCCAGCGTGTCGCCTTCCAGTCCGGTGTAGTGGGTCTTGTTGAACTGGAAAGAGATCGACTTGAGCGGATCAAGCAGCCCATTGCCTATACGGTTGGGTTCAGCTGGAGAGGGGCTCATGTGCGCGCTCCCTGGTTCTGGACATTGCGTGCGAGGGCTACATCTCTTGCCAGCTCGACCTTGCTGATGTCGTGGGTGAGGGTATTTCTGGTGACGATCAGCCAAGAGCGATCGCCCTGTTCGTGGTACCACAGTTCGCGATGCTCGCCGGCTGCATTCTTGCGGATATGCAAATAGTCATGGAACTGTTGCAAGGCATCGCTGGCATCCGCCTCGGGCCTGTTCAGCAGATTGGCATCGCCCAGGTAGACAAACTCGGAGGCATCGCGGAGACCCAGCAGGGGGTGATTGATCAACATGGCGGATAGCGCTCAGTGTAGGTTGGGTTGAGCGCCGGCACCGCGCTCATCGACGACAGCGCCGCTCATGAAACGATCCAGCCGATAGGCGGCTGCGCTCTCATGCGGCTGACCGGTAGCAAGCAGATGTGCATAACACCAGCCGCTGGCAGGGGTTGCCTTGAAGCCGCCGTAGCACCAGCCGCCATTGAAATACAAGCCTGACACTGACGTCTTGTCTATGAAGGGGGAGCCATCCATCGACATGTCCATCAGGCCTCCCCACATGCGCAGCATGCGGGCTCTGCCAATCATGGGCATGATCGCCATGCCACCTTCGCAAACATCTTCCACGACCGGCAGGTTGCCGCGTTGTGCATAGGAATTGTAGCCATCAATATCGCCGCCAAAAACAAGACCGCCCTTGTCCGATTGACTGACGTAGAAGTGTCCAGCGCCGAAGGTAATCACGCCCGGAATGACAGGCTTCAGACCTTCGCTTACGAATGCCTGCAGAACGTGGCTTTCGATAGGCAGTTGCATCCCTGCCTGAGCCATGACTCGCCCGGACGAGCCGGCGACACAAACAGCGACCTTATTGGCAGAGATGCGACCACGGCTGGTATCCACGCCTGAACATTTACCGTTATTGATGGTGAAACCGGTCACCTCACAGTTCTGGATGATGTCGACGCCACGGCTGTCAGCGGCTCGAGCGTAACCCCAGGCCACGGCATCGTGACGAGCGGTGCCGGCACGTGGTTGCCACAAGCCTCCCTTGATGGGAAAGCGGGCATTGTCATAATCGAGAAAGGGGCACATCTCCCGTAGACCAGCCTGATCCAGCAAGACCGAGTCGGCACCGGCCAGGCGCATGGTGTTGCCGCGCCGCGCGTAGGCGTCACGTTGGGCATCACTGTGATACAGGTTGACGATGCCGCGCTGGGACATCATCGCGTTGTAGTTCAGATCCTGTTCCAGGTTTTCCCACAGTTTCATGGACAGCTCGTAGAACGGCTCATTACCTGGTAGCAGGTAGTTGGAACGCACAATCGTGGTGTTGCGACCAATATTGCCCGAACCGATCCAGCCTTTCTCAAGCACGGCCACATTGGTGATGCCATGTTCTTTTGCCAGGTAGTGGGCGGTTGCCAGGCCATGTCCACCGCCACCGACGATAATCACATCGTAGTGGGTCTTGGGGTCTGGTTCTCGCCAGACCGGGCGCCAGCCGCGATTACCGGTCAGGCCTTCTTTGAGAACTTTCAATGCGGAATAGCGCATAACGGTCACAGGCGGTTTAACTGAACAAAGAGAATGCATGATATTCTCGAGCTTGTGTTTGTCTACGATGGACGTAAGGTTGTCTAATATGGACATTCTGTCTGCCACAATCGTGAATCGCCCCTACCGCGTCGGATTTTTGCTGCTGGACGGTTTTTCTCTGATGTCCTATGCCTCCGCCATGGAGCCACTGCGAGCCTGCAATCTGCTGTCAGAGCATCCGCTCTACCAGATCTGCAACATGGCAGTGAAAGGTGCGTTTGCACGCAGTTCTTCCGATGCGTTGGTACCGGCCACACGCGCTCTACACAACCAGACTGAACTTGATCTGGTGCTGGTGGTCGCCGGTGGACATCCCTCAAGTCATCTCACGCCATCACTGATTCATTGGTTGCGGCAGCAGGCAGATAAGGGAATTCTGATCGGCGGCGTCTCAGCTGGCCCTCTGATTCTGGCTCGTGCGGGGATCATGGAGGGCCGCCGCATGACGGTCCACTGGGAGCATGCCCAGGAATTGGCAGAGGTGTCACCGAAACTGACCATTGAGCGTTCCCTGTATGTTCGGGATCGCGATCGTCTGACGTGTGCGGGAGGTTCTGCTGCGTTGGACATGATGCACGCCCTGATTACCGAACATCACGGGCCGGCACTTGCCCGACAGATCAGCGAATGGTTCATGCATACCGACATCAGGCCTGGCGAGCTGACTCAGCGTGCCAGTATTGCGGAAAGGTACAACATCGTGGACAGTGTCGTCATACAGAGCATCGAGGCAATGGAGAATCATCTGGCCGACCCTCTGGCACTGACTCAATTGGCCAGTCTGGCGGGACTGGGAGGCAGGCAGTTGAATCGGCACTTTCATCAACAGCTGGGCACAAGCACCATTGAGTTCTATCGACGCCTGCGACTGCAAAAGGCGCAAGAGCTATTGACATCAACCTCATGGTCGCTGGCAAATATTTCTGTGGCAACAGGCTTTGCCAATGGCGCGCACTTGAGCCGACTGTTCACACAGCACTATGGTCAATCACCCAGTCAAGCACGCTTGCAAGAAACCGGTAAAATCTGAGCATCGATAGACACACTTTGCACGGTTCTGGCACAGGAGTACAATTGCCGGTCTTGATCCAGGTGAGCAGTTTCCAGTGCGTATCAAAGTACCCGAACATCTAGTCCCTCTGGACAGCATTCTGCCAGAGGAACCACTGCTCATGATGGGTGCTGGTCCCGTACCCGTACCGGCTCGAGTGGCTGCGGCTAATGGCATCGTGATCAATCATCTGGGCGAGACCATGTCCCAGATTGTCGAGCAAGTTAAGTCGATGTCCCGTTATGTCTTTCAGACAGAGAACGGTCGCATACTTGGTGTGGCAGGTCCTGGTTCGGCTGCCATGGAGATGGCCGTCGCCAATCTGGTCAGGCCTGGTAGTCGGGTACTGAGCATCGTCAATGGTCTGTTCAGTGGTCGTCTGGCTGATATGGCGGAACGACTTGAAGCTGAAGTTACCCGTCTACCGGTGGGGGAGGGCCTGGCTGCCCAGCCTGAGCAAGTTGAAGAATATCTGCGTCAATACAAGCCACATGTTCTGACTATCGTGCAGGGGGAGACATCCAACACGACATGGAACCACCATCTGCCCGAAATTGCGCGTCTTGCTCATGAGCATGACTGCCTGATCATCGTTGATGCGGTGTGTACTCTCAGCACAATGCCACTGGATATGGATGAATGGAATATCGATGCTGTCATTACAGGTGGTCAGAAGGGTCTTTCTTGTATTCCGGGTGTGTCGCTGGTGGCGTTCTCCGAGCGTGCCTGGCAGTTCATTCAGAGCCGCAACGATACCTTGAAACACTGGTGCCTCGATGCGCGCCTGGCTAATCGCTTCTGGTATGAAAAGTCCTATCACTACACGGCACCGGTCTCCGGCATTCTTGCCTTGCATGAAGCTCTGCGTTTGATTTGCAATGAAACCCTGCCGGTTCGATTTCAGCGTCATATGCGCTGTTCAGAAGCGCTGCAGAACGGCGTGCAGGCCTTGGGCTTGTCGCTTTATGTGGAGAAGAGTGCCCGTCTGACATCGGTGCTTGGCATCCACGTACCTGACGGTATTGATGCAGGGGCGCTGCTCCAGTACATGTCAAAACGCTATCGCGTCGAGATATCCGGCTCGTTTGGTGCCAATATTGTCCGTATCGGGCAGATGGGTGAGCAGTGTCGTACTCATAATCTGTTTCGCACTTTGCACGCGCTGGGCAGCAGTCTTCAATCAATGGGCATGTCGCTTGATCTGCCCGCCGGAGTGGCGGCGCTTGAAGGCACTCTTGACGCTCATGAATTCGCCTAAACAGGCGTTTTCGAGGTGATTTGCTTGCGTTGGTACATGTCCTGATCGGCGTGATTGAGCAAGGTATCCAGATCATTGCCATCTTCGGGACATAGTGCCAGCCCGATTGCCGCTCCCGTCGTCATTATAGCGGCAGTCTCGCCAAATTCTGCCAATGATTGCAATGGTTCAGCCAGCACGATTTCCAGCTTGGTGCGCGCCTTGATTGCATCATTTCTGTCGGACACTTCATTGAGCATGACGATGAATTCATCACCGCCGTAGCGTGCAGCCAAGTCATCCAGGCGCAGGCTGGCTTCCAGTCGCTGACTGACTTCCACCAGTACCCGGTCACCCACTTCGTGACCATAACGGTCATTGATTGCCTTGAAACCGTTCAGATCGACAAACATCACCACGAACGGCAGGCTGTCACGTCGTCGTCGATTTTGAATGATGCGATCTTCAATGCGGCGGATGACGGCCTCTCGATTGGGAATGCCGGTCAAACGGTCGGTCAGCAGGCGTTCTTGCATGGCGGCGAATGATCTTGCCAGCTCACCGATACCATCTTTTCTGTGAACCGGGATGTTCGGAAACTTGTTGCCCTCACCTAGTGCCTTGGCAGCCTTGGCTAACTGACGAAGATCTCTGGAGATGATATTCAGGACCACCAGGCCGACGAGGGCGATCAGCGCGCAGACGGCCAGGGAGAGCCAGGCGGTACGTTGCACATTTTGTTCAACACTGTGCATGAAGTCGCTTCTGGGAACGGCCACCACGATCGTCCAGTCCAGTCCAGCCGAGTCGCGTAACATGAAATAGCCCGTTTGCACGATTTTGCCATCGGGACCTTCAAAAGAGCTGGTCATGGGTTTGGTTTGCGGACTATGCGGTTCTGATTGTTTGCGGAGAGATTGGAAGGCAGCGGCTAGCAGGGGATCGGAGCTCTGTGCGGCGTTGAGGCGGCTGTTATCGTTGTTTACGCCTGTCTGGATGTGCGGGCCTCGTGATGTTGCCACCAGATTGCCGTCAGGTTCTACGATAAAGGCAAAACCATTGGGCGTAAGCGTCAGGCTCCTGAGGAAGTCATTCAAAAGTTCCAGCGACACATCGGTTGCCACAACCCCCTGAAATTCCCCCTCTGCATTGTTGACTCGACGGGCTCTGGTGCTGACCAGTTCCAGTGTCTTGAAGTCTATGTAAATGGCGGTCCAGGTCTGTTCGGTCGTGCTTTGACCTGCCTTGTACCAAGGGCGTTCGCGAGGTTCGAAAATACGCTCCTCAGTTACCGGGGTTCCCAGTTGGCCGAAAATGCGAGAAAACGTGTAAATGGATCGCGGCGATTCGCCGTTGGTTCGCAGGCGTAGTTCGGCGTCTGTTTCATTGAATCGGTACAGCCCGATGAACTGTCCGTCCTTGTCACCGTAATAGGCATAATTGTTCGGATTACGATGGATGGTCGTGGCTAGCCAGAGGCGAGTGCGTAATGCAGTCAGATCATCCTTGACGGAAGTGGGAGGAAGCATATCGGTCGGAAAGGCTGTTTCCAGCACCGCCTCGGAACCCTCTATGTGCTTGTCAACCGCCTGCGCGATACGGCTCACGGTTTCGCTCAACGCGTAGTTGGACAAGGTGTTAACCGCATTGAGGCCCGCCAGGTAGGAAAGCAGGCCGATAATGGAGGCTGCGATCAGGACCAGGGCCACGTAGGGTATGGTTAACATCTGGCGCAGTGTTGCACCTGAGAGACCAATCATAGGTCCATGACGACTTAGTTTAGGGATTCGAGTGTTTCTAGGATAGCAGAGCAGGCGGGCATCAAAACGAGGAATATTGTCTTGCTTGCGTCAGGGCTTTGATCCCATCAGCACTCGTCCATCGACAGTTTTCATGCTTTCGGGGTGAATGGAACTGTATCCCCGAATCTCATGTTTACTACCTGTTCAGAAGAGCAAGATACCGGGTAGGTAGCTTTGGTATTCAATATACTTGAACTTTCCCAATAGTCCCCAATCATAGGCTTTGTCAACAAACTGGAGCGTCTGGAAGTGGCCTGAATCGTGAACGATCAGACACTTGAAAATAAGATTCTCAATCCCTAGTTTGTTGTTGTGCCGAGGTCTCTATGAGAGTCGGCGCACTAAATCATATTGCTTCTATTGGAGAATACTGTAATGAAGATCGATTTGACTCCCCTCTACGCAAACACAGTTGGTTTTGACCGATTTGGATCACTGCTCGACGCTGCGCTCAGCGCAGATCGTCAATCCGCGGGCTATCCCCCTTATGACATCGAACTGGTAGGCGAGAACAAGTACGCCATCACACTCGCAGTCGCAGGTTTCCAGGATAACGAAATTGATGTTCAGGTAGAGCTGGGCGTGTTGACTGTTCGGGGCAGAAAAGATGAAGCCAAAAAGGATTCACGTTATCTGCACCGTGGCATAGCGACCCGCTCCTTCGAGCGCAAGTTCAACCTGGCTGACCATGTCGAAGTCGTCAATGCTCAACTGGACAATGGCTTGCTGAAAATATCTCTGGTCAAGGAAATTCCTGAAGCTATGAAGCCACGCAAGATTCCGGTTGGTAATACAACTCAGGCAATCGAGAATGCCGTAGAGAGTTGATCGTGATCTCGGGTCTGTCTGCTGAGTTCCAGTAGCAGATTTTTTAAACCCGAGGCGGTGTCCATGAACACCGCCCCGGGCTGATTTAAAATAGTCTATGCATGCGCGATGCGCGGCATGCTCATAGGCTCTGACTTCAGCAGTCCCTGCACAAAATCCTGAAGCAAGGCCTTTTTGATGTTAGCTGCCGAGGGTAAATCCCATAGATTCTGCAGCTCGTCCGGGTCGGTTTCCAGATCAAACAATTCCCCGAACTCGCCTTCCTTATAGACTGTGATCTTGTAGCGCTTGCCGATATACGTCACCAGGTGAGGCATATGCGGATTGTGTCGATTCTCACAAAGTGCAAAATCACGAACTTCCGATTTTTCGCCTGTCCATACAGGAATCTGGGATATGCCCTGAAGATCATCGGGAGCCCCGAGCTCTGCGGCGTCCATAAAACTGGGTGTCAGATCTACCAGGCTTTGAATCGCCTCGCTGACTTTTCCTTCTGGGACCTTGCCTGGCCAGCGTACGATCATGGGAATGCGCAACATATCCTCATAGTGGAATGGTCCCTTGGCAACCAGGCCATGCTGGCCCAGAAAATGACCGTGATCGGTGGTAAACACCAATAGCGTGTTATCGGCTATGCCAAGCTCGTCCAGCCGGTCGAGGATTCTACCCACTTGCTGGTCGACAAAACTCATCATGCCGTAGTAGATGGCCATGTCCTTTCTAAGCGCATCCATCGAGTACAGATGGCTACCACAGCCGTGAGCCTCGAATGGGGTATGCCACTGCCCAAAATCCGGGTTGGTTTCCTGAGTCTTGGCGAAGTGGGGCCCATTACGGTCATGTTCTCCTGGCACCAACTGTCCCGGATTCATATCCTCGGGCTTGTACATGGATGCCCAGGGTTCGGGGACGACATAGGGGGGGTGAGGATCATGGAAGCTGGACCACAGGAAGAAAGGTTTTTCTGCTGCGGCGTGTTTGTCGATGAAGGCAAGGCTGCGTTCTGCTGTCCAGCGCGTGTAATGCAGATTCTCCGGTAGCTCCCAATGTCGCTGTTCGCGTGCCCAATAGGGGAGGCCGGTGCCTGTATCCGGGGCATGTTTGGCACTCTCGCCCGGTAGAGGCTGGAAATAGTCCCGCCAATTCATCAAGCCCTGTTCTTCGAGCCAGATTGCATAGTGCTGACCGACGTGACTTTCGTCAGCATGATTACGTGATAGCTCGATATGGTCGAAGCCATACCAGGGGCCATGAAAATTGCGCCAGAAATCCAGGTCACGCAGGGTTGGCTGTGCCTCCAGAGATTCGGAGCCAGGGCGGGAAGCCAGCGGTTGGAAATGAGCCTTGCCTATCAAACCGGTTTGATAACCTGCAGCTGATAGTTTGCTGCCAATCGTATCAACATTCTCATCAAGCTTGACGCCGATGGTCCAGGCGCCGTGATGAGACGGATACAGGCCGGTAATCATGCTGGCCCGTGACGGTGTGCAAACCGGGCTGGGGCAGTAGGCACGATTGAATCGTGTGCCTTCACGGCAAAGTCTGTCCAGATTGGGTGTCTTGATGTCCGAATTGACTGCGCCCAGGGCGTTGAAGTGCTGCTGATCTGTGGAAATCAGCAAGATATTGGTTTTATCGCTCATGGAGTTTTCAGTTTGAAGAGGATGCAAGCGAGAGGCTCAACCTTTGACCGCACCCGCTAGCCCATTGATGAAGTAGCGTTGCAGAACAATGAAAAGCAGAACGATAGGCAATACAGAGATGGTGGAGGCGGCGGCCATTCCTGACCAGTCGATCGATTGTTCACCCTTGAAGGCGTAGATGCCGACCGACAAGGTGCGGATGGCAGGGTTGGCCAGCGTGATGACCAATGGCAGCAGAAAATCATTCCAGGCATGCAGTACTTGCATGATGATCACGGTGACGACAATGGGCCGGGCCAGCGGTAACATGACATACCAGAAGGTCTTGAAGAAGCTGACGCCATCGACGATGGCAGCATCCTCGAGCTCGTCGGGCAATTGCTTGAAGTAACCGGCGAACAGCAGTACGTAGATCGTCATGGCATGGCCACTGGTTGCCAGCGTCAGACCCCAGAGACTGGTCGAGAGCCCAAGGAAACTGAGCATCTCGAAAATCGGAATGATGGTGAAACCCTGCGGTATGAAAACGGTGGCTACAAAAGCACCGATCAGCAATGACTTACCTCGAAAAGGATAACGCCCCAGTACATAGCCAAGTAGCGAGGTACAAATGGTAACGATGATCAGCGAGCCGACGGTGACCAGTACGGTATTGATGAAGTAGGAGCCCATATGGGCCTCTGTCCAGGCCCGTGAATAGTTTTCCACAACGGCGGACTCGGGTATGAGTCCGGTGCCCATGAATATTTCTGCTGTGGTTTTAAGGCTGGTTGAAATCATCCACAGAAAAGGGTAAATCCAGATACAACACAGAGCGGCCAATAACAGGCTGGTCACGGCAATATGTGTTGTAGGTTTCCGATCTCCGAAAACCAGACGTTTTGGCAGAGTGAGAAGTCTGTTCATCGGGATTTGCCTGAGTGGCGGGATATGAAGGCCTGCAGCAGCGTCAACATCATGATCAACAGGCCAAAGAGCACGCCGGCGGCGGCAGCGTAGCCAAGCTGGGTACGTGTGCCTTCCGCTGTTGCAAACGCCGAGCGATAGATGAAGATCTCGATGACTTCCGAGGAGAAGAAGGGCCCGCCGTTAGTCATGCTCATGATGAGCGGAAAGACGTTCAGGGCTCCCACTGCAGATATCAGGAATATGACCAGTGCAAAGGGGCGGATGATAGGAAAAACAATGAGAAGCAACAGGCGGCCACCCTTGCAGTTGTCAAGCTTTGCGGCTTCATAGACATCATCGGGGACGGTTTGTAATGCGGCAAGCCAGTAGATCATCGTAAGCCCCAGCCACTTCCAGACATAGACCATGACCAGGGAGGGCATGACGGTACTGGAGGAGCCCAGAAAGTCGATGGGGCGTGTCACCAGGCCCAGATCCAGCAACAAGCCGTTGATCGGTCCATTGAATGGACTCAGCAGAAAAGTCCATACAATGCCGATGACAGCCACAGGGGTCACAACGGGCAGAAATATCAGGGTCCGAAATACATTCGACAACTTCAGCATCTGGTTGTTCAGCAACACAGCCAACCACAAGGAGATGAACATCTGTAGGGGGACCGTGCCCAGTAGAAAGATCAGCGATCGTTTGAACGCGCCCCAGAAAAAGGGGTCGCTCAGCAGTCGGGTGAAGTTATCCAGGCCGACAAAAATGCGTGGGGAGTTGAATCCTGACCAGTCGTACAGGGCATAGTAGCCTGCCGCCAGAATCGGGTAGAAAGTAAACATGCCGGCCAATACCAGTCCGGGCACCATCGCCAGATACAGGGCGCGCGGATTTCGTCTCAGGTTGGACACGGCATGATTCTCAGCTGGTTAGTGGTGAGTTGAACGGAGCTTGATCAATAATCCTTGCTGCCAAAATCCTTGGCAGGATCCCAGTTGGCAAACACCAGATCGTCACGAGATACATCCGTGCCATTAGCCCGGACCTTGTCAAAGGCCTGGTCCATGGCATCCTCGTAGCTGACCTTGAGTGCTTTCATCTGTTTGGCAACATCAGTCAGCTGGCCACCCACCAATCCCTGTACGGTCAGGGCAAAGCTCTGGTCAGGTGCCTGGAATGCGCTGGCCACTTCAGCCAGAGCCGGTGTGCCAACAACCGGGTTGGGCCCGACACGGATCTGTTCGTTGAATTGCTGGAGTATCGCCTTGGCGCGCACGGACATATCTGCCTTTTCGATAGCTTCCGGCATGATGGGCGGGTCACCGGCGCCCACGATATTGGCCCAGGCAATCTGTCCTTCCAGAGTGCCTAGATAATGGAAGATATCGCCGGCGATGGCGCCGTTCTGAGACCCGCTCCACAACCACATGGTGTTGGTGGTGGTGGCACCCTGACCAATTGTCAGCATGCTGGCAGGACCCTCGTCCGGCAGTGGCGCTGAGCCGATACCGAAGTCGAAGTCCGGGTTCTGGCTTTCCCAGGTGGGGATGTTCCACGGTCCCTGAAGAATCATTCCTGCAGCGCCCTGTGGCATGAATGCGCGAGCCTGCGGGGCATTGACGCCCATGACGCCGGGGAACATGCTGCCATCCTTTTGCAAGGCGATGAGTAGTTCAACCGCCTCTATATACTGATCACTGTCGAATACGAACTGTCCAGTGCGAAAATCGATATCAGCTTCGATCACGCTGTCGGCGCCTGCACTGGCACCGGCGAGTCTGCCAATATCCCGTGTGATGGCAGCCCAACGGCCAATCTGGCTCCCACCCAGAATAAAACCGAAGTAGCGGCCCTTGCCATTTTGCGTGATCTTCAGCGCCGCCTCTCTGAACTCGCTGTGTGTCAGCGCTTTTTGTTCAGGGTCGAAGCCGGCGTCGTGCAGGTAGGCACGGTTGAATAACAAGTGTGTGGTTTGACGTTTGTTGGAGGTGAAGGGCAAACCGTAGGTCTTGCCGTCGAACACGTTGATGCCCGGCAGAAACGCACCTTCAGGAAAGCCTGCCTTCCAGGTTTCGATATCTGGGATGAAATCATCGTAGGGCTGAACCCAGCCTTCGCGCACCGCATCGGCAGGGTTCGAGTTCTGTGGCAGTACAAAAACATCATGAGCGGTCTTGTTACGGACGCCAAGGGGGACAACTTTGGCAATCTCGTTCCAGGGCAGGGGGTCATAGACGATTTCAACACCTCTTTCGCGTGCGTACTGTTCGAAGAAAGCTTTGAAGAAAACTGCTTTCTGGTCGCCACTGTCGATCCAGCGTAGAACGCTGTCGGGTGTCAGATCATTGATTGAAGGTGGCAGGGTGGCGGCTGACTGTGCAAACAGTGACTCCGCTCCTGCACCCAGCCCGACTGCACCGACTGCCATCTGCTGAATGAAACGGCGGCGAGAGGCTGACATGGGGTATTCGCTCGACATGGTGTATTCCTGCGGCTCCTGAGTGGTGATAGAAAAATGCCATGAGCGACAAATAAAATCCAATCACATATTATGTGGTATTGATAACGAAACGTTATCAGTGTCATGATCGCTCTTACATAAAGGTTTGTTGATGTTTGCCAATCTCCAGGCACTGCGAAGGCTGGTTGCCATTGCCGATTGCGGTACTGTGCACGCTGCGGCAGAAATGCTGTCATTGACGCAACCGGCTCTGTCGCGTTCCATTCGTCTACTCGAGGAGGAATGGAATGTACAGTTGTTCGAACGCCATCCTCGTGGACTCCGACTGACGCCATTTGGTGAGCGAGCCTGCCAGCATGCCCGTCATTTGTTACGCGAGTGCCAACTGGCAGAGGACGACCTGACGGCTCTGAGCGGAGGTGGAATGGGGCTGATACGGTTGGCAGGGGCTCCCGTCTGGATGTCAACTATCCTGCCTCAGGTGATCGTCGACATGCACGAGCTTTATCCGGACTTGCAGATACAGCTCAGCTCCATGAAGTTCACGGTAGCCCTCGAAGAGCTGGATAATGGCGGGCTGGATATCTATTGTGGTGGTTTTCAGAAAACCGAGAAAATGCCCTCGTTTCTGGTTAGCCAGCCATTGTTCGGTACACGGTTGAATGTGGTCGCACGCAAGGGGCATCCGATCCTGTCCAGGCCGCTGGCTCGACTGGATCCGCTGCTGGATTACCCCTGGGTCTCCTATATGAGCGATCGAGCCTATTTGGGCATGCTCATGGACAAGGTCCAGGCGGCAACCGGGCAACGCAAGGAGGCTGTCGTATTCTGCGATTCGATGCTCGCTGCGCTGAATCTGCTGAACAATGGCAATTATCTGGCTTTTTTGCCAAGTACCTTCATAACGCTGATGCCCGGTTTTGATCTGCAGATCATCAGTACAGACATCGCCGAGGTGGGGTTTGATTCGGGCATCATCTTCCGGCGCAGTCTGGAGCGAAGCCTGGTGCTGGATGCCTTCCAGTCATCCATCAGGAACCGTCTGGCTGAAGGCTCGTTTGATCCCCTGTTGAGTACGCAGGCGGATTGACTCTCTGAGCGCTCGTATCCTCAATGACTGGGGGTATCGTGAGGCCACACGTAAACCTCTGAGCATGAGAATTGCTGTAGTCTGGCCAGAAACACTGTATGTAACAACAGTTATCTGACCATGAACAAGCAGCAACAAGATTTTCTGGAGCGCCTGGCATTGCGCATCCCCCCATTGTTTGAAGCCATTGCTCAGGGTAATGTCAAGAGCGAGTACATCATGGGTGTGAGGGATGTCAGTGGCCGCCAGGTGAGGCTCAAGCTGGTCGCCGAGGTGGTGGACTGCGGAGCCAATCCACTGGCCACACATAGTCAGATGCAGCCGACCAGAGAAAGCCGGCTGAGATCAGTTGATATGGGCGGACAGGGAGACGACAGCAATAAGGCCGCAACGACAGACAAGAGATAAGTCTGCCCGTCAATGAGGTGAGCGGGCAGCTTGCAGTTCAGAGCTGAGAGAATTTATCGTCGTCAGTCCAGCCCCGATTGATGGCAAACAACACCAGACCGAGCACTAGAATGGAGACGGCTGCATAGAACAGGCTGCCGCCATCACTTTTCCCCTCGTGCAGCACCTCCACTCCCAATGGTGATACCAGGTGGAAGAAGGCGGCACCGGCCATGACAGCAGAGGCCATCAGCCCACCTATCATGTGAAATCTGCGGCGGGTTACGCCGAAGAAGGAGCCGTTCAGGCGGGATATGACCCACAACAAGGCGGGTAGCAGTAATACGATGGAAGTCAGTAATTCGAAACTACCGATGACATACCCCCCCAGTTCAGTGAACAAATTGCCGATACCCGTGCCGAGGAACGTGCCTAACCAGTCTCCGATGGTGCCGAATATGTGCTGGGTGTCCGGGTGCTGAGTGAACTTGTAGGGCAGAGAGCTCAAAAAGACATAGCACATCCATAAAGCGATGGCCCAGGAGACGACAGCACGCGCGTATTTCATGATTCAGAGCTCAAAGGCAGTGGCTAGAACAGTTTAGAGACTACCACGCAGACAATTAGTTTCAGAACGCCGTCGAGGCCCTGCCCGGTGGGGCACGGCGCTCTGTTTGAGCTGGGCTTGTATGCGGGGTCAGTCTCAGGCGTAACGTTCGTGCTCGATGAACTTGTCAGCGACGTTGAGGAAGTTGATTTGATAGGTGCCACTGGCAATTTCGGATTTCAGCCGTTCGACCTTGACGGTGTCGAAGCGCCGATTACTGACCTTGGGTTTGCTGCTGGTTTTGGCCTTTGCAACCGGTTTCTTTACCTCCGTATCAGCGAGTTGGGGGGGCTCTTCTTCTTTTTGTGCTGCAGTCGACTTGGTCGACGGGCCTGATTTTGAGCGCTTCTTTCGTGCATCATCCAGTTTCGAGACATTACTGCTCGACTTTCCGCTCTTGGATAGAGCCATTTTGTTCGTCCTCTTCGCAATCCTTTGGCCAGCACCTCTGCCGATGACTAGCCGGATTATTCTAGTTTTTATGTTTAGCCGTCCGGATTCTGACTGGAAAGAACGGTTTCGTAGACGGGTATGTACTTGAAACCGTTCAGTCTGTCCGTATCTAGGCCGGATAAACCAAGGGATCGGCGTGGTCGTTTTATTATGTAACCCCAAATTGCTGGACACACGGACAGGTCACAAAGCATGAGGTCATAATCGGAGCCAGGGCCATTAAGTTCAATGAAAAGCTTGAACCGATCTGAATTACGCCATTGCTGACAAAAAACCGACGGCGTCCTGACGGGTGTCAATGGTTGCGAAAAGCTGTGATTTGCTCGTCAATTCTTTGTCTTCTGTAAACTGTCTTCTATCCTCTGGGAGTCCTTTTTAAACTTCGACACGGCCGCAATGCGGAGAGCGTCAAAATGAGTGCAAGAAAAGAAATCCGAAAAATCCTGATTCTGGATCAGGACGCTGACAATGCCCAACGTCTCTCACACCAGTTGGAGTTCATCGAGTACGAAGCGAAATCGCTTAGTTCACCAGAGCTGCTTGACAGCATGGGTGACCTGTCAGACTACGCCTCCATACTCGTGGCCAATTTCCATGGCATCGTCCCGTGGGCGGAAAAGCTGCGCGCCAGCCATGAGAACTTCCCACCACTGGTGCTGCTACTGGGCAGCCAGCCGGCCGATATATCGCAAGAGGAGATCGATACCCATTTTGTGGGTTGTCTGAAATCCCCGGTTCGTTTTGCGACCTTGTCCGACATCCTGCATCGCTCCAAAGTGCGTGGTCCGGCCAATTCGGCCGCACCGGCGAAGGAGGGCACGCAGAACCCCGAACTGTTCCGCTCTCTGGTCGGCAACAGCCGGTCTGTGCAGCGAGTTCGCAAGATGATCGACCAGGTTGCTCCCACTGAAGCAACCGTTCTGATACTGGGCGAGTCTGGTACCGGTAAGGAAGTGGTGGCGCGTAACATTCACTACTACTCGAACCGGCGCAACAAGCCCTTTGTCCCCATTAACTGCGGGGCTATTCCCGGCGAGTTGCTGGAGAGCGAACTGTTCGGTCATGAAAAAGGATCCTTCACCGGTGCTGTTGGCGCTCGTCAGGGTCGTTTCGAAATGGCAGAAGGCGGTACCATCTTTCTTGACGAGATCGGTGACATGCCTCTGGCCATGCAGGTAAAGCTGTTGAGAGTGATCCAGGAACGTTCATTTGAACGTGTTGGCAGTAACAAGAGCATCAAGAGTGATGTGCGCATCGTGGCGGCAACCCATCGCGATCTGGAAGTACTCATCGAAGATGGGCGCTTTCGCGAGGATCTTTTTTATCGACTGAATGTATTCCCCATCGAGATGCCACCATTGAGCAGCCGTGCCGAGGATCTGCCACTGCTGGTCAATGAGCTGATCACCCGTCTGGAGCACGAGAAGAAGTCCTCGGTACGGTTGACGCCTGCCGCGCTGATGGCACTGTGCAACTATGACTGGCCGGGTAATGTGCGTGAACTTGCCAATCTGATGGAAAGGCTGACGATCCTGCATCCCTATGGCGTTGTCGATGCGGGTGATCTACCACCCAAGATGGCACCTCATGGACGTGCTCATAATGATAGTCAGGCTGACTCGGATGTCAGCACTACCAGCGCCACGACGAGCACGGCCAGTGTTCTGCCGATGGTCTCAGGGATGCCGGCTGTGCCTTTGAACAACAAGCCAAGACTGCCGCGTGAAGGTATCGATCTGAAGCAGCACCTGACTGATATCGAAATCAGTCTGATCGAACAGGCGCTGGATGAATGTTCCGGGGTGGTGGCTCACGCTGCGAACCGGTTGAAGATCCGACGCACCACGTTGGTCGAGAAAATGCGCAAGTACAGCATTCAACGCCCCGAAGAGGTGTCGTAAGTCTGACAAAGGCGGTACCAGAGCTGCGTCGGGTTTCCGGCTAACAGCTCTGGGACCACCTCGGTTGCCGGTTCAGTACTGTATGTAGCTGCCATCTACGCTCCATGCCAGCAGTAGCGATCCGAGAATCAGGCCTCACAGGATAGGTGCTGGTTCACATCCAATTTGAGGGATGCTTCCCAAAACGCATCATTTACCCCTTGCCAGTGCCGAGACTGACGGTTAGCTGGCTCTTGGTGGTTCGAGACTTGCTCCCAGACAGCTTGAAACCGTGTCGTTATGTCATCCTGCCACTGGGCTGATGTCGACACGAACTGTCGAGGAAGTTAGCGTTGATCTCTTACCAGTCCACCTTGCGGGTTATTGCCCGGTGAATTTCCAGCTACCACCACAGCTGTCACAGCACCGTCGGCCGGTGCAGACGATCGCCGTTGCCGGTGGCAAAGGTGGTGTTGGCAAGTCCAACGTGGCAGTCAATCTGGCTGCGGCACTGGGAGTGGTTGATCATGAAGTCCTGCTGGTCGATGGCGACCTTGAGCTGGGCAACATTGATCGTCTTCTGAACTTGCGTCCCACACATACCCTGATCGACGTATTCGCAGGAACTTGCCAGCTTGACGAGGTGGTTCTGCAGGGGCCTGTCGGTGTCTCTGTCATACCCAGTGCCAGTGGTGCTGTGGGTATGTCACATCTGTCGAATGTCCAGCACGCAGGCCTTATCGGGCTTTTCAGTGAGTTGCCCACCGAGGCTGACACATTGATAGTGGATATTGCTACGGGGCTCTCAGAGAGTGTTGTGAGCTTCTGTCGCGCTGTCAGGGAAGTCATCATAGTGGTCGTTGATGAGCCACCAGCATTACAGGACGCCTTTTCTACCATACGGGCGTTACACGAACGTTGCCACGTCAGACGTTTTCGAGTGGTGGCTAACAAAACTGAAAGTTCTCGTCATGGCCTGGATCTTTATGCGGCTCTGAGTGATCTGACAGATAAACACCTGGATGTCCTGCTCGATTATTGCGGGTCTATTCCGCTTGATACACATTTGAAGCAGGCGGTTCGCCAGCAACGCGCGGTTGTCGAAGCATTTCCTCGCTCAGCCTCCGCACTGGCATTTCGCAAGCTTGCAACCAGAGTCGCACGCTGGCCACAGCCTCAGACGCCCTGTGGGCATATCGAATTTTTCGTAGAGCGACTTATTGAAGTCGCCGACGGTACACGGTGAGAGAAGAGTCCGTATGAATGCACACGCGATGTACAACGAAGTTACCACGGTTGATCCGGATGGGGTCGTTGCCGCCAACGCCAATCTGGTCAAGCGAATAGCGTTTCATCTGATGAATCGCCTGCCTCCCAGTGTTCAGGCCGAAGACTTGATACAGGCCGGGATGATCGGCCTGCTGGAGGCACACAAACATTACGACAAGTCGCAGGGCGCAAGCTTTGAGACCTATGCCGGGATCCGGGTACGGGGGGCCATGCTTGACGAAATACGTCGTTCGGACTGGACGCCTCGCTCGGTGCATCGCAAGTCGCGCGAAGCTGCCGAGGTGTTACGTGACATCGAACAAGGCAGTGGACGTGAGGCCAAGGCGAAAGTGGTTGCCGATAAACTGGGCATCGCGCTGTCGGCCTATCATCTGATACTCACTGAAAGTTCGGCTGCTCATATATTCAGCTTCGATCAACCTGATGAGCATACCGGCGAGACGATCGCTTTGCCGCAAAGTGCCGAGGCCAGTCCAGGCGACCAGGTCGAGTATCAATCCTTTCGCGAAGCTCTGGCAATGTCGATCAAGAACTTACCTGAGCGTGAAGCACTCGTCATGTCGCTGTACTACGATGATGATCTGAATCTTCGAGAAATCGGCGATATTCTGGGCGTCAGTGAATCGAGGGTTTGTCAGATTCATGGTCAGGCTCTGGTTCGCCTGAAGGCACGCATGACTGAATGGACAATGAAGTAGGTCACTATTATGGTCACTGATGAATCTCAATGGTATGTGCAGAAAGGCTCCCGCGTTCAGGGTCCCTTTTCGACGACAGAAGTCGGACGTTTTTTGCTGCTGGGGCGCGTCAGGAATACCGATCGTGTCAGCCGCGACGGCGAACTCTGGGAGCCGGTAACGCAGGTGCCCGAACTGATTCCCGAAGAACTCCTGAATCTACAGTCAGACGATGGCTGGAATACATTTCTGAAAGTGCGCGAAGGCGAAGATGAGCGCCGCAGTGACACCGTTGTCAAACAAGAGCGTCGAACCTTTCCCGACCCGGTGCCGCAACAACTGCGTGACGAATGGCAGGCGCCGCCGCCGCCCATGTCACAAAGTGTGCTGCCGTGGTCATTATTGGGAATTACCCTGGCCGCTCTGGGAGTGGTTCTCTACCTGAATGCGGTCGTTGGTGTAACGGGGTAGTTCATTTTTGTGAATAGTCCAGTTCTTTTTTGGTCCACTGCTTGCAGGATTATGCTTCCCTGAATCCTCTATCCTGACGTGGTTTTCATGATCGCTCTCAGTTCGAAGCAGACCGCAGTAACCCCATCCGATATCCTGAGCCAACAGCGCCTGGATACTCAGTTGAAGCAACTTGAGTTCAACGCCTTGCTATTTCGCAAGCTGGACCTCGAACGCTTGTTCGAATGTCTGCTGACGGAAGGGCAGAGTTTCGTAAAATTTGACGGGTTGCAATATCTGGCCGCTGATCGCGGCGTGGATATCATGCTCGGATTCAGTCGTCAGCACCGTCAACGCTTCGAATTGAAGCTGGGTGAGCACTCATTGGGTGAAGTCATCCTGATGCGCTCCAGGGCCTTCACGGCACGTGACGCACGCGACGCTGAACGTTTGGCGGAAAGTCTTGTGTATCCGCTGGACAATGCTCTTGAGCATCACAAAGCCATCATGAAGGTAACAACCGATCCTGCGACCGGGCTGCGCAATCAGCTGGCGCTGGACGATATGCTGCCCAGAGAGATCCGGCTGGTGCGTCGGGTTGAGCAGCCCTTGTCTGTGATCCTGCTCTCAGTTGATTATCTGGATTCGATTGCATCGGATCATGGCGAAGCCGTTGGCAAGGATGCATGGCTTTCGGTTGCCACCACTCTGAGTGGTCGACTGCGCCAGAGCGATCTGATCTTTCGCAGCGATGACGATAACTTCTGCATCCTGCTCAACCAGACTGATCTGGAGGGAGCTCTGATACTGGCAGAGCGTTTGCGGCAGGTGGTGGATCACTGTGTCAGTTTCGACAATGTGCAGTTTGTTCTGACAGCGAATGCGGGTGTCACTGAATTGAGTGAGGCCGATGATGCTGTTTCGGTACTGGCCAGAGCCGGCGAGGCACTGCGCGTAGCGAGTGAGCTGGGGCCTAATCAGGTACGTGCCATCGCGGCTGAGGTTGTCTGCGAGAACGATGATTCAAAAGAATTCTGATTTTTTTCACAACAAATGCACACAGCCTCTTTTTTTTGCGTATACTACGGTCCTTCGAAGGCGTCGGGTAACACCGGCAACACAGCGTCCCCTTCGTCTAGTGGCCTAGGACACCGCCCTTTCACGGCGGTAACAGGGGTTCGAGTCCCCTAGGGGACGCCATCTTTCGTTGCGATTTACGCAGATCACGTAGTAATCAAAGTGATCTGCGCAACGATGATAAAGCGTCACCATTACTCTCGAGCCACTATCGTTTATCAACCTGTATTACTACAGGTCTGACGCTCACCCTCAACCAATCTTGTACTTGCCAGACTCTGGCTTTTTCACCATTCTGTTCTTCAGGAACATTGCGTGAGGAAGGCCCATGAGCTGCTCCTGTGCTCGAGCCTTCCTTTCACGATCCGCTTACAAGATCATCCTTTGGCCGGTGCCGCGATGGCTGCCTTCTTGATGAGTCTGGATTGCTTGCGTCGTGCCCGTGACTCCGATACCCGCTCTCCCAGTACCAGCAGGCAAGGTGTCAGAAACAAAGTCAGCAATGTCGTGAAAGCCAGGCCTCCGGCAATGGCACTGGATAGTTGTGTCCACCATTGTGTTGAGGGGGCGCCAAACGTAAGCTCACGGTCGATCAGGTCCACGTTCATGGCAAAGACCATGGGCACCAGCCCCAGTATGGTGGTGACGGCTGTCAGCAGGACAGGGCGCGCTCTGATCGAGCCTGTGATCAGGGCTGCCTGAATAGCTGGTGCCCCCTGGCGAATGAAGCTGTTGTAGGTGTCAATCAATACGATGTTGTTGTTCACCACAATGCCAGCCAGGGCAATGATGCCGATGCCTACCATGACGATGCCAAAGGTCTGTCCGGTAATCATCAGGCCGATCAGCACGCCGGAGGTCGAGAACAGGATGGCGGTGAGTACCAGAAAGGCCTGATACAGGCTGTTGAATTGTGTGACCAGTATCAGCGTCATCAGGAAAATGGCCGAGACGAAAGCTGACAGCAGAAACGTCATGGTTTCCTGTTGCTCTTCAGCCTCACCCTTGAATACGACATTGATCTCAGGATCGTTAGCCTGCGCCAGTAGCGACTCTTGCAAAGTCTTGAGTTCCGTATCGGCAAGGCTGCCTTCGGCTACGTCGGCATCCACCGTGATGACACGTCGGCCATCAGCACGCTTGATGACGCCAGTCTTGGGTGCCGGGGTAGTCGTTACAAAGTTGGATATGGGAATCATGCCGCGACTGGTAGGCACCCGAAGCTGGGAGATCTGGTCAAGGTTGCGCTGCGCCAGAGGGTAGCGAACTCTGATATCCAGCTCATCGGTGGCGTTGTCGGGGCGGTAGCCGGCGAGGCGAATGCCGGTGGTTATCAACTGGATGGCATTGCCGATCAAAGCGACATCAGCACCATAGCGAGCCGCCTCTTCACGGTCTACCTGCAGGCGCCACTCCACACCTGGAAGGGCCCTGTTGTCGCCGATATCAACAAAGTTGCCCTGTTTGCGCATGATGTCGCGCAAGGTATTCACGGCACCGTCAAGCTTGTCGGCTGGTGCACTGAGCTGGATGTTGATCGGTTTGCCGCCACCATCGGGTCCGCCTTCATTGGCGGCGAATTCCACCTGGATGCCCGCAATGTCACTCAGTTCGGCGCGCAGCTCGGTGGTGATATCGGCTGCCTTCCTGCGCTGGTCCCAGTCGGTGAGTTCCAGCGTGATGGTACCGATGATGTCACCGCCATCATCCTGGCCGGATGTGCCGGTGCGTGTGTAGACCGATTCGATTTCATCGCGATTGAATAATCGCTTTTCTACCCGTTTCAGAATCCTGTCTTTTTCGTAGATCGACAGATCGCCACGGGCATGTACCTGAATGGCCATGGATTCAGGCTCAACACTGGGGAAAAAATCCACGCCCTTGCCCAGTACGCCATACAGGGCATAACTGGCGATAGTGAAGGCGAGCACCGAGAGTAGTGTTGTTACCGGTTTGAGTAGTAGTGTATGCAACACCCTCAGGTAGCGTGATTTGAAGCCTTCAGTGCGCTCCAGAAGCTGTGCAATGGCATGCTTGTCAGGATTCAGCCGATCTTCGTGGCCCTGTGATGCCGTTGCAGTATCTGTGTTTTGCAGGTTCTTGCGACCGATGAACTTGCCGATAACCGGTATGAAGATGAGCGCCATGGCCAGCGAGGCCAGCAGGCAGCTGATAACCGTGATGGGCATGTAGCGCATGAACTGACCGATCAGGCCTGGCCAGAACAGCAACGGGAAGAAAACGGCGAGGGTGGTAAAAGTGGAGGCGATGACGGGCCAGGACATGCGCTTGCTGGCATTGGCGTAGGCATCCGCAGTGCTCATGCCGGCATCGATATTCCGGTCGGCCAGCTCGGAGACGATGATGGCACCGTCAACCAGCATGCCAACCACCAGTATGAGGCTGAACAGTACGATCACGTTCATGGTGTAGCCCATGGCGTAGATCACCAGAATGCCGGTCAGGAACGATCCGGGTATGGCCAGGCCGACAAGGATCGATGAACGAATTCCCAGAGTTGCCATGATGACGATCATGACCAGCACAACACCAGAAATGACGTTGTTCTGCAGATCGGTGAGCATGATTTGTGTCTCTTCCGACTTGTCCTGATGAAAGCCGACCACCAATGTTGATGGCAGCCTTTGACGTTCCTGTTCGACAATCGCGCGCACCTCGTCGATGGTTTCGATGATATTGGCGCCCAGACGTTTGGATATCTCAAGTACCAGAGTCGGCTGGCCATCCAGCCTGGCAAAGCTTGTCGGGTCTTTGTAGGTTCGGCGAATGGTGGCCACGTCACCGAAGGTTACGACGGAGGTTTCTGTGACCTTCACCGGCAGCTTCATGACATCTTCAATGTTTTCGATGACTCCTGGCACCTTCAGCACCATGCGCCCGACGCCGGTATCGATAGCGCCTGCCGCCACCAGCAGATTGTTGTTTCTGATAAGCCCGAACAGTGAGTCGAAGTCCAGCTGATAGCTTTCCATGACCAGTGGGTCGACCACGATCTCGAGCACCTCTTCGCGCTCGCCGGCGATATCGGCTTCCAGTACACCGGGCAGGGCTTCCAGCTTGTCTTGCAAGGCGCGGGCAATGCTGATCAGCGTGCGTTCGGGCATGGGGCCTGAGAGGCTGATGTTGAGTACCGGAAACAAGGCGATGTTGACCTCGTTAACGGTGGGCTCGTCGGTGGCGGCCGGTAGCTTGGACTTGGCCATGTCGACACGTTCCCGCACATCGGCAAGGGCTGTGTCACCGTTGAAGCCTGCATCGAATTCGAGCAACACCGATGCATGACCTTCGCTTGCTGTGCTGCTCATCTCTTTCAGGCCACTGATGCTTTGTAGCTCTGTCTCCATGGGGCGC
The DNA here is from genome assembly GCF_002215215.1 of Granulosicoccus antarcticus IMCC3135. Taxonomy (NCBI): domain Bacteria; kingdom Pseudomonadati; phylum Pseudomonadota; class Gammaproteobacteria; order Chromatiales; family Granulosicoccaceae; genus Granulosicoccus; species Granulosicoccus antarcticus. Next base: position 6,401,780 of record NZ_CP018632.1, on the reverse strand, counting down.
ACCAGCAATCGTTCGGCATCGTCTGGTGAGATGCCATCGTGTGACATGGACACATAGATGATGGGGATCGGCACGTCAGGCTCGGATTCCTTGGGAATGCTGCGATAGGCAACGATACCGCTGGCCATCAGGAAAATCATCAGCATGATGACCGTGCGATTACGATCAAATGCGGCATCGATGAGAGCGTACATATCAGCTGTTTCCGTCAGAAGCTGGCTGAGCCTTGTCCGTATCAACAGCTTCATCTGTGGGTGCATCCGCAGATGAAGCTGCTCTTGCATCCTCGCTTGCAGCCGCACTTGCACCTGCAACTTCTTGTGGGTTTACCTGTTCGTCAACACTGACGAAGCCCTGGCCCAGTGTGATGATTCGGGTGCCGGCAGGAATGCCACTGACCCAGGCGCCGTCGATGTCGGTGCTGACCAGCTTGATCGGCAGAAACAGGACTCGGTTGTCCTCATCCACAGCCTTGACACCCAGTTCGCCATCCAGGCCCAGCGACAGGGCAGAGGGTGAGATGAAGGCGGCTTCCACCTGTTCGATGGGGATCGTCAGAGATGCGCTGATGCCAGCGGCTGTCGCACCGTTGGTGTTGCTTACGCGTGCTTCTACCAGAAAGGTGCGGGTCTGAGCATCGGCGACCGAGGAGATGAACGTCAGGGTGCCGGGTAGTATTTCTCCGGTGATCAGTCTGATGCTGACACTTTGTCCGACTGTCAGCTTGGCCAATACATTCTGCGAGGCTCTGGCGGTGACATCAAAGGCGCTGTCATCCACCAGTTCGGCAACCACATCGCCGCGTTCTACCAAAGCGCCCTTGTCCACTGGCAATGCGTTGAGAACGGCTGCAAACGGTGCCTTGATAGCGGTGTAACTGATATCCAGTTCGATCGAACGTAGTTGCGCAAGCGCGGACTCCAGTGCTGCTTCGCTTTGCTCGGACTGCACTTTGGACTGGAGTCGCTGGCGGCGCAGCGATGCTGCCGCTTCCTGTTCGCTGCGTGCCGATTTGACGCGTGCGCTGGCTTCCGTCAGCATGTTCTGCCGGTTGCCTTGATCAAGTTGCACGATAATGTCACCGGCGTTGACTCGAACGCCCTTGCTGATGGGCAGATTTTCCACTTTGCCGTGGGTCTCCGCCTTGAGCTGCAAATACTGAACGGGTTCAAGCTGGCCCTGTAACGAGATTTCTCGAGCCATTCTTGCCAACTCGACAAGCTGTACCTCAACAGTCATCAAGGGGTCAGTCTTGTCATTTTCTGCTATTCCCGAATCATCGGGCTTGAGCAGACCAGATGCCATCCAGAGGCTCAGGACAATGACCACGGCGCCGGCTGCAAGCCATGACTTGTTCACGAATATCTCACTCCAGAGGGGATCTGGCTACAGTATAGTGGTTGAACCTGAAGGCGGGTGTTGGTGGCGTGTTTGTTGCGGCGCAGTCACACTAGTCGAATTTCCCTGAATAACCTGCAATGGCGAGTAATGCATGATGTTTGCACGCGCTCTGTGTGAATGGCTTGGCTTCAAGGTCTCAGCGAGTGCCCGCTATGCTTGCCTGATGCTTGTCTGCCTGGCATTGCAAGCCTGTGCAACCCCGGCTGGAAATCTGAATAAACTGGCACAGGAGCAGGGTTTTTCGCGCGAGACGGTCAATGCGGCAGGCTACAAGCTGCTGGTCTACAAGAATCGGCAAGCTGTTGCGGGTTTCCCTGCAAATGCTGACAATTCCATATTGCACGTCTATCTGGAAGGTGATGGCTCACCATGGCGACACCGTGTCTTCATCATGGCCGATCCCACGCCACGCCGACCATTGATGCTGGAGTTGATGAAGCTGGATCGGCAGCCGTCGGTCTACCTGGGGCGGCCTTGCTATAACGGTACCTCGATGGAGAAGCCTTGCACGAATGCATTGTGGACCTCCGGCCGTTACTCGCCGGCTGTCATTGAGAGTATGGCTTCGGGCTTGAATGATTTACAGCGTCGTCACCAGGCGAGCGAACTGTGGCTGTTTGGTCACAGTGGTGGTGGGGCGCTGGCTATGCTGTTGGCCGCCAGGCTGCCTGATGTGACACGGATAGTGACAATAGCGGGTAACCTGGATACGCAGGCCTGGACCAGACATCACGGTTACACGCCTTTGTTCAGCTCCCTTAACCCGGTAAAGCAGCCGGATTTACGCAAAAGTGTCTGGCAATGGCATCTGCTTGGAGGGCGTGATGCGGTGATACCCCCACCGCTTGTACGCCCATTCATCATGCGTCAATCGCAGGCGAGCGGGTTTCAATTTGATCGCTTTTCGCACGGTTGTTGCTGGCAGCTGGTTTGGTCAGAGGTGCTGGAGGCTTTGGCGCTTGATGAGCCGAAAAGAATTCCAGCGCGTCAGTTCAAGTATCCAGATAGCTTGCTAGACGCTTCGGAAAGTCGGTAATCACGCCATGAACTCCCATCTCCAGAAGCATGCGTGCCCGATCAACGTCATTGATCGTGTAACAGAATATGCCCACATTGGCGGCTAGTAATTCTGCAGCCTGTTCAGGCGTCAAGGCATTCCCATCGCAGTGGATGTTGCGGCATTCAAGTTCGCTCATGAGCGATTGCCAGTTTGATGGTATGCCGCCTACCAGCAATCCGCGTGGAGTTTGGGGTAATCGATCTCTGGCCAGCTCCAGTGAAAGTCTGCTGAAGCTTGAAAAGACCAGCGGCAAGTGGCTGGGCCAGCTTTTTCCTACCAGAGAGCAGATGGCTTCAACCGTTTCTTTTTCCAGTCCCTTGCGAGGTTTGATTTCCAGATTCAGGCCCATTCCGCGAGCTTCAAGCAGATCAAACACGGCACTGAGCCTGGGCAGGGGTTCGCCGATAAAATTCGCCATACCCTTGCTGGCATCCAGCTGGTCCAGGTCTGCAGCGTTGCTGTCACACAATAAGCCGGTGCCGGTTGTGCAACGCTCAAGGGTGTCATCGTGATGCACGAAGGGGATATGGTCGGCACTGATGGATACATCGATTTCGACGCAGCTTGCGCCCTCATCAGCAGCCAGGGAGAGTGCTGCCAGAGTGTTCTCTGGAGCATTGCCTGAAGCGCCACGATGGGCGATGATACGCGCTAGTAGTGCGGGGCCTGAGACGTCAATCATGAAAGCAGTTTAGAAGTAGTCAGAATAGGCCGTTAGTGTAGGCTCGTCTCGCTTGACTCGCCACGCACGTTGCGTCTGATTCCTGATGAATTCTTGCCTGACAAGTTCATACTCCTGATACTCACGCGCAAAGGTGCGAGTACAGAAACTTTCCAACTGGTTCATCTTGCAGTCTTCCTGACGCAACATTTCGTAGGCAATCTGCGTGACGTTGATATGGGCGCAGCCTTCCAGAAAAGGAAAGCTGGCGATCATCATCGTCAGGCCGACGCGGGTGGGTCGGAATATTGAGTAAAGTGAAGTCATGTAGAAGAATATGATCAGCGGCAAACAGGTATAGGCGTCAGGCTCAGGCAAATCAAGGAAATCTGGCTATCGGCTAACATTGTTTACATTGGCGGTAGTCCTGAAAAAACAATCTGGCTCTGTTGTATCGGCCGATGAGAGCGGCAATTGAAGGCGATTTACTGGCTACCGGATAACAGGTACTGCCTTTGTCCGACTTATCGGATTATGCTTATCATTGCCAGGTTATTTCCACTTAAGGCTATCTCAGGTAGTTCCCTGTGACCTATGCGAGTTGTACTGAATTATGAGTCTGATCAAAAGCTCCCCCGTGGCTGTTTCCGACGAGAAACTGATGCTATTGCTCGCTGCTGCCCAGAGGGCTGCAGATGCCGCTGCGGATGTCACATTGCGCTATTTTCGCAGTGATATGAACGTGGTGAACAAGGCCGGTGAGCATGCCTTTGACCCGGTTACCGAGGCAGATCGCCTGGCGGAACTGGCCATACGTGCAAGCCTGAAGGTTGATTTTCCTGATATCGGTTTCCATGGTGAGGAACATGCCGCTATTGCCGGCGGCAGTGGGCTGACCTGGGTTGTGGATCCTATCGATGGCACACGGGCCTTCATGAGTGGCATGCCTTTGTGGGGGACTTTGATCGGCCTGTTCAACGGGCGCGATGCCATTCTGGGGTTGATGGATCAGCCGTTCATGGCGGAGCGTTATACGGCGATTGGATCACAGGCGAATCTGCTGGCCAGAGATGGGCTGCACAGTTTGCAGACTCGAAAAAACGTGACTCTGGAGCAGGCGACAATGTACTGCACGACGCCGGATATGTTCGACACAGCTGAATCAAAGGCGGCTTTTCAGCGGGTTCGCGAAACTGCTCGACTGACTCGCTACGGTGGCGATTGCTACGCCTATGCCATGTTGGCAGCAGGTCATGTCGATGTAGTTCTGGACTGTGATCTGAAGCCCTACGATATTCTGGCGCTCATCCCGTTGATCGAGGCAGCCGGTGGCGTTGTCAGTAACTGGGAAGGTAACAGTGCCGTGGATGGCGGCTACGTTGTGGCGGCGGGATCCAGACAGCTCCACGCCCAGGCACTGAGTCTGCTGCAGATCACTTGATCTGCAACTGAAAGCCATCTTCGACCGTTCCACCATTGCCATCATCGGCGCTGACTCGAATGATCCACTTACCGCGATTATCCTTGCTCGACTCGCCGCTGATGATGCCGTTGGTGCTAATGGTCACATCCTCGGGTAATCCGGTGGCGCTGAACGTCAGTTCATCACCATCCGAATCTGAGAAAAAGCCGCTGACGTCGTAGCTGAAAGAGTTTTTCACCGTCTTGTTGCTGATGTCGATCACATCAGGGCTGTGATTGCGGGCCAGTTGTTCAGGCTCGAATATCTGCAATATGAATGCGTCGCTGATGGAGTCGATACCATCACTGACATTGATGTCCAGGCGGTAGCTACCGATATCCTGAAGGCTTGCCAGTGTGTGTAGTTGTCCGTCCGTGTCGAGTGTGACGCTGCCCGAAGAGGGCAGTTGATCATTGAGGATGGTAAAGCTCAGTGAGTCGCCATCAATGTCGATAAAATACTGCGACAGATCGAATTGCTGTGCTTGCGCAGTTGAAGATGTGCGGGCGGCGTCGATAGACAGATCGGGGATTTTCTGGAGCTGCACAGGCAAGGTATTACCGGCGACGATACGAATCACGGCGCTGGCTTGAGTTTCATGAAGCCCATCCGAAATGCTGTACACGAAACTGTCCTCGGTATAGCCATTGGTGGATACCGGTGCAGACTCGGCAAGGGCATAGATGAAGCCGCCCTGTTGGTCGAATGAAAACTGGGAGGCATGCTGGGGCGCCTGCGTGATTCCGGTTACGGTTAGTTGAGTGTTTCTTATATCGTCATCGTCGCTGTCATTGGCCAGCAAGTTGTTGTTGTCGGAAGGGTTGATGACCAGCAGATTGTTCAGCATGACCAGGTAGCTGTCATCATTGGCAATGGGAGCCTCGTTGACCGACAAGCCACACAGCAATTGCTGGCGCTCCACGATCGCTCCATCGTCCCGCACGGCGCTGAGCCGATAGTTCAGGGCCACAGGCGAGCGCAAGGCAGGCATGGTGAGTTTGAATTGGGTAGCATTATTTTCATCGACCGACTCTTCCATCAGAACTGCACAGTCGCCGCCTTCCTGGCTGCAGGCATCGTTCAAAGAAGTTGTCGACAGGTTCTCATCAAAGTCGCTGATGCTGGCACAGCTGCCTCTGGCATCGCTTTCCTCAATCCTCCAACTCCAGTTACGTAGCTCGGTGCCTTCCCCGGCTAGCGGTGCGGTCAGCGAGGTCCCTTCAATAACGGCGACTGGCTGAGCATTGCGCAGAGTCACGGGTACTGTTGTGCCTTGCACTCCGGTAGAATCTACCCAGCCGCAGGCGGACACGTTCATGAGTAACAGGACGACCGGTAATCGAGCTGTGAAGGTCCTTGTGAAGTTGTACATGGCAGGGTGTCCAACGGACTTGTCAGGTGAGATGTGCATCTTATGGGGCTGGTTCAGAATGTCCGTGGTCTTGCTCTCAAAGTGGTCGCGTTGAAAAATGAGACTGTGCCCCGTTTAGTCAAATTGCTGGCTTCTTCTCAGTTGTGTTGTCAGAGTCAAACAAGCTAATTGCCAGCCAACCTGATGTATTGATGAATAGCGAAACCAGATACGACGCATTTACCCGAACTCGCAGCACCTGGCTGATGCTGGCATTTGCCGCGATTTTGTGGGTAGCGCTGTCTGCCTGGGCTTTTGTTGCCACCGACTTTGGGGCAGCTTCTGAATCGAGCAAGGCATCCGAGCAGGCAGAGCTGAGTCAGGAGCAGCTCCGATTGCAACAGCTTGAAGCTGAGGAGGCATCCAGACAGTCTGAAGCGACAGAGCAGGCGCGGTTAGCTGCCGAGGCGGAGCTGGCACGGATAGCACTCGAAGCGGAAGAGCAAGTGCGTCTGGAAGCGCAGAGCAAGGCGGCTGAACGTCGCAAGATTGCAACAGAAGAGACCAGATTGGCAGCGCTCAAGGCCAAGGAACTGGTTGAGCAAGAGTCCAGGCGGCTTGCTGAGGCAGCGGCGACAGAGCAGGCCAGGGTTGCGGCTGAAGCGGCAGCAGAGCAGGCCAGGGTCGCGGCTGAGGCTGAAGCGGCAGCAGAGCAGGCCAGGGTTGCGGCTGAAGCTGAAGCGGCAGCAGAGCAGGCCAGGGTTACGGCTGAGGCTGAAGCGGCGGCGGAGCAGGCCAGAGTGGCGGCAGAGGCTGAGGCGGCGGCGGAGCAGGCCAGGGTTGCTGCTGAGGCTGAAGCGTTAACGCAGGCCAGGCTCGCCAATGAAAAAGCCAGAATTGAAGAAGAAGCTCGACGAGCGGCCGCCGCCGAGGCTTCCAGGATCGCAGCGCTTGCCAGGCAGCAGCGTGATAACGCTCGCGGTAAAGATCGTGAGTTGGTGGTCTTGGATGAACTGTCTTTACAGATGAAATTTGCGGCCAATTCTGTGACGCTGTCGCGCGAAACGGAACGGGTGCTCGATGATATCTTCAACGTACTCTATCTCCGCTCTGAGGTCCCTGTACTGGTATCGGTTGCGAGCAATGAGTACGATACAACGGCGAAGAATGGCCTGTTGAGTCGTGATCGTGGCCGTGCAATTGCCTCCTACCTGATCAATCGAGGGTTAGAGAAAGAGCGGTTTCAAATTCTCATCGAATCCGGCGAAGATTTGTCGGAAGGCACATATCATGTCAAAGTGTCTGCAGAGGAAGTTCGTTAATGATGGTCGATACACCTATATCTCTGTTGATCTACCTGGTGGGAGCTACGCTGCTAGGCGCCTTCATGGGCTATTGCATTGCGGTTCTGCGCACCAAGGGACGAGCAGGTCGTGCAATCAATGGCATGCGTTCGGAGCTTGCCAGAAAGCAGACCACCGCTGAAACCGAGCTGCTATCGGTGCAAGCCATGCTCGCCGATCAGCGCGGTACGCAAGTCCGGGCGACCGAACAGGCACATAAAGCTTTGAAGCGTGAAGCCGCGCTGGAGCTGCATTCACAATTGCAGGCGCAACGTATCCAGACGTTGGAGTCTCAAGTGTCCTCCTATGAGGAGCAGCAGATTCGTCTGAAACGTGATTTTGCAAGTTATAAATCCAACAAGTCCAGAGAGCTTGAATTGGCCAAGAACAAACCCGATGCCTGGTCCGGTATCAATGAACTTCCGGTGCTGCAGAAGCGCATCGTCGAGCCTGTGGCCAAACGCGGCACTCAGTCTCCAGCTCCACGTTCCAGAGCGGATGGAAGCTCGCGAGTATCACCGCGTAATCCCAATGGCTTGAGCAGCCCGTTGTCCAGAGAGCTGGACATTCCGGCTCTGGCCGAGTCAGAACTGCCAGATTCTGTCGATGAATTGAAGTTCGAACTGGCGGATCTGGATGCAAGCGGAGAGCAGTCACGTGGGTAGAGCACACGACAAACCCATGTGGTATCAGCTGATCAGGCTGGACTCTGATGATGATCAAAGCCTTCAGGCGCAATTGCGACAGGCCTTGGTCAAAGCCATTCTTGACAGCCGTATTCCAGTGGATATTCCGCTGCCATCGTCGCGTGAGCTATCTCGCCAGCTTGGCGTTGCACGCAATACCGTCGTGCTGGCCTATCAGCATCTGATTGATGAGCATTACCTGATATCGCACGAGCGACGAGGCTATTTTGTCAATCCGGAAATCCTTGACGGTCGTGTGGATACACCCAGGCCCGCTGAGGGTGCTGCACTGCTGGATGGCGAACTTGCCAACCATGATCAAGGGCCGGAAGTCGTGCTGGACGTGCTTGATCGGCGCAGCATCAATCGGCCATTGAACTGGCGACAGTTCGAATTTCCCTTTATCTACGGGCAGACGGATTCATCTCTGTTCCCAGTCAATGACTGGAGAGAAGCCTGTCGATTGTCTTTGCGTGTTGATGCCATCAGTCGCTGGACTCAGGACCGGGTGGATCACGATGATGATCTGCTGATTGAGCAGATACATACGCGTGTCCTGCCGCGCCGGGGCGTGTGGGCTGACAAGGACGAGATTCTCATTACGACAGGTGCACAGAATGCACTGTTTCTCATCGCCCAGCTGTTGCTCAATAGTGAAAGCACTGTGGGGTTGGAAGATCCGTGTTATGTCGATGCAAGAAATATTTTCAGACTGTTCACCGAGCATAAAGTCCTGTTTCCAGTGGGTGAGCAGGGTGTTGTGACCGATGAACGGCTAGGTGGCTGCAAGATGATCTACGTCACTCCCAGCCACCAGTGTCCGACCACCGCAACCATGCCTCTGGAGTCGCGTAAAAAGCTGTTGAGCGAGGCTGCTCTGCACGATGTCACCATCGTCGAGGACGACTATGAGAGCGAGCTCAATTTTGTCGGCAAGCCGACCCCGGCTTTGAAAAGTCTGGATACCGAGCACCGGGTTATCTATGTCGGTAGTCTGTCCAAGACTCTGGCGCCGGGTTTGCGTGTCGGATTCATGGTGGGGCCGAAGAAGTTCATCCGTCAGGCGCGTGCCTTGCGTCGACTGATGTACCGTCATCCGCCGACCAATAACCAGCGCACGGTTGCCCATTTTCTGTCACTGGGACACCATGATTCGGCTTTGCTGCGTCTGACTCAATCCTTCAAGGCCCGCTGGCAGGTCATGGAGCAGGCCTTGAAGCGGCATGAGGTTTTCTCTGCCTCAACACCGACTTTCGGAGGATCCTCGTTCTGGGTCCAGTTGCCGGCCAATGTCTCGGCGCAGGAGCTGGAAGTCCTGGCTGCCGAAAACGGCATCGTGATCAATGCCGGTGATCATTACTTTGCCAGTCGAGAAGGGCCAGGCAATTTTTGTCGCCTGGGGTTCTCCTCCATTCCCGAGGATCGTATCGATGCAGGTATCGATCGTTTGGCTGGTCTGGTCAGGCAATTAGCTGAGGCTTGATCTGATCTGAAGTGATCGGCAGGCCGGTTTATTGCAACGTGGGGGGCTGATACCCCGCAAACGTGAATCATGCCCCTGTTCCGTCTCATGCCATTGTGGCTACTGCTTGCTTCGTCTTTGCATTGTGCGGAGGGGCTGGCAGCCACCAGTGCCGATACCCCCTGGCAAATTGTCACGACCAGTGATGACAGTACGGCCGTCGATCGACACGAGGCGGCCGCTGTGGTGGTGGACGGGCTTTACTACCTGTTGGGGGGGCGCTCGGCTCGACCGGTGGAAGTGTATGACCCGGTAAGCAATCGGTGGCGGGTTATTGGCGATCCGCCAATGGAGTTGCACCATTTTCAGCCCGTCGCCATCGGTTCGAAGATATATGCACTCGCCGCCTTCACCTGCTGCTATCCGGATGAGCCCAGTGTTTCGACTATATATGTGTTCGATACCGTTACTGAGACATGGTCAACGGACGGCACAATGCCCTCGGGGCGTGTCCGGGGTTCTGCTGCCGCCGTGGTTTTCGATGGGGAAATCTATGTGCTGGGCGGCAATACCAAGGGGCATGCCGGGGGAGCTGTGAACTGGTTTGATCGCTATGATCCGGTCAGCAAGGATTGGGACATTCTGCCAAACGCACCGCATGCGCGAGATCATTTCGCAGCGGTTGTTGTCGATGGTCGGCTGGTGGCGGCAGCTGGTAGAACCACCGAGCAACCCAACCCCTTCACGAACGCTGTAAAGGCGACGGATATTTACAACTTTTCGACCAATACCTGGAGCGTTGGAAAAGACATACCCACGGTGCGAGCCGGCGCCCTGGCCGCCGCTGCCGGCAACGAGGTGCTGGTAGCGGGTGGCGAGATCAACACCAGCAGTGAGGCGCTGAGTACCACCGAAGCCTACGATGTGACAGCAGACAGTTGGCGCAGTCTCAAGTCGCTCAATACCGGGCGACACAGTGGTGGTGGTGCTGTTATTGGTTCGCAGTGGCATCTGGTCGCTGGCAGCAATGTGACTGGCGGTGGTGGTGAGATGGATTCACATGAAATGCTCGAGCTGGGCACGGACACGGATTCGGACGGTGATGGCCTGATCGATGTTGCTGAGACCTCAATCTACAATACCGATCCTCTGGACCCTGATAGCGACGGGGATGGGGCTAACGACGGTGATGAAGTGGATGCCGGCAGCGATCCGAATCAGGTGGACTCCGATGATGACGGCCTGAGTGATGGTGAGGAAATAAATACCCATGGCACCAGCCCGGTGATTGTGGACACGGATGAGGATGGTCTGGGGGACGGTGCTGAGGTCTTGATATGGGAATCTGACCCACTGAAGCGCGATTCGGACGACGATGGCCTGGCTGATGCTGACGAGGTGGAGCGAGGTACGGACATCAATGTGGCCGATTCTGATTCGGATGGACTCAGTGATAGTGAAGAGATCATCGCTGGAACTGATCCGCTGAAATCAGACACGGACGATGATGGCCTGAACGACTCCGAGGATCCTGAGCCATTGACACCTCAGTCTGTCGAGCCTACTGAGCCGGTTGAACCGACGAATCCGACAGAGCCCACTGACCCGACTACCCCGGTGGAGCCTACAGAGCCTACAGAAGTCGTTACCGGCGGTAACGGTGGTGGTGCGTTAACATGGTTATTGGCGGTGCTGGCAATCGTCGGTGTCAATCGACGTCGGAGAATTTCAGGGGCGATTGTTGCGAAATAGTCGAGCTTTCGGATTTAACTGCTGAGCTAACTTACAGAAGCATTGAATAATGTTGCTGGGCATACGACAATTGCGCTTGTGCCGAGAGGCAGTGCTTTCGAACAATTGAGGTATTTCATTGTGCGTAAATTGACATTGTCCCTGTTGGGCGTATTGGGTAGTTGTTTTGTGGCTCTGCCTGCAACGGCTCAACAATTCGACAACAGTCTTACTCTGCCTGATGCCAAGCCGGGTGAATGCTATGCCAAGGTCATTACGCCGGCACGCTTTGAAACGAGCAGTGAAGATCTGGTCGTTCAGGAGGCTGCTGAGCGTATCGAGACAGATGCTGCAAGCTTTGAAGCTGTTAATCAGAGCGTAGTCGTCAAGGAAGCGTCACAACAGATCACGGTGACGCCAACAGTCTTCGCCAGAGAAGTCGAGCAGCTGCAGGTGCGCGCGGCCACGCTGAGCTGGACCACGCAGGTGGGTGGCAACAGTTTGCCGATCAACCCCGAAGCGATTGCACAACTTGCAGCGTCGGGCATTGATACCGATGCGGTCGAGCCTGATAGTTGCTTTGTCGAGTATGTCACGCCGGCGCAGTACACAGCCGAGTCCGAGCAAGTGCTGATCAAGGAGGCCACTCAAGTTATTGAGATTGAGCCTGCTGTGTTTGAAACGGATGAAGAGCAGGTGTTGATCAAGGAGGCCTCCAGCGTCATCGTTGATGTACCGGCGATCTTCAAAGCAGAGACCGAATCTGTAATGGTGGAGCCTGCCCGCAGTGTCTGGAAAGAGGATTGTGGTGTCATTGAGCAGGTAGCGAATGCCACCGGCGACGTGTTATGTCTGGTTGAGGTTCCTGCACGTTATGAGGAGCTGACAAAGACAGTGCTGGTAAAACCTGCAACCACCCAAACCGTTAACGTTCCTGCTGAATACCAGACGGTTCAGGTGCAACGCCTGGTCAGCCCTGCCGCCGAGAAGATGGTGGACATTCCAGCTGAATATACGACGATCACAAAACAGGTGTTGTCGGCCGAAGCCCGGTTTTTCTGGTTGGCCAAGGGCGAAGATGCTGACAAGAGTGCGATTGCTACCGGTCGTGAAATCTGCCTGACTGAACGCCCTGCAGAGTTTGTTACTGTGGATCGCGAAGTGGTCAGCGAGCCGGCCAAGAGCGTGATATCGGAGATCCCGGCAGTATCCGAGACCATCGCGGTACAACGATTGGCAACACCGGCGACGGAACGTCGCATCTCGATGCCTGAGAAAACCAAGTCGATCAGTCGGCAGGTTCAAATCGCTCCGGCACAGGTCGAGTGGAAACAGGTTCTGTGTAAAGTCAATATGACGGAAGAGATCATAAGCTCACTGCAAAGTGCACTGAAGACTGAAGGTTATGATCCAGGCCCTGCGGATGGCATCGTAGGCCAGGGCACTCTCAAGGCGATGGAGCAATACCAGACAGCAGAAGGCATTGATCGTGGTGGAATCACGCTTGAGCTGCTTGAACGTCTCAACATCAAACTGTAAGCAGAGGGGCCCTTTTAGAGGTTGTTCCAGATCCAGTGAGGTATCAGTGCAGGGCGCCAGTCGGTATACAGTGCCTGCCACTGTTGCCATGCTGTGTCGTAGGGAGCTGTCCAGAACCAGGCAACCAGTGTGATGAAGATAACCAGGCAACTGGCGGGCAGTTGCTGCATGTCCAGAGGCTTCATCGCACTGCCAAAAGAGCGACGAACACGAACGCCGGTAAAATCGACACTGTATAGCTCGTCCAGTATCAGATGGATCAGGTAACCCAGTGTCATGAATATTCCCAGCAACCAGCTTTGCAACTCGTTGCTCTCCAGAAGCTGCCAGGCGGCGGCACTCATGAGCACGCCAGCCATGATGGCTGCAATCTGAGAGTGCAGAATGCCGCGATGCTTGGTAATTGAATGAAACATCCACCACAGTGGAAAACGCACCAGCAAGAAGACGGTAATGGCTCCCAGCCAGAGTTCCAGTCCGGTAAATGCATCAACGTTGGCAAATAACCAGGCAAGCGCGGCAATGGTGCCAAGTCCCGAGAACAGGGCGCGCGAAGGCTGCGACTGTTTAAGATCGATGTCGGGCAAGATGCCTCCGACCATGCCAGCAACGGTCAGCATGAGTCCGTCGGTCATGCCCAGAGACAGCAGTTTGGTACAACAGGTTGCCCCCAGGCTAACAACGGCTGCTGCACCAAAAACGTGTGTGTTAAAGTCGGCCACTATTGGGTTTTCCTAAATGAGGTCATCGTGCTAGTAACCTTCAAGACAAGCGCATATTCTGATATCACCATGTTCGGAGAGCCAGCTGTAGCTCTGCTGAAATTGATGGGCCAGAGCGGCAATGTGCCCGGTGCGATACTCGCCGCGGATGTTCCGAAAGCTCTGGAAACTTTACACGAAGCATTGGCAAAGTTGGAGGCTGAAGAGGCAGGTTCTTCAGCGCCAGCATCGAGCAACGATCCCCATGACGGTTTCTCCGATGATGAGGAAGAGATGCCCGTTGCCTTGCATACCCGTGCTGGCCCATTGGTTGAGCTTCTCGAGGCGGCGGCTGCGGTTAAGGAAAATGTGCTCTGGGATAGCTGAATCCCGGACTTTTTCTAAATGCAATGCATGCCGACTCCCTGTGTAGCCACAGGGGGCGGCATGAGTTCAATCAGCTTTGCATGAAGCCCAGATCTGTTTCTGCGAAGTTTTGAAGATCGGGCAGGGCCTCGCTCAACTCGGCTTCCGATACTCCCATCCAGCGTGACAGGGTGGCGGCGTATTGATTGACAGAAATTTTCGGAATCAGACGACCGGCAAAACTGCCATCATCCTCACCGGCATCGTCAGGATTGTTGCTGGCAGAATAGTCAGGTGTATCACCAATGACGCGGCCACCGTCCACGGCACCACCGAAGACGAAGCTGTGACCACCCCAGCCATGGTCTGTACCATTGCCGTTACTGGTCAGGGTGCGTCCAAAATCCGAGGCGGTAAAGGAGGTGACACTGTTGGCCATATTGATGCCATCGATGGTGTCCTGAAAGCTGCCAATCGCCTCGTTCAGACCCTCCAGCAGATCCGGCATGCGCTCTACCTGATCAGAATGGGTATCCCAGCCGCCCATCATCACGAAAAATACCTGTTTCTGCATCCCCAGCTCCTCACGTGAGGCAATCAGCCTTGCTACCAGGTGCAACTGCTTGGCAAGCTTGTTACTGCCGTTGTACTGCATCTGTGGCAAAGGGTTGGCTTCCAGGGCTGTATACAATGATGCGGTTGCATCCGAGGCTCGTCCCACGGCATTGGCAATGGCGCGCATGATCAGTGGGTTGCCGCTGTCCTGGCCCTGTGCCACCAGCTCGTTGAGCGTGCGACCAACATTGCTGAGTCTGGCTGGTGGAATCCAGTCACTGATGTTGTCGTAACCAAACATTCGTTGTACAGCGACATCGGCGTTGAGGGTGACGTAGTTGGTATCGGCCGAAGCCAGCCAGTCGGTGCTGCCGCTCATGGAGAAGGCCGGTGCGACGGCGATGTTGCCATTGCAGTTGGCCGCATGAGTGCTGATTGCACCACCCCAGCCAAAGGCATTGCTGCCATTGACGATACCAGCGCCTGTCTGCCACAGTTTCTGCTGCGTGTTATGTGCAAACAGCGATTGTGGCAAGGCCACGGTTCCCAGGTAGTCGTCCTTGGTAGTGGGTTGAATCAGTGTGCCGGTATTACTCAGTACTGCGAGTCGATTATCGCTATACAAGCGTTCAAGGTTGGGCAACATTGCGTTGAAGCCGAACTCCCCCTGTTGCGCATCACTGACTGTCAGCAAATCTGACTCTGCGACTGACAGTTCGTTGCGTGAGTTGCGGTAGTCGGTGTAGCTACTGCCACCGGGCACGAACATATTGAAGGAGTCAGCACCACCTGCGAGAAAAATGCAGACGAGTGACCTGGCATCATCACAAGTTGCCGCATTGGCCCGGCCGTTGCCCGCCATCATGGATACACCCGCACCCAGTGGCAGAGCTGCCAGAGTTTTCAGCAATCGGCGTTTTTCTTTATCGATCGGATTACGCATGTTGTGAGTCCTGGCGTTCGGTGTTGAGCCTGAGGTTTTTGCTCATGAGTTCAAGAGGTTCAAAGAGTGGCATGAGACTAGCGCTGTAGGTGGTATTGAGGTGCGACCAGTAGCATGAACAATGAGTCCTGAACGGCGGCGAAGCGACCTGCATCATCGGAGCCCAGGTTGCCGATGTAATCGAACAGGGTCTGGCGCATGGTGTCAGGCATCGAACCACCGAACAGAACCAGGTTGTACCAGTCGAGCAGTTTGTCCGGATCCGCTGCCAGATCGACCAGAGGCTGCAGATTGATAACGGTCACACGCGGGTTGTCATCACTCAGATCCGAGCGGTCATTGAAGCGGTATACCTGATGGTGATAGTTGTTGTGGGTGGCCGCCAGATTGGCTTCAGTCATGATTTGCAGTTCGGGCGATAGCGTGGTGCCCGAGGGTACGACCGGGTGGTCCGGATCGAAAAAATTGAAGACTGAAGGTGCTTGCATGACTTCCTGACCGGTCATTTCATCAACGCGGTTCAGTGTGAAATCAGGTGTGTTGTGTACGTCATCGGCTAATGGGCCGGGGGTGCCATCGAGTGCACGCCAGAGATGGGCCAGTCGCACGACCGGTTCACGCAGTTTGCCGAAATCAGGATTGTCCAGATAGCCATTGCGGGCTTCATCGTCCAGCAAGATGGCCTTGACGACAGCGGCCAGATCGCCTCGCTCTCCGGCGCCGTTGTCGTTGAAGACAGTGACGACACGCTCTACATAGTCAGGTGTGGGATTGCTGGTGACCAGACGCTGGATCAATTGTTTGGAGATCAGTACACCCACATTCGCGTGCTGGAAAATGTTATCGAGTGCGAAGGCCATGTCCTCGCGTACGTTGAGCCCTGCGGGTGCAACGGCACCGTTAAGCAAATTTTTGCTGCCCGTGTCGTGAAATCGTTCGTCAGGGACCATGGGGGTCGTAAAGGTATCGCCACCGCCCAGGTTTATAGTCTCCCAGGAAGTCACCAGATCGTAATTCCAGCCCGTGAAAACGCGCGCAAATTCCTCTACCTGATCCTGCGAATAGGCGGGTACCGGACTGGCCAGTGGCAGAGCTTCTCCGCGGTTATTCAGTTCGTAGAGACCGATTGAGAACAATTGCAACACTTCGCGTGCGTAGTTCTCATCAGGACGAATGTTCTCCTCCACGTTGGCTTTTTCATTACGGACCATGCTCAGAAATACACCCATCACCGGATGCAGGGTCACATCTTCGAGCAAGTCACGATAATTGCCGAATGCGTTGCGGCTGAGCATGTCGTAATAACTGGCCATGCCCCACTGATTGTTGGCCAGCAGATAGTCCAGGTCGGAGACCACGAATATTTCGCTCAATGCGAAGGCGACTCGCTGGCGTAGCTGGTCAGGTTGCTCTAAAACATTGTTCCACCAGACTTCATGACGTTCCGCGCCGCTGCTGCCGTTGCTGTTTGCCCGTGTGTAGGGCTCTGTCAGAGAAACCGGCAGGCTTATCTGCTCGTCAATCCACTCCTCAAAGCCTGATTCTTTTACAGTGGCGATATCCGCCAGGGTGGCGCCAAAGGTGGCCTGTGCGAGCAGGCGTGAGGCCTCAACGTCATCCGGATCCAGGTTGGAGACGCTGGTCACGGGTGGCAATTCACCAGTCGGTCCGCCACCATCAGGTTCTGACAGGTCACCGCCGGTGGGCGTACCGTCACCATTACCGCTGCCCGAGCTGCCACCTGAGCTACTGCCCGGGTTGCTGCCTGAATCTGCATTGTCGATGACAACACCGCCGTCACTGCAGCCATTTAGCACCAGAATCACGCTCAGCAGAGCGCCGATCAGCCAGCGGCCAGACATGAGCTTGTCAGCTCGTGTTGGAAGGGGCAGGTTCTGCCCTGAATAAAGAGTTCGTTTCATAAGGTGTGTGATGACACATCCCGTGGAGTCGATAGCTGCGTAAAGTACCAGATGGACTGAAACCTCGCTGTCGAAAGATGTGTCTTTGGACACGAGAACCCCTGCATCGGCTGGGTAACACTGGCACTATGGGATACAGCTCACAAGCTATGACATTCGATGCGATGGCAGGTCGATAAGCTGAATGTGAGCCTCATTTTTTAGTTTTCACTAATTTGAATACTTGATTGCCTCATGACTACCCGTATGCGCAGTGTCTGCCCACATGACTGTCCCAGTGTCTGTGCGCTGGATGTGGAAGTGGTATCCCAGAGCACCATCGGTCGTATCTATGGTGCCAAGGATCACAGCTACACACAGGGTGTGATCTGCGCAAAAGTGTCTCGCTATGCCGAACGCGTGCATCATCCGGATCGATTGATGAAGCCACTGCGACGCAAAGGGAGCAAGTCCTCTTCGGCAGGCTTTGAGGCTATCAGTTGGGATGATGCGCTGGACACCATTTGCGAACGCTTTGAGCGTATCCGCAAGAACAGCGGTGCTGAAGCCATCTGGCCATTTCACTACGCCGGTACCATGGGACTGGTGCAGCGCGACGGACTGGACCGGTTTCGACATGCCTATGGCACCTCACGGCAGCATTCAACTTATTGTGTGTCTGTTGCGGATGCCGGATTCAAGGCCGGAGCCGGGGTCAAGAGTGGTAGTGATGCACGCCTGATGCATCAGAGCGATCTGATCGTGGTCTGGGGCGGTAATCCTGTGAGCACACAGGTCAACGTGATGCACCATGTCTCGCAGGCGAAACGGCTCAATGGCGCCAAATTCGTGGTTGTTGACCCTTATCGCACGAAAACGGCAGACAAGGCTGACCTGCACCTGATGCTGAAGCCTGGTACTGACGGGGCTCTGGCCTGCGCAGTCATGCATGTCCTGTTCGAAGAAGGGCTGGCCGATCAGGCCTATATGGCGGCCTACACCGCAAAAGCTGATGATCTGCGGCAGCATCTTGCGACTCGCACACCGGCCTGGGCTGCTGAAATTACCGGTTTGCCGGTTGAACAGATCGTCGAATTTGCCCGACTCTACGGTCGCACGAAAAAATCCTTCCTGCGTATCGGCTACGGTTTTTCCCGCTCACGCAATGGCGCGGTCAATCTGCACGCCGTCACTTGCCTGCCGGCGGTGAGCGGTGCCTGGCAGTATGAAGGGGGTGGGGCCTTGTATGGTAATTCGAGTATCTACAAGCTGGACAGAACAAAAATCCAGGGCCTGGATATTGTCCCTGACACACGAGCGATTGACCAATCCCGTATTGGCCGAGTGCTGACGGGCAATGCTGCAGATCTGCAGGGTGGGCCTGCTATTGAAGCCCTGTTCATTCAAAACACCAATCCGGCGGTGGTTGCACCGGAAACACGCCTGGTGCTGCAAGGGCTGGCACGTGATGACCTGTTTAGCGTTGTGCACGAGCAGTTCATGACTGAAACGGCTGAATATGCCGATATCGTTCTACCCGCAACCATGTTTCTCGAGCACGATGATATCTACACGGCCAGTGGTCATACGCATCTGCAAATTGGTCAGAAGCTGATCGACGCTCCGGGCGAATGCCGCAGCAATCATGCCCTGATGCAGGCACTGGCTGAACGGCTGGGACTGTCGCATGCCGGTTTTCAGCTCAGCGAGCGGGAACTGATCAACGACATGTTGTTGTCATCGGGTCTGCCCGACTTTGATGCGGTGCTCGCCAGTGGTGGGCTGGACTGTGCTCATGCCTCGTTCCGCGATGCCAATTTTCTCAATGGCTTCGGCACTCCTGACAAACGATTCCATTTTTCGCCTGACTGGTCCTCTGTGGGCAACAATACCGAGGGTATGCCGGCGTTTCCTGATCACTGGGCCGTGATTGATTCGGCGACAGAGGCGTGTCCGCTGCGACTGGTGGCAGCTCCTGCCAGACAGTTTCTGAATTCAAGTTTCACCGAAACTCCGTCGAGTCGTCGTATGGAAAAGAAACCATTGGCCAGGTTGCATCCGGACGATATGGCCTGCTACGGCATTGAAGACGGTGCGCTGGTAACGCTGGGTAACGATCAGGGCGAGGTGAGTCTGGAGGCCATGGCGTTTGATGGGGTGCAGCCGGGCACGGTTGTCGTTGAAAGCCTGTGGCCAAACCGGTATTTTGCAGGAGGTCTGGGAATCAACACGCTGGTCAGTAGTGAGCCGGCACAGCCTGATGGTGGCGCAGTTTTTCATGACACAGCGGTGTGGGCAAGGCCTGGCAGCTGAGATGAATGGGTGATTCGAGCAGTCTGAGAGGGAGCTATGGCCAGGGACGGTATTCGAACTAATACAGCTGGGGGCGGTCAATCAGGGGCTGGTCAAACGGCTGAGTTGTTGTTCAAGGAGCCCTGGAGCTCCAGTTTCGTCAAACGGAAGGAGTTGCCATGATTTCGAATGTTGCTCGATACAGCCGTCCAGTAGCGCAACTTTTGCTGGTTTTTTCAGTACTGATGTCAACGCTGGTAGCGGCGGCCGAACCGGTTTCAAAATCTCGCTTTGGTGGTGTCGCTATCGATGGGCATGACACGGTGGCGTACCAGCAGTTGCAACGAGAGCCTCAGGCTGCAGCGGTTGAAGGGGCTAAACGCTACACGGTAGAATACAAGGGCGCTAAATGGCGTTTTGAATCTCAGGAAAGCAGTGAGCTGTTCAAGGCTGATCCTGGCAAGTATTCTCCCGCCTACAATGGTTTTTGTGCCAATGCCTTGAGTCTGGGTGAAGGTCTGGTAAAGACCGATGGCACGCATTGGGAGATTTTCGAAGACAAGCTGTATCTGTTCTATGCAGGTCAGGGGCGTGATCGATGGAACGATGGTAACTGGGCGACTTACAAGGTGGATGCGGATGCCGCCTGGCAGAAGCTGTCTGACTGAAGACGGTGACTGGGCTCCATGAGCGATAGAACCCGCGGTGATCTGTTGATCCTGCTGGCAGCCTTCATCTGGGGTGTCGCATTCTATTATCAGAAAATCGCCATGTTGCAGATGGGACCTTTGCTGTTTTTAGGCATACGGGGTGCGGTGGCAGCCTTGGCTCTGCTGCCATTTGCGTTTGTTGAGCAACGTCGGATATGTCATCGCAGAGTTCATGATGGGGTTCCTGATGCTGTCGCTGGCGCGGGCTTTTTCCAGCGCAGTATCGTCCCGTTTGGTTTGCTGGCAGGTGTGATCTTCTTTCTGGCAGGCTCTACCCAGCAGACGGGATTGGTGACTGCCAGCATTACCAACACCGGATTCCTGACCGCTCTGTATGTGGTGGTTACCCCGTTTCTTTTCTGGATTGTGCGACGTCAGCGTCCGGGCAGGGTTACCTGGATATCAGTTGGCCTGGCGTTTCTGGGCGTCTGGGGTTTGAGTGGCGGGGCGCTTGCCTCGTTCAGCCGCGGCGATATTCTGGTCGCCTGCTCGTCAGTATTCTGGGCTTGCCTGATTATCGTATCCGGACAATCGTCCAGACATGCTCAGCCGCTGAGCTATACCTGCGTCCAGTTTGTTGTGGTTGCTGTACTGGGGCTGCTGGCAGCCAGTATTCTTGAGGTTATCGAATACCAGGCCATCCGGGCTGCGCTTGTGCCCATCCTGTATGTGGGTGTGCTTTCCAGCGCATTCACCTTTGGCTTGATGGCGATTGCCATGCAAAGTGTGCCTGCACCCCGAGCCTCCATCATTCTGTCGATGGAAACCGTTTTTGCAGCCCTGGCAGGTTATCTGTTTCTGGGGGAGAGACTGCCGGGTGTGGCATGGCTGGGTGCCGGCCTGATTCTGTTGGCCGTCTTCATGGTGCAGCGCAGTCGTGATTGAACGATGTGTGACCGATGCTGATCCTGCTGAGCAGGCTCTGGAATCTGTCACACATCGTCCAACGACATCAATTAATGCTGTAGGCGACTGGATGCCTCTGCCAGTATTTCCAGTGTTCGTTCGGTGTCTTCCCAGCCCAGGCAGGCATCGGTAATGCTCTGTCCGTAGTTCAGGGACTCGGGCGAGCCGATGGACTGCTTGCCTTCCACCAGGTGGCTTTCGATCATCACGCCCGCAATCATGCTGGCCTCGGAGGACAGACGTGCAGCGACATCAGTAACAACCTCAATCTGGCGCTTGTGATCCTTCTGGCTATTGGCGTGACTGCAATCGATCATGATGCGCTGGTTAAACCCTTGTGCTACCTGCCTGTCGTAGGCATCCCGAAGGCTCTGGCTGTCGTAATTGGGGGTCGGACCACCGCGCAATATAAGGTGGGCGTCTTCGTTGCCTTTGGTCTTGAACAGCGCTATACGACCCTCTTCGGTAGGGCTCAGAAAAGCGTGTGGGTGGCTAGCTGCCTGAATGGCGTCAATGGCAATGCCGACATCGCCGCTGGTGGCGTTCTTGAATCCGACCGGGCATGACAATCCGGAGGCGATTTCGCGATGCACCTGACTTTCAGTGGTGCGTGCACCGATGGCTCCCCAGCTGACCGTGTCTGCATAGTACTGACCGGTAACCGCATCGAGAAACTCACAACCGGCAGGCATGTGCATCTGTGCAAGGTCCAGCAATAGTTTGCGTGCCATGAACAGGCCTTCATCAATCTGGAAGCTGTTGTCCATATGCGGATCGTTGATCAGACCTTTCCAGCCAATGGTGGTGCGAGGTTTTTCGAAATAGACGCGCATCACGATTTCCAGAGAATCGCTATATTGCTCTCTGAGCACCTGTAGTTTGTGGGCGTATTCCAGTGCTGCTACCGGATCGTGAATGGAGCAGGGGCCGATGACTACCAATTGGCGCGAGTTGCGACCATGAATGATGTCTGCGATATCGCGTCGGGTTTGCGTGATGATGCCGGCATGATCGATATGCAGCGGCAGTTCGACGAACAGTTCTGCCGGGCTTTGCATGGCAACGATCGAGTCGATCCGAACGTCGGATGTGGCGTTGTTCATTGTTTTTATTCAGGTAGTGGCGGTAATGCGCCTGGCATCAATCTGCCAAGGTCAGCGCACCATAATAGCGCAGGTAGGTGCTAGTCTGACTCGACTGAGTTCCAATGAACGACAGAGCGACCTGTTTCTGTGACTAGCGTCATGCAGAAACAGGCCGCTGGCAACACTCTAACCTTTGGTGGCTCCGAGCGTCAATCCTGCGATAAAATGCTTCTGCATGGCGAAGAACATAAGTACTGGTGGCACCGCTGCCAACAGTGAGGCGGCCGAGACGAGCTGCCACTGGCTGACAAATTGTCCATTCAGAGCACGTACACCGGCTGTTATCGGCAGTGCATGATCGCCCTGAATGAGAACGGTGGCCCAGAAGAAGTCATTCCAGATAAAGGTGAAGATCAGTACCGACAAGGCGGCAATGGCCGGCTTGACCAGTGGCAGTACCAAGTACCAGAAGATCTTGAATTCACCGACACCATCAATACGTGCCGATTCGATCAGTTCGAATGGCAACGCTTTGATGAAGTTCCTCATGAACAGCGTACAGAAGCCCAGCTGGAAGGCTGAGTGAAACAATACCAGGCCGGTAACCGTGTCATACAGACCGGTGGAGACGGACAGGTCACGAACCGGCACCATCAGAATCTGAAAGGGTACAAAGTTGCCGGCGACGAAGACGAAAAACAAGGGGACAGCCCATCTGAAGCGGTATACCGATAAGGCATAGCCGGTCAGGCAGGACAGGGCAACCGCAATGATGACGGTGGGAATCGTGATGCGCACTGAATTCCAGAGGTATTCGCCAGCCTTGGATTGCTGGAAGACCGCCAGATAATTCTCAACCAGCAGGAAGTCTGATGGCATGCCGAAGATATTGCCGGCATTGATGTCCGCTGCCGGTCGAATCGAGGTGAGAAAGATGGCAAGCAGTGGCAGTAGCCAGAGGAACAGGGCAACGGGCAGAATCAGCTGGTAACCGGTACGGACGGCTGCGCTGGATTTCTCAATAGGTTTTGGAAACATGATCGATTATCCCTTTTCGTCCTGATACATACGCCACAGGAAAAAGCTGATGTACACCAGCATGATGAGAAACAGTACGGTGGCGATTGCCGAGCCATAGCCGTAACGGAAGCCATATTCGGAGAGCGCGGTTTCGAACATATAGTAGGCCAGCACATTGGATGAGCCGTAGGGCCCACCGCCGGTCATGACGGCGATAAGATCGAATGAGCGCAGAGCACCGATGACGGTGACGACGATGGCAATGAAGGTGGCAGGCTTGAGTTGCGGCAGAATAATGAACCACAGCATTTTCCAGCCACTGGCATTGTCAAGACGACCTGCCTCGACCTGATCGGGTGATACGTTGTTGAGACCGGTGAGATACAAGATCATGCAATAGGCGATCTGCGGCCAGAGGCCGGCGAAAATGATGCCGAACGTCACCAGGTCTTCATCGGCGAGTATGGCGGGTGGGGTGGCGCCGAAGAAATTCCAGACGATACCGACGATGCCAAAATCGGGGTTGTAGAACCAGGTGAATATCAGGCCGACCACCACCTGACTGATCACGAAGGGAAAGAAGAACAGGGACTTGTACAGTCGAATGCCCGTGACTGTCTGGTTGAGAAACAAGGCAATACCCAGCCCTGCCGGCACTGCCAGCATATAGAGCACGAGCCACCAGATGTTGTTGATCAGAGAGGTGAAGAAGCGATCATCATCCATCAGTTCGACATAGTTAGCCATGCCGACCCACTGTTTTGGTCCCAGACCATCCCAGTCATAGAACGAGATCCAGATCGACTGGAAGATCGGTGCGATGACGTAGATGAAAAAGAAGATAAGGCCCGGTGCCAGAAACATCCACGGTGCCAGTTTTATACGATTTCTGTATAGCCAACTGCGCGACGGTGGCTGTGCAGTGAGTGTGGCGGCATTACCGCTATCGCTTGCCATGAATAGTTCTCCTCAGTGCTTCTTGTTTTTGACCCTGGCATCCTGGAAATGCTTCAGGGGTAGCGGTGAGCTGCTTAATGCAGCTCACCGTCGTGCTTGCCTTCAACAGAAATTACGCTGCTGATTGAAGGGTCTTGCTATTTGTAGACACGTGCCTGAACCTTGTCCAGACGCTGGAGGATTTTCTCCAGGCGCTCAGGTTTGATCATGAATTCCTGAAAGCCTTCCATGCCAGCCTTGGCCATTTCTGCAGGTGCATCACGGTCATAGAACTGAGCCAGGCCGTTGGCGGTGCTGAGTGTCTCAAAGCCTGCTTGCAGGAACTTGTCATCGCTCACTTCAGAGTTCTTGTTGATGGGCAATTGACCGATGGTCTTGTTCCATTCTGTCTGGATGTCAGGTTGAGCAATGAAGGCCAGAAACTTGCGTGCGTCAACCTTGTTCTTGGCTTTGGCAGGAATGAAGAAGGCGTCAGTCGGTGCTTCTTCGGCGCGTGCGATTCCCGGGGTGATTTCAGGGAATGGCATAAAGCCAATTTGCTCATCAGTCAGGCCACCGTCGCGCATGGACTCGACCGCAAAGTTACCCATGACATACATGGCAGCTTCACCCTTGATGAAAGGTGCCATCGCATCCTGCCAACTCATGGTGGCATGGTTCTCCAGGAAGTAACCCGGCTCGACCAGTTCTCTCCACTTTTCGAAAACGGCGACGATGCGCGGATCGGAGTACTTGATCTTGCCGGCCGTCAGATCGTTATGCACGTCATAGCCGTTGGTACGCAGGTTCAGATAGTCGAATACGCCAGCGATAGGCCATAGATCCTTGGTACCGATAGTGATGGGCGTAATGCCTGCTTCCTTGAGCTTGGCAGAAGCTGCCAGCAGTTCTTCCCAGTTCTTTGGTACTTCAACGCCTTGGGCTTCGAAGACGTCGGGGCGATAATAGATGCCCCATTGATAATAGGTGTAAGGCACGCCCCACTGCTTGTCATCAATGGTCATGGCAGACTTTGTGGAGGCCAGGCTGTCGCTGAAACCTTCCGCTTCCCAGACATCCGATACATCTTCGAATTGACCTGCATTGACAAAGGGTGCCATGCGATTACCCGGGTACCAGGTAGTGATATCCGGCGCTTCGGCACTCAGGAAGTTGCGAATCGCCGTCTTGTGAGCTTCACGATCATTGATGCTGACTGTGACGTTGATATCCGGATTGGCAGCCTTGAACTTCTCTACCGCGGCTTCAAAGCCGGCCTTGGGAGCAGGGTTGAGATCATCAAAGATGATGCTCAGATCACCAGCCATGGCCGGTGCGCTGATCAGACTGGCGATAGCCAGTGCAGCAGCAGATTTTTTCAGTGTATTGAACATACGGTTTCTCTTTTTCTCCAGAAATGGTTTCTTAGTCGTTCGGCAGTCGTGAATTAAAGGGTAACTGCCGTTACCCGAGACCCCTGAGGATCAAGCTGATGTGCCAGTACTGACGACCGGCATCATCAAGAGTTACAACGGTACAGATAAAAAAGGCTGCCATGATTCTGGTGCTTTCATCCAGCGACCCAGACAGCGACTTCGGCCTGTCCCAGCGTGCGTGAGCCCACCAGTAGCGGGGTGTCATGGTGGAAATTCAGAACAGTGCCCAGAGCCTTGTCCAGTTCAACCGCTTGTTTTCCGAAGTTGAATGCCAGCTGATACGGACCGATGCGCTGGGTGCGCAGGTAGGCGCCCAATTCGCGGCAGGGAATACCGGCTTCTACGAGCAGTTCGCCGATCATCGGGATCAGAGCGTTTTTCTCGGGGATGGCATTGATGTAGTGAATATGATCCTGTTCATAATGAAAGCCCCAGCCATCACCAAAACTCATGCGTGGTTCGATGCTGCTGGCGATGCGTTCACGCCATTGCGAACAGCTACGTGACAGGCCATGACTGTCTGTAGCTGTCATGCTCTGTTCTGCAGGTAGTGATTCGCTGCGTATGATCTGCAGTGGCAGCAGTTGTTGAAAATACCCGGGGGGTAGATTGTCCGGCATCGTGTAGTCATGGCTGCGACTACCGGTGCCGGGAAACAGGGCAATAACAGCCTGATGCTGTTTGTGAGCAGATTGCAGGCGTTTGACCAGATCATCCTCATCTTCAGTACTGGTGCAAACCAGCACCAGGCGATACTGATCCAGAGAAGCCGCTGGCGAGACAATATCGACATTGACACCCCACTGACGGCAGGCACTGTGTACACGTTGGCAGAAACCCAAAGGGCTGTAGGAGCTGCCACCGGGTAGCTGGATATCCTGAATGGCAATACCGGCATAGCTGAAGACGATGGCAACATCGGAGTGCACCGGCAAGGATTTTAAAGACTCTGCGACATTGGGGCTTTCGCTGACTGGCGTGTCTGAGCGCATCAGCTCGCCAACGTCAAAGGCGGCGACTTCAGCCAGTTCGCGGTTGAGAGTAGCCACTTCGCTGGCGGCGACATCCGCATCACCGTTTGAAAGCAACAGGCCGGTATGGGTTTGTTCCTGGGCAAAGGGCGCCTGACGCCAGCGGAAATAGCTCATGACTTCAGCACCATGCGCATAGGCCTCCCAGCCCCAGAGCCTGACCATGCCATCGACAGGCGACGGGTTGTAGGGCGCCCAGTTGACCGGTCCGGGTTGCTGTTCCATGACCCACCAGCGTCCGTTGCAACAGCCTCGGTATAAGTCGTGATGAAAGGCTGAGCCGTCGGGATGGCCGGTACGCAAAAAAGCTTGCTGGTCGTCAGCATCGCCGTTGTCCCGGGTCAGAAAGCCGAGCGGGTAATTGTCCCAGGTCGCAATATCGAGATCGGTGGAAACATCGTGATGATCGAATTCCACAAAATTGCCCATGAAGTTGTGCAGCACATCGCGTCCCGGTGAATGTTTGCGAATGATGTCGACTTGGGCCCGGTTGAAGCGTTTGATCTGGTCAGAAGAAAAACGCCAGAACGCCAGCTGATGAGCAGGGTTGCTTTCGGTAACAGTGCCTACCGGTAAGCCGATCTGCTCGAAGTTATCGTATTCCATGCTCCAGAACACATTGCCCCAGGCAAGGTTCAGTGCCTCTACATCGGCGTACTGTGTCGCGCACCAGCGCTGAAAGGCGGCCAGTGCATGAGGGGAATAGCTGATGCTGGTACTGTGGCAGCCGTATTCGTTGTCTGTCTGCCAGGCCATGATGGCCGGATGTTGTCCAAATCGTTCAGCCAGAAGGGTGACAATACGTCGGCATTCATCCAGATAGGGTTCATGCGAAAAGCAATAATGTCGACGCGAACCAAAGTCCCGAATGCGTCCATCAGCATCCACGGCCAGCATATCGGGATGACGGTCCAGCATCCAGCGTGGCGGCGTTGCAGTCGGTGTGCCCAGAACAACGGACAAACCGGCCTCATGCAGGGTATCAATGGCTCGTTCCAGCCAGTCCAGATGCAGCTTGCCATCCTGCGTCTCAAGTCGACTCCAGGCGAATTCACCGATTCTGATCACACTCAGGCCCAGCTTGCGCATATGGGCAGCATCGTGCGCCCATTGCTCTTCAGGCCAGTGTTCCGGGTAATAGCAGACGCCGGTTTTCATGGTTGCCACTGCTTGATATCGATGTTTCTGAGTTGTTCGGCAGCCTGTTCAGGTTGCACCGGGTTGACGATATTGTTGGAGCCCGATTCGAAGCCTGCCAGAAATTTCAATTTTTCAGGATCCCGCAACGGTGGCTGGAAGCCAAGGTGAAAACACCAGTGCAGATTGTCTGCCTGCCGGGCACTATCGCAGGGGGCGTTGTGCAGCAGCGTGATGTTCGGGGCAGAGCGTTGAAACAGCAGATCGTAACGTCTGACCTGGCGTTGATAAACATCGGCCAGTTCATCCAGTTCTTCGTTGTGCATGTCGGCCAATGAACTGACATGGCGATGCGGCACGATCCAGGTCTCGTAGGCAAAGCGTGCAGCAAACGGCACGATCACCGAGAACCATTGGTTCTTTTCCACCATCAAATCGCTTTGCGTGTGGGGGTCGTTGAGCAGGCTTTGCAGCAACGACTCGCCTTTGTGCTCACGTGCATGAGCTGCCTGTGCATCTCGCATGCGGGTTGCGGTGTCTGTGACGAATCCTGTTGCATAGATCTGACCATGTGGATGCAGGTTGGATACGCCAATCTCAACGCCCTTGTTTTCGAATATCAAGACATTTTCGATGTCCTGGCGCGCACTGAGTGAGGCATATTCGGACTGCCAGAGTCTAGTCACGGCACGCATGCTGGCCTGATCAAGGCTGGCCAGAGTGGCGTCATGATGTTCCGACCAGCACAGCACGCGACAGTGGCCCTGAGCGGGAGCCGTACGGTGCAATTGGTTCTCATTGTTGGTGGATGCATCGTGCGGAGCATCAGCAGAGAGCGATGGGAAATCGTTATCGAATGCGTAAGCACCCTGATAGTCAGGGTTGAGCTGTCCGTTGGCACGAGTAACTCGCGGGCACAGGTAGCAATCGGGATCGTGCTCCGGCTGGTTTTGCGTGACACTGATTGCCATGGCACCGGACCAGGGGCGAGCTGCGGAACGTGCTGATATCAAGACCCATTGTGAAAGCAGGGGATGCCAGCGGCGTTGCCAGTTGCCGCTCATGGCAGCTTTACCGGGCTGATGGCTCGGACACCATTGCCCGGTTCGATGGTATAGAAATCGGCCGTCAGCCCCGTCGCTTCTGTATAGGCCGGACCGACGGTTGCGATGAACGCATCTACATCACAAGTGGGTAACAGGCTGACGGTACAGCCGCCAAAACCTGCGCCAGTCAAACGACTACCCAACACTGATGTCTGTTCACGAGCCAGTCTCACCAGATGATTCAAGGGCTCGCTGGAGACTTCGAACAGGTCGCGCAATGAGTCATGGGAGGCATTCATGATGTTGCCGAATTCTTGCAGATTGCCCGCCTCCAGTGATGGGACGGCGGCTCTGACTCTGGCGTTTTCTTCGGTGATATGCCGGATGCGCATAAGCGGTTTGGGATCGTCTTTAAACAGCGCTTCATGCTGTGCCAGTTGCTCGGGCAGTAGTTGCCCCAAGTGCGTAATGCCGGTGGCAGGTGCCAGCAATTCCAGTGCGCGCTGGCATTCACTGACCCGATTGTTATAGGCAGATTCGTTGAGTTCGCGACGCTGGTTGGTGTTCGAGACGACGATGGAATGTTCGTCAAGATTCAGGGGAACCTGACGATGTTCGACACTATGGCAATCGAGCATCATGGCGTGACCGGTTTGCGCAAAGGCCACGGCAAACTGGTCCATGATGCCGCACTGCATGCCGACAAAATCGTTTTCAGCCGATTGTGAAACGCGAACCAGATCCAGTAACGACAACTCTGTGTGCATGATCTGGTTGATCGCAAAGGCGGTGACAACTTCTATGGAGGCTGATGAGCTAAGACCGGCCCCATTGGGAACGTTGCCAGAGAACAGACAATCGAAACCGTCGATGGAGACACCGCGCTTGATGAACTGATCAAGCACACCCAGCGGGTAGTTGATCCAGTTGTCGCCATAGGTCTGGCTGATTTCATGTTGCTCCAACTGCGCCATCAAATCGAAGTTGGTGCTGGCAAAGCGATACTGGTTGTTATGTGTGCGTCGTATCAGCAAGGTGGTGCCTTGATTGATACCGCAGGGAAATACCAGGCCACCGGTGAAATCGGTGTACTCGCCGACCAGATTGACACGGCCAGGGGCGAAGAAGGTGGCGACCGGTTCATCCGAGCGACCGAACTTCTGATTGAAACGTTCAAGCAGGCGCTCAGGACTTTGTTCGTTGGTATTGCTCATGACTGGACTTCTCTGTGGCAGCCGATCAACAGGGCTGACTGTGGCGGCATGACCGGTAGGGGAACACCTATCTTCATGAGCAACTCACCGGTTGTGACAACGGGGCTTTCGCACCAGGACGGAATCATCTTGTTGAAGGGCGCCAGTTCGGTCTGGTTGATGCTCTCGAGTGTCAAAGTGTAGACCTTCTCGGGATCCAGGCCAGATAACGGAAGATGCCCCGGACGGGTGGGGTGCATATTGCCAATGGCAACCACGCTGTACAGAGCGTGATCCTGAGTGTCATCAACATAACCACAAGCGATCAGTGACTTCGAATAGGTCGACAACTGCCAGTATGTCGAATTGGCAATCCAGTCACGATTGCTCTTGTATAGCTGCGTGTAGTGTTGCAACGTGATGACATCCTGTGAATCCAGGCGTCGGGCATCCAGTTCAAAACCGAACTGTCCTTGCAGGGCGATAATGGCACGGGTGTGCAAACTGGTGACACGTCCGGTCAGGTGTGCGGTCTTGTGTCCGACATGGGCACCCATGATCTCGGGCGGCATGAATCTTAAAAAGCCCTGCTGGATGCTGGCACGTTCGATCGGATCGATATTGTCGGAGGTCCAGACTCTGCCTGTATATTCGAGTATTGCAAGATCGGCCCTGGCACCGCCAGAGGCACAGGTCTCGATTTCCAGGCCAGGGCAGACATCCAGAATTCTCTGCAGTAAACGATACAAAGCCTTGGGCTGGGCTGCTGCGCGCGCACGTTGGCCGTCTCCTGCCAATACCAGATCGCGGTTCATATCCCATTTGATGTAGTCGATGGCGTATTCGTGAACCAGTGAGGTAATACATTCGAACAGGTAGTCAGCTACATCATCACGGGCAATATCCAGCACCAGCTGGTTACGCGCCAGTGGCGTGTCCACATGCTCCAGATGCATGGCCCATTCGGGGTGTTCGCGATAAAGATCACTGTCAGGATTGACCATTTCGGGTTCAAACCAGAGTCCGAATTGCATGCCATGTTGACGTGTTCGCTGCACGATCGGATGCAGACCCTCCGGGTAGATGCTCTCGTCGATAAACCAGTCACCCAGACCTGCATTATCGGATCGTCGATGCCGGAACCAGCCATCATCCAGAACGAATCGCTCAGCACCTGCACCGGCAGCCGCATCGATCAGAGGCAAGAGGGCGTCCGGGTCATGATTGAAATACAGCGCCTCCCAGCTATTGGCATGAATGGGACGTGCACGACGTGTCCACTCAGGCAGGATGCAGGTGCGTATGTGCTGATGGAAACGTTGGGTGCACTGGTTCATGCCTGAGCCACGAGTAAAGGTCACAGCCGGTGTTGTCAGCTGCTCCCCTGGCTCCAGAATGCACTCGCCGGGTAGATACAGTACGCCAGCTTGCAATGAAATGGTGCCATTGCTCAGGCGCTCCACGCGCAAGCTGAAATTGCCGCTCCAGCCCAGATGGGCAAACATCACATCGCCACCGTTGTTGCTGAAGCCTGCCGTGCCACAGATCAGACTGGGGGCATGTTCGTGACTGGTACGGCCGTGCAAATTGCTGATATCGATACGCCCTGGTGCAATATTGCGTCGATGCGTCTGATTTTCCAGGCCCCAGCGACCATGCTGTGTGAGGCACTGGCGATACTTGTTTGGCATTGGCAGGGTGGCACTGGCCAGCCAGTCAACCGTATAGGGCGTGCTGGCGGTGTTGCTCAGAGTCGTTGTCATACGCGCAACATCACTCTGGATATCCAGTGACAGCGATATCTCGATTGACAACTCGGCATGATCGTCCACCAGGTTGATGGTCAGGGTGTTATCAGACTGCGAGACCCCTGTGGTGCGCATGCTGTGGGCAAAGGCATGGCCGTTTCTGTGACCATTGAGGGCCGGTGAGCCGGTATAGCCGGTACTGGCCTGCGGAAACAGAGACAGGGGCGTGACGTTGTCCATGCCTCCAAAAGCAAGCGCCGAGTCATCGTGTGCCAATAACTGCGAGAGGATGGTGTCGTTCTTCAATTTGCTGCCACACCAGTAAAGGCGGGGCACTGCATGATCTTGCACTACCAATAAAGTGGTGTCGGTACCGTCAAGTCGCCAATGGCTCGTTTCGCTGGACATCCGTAAAAAATACTCAGTGTTGTCGTCTGGAGGGTAGGGTATTAGAACAATCGATGCTCAGATGGATTGCACCTGAGCGATAATAATGGAACAATGTTCCAAAAGTATAAGAGCCTGAGTCAAAAACTGTCAATTGGAATTACAGTTTTGATTGTTTACTTCGGGAAACTTCAGATGCCTATCGACCACCGCTGAATCTATGAGCAAGAACGTCAAGCAGGGAAGTGCAGACCGTGAACCTGCCACTGCCACAGTGCGTACTGGCAGTGGCGGTATTGGTCGCGCCATCCGTTTGCTGGATCTTGTCGTGTCAGAAGGTCCATTGCGATTTGCAGAATTATTGGAACTTTCGGCCATACCCAAGGGCACTCTGCATCGGCTGCTCAATGAGCTGGCAGACGAACGACTCATCCAGTTCGATGAGCGTTCCCACACTTGGTCAGCGGCCTACCGCATTCTGGAGATGGCGAATCGTATCTGGACTCGATCGGATATACGGGTACTGGCCCAGGATCAGTTGATGGCACTCAAGGCGCTGAGTGGCGAGACGGTGCAGATCGCCATTCTGGCTGATACCCATGTCGTTGTTATCGATCATGTAGAGAGCACTCGCAGCGTGCGACATTCAATTACCGTGGGTAGCCGAATGCCGGTGTATTGCACGGGCACCGGCAAGGTGTTGCTGGCATGGTGTGATGATGAACAGCAACGCGATATCATCAGTCGCATCTCGTTTTCGCGCTTCACACCCAATACCATCACCGACAAGACCGCCTTGCTCAAAGAGCTGAGTACAGTCAGCCAGCGAGGCTTTGCTATTGATGCCGAGGAGCGATTCCTGGGCTCCCATTGCATTGCAGCCCCCGTTGTGGACTCGACGGGACGAGCCATTGCAGGCTTGAGCATCACGGCACCCGCGTTCAGAATCAGTGAAGAAGAACTGATCAGTTGGGGGCCTGAACTGATCGCGGCCGCTGCAGAAATATCCCGGCGTCTGGCGCCGCGTACCGGTGAGACCAACGGGGCATCCCATTGAGTCACGCTGTTATCCATGGAAGGATTCAGAGTTGTTTCAAACCTGTCGTGCAAGCCGGTTACACGGTTTGTCACGGCGTCATTCACACACTATTTCTATTCTGAAATTTGTCAGGGAGAGTTGAACGATGGCTGAAGTAGAGCTGCGCAAAGCATTCAAACGTTATGGGCCGGTCGAGGTTATCCACGGTGTGGATATGAAGTTGCCCAGCGGCGAGTTCATCGTATTTGTGGGGCCATCAGGCTGCGGAAAATCAACCTTGCTCAGAATGATTGCCGGACTGGAGGAGATTTCCGAAGGTTCCGTGCATATCAAAGGACGCGACGTCACGCATGTGGAAGCCGTCGATCGTGGTATTGCCATGGTCTTCCAGTCCTACGCTCTGTATCCGCATATGACCGTTGAGGAGAACATGGGTTTTGGCTTGCGCATGGGTGGCGCTGACAAGGCGGAAGTAGCCGATAAGGTCAACAAGGCGGCAAAGACTCTGCAACTGGATCAACTACTTGATCGGAAACCGAAGAACCTGTCAGGAGGTCAGCGTCAACGTGTGGCGATTGGTCGGGCCATTGTTCGTAATCCGGATGTCTTCCTGTTTGATGAGCCTTTGTCCAATCTGGATGCCGAGCTGCGGGTGGAGATGCGTCTGCGTATCGCTCAGCTGCACAATCAGCTGGATGCCACCATGATCTATGTGACCCATGATCAGGTAGAAGCGATGACCATGGCCGACAAGATCGTCGTCCTGAAAGCCGGTTATATCGAACAGATCGGCTCACCTCTGGAGCTGTATCACCACCCTGATAATCTGTTTGTTGCCGGTTTCATTGGTTCACCAAAAATGAACTTTCTGGAAGTCACCATTCGTGAAGGCAGTGCCACTCAGGCCATTGTCGAGCTGCCTGGTGGCGGCACCGGTGTGCTGTCCGTAGATGCCTCGCGCGCCAAGCCGGGCTCAAAGGCCACCATGGGCGTACGGCCTGAAGATGTCGGTGGTGAGGTCGGTGATTTTACCTTGCCCATTCAGATCGATGTGGCTGAACGCCTTGGCGGTTCAACCTTCCTGTACGGCAGTTGTGGTGGGCTTGAGCATTTTGTGGTTCAGCGCCCCGGCGTCGATGCGACTCGCCATGGTGATGCCATCGAGCTGAACATACCGGCTCAGAATTGCTATCTGTTTGACGAAGAAGGATTGGCCTATCACCGTACAACGACAGCGGGTCGCCAGAACGCTGCCTGAGTCAGGGGCGAACTGAAGGTTTCTGGTCGAGCATCCCGGGCGGGCCCTCACTCTTGACGTCGGATTGTCAAGCAAAGGGCCCGCCGGTTTGATCCGTGCTGCTGTCAGGCGTCCTGAATCAGGAGTACTTGCTTCAGAAGCTTTTAGACAGCGGTGCTGTTCGCCTTGAGTACATCGTTCAAGGCATCGGTCACCGCATCGAACATGTCATCAATCTGTTCATCGTTAATGATCAGAGGTGGGCAGAATGCCAGTGCATCGCCTGGTGCCGCCCGCACGATAAGGCCATGCTTGCGTGCTGCCAGCATGGCTTGCACGGCAATCTTGTCAGCAGCCGGGAAACTGGTCTTGCTGTCCTTGTCGGCAACTAGTTCGACTGCTCCGATCAAACCGACACTACGAGTGTTACCAACCAGCGGGTGATTCTGCAAGGCCTGAATACGCTCGCTGAAGTGAGGTGCACGGCTTCTGACTTGTCCGAAAATGTCATCATCTTCATAGATGCGCAGAGTCTCCAGAGCGACAGCGGCTGATACCGGATGTCCGCCGTAGGTGTTACCCGTACCGAAGACGCCCAGTTTATCGGTATATTGACTGAAGGCGTCATACAGGGCATCTGTTACCAGAACAGCGCCAATTGGCAAGTAGGCAGACGAGAGCTGCTTGGCAGAAGTCATGATGTCCGGTTTGATGCCGTAGGTATCACAACCCCAGGCATTGCCGGTTCGACCAAAGCCACAGATGACCTCGTCGGCAATGAACAGGATGTCATGGCGCTTGAGGACCGCTTGAACCTTCTCGAAATAGCCATCGGGTGGTATCAGAACTCCACCTGCGCCCATGACCGGTTCGGCGATGAATGCGGCAATGGTATCCGCACCCGCTTCGATGATTTGCCGTTCGAGAGAGTCGGCCAGCCGGGTGGAATAGGCCTGATCTGACTCGCCCGGTTCTGCGAAACGATACGCATGTGGGGTTTCAACATGAATAACCGGAATGGCTGGCAGATCAAAGCCGTCCTGGACATAGGGCAGGCCGGTGAGGCTGCCCGCAGCGACCGTGACGCCATGGTAGGCGCGTTGTCGTGCGATGATCGTTTTCTTGCCTGGTCGACCCAGTGCATTGTTGTAATACCAGGCCATTTTAATGGCAGTGTCGACAGCCTCGGAACCAGAATTGACCAGAAAGCACTTGCCGATACCTTCAGGCGCCATCTGCACCAGACGTTTGGAGAGTTCGATAGCGGGTGCCGTCGAATGATGGCTGAACATATGCGAGTAGGGCAGGGCTGCAAACTGCTTTGCTGCAGCATCAACCAGACGCTGTTCGCTGAAACCCAGAGCGGCACACCATAGTCCGGACATGCCTTCAATCAGGCGATTGCCCTGATCATCCCAGACGTAGACGCCTTCACCTCTGTCGATGATGAGCGGGCCTTGCTTCTGATGGGCAGACAGGTTGGTGAATGGGTGCAGCGCAAATTGACGATCAGCCTCATCCAGGGTATGCATGATTGGTCGTTCCTCAAAACTGATGAATATGGTGACCGGTCAACATCGAGCCGGTCCGCTTGGGGGTGTTCAGCCTGACTATATCAGTGTAATCAGCGACGGGTCATTTTGCAGCTGCAGATGGGGCACCGTGTTGAAATCAACCAGACGTGCCGTTTTGCCGTCAAAATTAAGGGTGGTGACCGATGAGTTGCGAATACGCCAGATGGCATCCACGGTGTGCGAGAAATCCAGCCCTAATACGGCGGCCAGCACGGTGGCAATGACACCGCCGGATGTCACGAAAACATGATGCTGCTTGTCGCCCTGTTGCTGGTGCAGTGAGCGCATGGTTTCCCAGCCGCGATTGGCAAAGTCTGCCCAAGGTTCGATTTCTGGCAGATCCGGATGCGCGCTATGGTCACGCCATCGCTGCATGACGCTGATGTAGTCTTCGAAGGTGAGTGATTCGTGGTTGTCAGCCTCGGTCCCGGACTCGGTCCCGGACTCGGACTCGGTCCCAACTTCTGGGGCGGCACCAAAGTGCTTCTCAATGATTCTGTGGGTATATTCGTTCAAACCCTCATGCACATCGGGCTGTAGTGCTGAACCCAGATGCTCCAGTGCAAGCCGCGCCGTATCGCGCTGTCTGCGCAGTGATCCATGATAGACAAGATCGGGTGCGAATTTCTGGGATGTCCACCACTGGCCCAGTAGTTGTGACTGACGCTGGCCCAGTGGCGACAGACGATCATAATCGTGAGTGCCGGCCGACGCCTGCCCGTGGCGTACCAGATACAGCATGCCCATTCTTGCTCCCCTATGATTGATGGGGGCTGACGCCCCTGCCTGCGCAGTGTAGCGCCAGTCATCAGGCGTGTGCGCAATTCACGCGCTTATCGCATCAATAGGGGCCCTTCAGAGGGCTCTCTTCAGAAAGTGCTGACACCAAACCAGGCCGGTTTGAGCACCTCTGGCAATGCTTGCCACGAGGATATCGAGCGCGTCGTACTGGCGGCAGGGCATGTGCCGTTGTCAATATAGCTCAGCGCAGCTGAGAGCAGATTTTCATCACGGTCACCCAGTGTCTGGCCGATGTCCTCAGTAACCGTGCAATCGGCTGCAATGCCATCGTAGTAGCCGCCGCTACCGCTTGCATTAACCGCTTCAAGTTCCAGTGCGTTCATGACCTTGCTGCAGGCTGTGTTAGGAATGGTGGCGTAAGGTTTTCCGCAACTGGTTCCACCGACGGTGATGACATCCATGAAGGGGCGCAGACCATTGGTGACCAGCTCCGCTGCAGAGCAGGTATCGTCGGTTTGCAGAATGACAACCCGCGACAGATTCAGGGCGTTGCTCTGGTTGACAAAGTTGATGGTTGCGGAGTTTTCACGATACTTCTCGTTTGGCTGATAGACGGCGAAGGCGTCGTCGGTTTTGCCTCGACCCACCAGATAACTGGCCAATTCATTGGCGACCATCACGCGGCCTCCAAAGTTGTAGCGCATGTCCAGTACCAGCTCACTGACATTTTGAGAGGCCAGAGTTGCAAACGCTGTGGCTAGCTCCTCCGTTGATGTATCCAGGAATTGGTAGAAGTGCAGGTAACCGATTTGCACATTGTTCTGTTCGATAACCCGTGTATCAAGAACGGTATCAAGGGTGTAGCGTGCCTTGGTTGTAGTAAAGGTGCGGCTGACACCCAGCGGAGTCTGGATGGTGAAGGTTGCACTGGCGGCGTTGTCTTCAGAGCTCAGGATTGCCTCTCTAGCAACGCTATCCTGAGAAAAGAAATCAACGGCAGGCAAGGAATTTACCTCCAGTAATCTGTCGCCGCGCTGCACGCCTGCCAGGGCTAGAGGGGAGCCTGCTTCAAGCAATTTGAAATAGTATTCATTGGCCTGAGTACGGCTGAGCAGCCAGCCGAAGCCGACAGTTTCGCCCTCGTTGAAACGATCTGAATGACTAGTCTCGTCCGTGATGTAGCTGAATGTGTCATTGGGACTCACTCGCAAGTCGGTAATCAGTGTCTCTATATTGTCGTAATTGTTCAGCGGGGTATTCTCATCGACCTGGTCGGCAAACAGGTAATAATCCAGCATGCCCTGAAGTACCCAGGTTTTCATGTCATCAATCTGGCAGGAGACGGGCGGCTGCCGATAATCCGAAGTCGAGTCACCGGTTATGGGAGGCAGTGAGCTATCGCCGGCAGAAGCGCCAGTTTCATCATCACGGACGCCGCAAGCTGACAGAAAAATCATCGACAGTATCAAAACAAGCATTGTCGTGAGTGTGTCGGTTCTAAAGCCCGGATGAGCCTGAACAGTCTCGATGGATGTCGATTGGAAAGTGCTGTGCATGAATATAGAGCTAAGTGTTGGTACCGATTTCACCGTTATCGGCAGTTTTTGGTCAGGCTGTTGCAATGGAAACTGGCTGTTGCTTGAGCGTTTATGACCGGCGAACAGGTAAGCCGGGTGTAACGTGCCGATCGTATCTTGGCCACATTACGGCTGATATCGGGTAAAGAGGTGCGACGTCTTACCGCTACGGTAGTCAATGATGAATCCACTCATGGACACGACTTCAGCATAAATGAGCGTTAGCGCACAGACGATATCCCCGGTGAGCATGCCGGATGATTACGACGAAGGAGAGCAGGCAGAAGTTGCCGTGCGGCGCATTCTGCTGGTTGACGAGCAGGCACATGTGCTGCGGGTCATTCGCCTGAATCTGGAGCGCTGCGGCTATCTGGTCGATGCCGTTATGAGTGCCGATCTGGCCATGCAGCACGTGCGCACACACCAGTACGATGCGTTGATTCTGACCAGTGATCTGCCGGATATGACCTCTTCACAACTGTACGAGCGCACGCGGGTGCTGCTGGACGATCACGTTCCTGACAGGCGGCAAATACCGTTGACTCTGGTTGGTCATGATGCGGGAGAAGAGTGGCCTGATGAGGTTCAGAATCGTGAGTCTCTGTGCCGTCCGGTGAGCTTGAGGTTGATCCTCATACGTCTGGAAAAACAATTCGCATCAGCCGAATGCCGCGGTGCCGAATGTCTCTGACGATCAAGGACTCATTGCACGACGAGGCAACCGGGTTGTTGCTTCGTGCCGCCTTCCTTGATGAGGTGCGCAAAGGGCAGAGCCCTGGCAGCATTGGCACGCAGGTTCGGCGAGGGTGTCTGCTGATACTGAATTTTCCTGTACTCAAGCATATTCAGGCAGTTGCGGGTAATGAGGCCGTTAATGGTGCCTTTCGCAATTTGCTGGGGATCGTGGAAACCCGACACCGGAGTCGCGACACGATGGGCCGCATTGGCGATCATTCACTGTGCATATTCTTGCGTCGATGCAAAGAGCAGGATGCAGGGCTGATTGCCGAGCAGTATGTCGCTCTGCTCAGGGATGCTGTCATCGAGTCAGGTGAACACCGAGCTGCGATGGATCTGCATTACCGCATCATTCCGCTGGATTGGCGAGGTCGTCGTACCCGTCAGGGAATATCAAAAATCGTGAAAGCATCCGGTGATGCTGACCGGATGGTCACAGCCATCCAGACGCTGGCAAACTCAGGTGAGCATGAGGCCGGTCAGTTGTTGTACCTGGCACCCAGGCGTGATGTCTCGGATAGAGCACAGGCTGTACTCAATAGTCAGGATCACACCGCTAAAGTGGCAGGCGCTGATTACCGGTTAAAACCGGGAATCTTGTTAAAACATCGTCCACTGGTGTGTTGTTTCCGGGTCAGTCCGCTTGGTCTGATAGCGCCCACGGGGCCTATCAGCAAGAGTGCTTTGTTTGATGCGGTGCTCGACTCTCTGGCCATGGGCAATGATAATGGTCGTCCTTTGATTGAAAGTCAGATGGTGGTGCCGGTGAGCGCCATGCAGTTGAATTCCGAATCATCCTTGTGGTTGAAAGAGCAATGCCGTTCCAGACGGGTTGCGCCTTCCGATGTGTGTCTGTCACTGCGGGTCGATACCATTACCCAGGACCTGCGATCTTCACTGCCTGCGATTCGCAGTCTGAATCGGCAAGGCATCATGTTGATGCTCGAAGGGGTCAGTTCAGCAGCGCAGTTCACCGCCATACAGAAACTGGCGAACTTCGACTATCTGTTGATTTCTGCCAAGGTCTTACAGGCGTCATTGTTGAAGATTCGAGCGCGTAAGGAGCTGGAATCACTGATTGTGCTAGCACAGGAGCAGCAACGTCAGATCTGTGCCGCGGGTATCGACTCGCCGGCCTTGATGGCTCATGCGCAGCAACTGCAAGTGGAGATAGGATTTGGACGCGAGTGCGGTCGCAGTGAGCCCTTTCCAGGTACGCTGCGTAGCGGATAAGCAGGCGTATGGATTTTTTGGGCTACTATTAAGCTACGTGACAGAATTCAAAGCAGGGTAATAGCAATATGGGTGGGGACAATACAGGCAACAGTGTCCTCAGGGGAGTCGGTCTGGCTCTGCTTGGGTTCGCCATATTTTCTCTGCACGATACCTTGATCAAGAGCGTCAGCGATATTCCCGTCTTTCAGACGGCATTTTTCGTCGTGCTGTTCAGTTTTGTGCCTTTTGCGCTGTTTCTCGCCATTGACGGTACGAAACGCAGTCTGCGCCCGAAGCTGCCCGGTCTGGTGGCGTTACGCTGTCTGTTCACGGTTGTCGGCATGTTGTGTGTCTTTCATGCTTTTGGCAACCTGCCGTTGGCAGAAGTCTATTCTCTGCTGTTTGCCGCGCCCATCCTGATTACCTTACTGGCCATACCGATTCTGGGCGAGCGTATTCATTTGATACGCTGGTTGGCGATTCTGTTGGGAATGGCAGGTGTGCTGATCGTATTAAGGCCCGGTAACACGGCTTTCACTATTCATCATATGGCAGCAATAGGCGCAGCAACCTGTGTCGCCTGCACCTCGGTGGTGACTCGTCTGATCGGATCACGTGAACACAGCATGACTCTGATTATCTATCCCATGCTGACTAACGTTATCGTGACGGGGGTGGCAACAGCATTTGTCTACGTTCCCATGCCAGGTGAGTACCTGCTTCGATTGTGCGCCGTGGGGCTGTTGAGTGTCATTGCACAAACATTGATGATTCAGGCCTATCGCAGCACTGAAGCGCAGTTTGTGGCGCCCATGCAATACAGTCAGATGTTGTGGGCACTTCTCTATGGCACGCTTATCTTCCATGAAACGATTGATCGTACGGTTCTGCTCGGATCGGCCGTCATTGTCTGCTCGGGATTACTGTTCATCTGGCGCGAGCTGGTTGCTTCGGTTCAGAAGCCGGTATTGAGCACGCGTAACCTGCGAATCAGTGGCGGACCGCAGGCTCGGCCCGGTGAAGCGGATCGTTCTGAGTTGGCCAGCGAGGAGCTGGCAGCAAGCAGGCAAGATGACGGAAAATGATGACAACGCCAGTTTGTCGGCAGATGTACTGAACGCTGCTGCCATGCCGATGCCATTTGGCCGGTTCAAGGGCACCCGGTTGATTGACCTTCCTGAGCCCTATGTCGTCTGGTTCAAGGGGCAGGGGTTTCCGGGTGGTTTGCTGGGGCAACGTCTGGCACTGATGTATGAAATCAAGGTAAACGGGTTGGAAAAACTTATCCGTCCTTTACTGGATTCGCACGCCACGCTTGACCCCACAGGCTTGCAGGATTAATCTGAGCGTATGACATTCTTTGCGCACCTACACAGGCTTATGCGCCCGGCCGCTCTATAACGCGGGCCGGGTAATGTATCGTCGGGCTCAAATCAACGGATTCGAGCCACAGCCTCAATCGTCAGGTGCGCGTTTACAGCCGCTAGTCAGCTATTCCCGCACCGGTGTTGCCAAAGAGAATGTCATGTCCACTGTTGCCAGTTTCCTGTCCCGCTTAGCCTTGATTGGTCCCGCACCATTATCGCTGCTGCACCTGCTTAGTCGCCGTCGTCCGGGGATTGCGCGATCGGGCGACGGCGTTTACTGCTGCGCAGAAACCATTAATATTGCTCCGCATCAGGATTTAACCTCATGATGAATGACCCCAGTACAAAATACCCCGCCTTTCCACAGGTTCCGATGACCGATCGGCAGTGGCCAGGGAATACTCTGACCAAGCCGCCCATCTGGTGCAGTGTGGACTTGCGCGATGGTAATCAGGCCCTGATCGAACCGATGGGCAGTGAACGCAAACTGCGTATGTTCGACCTGCTGGTTGGCATCGGTTTCAAGCAGATAGAAATCGGCTTTCCGGCTGCATCGCAAACTGATTTCGATTTTGTTCGCCAGCTCATCGAAGAAGGTCGAGTGCCGGAGGATGTAACGCTGCAGGTTCTGACGCAGGCACGACGTCCGCTGATCGAACGAACCTTTGAAGCCTTGAAGGGGGCGCCCAGCGCTATTTTGCATCTGTACAACTCCACCTCGGAACTGCAAAGACGGGTGGTATTCGGACTGGACAAGGCGGGTGTGAAGCAGATCGCCGTCGATGGTGCTGAAATCGTTGCCGAGTATGCGGCGAAGCAGACTGACACCCGCTGGCAGTTCGAATACTCGCCAGAGAGTTTTACCGGCACAGAGTTGCCTTACGCGGTTGAAGTCTGTGATGCTGTCAATGAGATCTGGCAGCCGACTCCGGAAAATCCGACCATTCTGAATGTACCGGCTACCGTCGAGATGTCCATGCCCAATGTGCATGCTGATCAGATCGAATGGTTCTTGAAGAATATCAAGAATCGTGAAAGCGTCTGCCTGAGCCTGCACCCGCACAATGACCGAGGCTGTGCGGTGGCGGCCACTGAGTTGGGTTTGCTGGCCGGTGCGGATCGCGTCGAGGGAACCTTGTTTGGTAACGGCGAACGAACGGGCAATGTGGATCTCGTGACACTGGCCTTGAATCTGTTTACCCAGGGCATCGATCCCAAACTGGATTTTTCAGATATCTACGAAGTGATGCGAACGGTTGAGCACTGCAATCAGTTGCCTGTGCATCCCCGCCATCCGTATGCGGGCGAGCTGGTCTTCACCGCCTTCTCGGGTTCGCATCAGGATGCCATCAAGAAGGGTTTCTCGGCTATGCGCAAGAGCAATTCGCCGGTCTGGGAAGTCCCCTATCTGCCGATCGATCCCGCCGATGTGGGGCGCTCTTATGAGGCTGTGATCCGGGTCAACAGTCAGTCCGGCAAGGGCGGTGTGGCATTCATTCTCGAACGCGATCATGGCCTGGAATTGCCGCGTCGCATGCAGATGGAATTCAGTCAGGTGGTACAAGGTATCAGTGAAGAGACGGGTAAAGAGGTCAATGCCACCACGATCAAAGAAGCCTTTGACCAGACATTTCTGAATGCTCAGCTGCCGTTGGAATTCATCCGCCACACCAGTACCCAGGATGATGACGATGATGATTCTCTGCGTACCCTGACGGCGATTGTCATGATCAACGGCGAGAAACACGAGATCAAAGGACAGGGCAACGGACCTATCGATGCCTTCGTACACGCATTGAAGTCGTTTCTTGACGTTGACTTCCGTGTTGTGGACTACCATCAGCATGCAACAGGTGCAGGTGCGGATGCACAATCAGCGTGCTATTTCGAGATTCAGGCAGGCAAGGGTGCTACTCGCTACGGAGCCGCACTTCACAGCAATATTGTTACAGCCTCACTGAAGGCCGTGTGCAGTGCATTTAATCGGGGCGTGCAGGATGGTCTGCTCGAACCGACTTACCCAGCCTGAGCGCTGTCTACTTTTCAGATTGCTCCGGTGCCAAGAGCATCGGAGTTACTGGCCAACCTTAGGGACGTGTTAGATGAGTGACCAACATAGTGATTCAGGAAGCAAGACTCTGAATCCGACGAGTGAACAGGAAGCCCAGGAGTCGCTGGCAGAGGCTGCACTCAATTACCATCGTTATCCCACTCCCGGCAAGTTGGAGATTTCTGCAACCAAGAATATGCTGAATCAGCGCGATCTAGCGCTGGCTTATTCACCGGGTGTTGCGGCCGCCTGTAACGAAATAGTTCGTGATCCGCTGATGGTTGCGGAAATGACGGCACGCAGTAATCTTGTTGCCGTCATAACCAACGGCACCGCGGTGCTTGGCCTGGGCGCCATCGGCGCGCTGGCATCCAAGCCGGTCATGGAAGGCAAGGCGGTTCTGTTCAAGAAGTTCGCCAACGTCGATGTTTTCGATCTGGAGCTGGACACCACCGACGTCGATCGCTTTTGCGAAGCTGTTGAGCTGCTGGAGCCGACCTTTGGCGGTATCAATCTGGAGGACATCAAGGCGCCGGAATGTTTCATCATTGAAAAACGTCTGCGCGAGAAAATGAACATTCCCGTGTTCCATGATGATCAGCATGGGACGGCGATTGTGGTTGCGGCTGCAATCCGTAATGGTCTGAAGGTGGCCGGCAAGGAGCTGAATGATATCGATCTGGTGTGCTCGGGTGCGGGGGCTGCGGCACTGGCCTGTCTGAACCTGCTGGTCTTCATGGGGCTGGACAAGAAACGCGTCTCTGTCTGTGATGAACATGGCGTGTTGTACGAAGGTCGTAATAATAATATGGACCCCTACAAGGCGGTCTATGCTCGCGATACCGAGGCACGTACGCTCGATGATGTCATTGGTGACGCCGATGTGTTTCTGGGGCTGTCAGCACCTAATGTCATGACGGGCGA
This sequence comes from Granulosicoccus antarcticus IMCC3135, assembly GCF_002215215.1. Taxonomy (NCBI): domain Bacteria; kingdom Pseudomonadati; phylum Pseudomonadota; class Gammaproteobacteria; order Chromatiales; family Granulosicoccaceae; genus Granulosicoccus; species Granulosicoccus antarcticus. Next base: position 6,357,229 of record NZ_CP018632.1, on the reverse strand, counting down.
GCAGGTTGCACGTATGGCTGCATCTCCCTTCATTCTGGCGCTGGCCAATCCTGATCCGGAAATAAGCCCTGCTGTTGTTCATGCGGTGCGTGATGACGCCATCATGGCAACGGGCCGCTCTGACTACCCCAATCAGGTCAATAACGTACTTTGCTTCCCGTTTCTGTTCCGCGGGGCTCTGGATGTGGGGGCCACTGAAATCAATGGTGAGATGCAAGCGGCAGCGGTTGAAGCCATTGCCGGTATTGCCAACAAGGAAGCATCGGATGTCGTATCTGCAGCTTATGGCGGCAAGCCTTTTCGCTTCGGCCGTGAATACCTGATTCCCAAGCCTTTCGATCCGCGCCTGATGATGGAAATTCCTGAAATGGTTGCCCGGGCAGCCATGGCCAGTGGAGTCGCTACCCGGCCGATCCAGGATTTTGAAGCCTATCGTCGCAAACTGAGCGAATTCATCTTCCGTTCCGGTCTGATCATGAAGCCGGTTTTTGAACGGGCCCAGGCAGATACACAACGAATCGTATTGCCAGAAGGTGAATCACTGCGGGTGCTCAATGCCGTGCAGATACTGGTCGACGATGCCATTTGCCACCCGATATTGCTGGGACGACCGGAAGGTATCCAGGCAAAGATCGAGGAACTGGGATTACGTCTGACAATGGGGGAGGGTTTCACGGTCATCGATCCTGAGAACAATCCGCATTACGAACAGCACGTGGATGCCTATCATCGCCTGATGGAGCGCGCTGGTGTTTCGCCTCGCTATGCTGCCAATGTCATTCGTACCCGGATGACGGCACTGGGTGCTGTGATGGTGCGTGAAGGACAGGCTGATGCACTGGTTTGTGGAACGCAGGGAGCCTACGCCCGCCATTTGAAGTACCTGTGTGATGTCATTGGCATACGGGATGACGTCAGCGACATCTCGGCATTGATGCTCATGATCCTGGACAAGGGGAGTGTGTTTCTGACCGATACCCATGTCACGGTCAACCCCTCCGCCGAAGAGCTGGCAGAGACCGCATTCATGGCCTCCAAGATTGTCAGACGTTTCGGTATGGTGCCCAAGATCGGCATGTTGTCGCATTCGAACTTCGGCAGTCGTAACAATGAATCGGCTGTGAAGATGCGTACCGCACGCAAGTTGCTGGCTGAGCGTCATCCGGAAATAGCGGTAGAAGGTGAAATGCACGCAGATGCGGCCTTGTCGCAAGAGACGCGTGATCGCGTGTTTCCGAACGCAGGATTTGCAGGTGCGGCCAATTTGCTGGTCATGCCGAATCTGGATGCCGCCAACATTGCCTACAACATGGTCAAGGTGCTCGGCGATGGTGTGCCTGTCGGACCCATGCTCATGGGATTGAACAAACCGGCGCATGTTGTCACAGAGTCGACCACCGTTCGAGGTATCGTCAATCTGTGTGCCATTGCAGCGGTTGATGCCATTGACTACAAGGCAGGTCTGGAATAACAGGTCTGAAGGTGGCACTTTACGTGCCTTGAATCTTGTATGAATTCACGCAGTCGTGCCGATGCCACGGCTGCGTGATCAGTTTTCGTCGTCGTTGTATCTGGATAAACCATGGAACTCGAGCTTTTCCTGAATCGCCTGAATACACAGCCGGAAACCATTGAGTTTCCGGATGTCATCGCGCTGATCAACAGTTTGTATACCTATATACCGACAGCCTTTCACAATCACGAGATTCAAAGTGAAGCGGGCCAGAACACCGGTTCCTGCAAACTGTTTGCATTTGCCCGTCTGCACGAATTGTCAGAAGAGCAGACGCTGGCTCTGTTTGGTGCCTACTACCGCGCTGACGTGCTGCGCTCACCCGAAGGTAACAGCCATCCGAATATTCGTCAGTTCATGAAAACCGGATGGGAAGGGATTGAGTTTGAAGGGGTGCCATTGCGGGCTCGCTCCTGAAAGCGCTCTGACATTGGCACCGCTCAAGTTTCAGTTTTTCTTAGGCTAGTACGCCGAACAATCCTGCGACCAGGCCGATCAGGCCACCAAAAACACCACCCCAGACGACCAGCCAGCCCAGGTGCTCACGAATCATGCGTTGCATGATGTCGCGAACCATTTCGGGAGTCATCTCATCCAGTCTGGCTCGCAGCAGCGTGTCCAGCTTGTTGACGAAGCGTTCACTGCTGGCAGCCTTGCTCAGCTGTTCGCCAATTGCGGCCTGAATACGAGGGGATTTGGCGGCATCTGCCAGAAAACCGTGCATGCGTTCCTTGAAAGGTTCACGCAGCGGTTGCAGAGCGGTTTCACCACCGACCATGGCGAGCATTGATCCAAACGAGGATTCGACGATGGTGGCAACCAGCTGGTCATAGGCTGCATCCAGATCTATGGCGGTAAGCAGGGGTTCCAGATCAACGGCATCGGCCAGACCGGATTTTGCCTGGCTGGTCGGATCATCACCTTCTGATGGGGTCGACTCCTGGCTTAACAGGCGCTCAACCTTGTCCTTGGCGAACAATTCCTCATGCACCATTCGCAGGATGCCAAGCTTGAACTCTTCGAAGTGCAGGGTAATGACGCCCGAACCGTAGAGGCCCGGAACCCGTTCGAACAGCATATGGACTGCCAGCCAGTTGGTCAGCGATCCGGACAGGGCAAAGAGCCCGGTGCTCAGGAGTAGTGATTGCCACGGCTCTGGCAAGGCCAGGCTCAGTAGAGCTACAGCTGCGGCCAGCAGATTGGGTGTCAGATGCTTGTCAAACATGGTGGTATTACTGTCAGGCTGAAGCGGAAGAATTCAAGATTCGGGATCAAGGACGTATTGTTTCACGAACCCTTCTAGGGATTCGTACGCTTGCGCCGTGAGTGACGGCTGCCTCGCCCGGAGGCGGAGCCGCCAGCGATACTCAGGTCGCCCGCCATTTGTGCACGTGCACCCAGTGACAATTCCCCGAGCACTCGGGTGAGGGTGTCGACGTCTGGCGATTCGCTGCCCGGTTGCCATTCGTCGATTGCATGACGCATAGCCTGAACGTGTGCAGGCGTTGTGCCACAGCAACCGCCAATGATAGACGCACCGGCGTTGGCTGCCAGTACGGCATAGTCTGCCATTAGCTCAGGTGTGCCACTGTAGACAATTTTGCCATTCACATATTCCGGAATACCGCAGTTGGCCTTTGCCACCAGTACCGGACTGATGTCCAGAGTCCGGGCGGCATTGGCAAGGTTGCAGATAGCCGCAACGACCTCGGATGCACCCACACCACAATTGCTGCCGATTGCCGTGATGTCTTTGTTCAAACCGGTGCTTATCCGGAGTGCTTCCGCCGGCGTCAGGCCCATCATGGTGCGCCCGTTGGTATCGATACTAACGGTATAGACGATAGGCAGACCCACTTCAGCAGCGCCCAGAACGGCCGCCTCGATCTCTTCGGCAGAGGAGATGGTTTCGATCCACAGGATATCAGCACCGCCTTCAGCCAGAGCTTCTGCCTGTTCGGCAAAAGCCTGCCTGGCCTCATCGATGCTCACCGATCCATTAGGCTGAAGAATTTCCCCTGTAGGGCCCATCGAGCCGGCTACCAGCACCGTTCGTTCACTTTCATCGGCTGCGATTCTTGCCAGTCTGGCTGCCCCGGTGTTCAGTTCCGCGACCCGATGGCCCGCCTTGTGCAGGCCAAGTCGGTAGTGCGTTCCACCAAAACTGTTGGTTAGTATGATGTCTGAGCCTGCATTCACAAATGAACGGTGCAGACTTGTAATCCGCTCAGGATGATCTATGTTCCACAGTTCTGGCGAATCACCGGTCTGTAGACCGAGTGCAAACAGATTGGTGCCGGTTGCTCCGTCAGCCAGCAGCAAACCACGATCATCAAGTAACGTTTTGAGTTTATCAGTCATCTATGCAAGGTTATCATGCAGCCGACGGTGGATTGCCTCGAGGATTCATCGCTGAACAACACACACTTTAGTAGCCACTTGCATGTCGACAGGCTCAGTGTGATCGGGATAGAGGGCTTGGCCTCGCTCGATCGAGAAATTGTCACCCATATCGACGATTTCAGAAATCTGGAAGCGGAGTGGACGGCACTGGGATCCAGGTCTCGATCTGCATGCGTCTTCATGCAGTGGGAATGGCACTACACCTGGTGGCAGATATACGCAGGCAAGCGAGACAAGCTGCATATCGTCACCTGGCGTCGCGGTGGTGAACTGGTGGGGCTGCTGCCCATGTACCGGCAGGCCAGCCTGATTATTCCCGGAAATACCTGTCTGCGTTTTATCGGGACTGGAGAGAAGGCGATTGATGAGGTAGCAACCGAGTACGGGGACTTGCTGGCAGATAATCGCCTGGACTCAGCGATCAGCACGCTGGCTGCCGAATATTTGCATCAGTTTGATGGTTGGGTACGTGTCGAACTTTTTTGCATGTTGGAAGACTCCCTGCTGAATATAGCGTTGCAGGCAGGACAACACCCTGCGCTCCTGACACGTTCCTCAGGCCTGCGCTATCGCCTGCGCCTGCCGAAAGACGAGGAGACCTATCTTGAAAGCCTGGGAAGCAGCCGCGCCAAGCGAATTCGACGTAGTCAGCGTGCGGTGTTGCGCGAGGGCGGATTGGAGCTGACGGTGGTGGATTCGGTGGCAGGCTTTGATAGTGCCTTCCGCGAGCTGGCAGAGTTGAACCATGAACGACAGGCGCATATGCGACGCAAGAGTGTATTTGCATCGACACGCTTTCGTCAGTTTCACCAGCAACTTTGTGCACGTTTGCATGCGACTGATGCCGCCGATATTATCCGCATCCATCTGGGTTCCCGTTTGCTGGCGGTTCTATATTGCTTCTACGACGGGCAAACCTGTCATTACTATCAAAGTGGTTTCTCGCGCAAGGATTCGAATCGATTCATGCCGTTGACGCTAGCGCATCTGATGGAAATGCAACGTAGTCGACAGGCTGGCAAGGAATTTTACGATTTCATGCGTGGTGAACCGCCCACATACAAAGAAGATTTCAACTGCGAAACCAGTCCGATGATTGATGTGGCCTGCTATCGCTGGGCGTGGCAAAAAGCCATGGCGGTGGTCTATCGCCGAACACGAGCCAAGGCAGGAAAACTAGCCAGAGTATTACGGCAGCGCTGAGCCCTGAATGTCACAGGCAAATGTCCGGTATCATGTTGCCAGAGATATATTACTAAGTTGTTAACTTGCACGGTTTGTGGTTACTAGGATTGTGACGATGGCGGCTCTAATTATCTACGCTAGTACGTAGTCTAGGCCTCCACTACGCTGAATACGTGATTGATTCGAGCTCACCATGAAAGTGCTAACTGATGATTGTCTGGCTCTAGCAGCCACCTTGCCCACTACCAGGGCCATTTGTAACAGGCCTTGTACTGATGTGTCTGGTTTGGAGTGCTGATCAGAAATGCTATTCGGATTGAGAAAACCCCCGCAAGCTAACCTCATCGATACCATAACCGTACCGGGTTCGGTCGGTTGCATGGGGCTGGTGGGTTGCCCGGGAACACGTATAGACAACAAGCCGGCAACAGGTAGTAAACGGCTGTTGCAGGCGGATGTTGACGAGATTGTCGAGTGGGGCGCCAATGGCGTTTTGTGCCTGATGGAGCCGCATGAGCTGAAACTGAACAAGGTTGAAGGCTTGCCGGCAACGGTTCAAAAAGCTGGCATGTGGTGGAAGCATTTACCCATCATCGACATGGATATTCCCAACCAGGAATTCGAAAATATCTGGGCCGTAGAAGGTGAGCGGATCAGGCATGCACTGAGAATTGGTGAGCGTGTCGCCATTCACTGCTATGCCGGTCTGGGACGAACCGGCATGATAGCCGCACGGATTCTGGTGGAGTTCGGGGTTGATCCCGAGCAAGCCATTCGACGTGTCCGTCGTGACAACCGTCGTCGAATTCAGACTCGTGGTCAGGCGGATTTTGTTCGCAGTTGCTACTCCCTCGTCGATATTCACTAAACTGAAGTCGTCTGGCGTTATGCCTGCGTCGTTCGGTGCAACACTCGGGCAGGCATCATCAGTCCATGATTAAGGCTGGTGATTCCAAGAGACGAGCCCATGACTACAGACGGTGAAGTACGACGCGGTAGACGACGGGGAGCAGGGCGTGAAGCAAAGCGAGCTCGCGCTGCGGCAGGCGGTATTTCGCAGGCCTACATCAAACGCAAGATTCCCTATTACGAGATTCTCAACGCCGAAGGCCTGGAGATAATCGAATACAACGCTGACACCATTCTCGAAGAGATCGGTATCGATTTTCGAGATGATGCTGAAGCGCTGGAACTGTGGCGCGCAGCAGGTGCCGATGTTCAGGGTGAACGGGTCCGTTTTCCGCGAGGATTGTGCCGCAAACTGGTACAGGACAGTGCACCTGCGATCTTCACGCAACATGCGAGAAACCCTGCAAACTCTGTACTGATCGGTGGCGACAATACCGTCATGGTGCCCGCCTACGGGCCTCCCTTCGTACATGACCTGGACAAGGGCAGGCGTTACGCCACCATTGAAGACTTCCAGAACTTCGTCAAACTTGCCTATATGAGCAAATCGCTGCATCACTCTGGCGGTACTGTCTGTGAGCCGGTTGATCTGCCAGTCAACAAGCGCCACTTTGACATGATCTATGCGCATATGCGCTACAGCGATAAACCCTTCATGGGCTCTGTGACGGCTCCAGAGCGCGCCGAAGATACGGTTGCCATGGCAAGAATCCTGTTTGGTGATGATTTCATCGACCCGGAAACCGGTCAGGAAAAGACCGTGGTGGTCAATCTGATCAACGCGAACTCTCCCATGACGTTCGATGAAACCATGCTGGGTGCTGCCAAGGTCTATGCTCGTGCCAATCAGGCATGCGTTATTTCACCGTTTATTCTTGCCGGTGCCATGTCTCCGGTCACCGTGGCCGGTACCGCTGCCCAGATTCTGGCAGAAGCACTGGCGGGCATGGCATTCGTGCAGTTGATCAGGCCCGGAGCGCCGGTGGTCTTCGGAACTTTCGCCAGCTCGATTTCCATGCAGTCAGGGGCGCCCACCTTTGGCTCACCGGAGCCTGCTCAGGTCATGTACATCGCCGCCTCTCTGGCGCGTCGACTGGGTGTGCCATTCAGAAGTGGTGGTGGTTTGTGTGCCTCCAAACTGCCCGATGCACAGGCTGCCTACGAGTCGGCCAATACGCTGCAGGCTGCCGCCATGGCCGGTGTCAATTTCATGCTTCATACCGCCGGTTGGCTGGAAGGCGGACTGGCGATGGGTTATGAGAAATTCATGATGGATGCGGACCAGGCCAGCATGCTGAGTGTGTTCCTGGGCGGCGTGGACATGAGTGAAAATGGTCAGGCAATGGATGCTTTGCGAGAGGTCGGTCCGGGCAATCACTTTCTGGGCTGTGCACATACGCAGGCCAATTTTGAAAGTGCCTTCTGGCGCTCTGAAATCTCTGACAACAACAGCTTTGAGCAATGGCAATCGGAAGGGTCATTGGATGCCGCGCAACGTGCCAATATTCGTTGGAAATCGGCTCTGAGCAGCTATGAAGCACCAGCAATTGACATTGCAGTTGACGAAGCACTGCAAGAATATATTAAAGTGCGTAAAGCGGCGTTCGCGGACGCTAACTATTAGTCGCACCCGGTAAGTCTCTCTGGCTGGGTGGATGCATTCGACCTGAGTCTGGAGAGTCTTACCGGTGTTTGTAATGACCGCACTGTTTTGTTCATGATCGGCTCTGCCGATGCCACCACGCGCGTTGGTTTCTACCTGGTGCCGCAATTTTCCATGCTGCCTTTCAGTAGCGCGCTGGAAGCTTTGCGCATGGCCAATCAATTGAGCGGGCAGACGCTTTATCGCTGGACCCTGATATCCAGTGATGGCAGCGGGGTTACCAGCAGTAATGGCATTACGTTCCAGGTTGAGCACGGTGCGCAGACTCGGGAACGCTATGATGCCGTCTTCGTCTGCGGTGGATCGAACGTCCACCTGATCAATGATGAGACAGGCTTGCAATGGTTGCGGCAGCTGGACAAGCAGGGTGCGGTGTTAGGGGCAATTTGTACAGGTACCTATCTGCTGGCTCGAGCTGAGCTTCTCAATGACCATCGTTGCACCATTCACTGGGAGAATCTGGCAGCGGCGCGTGAGGAGTTTCCGCACTTGGTTATTTCGCCCGAATTATATGAAATCGATCGCAAGCGCTACACCTGTGCAGGTGGTACGGCGCCGTTGGACATGATGCTCAGTGAAATTCGTGCACGTCATGGCAATGAGTTGGCTACGCGTATCTCTGAACAGTTCATGTGCGAACGAATACGTGATCAGAACGATCGTCAGCGAGTGCCATTGACACAGCGCATTGGCGCCAGCCAGCCAAAGTTGGCGGAGGCGGTGTCCTTGATGGAGGCCAATATCGAAGAGCCGATGACCCTGGATGAGCTGTCTCATCATGTCGGTTTGTCACGCCGACAGTTGGAACGATTGTTCCAGCGTTACCTGCACTGTGTACCGACTCGCTATTATCTGGAGTTGAGACTGGAACGTGCGCGGCAGTTGCTGCTACAAAGCAGCATGCCAATTGTTGATATCGCACTGGCTTGCGGCTTCATCTCGGCACCGCATTTCTCGAAGTGTTACCGGGATACCTTTGCTCTTCCGCCGCGTGATGAACGGCGCAGAGCAGCGGGCCTGCTTTCCGATACACGCAGCAGCCAGCCCAAGGTGGGCCGACGGCCCGTTAACTAATTGAAAGCAATATTACTTCGTAGGCTATCAACCCGACATAAAGGCCGACCATCGCGGCCAGGATGGAACGAGCCCGCCAGCGATTGAATAGCAGCAGATTGCCGGCGGCTACCAGAACAACGGCGGGTATTGCGGTCAGCAACATTTTTACGGTCGTAAATGCCCAGACGCTGTGGCCCAGTAGTGCATTCATGAACGGATTGACCTCGGTGCCACCGCGAGATATCAGGGTCAGCGTAAAAACCGAATCAGTCACCGAGAGCAGCATCAGGATGATCGCCAATGCGACCATGCCACTATCAAAACGGTCTAGCATCGGATAGCGCCGATCGCTGCTACGGCGTCCCACCATGCGTCGTGGTGAAACAGCACTGCGTAACAGAGTCCCAGCCGAATAAACCCTTCTCTCCGGCCCGCCCCTACGCTCCACATCATTCCAAGTATTCATACCCCCAGTGTACCCACCCCTCACCCAACAGCGGGTCGGACCATGCCAAGTATATGAAATAGTTCAATATTATGGAAAATATAAGCTCCATTTAAAGCTTATGTGAGCCTTTCGAGGGGGAAAAACCGACCTTTAGTGATAAGCCGCAGGTTCACCCTGGTTTTCAGGGGGCTCAGAGTGGGCGCACGATGGAGTGTCTGGTCGGAGCTATCCAGTGCTTTATTTGGGGCTTTTCTGGTGAGAAAATCGGTGTTTAGTGTGTGAATTGGTTGGATTTTAGTTAGTAATTTTATTAAAAACAGATGGTTAGCATGGTCCGACCCAATGGTTACCAGGATTGTTGGATGGTTTTGAGGGTTTGGGGGCTGGGGATGAGGGGGTATTCGCTGTTTTTGAGTGCGGTGGGGGGGAGGCTGAGGGCGGGGTTGCTGAGGTAGCTCGGGCTCATGAGTGCGCGGGCTGCGGTGTTGGGGGTCGCCTGGTTGAGGTGGGTGGCGATGGCGGCTCCAATTTCCGGGGTCAGCAGAAAGTTGATCAGTGCATGGGCGTTGTCGACATTGGGCGCGCCGCTGGGGATGCAGAGCGAGTCCTCCCAGATCAGACTCCCTTCTTCAGGCACCGAGTAGCCAATGTCGTCATCCTCTGCCATGACGTGCAGCATGTCGCTATTCCACTCCATGGCCAGATCGACCTCACCTGCCAGCAGCAGGTCCTGACCGTTATCAGGTGCAAAGGCGACAATATTAGGCCTTTGTTTGCTGATCATCGCTTCGGCGGCCGCCAGATTGGCAGGGTCAAGATCGTTGAGTGATTTACCCATGGCCTTGATGGCCAGGCGCGTGACGATCAACGGATCGTTCAACAGTGCAATGCGCCCTGCATGCTGATTCGAAGTGAATAGATCATTCCAGGATGTCGGTATTTCTCTGACCGCTGATTTGCGGTAACCGATGCCGATTGTGCCGCCCAGATAGGGCAGGCTGTACTGTCTGCCGGGATCGAAGACGGGGTCCATGAGCACGGGGTCGATATTCTTCAATGCAGGGATTTGGGAATGATCGAGTGTTTGCAGCATCTGCGCATGCAGCATGCGTTCTACATAATCGTTGCTGGGCACGATGACGTCGTAGCCGGGGTTACCGCCTCGCAGTTTGGCAAACAATTCATCATTGTCGGCAAACAGATCGTAGTGCACGGCGAGGCCACTGGCCGTTGAAAAATCCTCCAGTGTAGACTCGCCGATATAGTTCTGCCAATTGTAGAAGTTGACAGTACCGTCACTGGCCAGGGCATCCCGGGGCAGGCGAAAGGAGATTCCCAGAGCTGCCGCACCGGTCAGGAAGGTGCGGCGACTGATTGCCGTGTGTCGGGCTTGCATACTTATCTCAGCGACGATGACGAGTGACTCGATCCAGTACGGTCGTGCCGTTCATATGGGTGACCGAATGACAGCCTAGCCAGGTGCTTCCTTGCTCGGGGAGCAGTCGACCTTCGATGACCTCGGAGTAGGCTTGTGTGTTCAGAACCTCTATGCGGGCCAGATTGATTCCATAGCCATAGCGCACTGCACCATACTGGCTAGGTCGATAGAAATGGTCTCCATCCCGGAAAACAGGTCCTGCCATGCGTGCTCGATCAACACCCGTGATAACCGGATTCATCGGGTGTGGTGTCCATGATCCGGTGATCTGATCTGAATAATACAGGTGCAACTCATCGCGTTCATCGACGCAGCGATGTGACATGGCATTGGCAAACATCCACCAGCGTTGTCCGTCAAAGTGGACAGTGGAATCTGCCAGGTCAACATCGTTAAGCAGTTCCTTGACCAGGGTCCACTGGTCGGGGAATTGTTCAGCTTTGTACAGCAGTACAGACTTTCGGGAAGCGGTCTCGGGAATCATGTAGAGCTCACCGTCGGCGCTGAATACAAAGGGATAGGACAGATGTTGTCCATCATCCATGACCTTCTTGACTTCTGAAGGCTGCCCATCATGGCTCAGTCGAGCAACGGAAAGATGGGCATGATCAGAGTCGATTTGCATTTCTTCGAAAAACACGTATAGCGAGCCATCATGTTGATACAAGTGTGGATCTGCCCACCAGGTTTTGGCCGGGGATTCTATGATGGCAAAGTCATCCAGCTTGTGTCGAGTCAGCGCGGCAAGGCTGGAAGTGCCTGTATCGTTGATGACGGCCAGTTGCCACTGCTCATACCACAAACGATGGCGAATCCTGTCCAGGCTCTGGTGATAAAACAACTTGAGCAGCTGCTTGAGTCGAACAAATTCAGAGACTGCAGCGGGCATGAACTGGTTGTTCATCAAACAGTCGGCGTCTGTCTGTGCCGCCTGGCGTTCGGGGTCTATCAGTTTGCCGTTCGGCAAAGCCGTGGATTGTCTGTACTCGGAGGCGAGAATATTCGCACCTTGCGAAAGCCAGACAAGTCTGGATTCGAACAAGGAGACCAGGCTGAAATAGGCCGCTCGCCGCAGATCCGTGATGGAGTAGGTTTGTCGGGGCAAGGCATGCGTGGCAATGCGGCTGCAGCTATCCGTGCCGGGCGTTGAAGCCTCTTTGTCAGGATCCCGGTAGTGTGCCCACAGATGAACCCAGCATAGCGGGGCGCGTTGCAGCAGTTGATCCTTGATGCGCGCATCAAGGGTTTCTATATGAGCATCCCATACCGGTGTGCCACCGTGCGGCAACATGTCCGGATCAAGGGGGGAGTCTGACAGGTTGATGACCACATCACAGCGAACCAGCGCGGTTGAGGCATCCGTTTTCTTCAGCGCCGACGTATTGCTCAGCGCTTCAGCTTGCCATGGGTTCTGGGCAAAGCGAGGCTTGTCCATTTTTCCAAGCAGCTTCTCGCCGCTCGCACGCATGAGTGAGTCAGGAAGGCTTTCTCCGCTCTTTGAGTCCGCTTGGTCTGATGAACGTAACAGGATGCTGAGTTCGACACCGTTACGCTGTTCGAGCCTGTCAATCAGTTTGTTGACCCACGCCAATGGCGTCGGTGAGTCAATGATTGCCACCACGGACAATACCTGCTTCATGAAGTTCCATCCTGAATGCCTGATCGGCATTATAGGCATCTGAATGGGGTTAGTCGTGCGTGAAGGGCAAAGCGGATAAATCAGTCTGCAATATTGGGTCGACGCAGATCTCAGTTTCGACGAACGCGACGACGTTTCACCGGCCTGGCAGAGCTTGGTGCTGGAAGCTGTACCACTTTTCCCAACTCCGGAAACGACGCTGTCTTGTGCGGAAAGGCCATGGCTTCCACAAAGTGTTGCTGGAAATCGGCTTCCACCGCAGTCTCCACTTTTTCGATGCACCGCACGATCTGCTCGATCTCCGTTCGTGCCTCCTTGTCGAGAAGGGCCATGAGGGCACCAGAGCCTGCGGCATTACCGGCAGAGCTGACCTGTGACAGATCACAATCGGGAAGAAGTCCGAGAACCATGGCGTATTTGACATCGATATGGCTGCCAAAGGCGCCTGCCAGACGAATTCTGTCAACTCGCTCGACCTGCAATCGATCCATCAGCAACCTGATGCCGGCGTATAGAGCCGCCTTGGCAAGCTGTATCTGGCGCACATCGTTCTGTGTGATTCTGACCGTTACACCTCCGTCTTCTGCGCCTTTGTGCAGCAGATACGAAAATGTTCTTTCATTAGCTTCAATGCGCGAATTTCTGGCTGCCAGTTCGCCGTTGAGCACACCGTCCGAATTAATGATGCCCGCCAGAAACATTTCAGCGACAACTTCAATGATGCCTGAGCCGCAGATTCCGGTGACACCAACCGCCGCCGCATCCATGGCAAAGGCCGGATCATCTGACCAGGTATCACTACCAATGACACTGTATTTTGGCTCCAGTGTTTGTGGGTCTATGCGAACACGTTCGATGGCTCCGGGAGCTGCCCGTTGCCCACCACTGATCTGGGCGCCCTCAAAGGCCGGGCCTGTCGGGCTGGAGCAGGCGACCAATCGTTCCCGGTTGCCCAGTACTATTTCAGCATTGGTGCCGACATCCACCAGCAAGCTCAACTCGTCCAGACCTTGCGGCTGCTCTGAGAGTACAACGCCTGCGGTATCAGCTCCTACGTGCCCGGCGACGCAGGGCAGCAGATAGACGCTGGCCAGTGGATGGACCTTCAACCCCATTTGCGCTGCAGGCAGCTGCAGTGATTCATCGGTACACAGCGCAAAAGGGGCGCCTCCCAGCTCGATGGGATTGATGCCCAGCAACAGGTGATGCATGACAGGGTTGGCCACGAACGTCAGTTCCAGAATGTCTTCTGGCAAAATGCCGGACAGTGTGCTGACGGCTCTGATCAGATCATTGATGGCTTCGATAACTGCATGCGTCATGTCAACATCACCACCAGGGTTCATCATGACGTAAGAGACACGACTCATGAGATCTTCACCGAAGCGGATTTGCGGGTTCATGGCGCCGCTGCTGCCCAGGACCTGACCGGTTGCCAGATTGCACAGGTGCCCGGCAATGGTGGTGGAACCAACATCGATAGCAACGCCGTAGATAGCCTCCTTGTAGCCAGGCCACAAGCCAATGATGTCAAAGGTTCCGGCCCCGGATCTGTTCTCGTGTACAGCGACAGTGACTTGCCATTTGCCCTTGCGCAAGGTCTCCTGCAATTGTCTTAATATGCCAAGGCTGGCATTCAGACCTGTCAGGCCCCATTCGATCATCAGGGCTTGTTTAAGCCTGCGTAAATCGCCGGATGGATCGTGCATGTCCGGTTCCTGTACGTCCACAACGTATAATCGCACGGCCGGATTGATGGTGATGTTGGCGTGGTCCAGTGCCTTGCGGATGAGCTGTCTGTGAACCTGGCTTTCGGCTGGAATATCGATCGCCAGATCGCCCTGAATGATCGCCTGGCAACCCAGTCGCCGGCCATCGGCAAACACTCCATGAATGCGCTGGTAGCGTGCTTCGACAGAAGTGCTTTCACCCAGGTTCTCGACGTGCGAGATGATGTTGTGCTTGGAAAATTCACCGCTGGCACACTGAACCTGACAACGACCGCACATGCCGCGTCCTCCGCAGACTGAGTCAAGGTCCACTCCCAGTTCGCGAGCAGCTTGCAAAACCGAGGTGCCGATGGGAAAGCTGCCACGTTTGCCACTCGGACTGAACACGATCATAGCCTGGTCAATCATGCCAAATTCCTCATATAGGGCCGCATGGAATGCCACTCGGAGTACCACATGAAATGCCGCAAGGTTTTGCCTGACAACTCAACTACGTCGGCGACGGGTGACTCTGCGCCCACGTGCCCCTTCGGTGCCTTCTACCGGCGCGGCGCGGTATTTACGAATCCATGCAAGACAATCCGGATCGTTACCCATCAGGACATCGGCGGCCATGACAGAGCGCATCACCTCTTCATGGCATGGGTTGGTAATGGCGGATGTCATGCCGGCACTGATAGCCATGGACAGAAAGGCGCCGTTGATGCCGTTGCGTTCGGGCAGGCCGAAGCTGATATTGGATGCGCCGCAGGTGGTATTGCAGCCCAGCTCATCGCGGATACGTCCCAGAATATCGAAAACCTGCCTGCCGGCGAAACGCATGGCGCCAATAGGCATGACGAGTGGATCGATGACGACATCGCAGGCAGGGATACCAAAGTCGCTGGCTCGTTCGACAATTTTTTTTGCCACCTTGAAGCGTTCGTCAGGGTCTTCCGAGATGCCGGTCTCATCGTTTGAAATGGCAACCACCGCCGCTTTGTACCTGGCCACCAAGGGCAGCACTCGTTCCAGTACTTCATCTTCGCCCGTGACAGAGTTGACCAGAGCCTTGCCCTGATAGACAGAAAGCCCGGCTTCCAGTGCGTCGATAATGGATGAGTCAATGGATAGTGGTACATCAGTAATGGACTGCACCAGCTGAATGGCCTTGGCCAGCAAGGCCGGCTCGTCAGCCAGTGGAATGCCTGCATTCACATCCAGCATCTGGGCACCGGCAGCAACCTGAGCCAAGGCGTCTGCTTCAACACGACTGAAGTCGCCAGCCTTCATCTCCTCTGCCAGAATCTTGCGTCCGGTAGGGTTGATGCGCTCACCGATGATGGTGAAGGGGTTATCCGGGCCAATGATGTGTTCACGGGTAGCCGAGCTGATGACGGTATTGCTCATTGCAGATTCTCCAAGTGTTGCTGGACCGTGGCATCGCCGTCATAGGTACGAGGATGCCAGGGCTTACGACCATTCAGAGCTCCTGAGCGCGTCACGATATCGGGCACGTTGTGCTCTTGTTTGTAGGCCATGACGTGTACGCCACTGACCCCCTTTATTTCGCGAATTTCCTGAATCAGTTCAATACATAGCTGCAGACCTTCGGCTTTCTGATCTGCTGCGCCCTTGAGCCGTTGGATGACCGAGTCGGGAATGTGTACACCGGGCACATTATTGCGTATCCATTCGGCCGAACGAGCCGAGGCGAGCGGGCCAACACCGACAATGATGAACACTTTTTCATCCAGACCCAGCTCACGAACCTTGTCCATATAGGCTTTCAGGCGGGGGACATCAAAGCAGTATTGTGTCTGTACGAATTGCGCACCCGCTGCAATTTTCTTGGCTAGCCGTAACGGGCGCCAGTCGAAGGGTTCTACAAACGGATTGGCAGCGGCACCCAGAAAGATGCGCGGTGGGTGATCCAGCTTTCGTCCGCTCTGGAAGGTGGATTTGTCACGCATGGTGCGGGCAATCTCCAGTAGTGACATGCAATCCAGGTCGAATACCGGTTTGGCTTCGGGATGATCACCCGTCTGTACGCCATCGCCTGACAGGCAGAGCAAATTGCAGACGCCCATGGCAGCCCCGCCCAGTATGTCGCCCTGAATGGCAATGCGATTTTTATCGCGACAGGAAATTTGCTGGATCAGTGCATAACCCAGGCGGGTAAGCAGGGCGCAGACAGCCAGAGATCCCATATGACAATGGGCGCCACTGCCATCGGTGGCATTGATGGCATCGACATAGCCGTCAAACACCGCGGCCCGTTCATAGACAGCTGCCGGATCGGCACTGTCAGGTGGTGCCAGTTCGGTGGTGACGACAAAATGGCCGGCACGCAAAGTTCGTTCGAATCTGCCGGGTGAGCTGTGGCCGGGCAATATATGCGAATGGTAGCCTGGTACAGATTCATCTTCGAAGCCGTTCACAAGGTTTTCTTCTCGGCAGCGTTTGAGCTTTGCACCAGGGGTTCGGGGGCTGCAGCAATCTCAGCCTGTTCGCGAATCACGCGCAGCCACGATGAGCGCCCCTTGAGTCGATGATCGACCGCAAACTGAACGGTGGATATCTGCAAGCCGTGTTTCATTCGCCCCGCACCTTCCCAACCTTCAACCCAGACACAGCGCATTTCAGGCTTGACCTCGCAATAGCCATCGGCACGAACGCCGCCACAAGGACCATTACGAATACTTTTCGGGCAGTTCATGGGGCATGACATACCGGTGCTGCTCAGAACACACTGGCCGCACATCTGGCAATCGAACAGAGCCCCCTTGACCACTTTTTCGATGGCGGCAACAGGCTTTTCGAGCCGTTTTTCTCCGAGTCGTCGGTACAGTGGTGTTGCTGCAATCAGGCAGCGTTCTACCGTGTTGTAGGTTATTTCCATCAGCCGGGCGTGACGAACGGACCATTTTCTCAGCCAGTACATGAACGCTCAGTCCTCTTCGTCAATTGACTTTGATGCATCCCCGGCTGGCTGTGTCAGGGTGGCTATCTGTTCGCGTGTCATGCCGACGTGGGCGGCGATGCCCTTGGCTTTTACCAATAACTCAAGCGCGGCTTCATCCAGGTCCTGTACCAGTTTGGCGGCAGCCGTTTCAGCCTCGATTTGCAGCTGTGCACTGCAAGGGCTGCGCTCGCGACGCCAGTCTTCCATATAGGCATCACTGGAACCCTTGCCGGCGCGCATGGCGGCCCGGTCAATGCCCTCCTGAAAACGCGCCGGCAGCATGACTTTGGCTGTCTTGCGACCAGCTTTGGCGGTGACCTGCGAGGGAATGTCGCGCCAGTAGATCTTGATCAGTTCAGGCATGATGACTTGATAGTGAAAGGTTAAACTGCTGAAATTCGGATAACGCTCATGGCATGTTCAAAAGCTTGTAGTCCGGTCTGATGCACTTGCAAGGGTAAACCAAGACTGCTGGCCGCCCGGACTGCCTGTGCTTGCCGATTGTTACGGCTGTCATCCTGAGCCAGATACATCACGCGCGTGTAGTTCGAAAAATACTGATCGAGCAACTCCGGATGACGGCTGATGCCCAGGCCTTCCAGAATGAGACGTTCAAAATTGTCGACCAGATAATCCGTCAGATAGAAGGTGCCCAGTTCAGCCTCCGTCATGGCCTCGAAAACTTTTTTGCCTGCGAAGAAACTGTAGCAGTGATCTCCGGGTAGTCGCTGTATCTGGTATTTTTCCAGCACCTGGTCCAGTCGTCCACCGGTGCCACAATCTCCATAAGCCACCAGAATGCGCGAATACTTCCCCTGAGCTTGGCTTATTTTCTGCTCAACAGCCGGTGCAATGCGATGTGGCGTGTTATGCCATTCGGCCGGTAGGCACTGAATGTCTATCTGCCCGAATTGACTGGCTTTGAGAACCGCAACCAGTTCGTGAGCAATTGCCCCGCAGGCAATGACCAGTGTAGCGGCATCGGGCTGTTCGCAGGCTATTTCCTGTGGTGCTGCCACCTTGATGCCCGAAGTCGCCTGCGTGCTCAGATGCGAATCTGACGTCGTTCGGCAATCAGTGACTTTGCGGTTTCCACGGCAACGGCAGCATCACGGCAATAGGCATCAGCGCCGACCGCATCACTGAACTCCTCATTCAGTGGTGCACCGCCCACCAGTACGATGAAGTCATCGCGCAGGCCTTTTTCCTTGAGTGTGTCGATTACCACTTTCATATACGGCATGGTGGTGGTGAGCAGGGCTGACATGCCCAGAATGTCTGGTTGGTGTTCTTCGAGCGCTGCCAGATAATTTTCGACCGGGTTGTTGATGCCTATATCGATGACTTCAAAACCAGCCCCTTCGAGCATCATGCCAACCAGGTTCTTGCCGATGTCGTGAATGTCTCCCTTGACTGTGCCGATCACAACCTTGCCGATAGGCTCAGCGCCGGTCTCGGCAAGCAGAGGCCGAAGTATGCCCATGCCACCTTTCATGGAGTTGGCGGCCATCAGGACCTCGGGAACGAACAGTATGCCGTCCCGAAAATCGATGCCAACGATGCGCATGCCCTCTACCAGAGCTTCGTTGAGAACCTTGTCGGGGCCCCAGCCGCGTTCAAGTAATATCTCCGTCCCTTCAACGACCTCTTCCCTGAGTCCGTTATAGAGATCATCGTGCATCTGTTCAACCAGTTCTTCGTTGTTGAGCTCAGAGAGGATGATGTCTTCTTCGTCGTCGAAATTCTCTTGGTCGGCCATAAGGAGCATCTCACCAGTTAGTGACTTCATGGTAACTAGGTGTATCGGCCAACCGAAAGTCATCACTGCCTCAGTGACGACCCCTATGATAGTGATTCGCGACACTTTGTCTGAATACGACAAAGTGAATGTGCAAGATCGTCTCAAACAGGCGTTATAGCGCTCTATTTACGAGTCGATCAGAATAGCGACGCTGGCGTGGATCAGTTGCCGGAAAACTGTGGTTTGCGCTTGTTGAGAAAGGCATCGACGCCTTCTGCGAAATCATTGGTCTGGCTGGCAGAGTGTTGATAATCACGCTCAAGGTTCAACTGCTCATCCAGTGTGCGGGTCTGTGACAGACGTAGCAGTTGCTTGGTGTAGAACAGACCAGTGGTAGCCTGCTTTGACAGTCGGTCGGCGAGCAGGGTGGTTTCCTCGATCAGTTTGTCGTCATCTACACAGCGCCAGATCATGCCCCATTGCTCTGCCTGCTCGGCGGGCACGGCCTCTCCGGTCATGCATAGAGCGGTTGCTCGTGCCAGACCTACCAGTCGGGGTAATGTCCAGGTGCCGCCGCCGTCGGGGACCAGACCGACATGATTGAAGGACTGGATGAATTTGGCGGAACGGGCTGCCAGCACGATGTCGCAGGCCAGGGCCATATTGGCGGCAGCGCCTGCTGCAACACCATTAACGCAGGCAATCACCGGTATATGCATCGAGGTAATGGCACGAATCAAGGGATTGTAGTGTTCTTCAACTACGTCTGCCAGGGCGCTCAGATCCAGGTCGGCCAGATCCTGTCCTGCAGAAAAACCACGACCTGCACCGGTAATGACCAGACAACGCACCTCTGAGGCTTGCCTGATACGAGCAAATACCTCACGAATCTCGCCATGCATGGCCGCCGTGAAGGTGTTCAGCTTTTCTGGTCGGCTCAAGGTCAGCCAGACGACACCATCGCTCTGGGCAACATCAATAAACTGGAAATCGCCGTCAAGTTTCATATGCCTGGTACTCCTGCTGCCGCTGGGCTTATTCGAAATTGCGAGGCTTGGCTGAACGGAACAAGCTGGCAATCAGAACCAGCATGAAAGCGCCGAACAGGGCACGAATCAGGTAGTCCGCACCACCCACATCAACAGACAGTGATTGTCCGACAATGACGGGAAAGAAGGCACCCAGTGAGGCTCCAAGGATACCCAGCAGCATATTCACGATGAACACCATGCCTCGACTGCGCAATAGAACCCCAGCGATTGAACCGAATATGATGCCGATCAGCAACATCAGGATGAGATTTTCAATGGGCAAGCGCTAATGCTCCTGTCAGGCTAAGGGACGTTGATTATAAGGTAGCAGTATGCCCGGTAAAGCGACACTGTCGTATTACCGGGCAGCCTGCTTGAACCTGTGTCCGTTATGCCTGTACTGCAAGTGGCCTGTCAGAACGCAGCAGTCGATGAACTTCGTTGATTGCCAAAGAGAGCATGGCGAAGTCGATGGATGTGTTTGCCTTGAGCTCAGTCATCAATGATTGATACTGGGAGATGGCCGTTGCGTGCTGGTTTGCCCATCCGCTGACGCGTTCAAGGGCTGGCAGGGAGGCATCCGTGACACCAACAACCTCGGCACATAGATGACGTTGCTGATAATGCAGGTCACCACGTAGTTCGGCCGTTGCCAGCTTGTGCCAGTGTGAAGTGACAACCAGTTCCCCAATGCGTTCTCGTAACCAGCTGAGGTCCAGGTGCTGACCCAGAGCAAAATAGACCGAGGCTACATCAGCGACCGGTTGGCTCAGTGAACGGGCAATCTCGACGATATCCATTGCCGAAGACAGCGGTACCACACGTGCCACAGCCGTTGCCGTCTCAGTTGGCGCACCAGCCTGTACGAAGTGATTGACACGTTGTTCCAGAGTTGCCTGCTCGACACCGGACAGACAATCAGGCATGGCTTCAATCAGTTCATCCAGACCGGATCGGAACTGCTCTACCAGAGCATGGATGTTGCTGCCAGTCTTACGGGTTCTGATCAGCCAGTGAGTGGCACGTTCGACCAGTCCACGCACCAATATCTGCATACGGTATTGCTCGATGGCATCAATCTGATTGTCCAGCTCCTCGATGGAAGCCCAGAGTTCAGGCAATCGAAAGATGTGCTTGACGATGACAAAGGCCGCTCCAACATCACTGGCAGTCGCGTTGAGCTCCTGGCGCATGCGCAGTGTAAAGGTGGGGCCGAGTCGGTTGACCACATCATTGGTCACGATAGTGGCAATGATCTCGGGCCGTAGACGGTGCTGCAGAATCTGTTCGCGGTACCCGCTTGTCAATGCCTGCGGGAAGTAGTCCATCAGCACGGATTCAAGTGAAGGATCAGCAGAAAAATTACTGCCCATCAGATCGTCAAACATGACCATCTTGCTGTACGAAACCAGCACTGCGATTTCGGGCCGGACCAGGCCGCGATTATGGGCCATGCGGTCCGCGATTTCTTCGGCTTCGGGCAGGTACTCGATGGTGCGGTCCAGACGGCCGATGGATTCCAGATGCTGCATGAAGCGTGATTGCTCATTCAGCGCTGCCGGTCCGTCTACTACGCACAGATCGATACACTGAGTTTGCAGATAATTGTCACGCAGCACATGCAACCCGACATCAGTCGTCATCGACTCCAGCAGTTGATCGCGTTGCTTGATCGTCATGTCGTCACCGGCAACAATGGCGTTCGCCAGAATCTTGATGTTGACTTCATGATCCGAACAATCGACGCCGGCCGAATTGTCGATGGCATCGGTATAGATGAGTCCACCGTTCTGGGCAAACTCGATACGGCCAAGTTGTGTGAAACCAAGGTTGCCGCCTTCACCGACTACTTTTGCACGCAGTTGGGCGCCGTTGATTCGCAGAGAATCATTGGCTCGGTCAGCAGCGTCGGCATGAGTCTGTGATGCGGCTTTGACGTAGGTGCCGATGCCACCGTTCCACAACAGATCCACTGGAGCTTGCAAAATAACCGAAATGAGTGCCGTGGGAGTCAGTTTTGCCTGATCCGTTCCCAGTATCTGCTGGGCCTCGGGCGAGAGTTCGATCTGCTTGGCCTGTCGCGAGAAGATACCGCCACCGGCGGAAATCAGGGAGCTGTCGTAGTCTGACCAGCTTGAACGGGGCAGGTTGAACAGACGTTGGCGTTCGGCAAAAGTGAGCGACGCATTCGGGCTGGGATCAATGAAGATATGCTGATGGTTGAATGCTGCGACCAGCTTCAGATGCGGTGACAGCAGCATGCCGTTACCAAAAACATCACCGGCCATGTCGCCGATACCGACCGTTGTGAATTCATCTTTCTGCGTGTTGATTGCCAGATTTCTGAAGTGGCGTTTTACCGACTCCCAGGCACCGCGAGCGGTAATGCCCATCTTCTTGTGGTCATAACCGACCGAGCCGCCAGATGCAAAGGCATCTCCCAGCCAGAAACCATACTTGATGGCAACTTCGTTAGCGTAGTCAGAGAAGGTGGCCGTACCCTTGTCGGCTGCAACCACCAGGTAGGGGTCGTCCTTGTCGTATCGAACCACATCAGGTGGGGGAATGACCGTCGCACCGTCAAGGTTGTCGGTGATGTCCAGCAAGCCGCTGAGGAAGGTGCGGTAGCAATCAATGACGATTGCCATCATGGCTTCGCGCTCTGGCGGCAATGCTGCCTTGACGTAGAAGCCACCCTTGGAGCCAACCGGAACGATGACAGCGTTCTTGACCATTTGTGCCTTCATCAGGCCCAGCACTTCGGTGCGGTAATCCTCACGTCGATCAGACCAACGCAAACCACCACGGGCAACTGGTCCACCGCGCAGGTGAATACCTTCAACCTTGGACGAATAAACAAAAACCTCAACCATTGGACGAGGCAATGGCAAATCTGGCACCGCCTTGGAATCCAGCTTGAACGACAGGTAGTCACGCAGCTGACCCTGCTCGTCGGTGCGATAGAAGTTGGTACGCAATGTCGCCAGAATGACGTTGCGGTAAGCACGCAGTATGCGATCCTCGTCCAGACTCACAATGCTGTCCAGCTGGGCGTCAATGTTGTCAAGCAATGCTGTCATCTGCTGCGACTGTGCGCTATCGGTGCCGGGCTTGAAGCGTGTTTCAAACAGCTCAACCAACAGACGTGTGATTGGCGCATTCGCAATAAGACTGTCGATCATATAAGCCTGCGAGAAGGGCACATTGATCTGCAGCAGGTATTTGCACAAGGCTCGCAGTATCACGACCTGACGCCATTCGAGAGAGGCATCGAGTATCAGACGGTTGAAGCCATCATTCTCGACATCGCCACGCCAGATATGATCGAAAGCGGTCTGGATGCGGATAGCCGAATCGTCCGTTTCCTGACTGACGTTCTGATTGGTTTGCTGCACGGTGAATTCGTGAATCCATACTGGCGGAGCATTAGCCCCACGAACCTCGAATGGATGTTCAGACTCGACCCGCAATCCCATGTTTTCAATAACGGGAATGACATCAGAGAGAGAAACCGGCTGGTATTTGGCAAACAGCTTGAAGTTGATGGTGCCACTGTCCGCCACGATATGCCGGTAGAAACTCATGACCGGTGCCTCTTCGGGCAGGCTGTGCTCGATGAAGTCGACATCTGCAGCAGCGGCTCGTGCCGAATAGTCTTCACGATAACTGGAAGGAAAAGCGGTGCAATAACGACGCAGCAGGCGCATGGCCGTGACCTCATCGTGATTCTCACGCAAGGTCGATTCCAGACGATCAGTCCAGGTGATGGCGGCCTGACGAATACGTTGTTCTATGGAGTCCCAATCGATATCACGTATGAAGGGAGGGTTTTTCTGAATGATGAAATGCAGTCTTGCCAGTGCGGATTCTGAAGAGAAGCGCGTGTCGAATCCGGCGCTGATGCCGTCAATATGAGTGATCAGAATCTGCTCGATCGTCAGGCGCAAATCGCGGCTGTAAGCATCTCGCGGAATGTAGACCAGGCAGTTACTGAATCGGCCCAGAGAGTCTGTGGAGTTGAAGAGCCGAACCTGCTGGCGCTCCTGCAAAGCCACAATGCCACTGGCCATGCTCAATAGATCGTTACTGCGCGTCTGCATGAGCATGGCGCGTGGCAACCCTCGCAGAGTCGCGGCAATGGCTTTGCCATCATGAGACTCGGTAGTCGTGCCTGAGGCATTGATAACTCGCTCAACCCGTTCACGCATCCAGGGGATGCTACTGACAGCTTCGTTCTGCAAACCGGTGATAAACAGACCGACGATGCAATCTATATGCGTCAGCTTGCCATTGGCATCGCGTCGAGCGTACATGATCAGATCAGCCGGTTCGTTGCGAATGATGGGCGAGGCATGGCCTGCCTTGCAGACCACTGGCGCGTTATCTGCAAATGCCGTATCCAGGCTTTCGCCATCCAGTCCATCGGGCATCAGATCTGCCGTGTTCCAGCCACTCAGTTGCTCGCTGCCATGGACGACGCCGGTCGAATGGTGCAATGCGGTAAAGCCATCGCCAAGCTGCAGCTGCGCATAACCCAGGCAGGCAAACTGCCGCTCATCGAGCCAGCGAACAAACTCGGATTGCTCAGTATTTTCTACCGAATCAGCGATGCTCTCAAGCTGACTTCTAACGGCTGCAGAATCGTGCCGGATAATGGCGAGTGTCTTGAAAAGCTCGTCAATGGATTGGCGAACGGTGGGTTGATCTTCTTCGGTAATCGCATCGATCTCGATATGGATCAGTGACTCTTTTGGTGCAGTGTCAGTGAGTCGAAGCCATTGGCCTTCTGCGGTTCGTTCTACACTTAAAATAGGGTGAATGATGCGATGCACGGTGTGCCCGAGACGTTCCAGATTGGCATGCATGGAGGACACCAGCCAGGATTGATCACGCGCCACTATCTGGATGATGGTGTGCGCCGATTGCCAGCCATGCTTGTCGAACGTAGGGTTATAGACTGCATGGCTATGTGTTTCATCGCCTTGATTACGAGCCAGTTGCCAGTGGGCTAGCGCCGTACCGGCCAGATCATCTGCACTGATCTGTGCCAACTCCTCATTTGGTACGTACTCGAAGTAGGCGGGAATAAACTGCGTCAATTGCTCCTTGTGAGAGGCATCCAATGAGCGAGGCAACGCTTCCATGATCGTTTCGATCAATGCCTGTCTCTTGAGAATCACATCGTTGACTGCTGCTTGCTTGTCGGCCATTGTGCCGTGCTCCTTGAGGTTAGCCGAAGAGTAACACTGCCGCTATGCTCTGTTAAAGACCAAGATGTGCTATTTCAGTGCACATTGTTTAACCCAGAGCCGGGCGCTATGTCACCTTAGGGATCGTGAAACAATTAACTATCATTTTCAGTCGTCCCTGCATCCTGCCCTGCCGCGTTGTTCGGCGGTTGAATAGCAAGCTATTCGCCCTTCTCACGCCTTGCCGGACAGGCGGACTGGGCGTCCCCCAGGGCCAACTGAAAACTGTTACTTAATTATTTCACGATCCCTTAGTGGTGATAATGTGTTTTGAAGACTCGAATCAACAAGTCAGGAAAGAAAGTACACCTATGCAACTTCGTAGCCTAGTTCCTCTAGTAATAGTTACATCCTCAATCCTGTCTGCTTGCGTCAGCGTGCAGACAACACAACCGGGCGCCATCGGTCTGGATCGCACCCAGCGAATGTCGACGCTGGTCTCGGCTGACGAACTGAACCAGGGTGCTGTGACTGCCTATGCGCAGGTCATTGGTGAGGCCAACAAGGAAGGAACTCTGAACACCAATGCTGCCATGACCAAGCGAGTCAAGGCAATTGCCAATCGCATTATTCCTACCGTCGGAGTGTTTCGCGAAGATGCGAAGAGTTGGGACTGGCAGGTGAACGTTATCAATTCAGACCAGCTCAATGCCTGGGCCATGCCGGGTGGCAAAATCGCTTTCTATTCGGGCATCATTGAAAAATTGCAACTCACTGATGCAGAGATTGCGGCCATTATGGGGCACGAAATTTCTCATGCATTGCGCGAACATTCCAGAGAGCGTGCCTCGGAAGAAGCTAACAAATCTCTGGTGCTGGGTATTCTCAGTCAGGCAACGGGCGCCGGTGCAACGACGCAGGCATTGGCAGATCTTGTCTACAAGACAACCCTGGGATTGCCTAACAGTCGCTTGCATGAAACGGAGTCGGATCGCATGGGTGTCGAACTAATGGCGCGTGCCGGTTACGATCCGCGGGCAGCGATTGCGGTGTGGGAGAAGATGGCAAAACTGACAGGCGGCTCAAGTAGTCCGGAGTTTCTGTCAACGCATCCGTCCAACGATACTCGCATCAAGGACTTGACCAATTACGCTGCCAAAGTCATGCCGTTGTATGAGGCCGCGAAAAAATCCTGATTAATGCCATCGAGCACTGATCAGATAGGTCGGTAGAACGAACCGGTTCTCGCCAGGCTCCCGGAGCCTGGCGAGAATAGACTGATTTACTGCGGGCGCAATTCCTCGGCCAGGCCTCTAACCCAGCGAGACGCCTCCCAGTTTTGCAGCCATGATAGCTAGCGCCGTCAACAGTACGATGGCAGCTGCACCGATCGATACGGTGTTGCTGGTCGATGCACCCTGTGAGCGAGCCGGTAGCCAGATCACCAGGTAGCCGATCAGCAAGCCAGCCAGTACGCCGCCAAAGTGACCCCAGAACGAGATGCCCGGTACCAATAATGGCAGGGCCAGGTTCAGCACTACCAGTCCGAACACGGGAGACTGCTGTGGTTTCATGCCGCGTTCGTGCAGGGCAATCCCCATCACCGCCGCCAGACCCAGTACCGCAGCGGATGCGCCCAGGGTGGCCTGATCCCAATCGAACAGCATCACCGTCAGAGCGCCGCCGACCAAGGAACTGAGATACATCAGAGAGAAGCGCAAGCTGCCGAAGCTGCGTTCCAGTTGCGGTCCCAGCATGTAAAGCAGGTACATATTGAATCCCACGTGCAGCAAGCTGCCGTGTAGAAACCCGGACGTGAGCAAGCGCCACCACTGACCTTCTTGCACCAGTGGTCCGTACAACAGGCCCGCATTCGTCATGCTGCCGCCGCTGGCCATCTGGCCCAGATACAACGCAATGTTGAGTGCAATCAGTGCCAGCGAGACGGGCGCGCCCGTCGGAATGCTGGGAAGCTTAAACAAAACGTTTGCTGACTTCGATCATCTGATCGTCGCTCAGCCTCGCACCCATCTGCTGGACCAGTTTTGTAGCGGCATAGCCTGCCAGTTCACCACAGTCGGCAAAGCGCATGCCGTGGGTCAAACCATGCAAAAAGGCTCCGGCATAGATATCACCAGCACCATTGGTATCGACAGCTTCGATCTTCTTGGCCGGGATGTCATAGAGCTTCTCACCGTCAAAGATCATGGCGCCTTTGGGACCGCGCGTCATGGCAAACTGCCGACTGATGCTTTTCATGCCTTCGATGCAGTCTTCGATAGAGGTTACATCGAACATCAGTCTGGCTTCATCTTCATTACTGAAGACCATGTCCAGGCCGTCGCCGATGATCTCCTTCAGGCCATCCTTGAAATAATTGACCATGTTTCCATCAGACAGAGTCAGGGAGCATTTGACGCCATTGGCTCGAGCAATTTCTCGTGCCTTGATGGCCGCGGCCCGCGCATTGACTTCCGGGACCAGGTAGCCCTCGATGTAGACGTACTCGGAATCCTTGATGGCAGCCTCATCCAGCTCCGCGACACTGATCTCTCGGGTGATGCCCAGAAATGTATTCATGCTGCGTTCGGCGTCCGGTGTCACCATGACGATGCACTTGCCGGTATGGCCGGCAGCCAGGTTCTCTCGTTGCAGATTGGTCTGCACGCCGCTGGCGCTCAGATCGTCCAGAAAGTAGGTGCCGGTTACATCATTCGCAACCTTGCAGGAATAGTAGGCGGCAGATCCCAACTGGGCAGCAGCGGTGATGGTATTGGCTGCTGAGCCGCCACCGCAGGGGCGGGACTGATATGTGCTTAGTTTGTCGAGCAGCTCATGATGGCGCTCTTCTTCTATGAGAGTCATCAGGCCCTTGTCGATCTTGAGTTCGGACAAAAGACTGTCTGGAACCTCGTATTCGAGGTCCACTAGTGCGTTGCCGACGCCATAGACGTGAAACTTAGGCATGAATAGTCCATAAAGAATGAAAAAGGATATCGATTATCGCTGTTCGTGCGCCAGATAACTATCTACAATTGCCGCTTTTGCTCGTTGAGGTCTTCATGCGCACTCACCCCTGTGGGGCTATTACCCGAGAACAACTCGATTCGACTGTGACTTTCTGCGGTTGGGTTCACCGTCGTCGAGATCACGGTGGAGTGATCTTCATTGATCTGCGAGACCATACCGGACTGGTTCAGGTCGTTTTCGACCCGGATCGAGCCGAAACGTTTGCCTTTGCCGAGGAGGTTCGTAACGAATTTGTATTGCGGATTACGGGCAAGGTTCGCCTGCGACCCGAAGGCACCGTCAATCCGGATATGACAACCGGCGAGATCGAAGTGCTGGGTTACGAACTGGAGATCCTGAATCGGGCGGCAACACCGCCGTTCCAGCTCGATGACAGCAATGTCTCGGAAGAGAATCGCCTGCGTTACCGTTACATCGATATGCGTCGTCCCGAGATGCAGGAGCGCCTGCGTCTGCGTGCCCGTGTGGTTCGCCAGCTGCGTCATGCACTGGAAGATGACGGCTTTATTGAAGTCGAAACACCCATGCTGACGCGTGCAACCCCTGAAGGGGCTCGCGACTACCTGGTGCCCAGCCGTAACCATCCGGGTGAGTTCTATGCACTGCCGCAATCGCCACAGCTGTTCAAGCAGTTGCTGATGATGGGTGGCATCGATCGTTACTATCAGGTTGCCCGCTGCTTCCGGGATGAGGATCTGCGTGCAGATCGTCAGCCAGAATTCACGCAGCTGGATATCGAGATGTCCTTCATCGATGAAAAGACCATCATGAGCACCATGGAAAACATGATGAAAGTCCTGTTCAAGGACGTGCTGGATGTGGAGCTGGGTGGTGGCAACGATTTTCCACAAATGACCTATGCGGATGCCATGAACCTGTACGGTTCCGACAAGCCGGATCTGCGTATACCTCTGGTACTGACTGAACTGTCCGATCTGGTGGAAGGCGTGGATTTCAAGGTGTTTGCCGAGCCTGCCAAGAATCCTAAAGGCCGGGTAGCGGGCTTGCGTGTACCGGGTGGCAACAAGCTGTCGCGCAAGGAAATTGATGGCTTCACCGAATTCGTGGGTCGTTATGGTGCGAAAGGTCTGGCGTATATCAAGTGCAATGACATTGCCAAAGGTCCTGAAGGTTTGCAGTCGCCCATCGTCAAGTTTTTCCCGGCCGAAGTTCTGGCTGCGATCATCGAGCGCACAGGGGCACAAGATGGCGATCTGATCTTCTTTGGCGCTGACAAGACATCGGTAGTTGAAGCCGCACTGGGTGCCTTGCGCATCGAAGTGGCCAAGAAACTCGACATGGTCGAAGATGCCTGGCGGCCATTGTGGGTCGTGGACTTCCCGATGTTCGAATTCGACGAGCGCGAAAAGCGCTGGCATGCGCTGCATCATCCGTTTACAGCACCTAGTGCCGAGTCCATTGAAGAGTGGCAAACCCAGCTGGATGAAGATCCGGGCAAGGTATTGTCAAGGGCCTACGACATGGTCCTCAACGGCTCCGAAGTGGGTGGCGGTTCCATTCGTATCCACTCATCCGAGATGCAACAAAAGGCTCTGGATGTACTGGGAATCGATGAACAGGAAGCTACCGACAAGTTCGGCTTCCTGCTCGAGGCTCTGAAGTACGGTGCACCACCTCACGGTGGCGTTGCTTTCGGAATCGATCGTCTCGTCATGCTGATGTGTGGTGCCGAGAGTATTCGTGACGTCATGGCTTTCCCGAAAACGCAGAGTGCCAGCTGTCTGCTGACCAATGCACCCAGCCCTGTCTCAGAGCAACAGATGAAAGATCTGCATCTGCGAGCCCGGGCTCGTGCTGTTCAGCCAGATGCCTGATACAGCTTCCGGCACGGCACGGGTACGTTCGCTGTTCAAGCGGCCCGAGTCCGTGCTGGTAGTGGTCTATACCCTGCAACTGGAGGTGCTGCTGATCTGCCGCCAGAGCCCTGCAGGGTTCTGGCAGTCAGTGACGGGCAGTCTGGAGCCGGGTGAGACACCTGCTCTGGCTGCCAGTCGCGAACTGGCAGAGGAGACCGGCATCGTGGTGCCGGTCAACGATCACGGCACCAGCCGTACTTATCCTATCCAGGCAGCCTGGCGCAGACGCTATGCTCCGGGTGTGGTGGAGAATCTGGAGCATGAGTTCAGCGTGCAGTTGCCTGATCGCTGTGAGGTGGTGCTGGACTCGTCCGAGCATTCCGAGTATTGCTGGTTACCGATCGTCGAGGCCATTGCCAAGGTATCGTCCTGTTCAAATCGGGCAGCCTTGCAGGCTATTTTCAAGGCCGAGGGTTAAACGTTTGACAAGCAACAGTTCAGAGCCGTTACCCGGCCAGATTACCGTGCTGGTACACGGTATCTGGATGCATGGTGTGGTGATGCGAGTCATGGGCAGAATGCTTGAAGCCCGTGGGTTTCGCACGCATTCGGTCAGCTATAATTTTCTCAAGCGCAACCCGGCAGAGAACGCCCGCAAGCTGCATGATGAGATTGGTGTGCTGGGAGCCAAGAGCATCAATCTGGTTGGTCATAGCCTGGGCGGAATCGTGATTCTGCATCTGTTGCATGAATATCCGGAACTGGCAGTCAACAAGGTGGTGCTGATCGGTTCGCCAGTTCGGGGAAGCTATGTGGCCAGTCGCGTTAATAATTCACCGGCACTGCGACGATTGTTGGGCCGCAGTATCGAAGGCGGGTTGCTGGGTGGGGCTCCGGGCTTTGCAGCAGGTCGTCCTCTGGGTATCATCACCGGCAACGGCAAGCTGGGAATCACCTCGCTACTGTATCCGGTCGGTACACAGAGTGATGGCGTGGTACGTGAAAGTGAAACCCTGATAGATAATGCAAGCGACAGAATCTGTTTGCCGTTATCGCATTCAACCCTGATATTTTCTCGTCAATGTACCGACTACGTGGCACGCTTTCTGACTCTTGGCCGATTCCGAGAGTAACGGGCATTCATGGCGCAGCAGGCTTTGTGGTGTCTTGACTGGGCATCCGGGCAGCAAATGCGCGACAATACATCAACTTCTGACAAGCAAGAGGCAGTAAATGGCCGGACATAGTAAATGGGCCAATATCCAGCATCGCAAGGGCAAGCAAGACGCCAAGCGTGGCAAATTGTTCACCAAATTCATCCGCGAAATCAATATCGCAGCGAGGATGGGTGGTTCTGACTTGACGTCCAATCCGCGCCTGCGTCTGGCAGTGGATAAGGCCTTGAGCGGCAACATGACCAAGGACACCATCGAACGCGCGATCAAGAAAGGCGCGGGCGAGCTGGATGATGTGGCTTACGAGGAAAATCGCTACGAAGGATATGGCGTGAACGGTGTGGCCATCATGGTCGATACCATGACGGACAACCGTAACCGTACGGTCTCGGAGGTGAAACACGCTTTCACCAAGTATGGCGGCAACATGGGCGCTCAGGGTTCAGTCTCCTACCTGTTCGAAAAGCAAGGTGTGCTGAATTATGGGGAAGGCGTTGACGAAGATGCCATCATGGAAGCCGCTCTGGAAGCGGGAGCTGATGATGTGATCACCAATGATGATGGTTCCATTGATGTACTGACAACAGAAGATAACTTCATGGACGTCAAGGAGGCTTTGATCGCCGCCGACTTGTCGCCGGAGCATTCCGAAGTCACCATGCGGGCCTCGGTCGATGTGGAACTGGACGTTGAGCAGGGCGAAAAATTGCTGAAACTGATCGATGTGCTCGAAGATCTCGATGATGTGCAGTCAGTCTTTACCAACGCGGATATTCCTGGCGAATCCTACGGCGAATAAAATTAATGGCACTGACACAAGCTCACTCGTGACAGCCTCGCGTCCCAACGGACTTATCCGCGTCATGGGCATTGATCCGGGCTCGGTCATTACCGGTTACGGTATTATCGAGTCCGACGGGGCGCGCAGCTTTCACCTGACGCACGGCCATATCCGTGTCAAAGGCGACTCGTTTCCCGAACGCCTGGGCCATATTCACGCAGCGCTGGGCGATATCATCAATGAGTGGCAGCCGCAGGAAGTGGCCATTGAACAGGTTTTCCTGAGCAATAATCCGATGTCTGCGCTGAAGTTGGGGCAGGCGCGTGGTGCGGCTATCACCGCGGCGATATCGCGTCAGTTAACGGTGGCAGAATACGCCCCGCGACTGGTCAAGAAAGTGGTAACAGGCTCAGGCGCTGCCGACAAGAAACAAGTACAGATCATGGTCAGAGCCTTGTTGCAGATCATCCCTGAGGTACAGGTTGATGCGGCCGATGGTCTGGCTATTGCCATTTGTCATGCCCATTCGCGCAAGGCGCCGGGAGGCACCGTTTTGCCACAAAGAAAGCGTACGCGCGGAAGAGGCTTGAGATTATGATTGGTCGGTTGACAGGGGTTCTGCTTGAGAAGAACCCACCTTCACTGCTCATTGATGTGCAGGGTGTGGGCTACGAAGTAGATGCGCCCATGTCTACCTTCTATGCCTTGCCGCCACTGGGCGATACCACCGCTTTGTTCACGCACCTGGTGGTGCGCGAAGATGCACAATTGCTGTACGGGTTTGGCACACGCACAGAGCGGGTTCTTTTCCGCGCCCTGTTGAAAGTCAACGGTGTGGGTGCCAAGGTCGCCCTGGCGATTCTGTCAGGTCTGAGTACCGATGAGTTTCTGAGTTGCATCGCGACCAAGGACATCAACGCGCTTACTCGTGTGCCGGGTATCGGCAAGAAGACGGCCGAGCGCCTGCTGATCGAATTGCAGGACAAGGTGGAGACACTGGGGCTGGGCATGGGTAGTCTGCCAAGCGGTAGCTTGCCGCTGGATGATGAACCCAGTGCGCGGGAGCAGGCGGAAGAGGCGCTGGTATCGCTGGGCTACAAGCCAGCTGAGGCTACACGTCTGCTCGACAAGCACGCTGAGGCAGGCCAGAGTGTCGAACAGATGATACGTGCAGCATTGCGAGGCGCTGCCCGATAGGTGACAGTGCTGGATAGTGATCGTATCCGCAACACGGATCAGGCTATTCCCGGACAGTCTGCCAGCCACGTTTGAAGATCCGTAAAGAGCGATAACTACAGGAACTCATGACACCATGTCCGACCCCGAACGACTGCTAGCGGCCGATGTGCGAAAGGAGGATGCACAGGAACGGGCCATGCGCCCCAAGATGCTGGCCGATTACCATGGGCAGCGAGCTGTCACAGAACAGATGGAGTTGTTCATCGCGGCTGCAAAGATGCGCAGCGAGGCTCTGGATCATGTGCTGGTGTTTGGCCCGCCAGGGCTAGGCAAGACCACGCTGGCCAATATCATTGCAAACGAGCTGGATGTGCGCATTCTGCATACCTCCGGCCCGGTATTGGAGCGTCCTGGTGATCTGGCCGCCATATTGACCAATCTGGAAGCCAATGATGTGCTGTTCATCGATGAGATTCATCGTATGAGCGCGCTGGTGGAAGAGGTGCTCTATCCCGCGATGGAGGACTACCAGATCGATATCATGACCGGGGAGGGCGTCAGCGCCCGCTCTTTCAAGATCGATCTGCCACCTTTTACGCTGGTCGGAGCGACCACGCGCGCCGGTTTGCTGACCTCACCGTTGCGCGATCGCTTCGGAATTGTTCAACGACTGGAATTCTATGAAGTGGACGATCTGGCTGGAATCGTTGCCCGTTCGGCCCGATTGCTGGAGGTGCCCATCGATGAGCGTGGTTGCATCGAGATTGCCCGTCGAGCGCGAGGTACTCCCCGTATAGCCAATCGCCTGCTGCGTCGGGTGCGTGACTTCGTGGATATCCGTGCAGAGGGTAAAATCAACGCCGATACCGCTGATCAAGCTCTCAACCTGCTGAATGTGGACACACTGGGCCTGGACAATATGGACAGGCGCATGCTCAATGCCATTATTCACAAGTTTGCCGGCGGCCCGGTAGGTATCGACAACCTGGGGGCCGCTTTATCGGAGGAGACCGGTACGCTTGAGGAGGTGGTGGAGCCGTATCTGATCCAGCAAGGCCTGCTGATGCGAACGCCACGTGGGCGAGTTGTAACCCCGCATGCCTACAAGCATTTCGGGTTGCAAATACCTGCTGACGGTGCGGGCTGAGCGTTAGAACTAACACTTGATGGTGCCTCGTATTAGCAAATATGCCGTGATTTCATGGCTGTATGCGCCTTAGTGCCTGTATTTTCTAGAATTTGTCTGTAATACTTCCGCATGTCTCAATTTTCCATCCCGATACGGGTTTATATCGAAGACACTGATGCCGGCGGTATCGTGTTTTATGCCAACTACCTCCGTTTTATGGAGCGCGCCCGTACTGAATGGCTCAGAGCGGGTGGGATAGAGCTGGATCAGTTGCAGGCCGAACAACGGAGGGTGTTCGTCGTGCGATCGGTGAATATCGACTACCTGTCGCCCGCACGTTTCAATGACCAACTGACGGTAACCTCCAAATTGTTAACTTTGAAGTCCGCTAGTGCCATTCTGGAACAGTCAGTTCTGCGAGGCGATACCCTTCTAACCAAATCTACCGTCGTACTGGTGTATGTCGATATCGACGAAATGACACCCTGTGCGATTCCAACCGAGATTCGAGAGGCTATCAACCGTGAATTCTGACATGTCCATCATGCACCTGATCCTGGGTGCAAGCCCGATCGTGCAGGTAGTGTTGGTGATCCTGGCGATGGCATCCATCTTCTCCTGGGCACTGATTCTGGGCAAATCACGCCAACTGCGCCGGGCTCAGCGTATGGCTGAAGATTTCGAGCAGGATTTCTGGGGCTCCTCTGATATTTCCGGTACCTATTCCAAGCTGACGATGCGTCGCGGCACGCTGGATGGGCTTGAGCGTATTTTCGAGGCCGGTTTTTCCGAGTTCGGACGTTTGCGTCGCAAGACCAGCAATGATGAAATCATCATGGATGGTTCAGGTCGGGCCATGCGCATCGCCGTCTCGCGTGAAGCCGAACTCATCGAAAATCATCTGCCTTTTCTGGCAACCGTGGGTTCCATCAGTCCCTATATTGGTCTTTTTGGTACGGTTTGGGGCATCATGAATTCCTTCACTGCTCTGGGCAATGTGCAGCAGGCAACATTGGCGATGGTCGCTCCCGGCATTGCCGAGGCGCTGATTGCAACGGCCGTTGGCTTGTTCGCAGCGATTCCAGCGGTCATTTTCTATAACCGCTTTGCCACCGATGTTGATCGGCTGCTGAATCGTTACGAGAACTTTGCCGAAGAATTCTCCACGGTCTTGCAACGTCAGGCCATCCGCCGGGTTGGCGGTGATACGGAAACCAGCTGATGCGAGCCATTCGGCCCATTCGCGCCAATCGACGGCCACGACGTATGGTGGCCGAGATCAATGTCGTGCCCTATATAGACGTCATGCTGGTATTGCTGGTGATCTTCATGATTACAGCGCCGCTGTTGCAGACCGGTGTCGAAATCGATCTGCCCGATGCTGCTGCAACACCTATTGCGGATGCCGGTGAGGCACAGGAGCCACTGATTCTGTCGGTGGATAGTTCCGGTGAGTGGTATTTGAATGTGGGTGAGGAAACGGACAAGCCGTTGACTCGTGAAGAGGTGCAACGATTGGCCAGTGCCGTGTTGCGGCTCAACCCTGAAAGACGGGTATTGGTGGCGGGAGACGCCAGCATAAACTATGGTCAGATCATGCAAGCGATGGTAACCCTGCAATTATCAGGTGCGCCAGAGATTGGTTTGATGTCCGACCCGGAGCGATAATTACAATTCGACATGACTATGCGGCCCTCACATCTGACGAATATCCTCAATGGCACTGGTGCACAGGCATCATCGCGCCAGGCAGGGTGTTCGGGTGCGAATGCACACGTCGCTGGCATGTCTGAGGCTACTGCCCGGTTCGGGCAACGGCCATCACGTCTGATCAGCTCGGTCTAGGCATCGTGTTCGCACTCATTCGAAAATATCCGTTCGCTATCCTGCTCTCCGTGCTCTTGCACGTATCGCTGGTGGTTGCCATGGTGTTCCAATTCAACAAGCAGCCTGCGAGCAGCGGTGTGGAGCTGGGTGCAGAGGCACCGATTCAGGCTGTGGCGGTGAGTGAGGCCGACATTCAGGCTGAGGTCGAACGCTTACAACAGCTGGATGAACAACGAGCGCAGGATGCGATAGCCGAACAGCAGGCCCTGGAGTCCACAGTGGCGGCGCTGGAGCAGGCTCGTTCTGCGGCAGAAGCTCGGTTGAAGGAGGCTGAAGAGCTGACTGAGCAACAACGCAGCGCATCGGAAGATCAAAAGCAGCGCATTGTGGATCTGCAGCAACAGGCCACCGAGCTGGAGCAGCAACGCGAGCTACAGCGCGAACGTGCAGCAACCGAACAGGCCGAGCTTGAAACGTTACGACA
The DNA here is from genome assembly GCF_002215215.1 of Granulosicoccus antarcticus IMCC3135. Lineage (NCBI taxonomy): Bacteria > Pseudomonadati > Pseudomonadota > Gammaproteobacteria > Chromatiales > Granulosicoccaceae > Granulosicoccus > Granulosicoccus antarcticus. The sequence continues at coordinate 6,320,918 of NZ_CP018632.1, read as the reverse complement.
ACAGGAAGCAAGCCTGACCGAGCGACAGGTTCTGGAGCGAGAGATAACGCTGGAACGTTTGCGCCAGGAACGTCTGCGTGAAGAGGAGCGTATCAGTGCCGCTCAGCGCCAGTTGGAGCAGGAAACCAGGCGAATCGATGAAGCCCGATTGAAAACCGATGAAGAGCGTGATCGGCTTTCACAGGTGCAGCGCGAAGCCGAGGAGCGCACGCGGCAATTGCAGGAAGAGGCTCGTATCGCGGCGGCACAAAAAACAGAAGCAGCTGAAGAAAAGGTACGTCTCGAAGAAGAGGCGAAGCTGGCAGAGCAGCAAAAGGCCCGACTGGAAGAAGAAGCAAGACTGGCTGAGCAAGAGCGCCAGGAAGCGCTGCAGGCAAGCCGTGATGCGCAGCTTGAGCGCGAGCGCGTTGAGCAGGAGCGTGTCGACGCACTGGAAGAAGAAAAGCGTGCCGCTGCCGAGCAGGAGCAAAAAGAGGCTGCCGCTGAAAAGGCGCGAATCGAGGAAGAACTGGCTGCCGCCAAGCTGGAAGAGGAACGTCTGGCAGAAGAGGCTGCACAAGCGGTGCGAATCGCCGAGCAGAAACTGCAGGAAGAAGAGGCACAGCAGCAGAAGGCTGTCGAAGAGGCTGAGACTGCTCGGGTTGCTGAGGAAGCACGGCAGGCTGAAGAGGCTGAGACTGCTCGGGTTGCTGAAGAAGCACGGCAGGCTGAAGAGGCCGAGACTGCCCGGGTTGCTGAAGAAGCACGTAAGGCTGAAGAAGCTGAAACCGCCCGGATTGCCGAAGAGGCGCGCAAGGCCGAAGAGGCCAAGGCTGCGGAAGCGGCGCGCAAAAAGGAACAAGAACGAGTGGCTGCGGCAGAGAAAGCCGCGGCTGCGAAAGCTGCGGCACTTGCCGCTGAAGAGGCCCGTCAGGCCGAAGAGGCAGCCCGACTGGCGGAGGCTGCCACGGCTGAGAATGCAAAGCAGGCACGACAAGAGCGACAGGAACTTTTGCGTTTGCGCGACCTCTATCTTAATTCAATCCGGCAACAAGTCGGACGTAGTTGGCGCAAGCCTCCCGGCACCAGTGGCAAGGTGGATTGCACCGTCAGCGTGACGCAGTCGGTGACTGGTGATGTGCTCAACGTTAAAGTTGAGACTTGTGAAGGAGGGAGTGCCGCTTTGCGTAAATCTGTTGAAAACGCGGTACTTGCGTCCTCACCTTTGCCTAGAGCCCCCGACTCCAAGCTGTTTGATCGGAGTTTGAAATTCTATTTTCGGCCGGATTGATTGCTTTGTAACGCAGTTTGACGATCCGCTGGCGGTGGAATACCTTTTGGGGTTAATTACCGATTGGTCTAAGCTTGACTCTATTAAACTGAGCGATAGTTTAGGATCCCACTGACTTGCAAACCTTGGACACTAAAGATTTGTATTACAAAGCGCGTATGAGCGAATTTCTGTCGATGATCCGAACTCTGGCTCTCAAGCCAGCCTCGGGCGTCTTGCTGCGTCCGGTTGCGGGCCTCGCAAGCAGGCTCTGTCGAAAGGTTTGTGGGGTCAAGAGGCTGAGTGCCGCTCGGCCTCTGGCGTCAGGTGCCCTGGCGGCCCTGTTGCTGTCCAGTGTCCTGGTAGCGCCAGCACAGGCCGTTATTGAAATCGAAATCACCCAGGGCGGTGAAAACGCCATCCCCATTGCCATCGTGCCATTCGGCTGGTCCGGCACGGGTGAAGTTCCCGAGGATGTGGCCGCCATTGTCGATGCAGATCTGCATCGAAGTGGCAATTTTGCGCCTCTGAATCGAGATGATCTGGTCGCCAAGCCGGTTAGCGGTGATGTACCGCGATATGCCAACTGGCGCCTGTCAGGTGCAGATTTCCTGCTTATCGGTGGTATTCGACCTGCGGGTGACGGCTATGTCGTTGAATTTCAGCTCTATGATGTTCTGCAGCAGTCACTGATGACCGGCTTCAATTTTCAGGTGACAGACCAGACGCTGCGCAGTGCGGCACACCAGATTTCAGACGAAGTCTACGAAGAAATTCTGGGCATACCCGGCGCATTCAACACCCAGATCTCGTTTGTTTCTGTCTCTGGTAGCGTTGGCGATGGAGATCGCAGGTATCTGTTGCAACTGGCCGACGCTGATGGAGAGAACCCACAAACCATGCTGGACTCGCCTCGACCGATTCTTTCGCCTGCCTGGGCACCCGATGGTATTCGCATCGCCTACGTATCCTTCGAGAATCGCACCCAGTCTGCCATCTATATTCAGGATCGTGAAAAGGGCAGTCGGATCAAAATGCCTCCGCGTACCGGCATCAATGGCGCCCCCAGCTGGTCGCCTGATGGTGAACGGCTTGCGGTAACGCTGTCTTTTGAAGGCAATGCCGATATCTACGTACTGCAAATCGACTCAGGCGAGTTTCGTCGTGTAACCGATAGTGATGCGATTGACACTGAAGCGGTCTGGCGCGACGATGAAACATTGATATTTACCTCCGATCGAAGTGGTGGACCGCAACTGTACGAAGTCTCTGCCCGCGGCGGTCGAGCCAATCGCATCACGTTTGAAGGTAAGTACAACGCCAGCGCCACCGTATCGCCTGATGGCTCGTCGGTGGCATTCGTGCATGGCGCTGGAGCTGGTTTCCAGATCGGACTGCTGGATCGTGCCTCAGGTCTGTTTCAGACTCTGACACAGGGGACACTGGATGAGTCGCCGAGCTTTTCGCCCAACGGGCAGATGATCATCTACGCTACCGAGAAAAATGGCAGAGGCACACTGGGTGCCGTGTCACTTGATGGCAGTGTTGTGCAAAGCCTGTCGCTGAATGATGGTGGTTCAGTGCGAGAGCCTGCCTGGTCCCCCTATTCCAAGTAATCAGAGATAACCGAGAGTCTTATCCATGTCCAGAACTCAACTCATTTTCACTGTTCTCGCCGCCTTGTCGCTGAGTGCCTGCGGTTCCACCCCTGCGCGCGATAATTCGGCGCTACTGGACGCCAGTACCAGAGAAGCCATTGTGCAACCGGTCACCATTGATGGCTTGCAGGATGGATCAGAAATCGATCCCAACTCCATAGCCGGCAAGGCGCCGCTGGAGCGCGTCATCTATTTTGACTACGATACGTCAGAGCTGCGGCCTGAGTTTCTCGATATCGTGGCGCAGCACGGTCGCTTTCTGGCACAGAACCCTGAAGGGCGCATACGTCTGGAAGGTCATACCGATGAGCGCGGTTCCCGTGAATACAATATTGCACTGGGTGAAGATCGAGCCAAGACGGTTGCCCGCATGCTGCAGTTGCAAGGTGTGAGTTCTGCCCAGACACGTACGGTGTCCTATGGTGAAGAGTTGCCGGTGGATGACAGCCACAACAGTGATGCCTGGGCCAAGAATCGACGCGTCAATGTCATTTACGAAGTGTCCATTCCGAATTAAGAGTGTTTCGTCTTGCCGGCCAGATGCCCGGCAAGTTTTGCTGATGTCGAGATCAAGTTGCAGGACTGCCACGCTGATGAATCACAAGAATATTTCCAGTTTCCAACCATTACAACAGCTGCAGTTGCGTGCCGCTCGCCCGGCATCCCGCCGTCTCTGTACGAAGGCGCTGGCACTGGCTTGCACCTGTCTGCTGCTGGCTGCAAAGCCGGTACTGGCTCAGGAGAAGCCAACGCTTGACAAGCTGGATAGCAGGCTGGCACGGATCGAGAGGGTCATGGATCAATCGCTGCTGGATCAGTTGCAACGCATCGATGGTCTGCAGAAGGAGATACGCGGTCTGCGTGGCGAGATAGAAAACCTGAACTACGATATCCAGACCCTGACCAAACGCAACTCCGACCTGTATGCCGATACCGATCGACGCATTACTGATCTGGAAGAGGCTCAGGACTCACTGGGATTGCTGGGTGGAGAAGGCGGGCTGGCAGGTAGTGGCTTGCTGGACGAGACGGCAGGTGGGCTTGATGAAACCGCTGCCACTAGTGCCGAGGTGCCCGCTGGCGTATTTGTATCAGAAGAAGGTGTGAGCATTCCGTACTCGAATGACGCTGATTTTGGCGACGGACCACGCCCCCCCGGCGGTAAACTGCGCGATACGGCAACCCAGGCTGAAAAAGCAGGTTACACCCGAGCCTATGACTTGCTGGCCCGTGGCCAGAATGATAGTGCAGTGGCCTCGTTTGACGATTTTCTGAAAAAGTTTCCGGATGGCCCTTACTCGGACAATGCCTGGTACTGGCAGGGTGAAGCCATGTACGCCCAGCGCAGCTTCGAAGAGGCGCTGCGAAATTTCGGAGTCGTCGTCAATTCTTTCTCCAACAGCACCAAAGTACCTGACGCACGTCTCAAAATCGGCTTCGCTCTGTACGAACAAGGCGAGTATGAACAGGCTCGAAGCATCCTTACGGGTGTGCAGGATGACTATCCCGGGCGCTCTGCAGCAGTATTAGCGAGAAAGCGTCTACAAAAAATGGATAGAGAAGGACTTTAGTACCCCACAAGCTATATTTATGCGTTATAATTTGCGCTCGGCAAGTCGAGCAGCAATGACATGTCGACACGGTCACCCGGCCGTTAGTGGTATTCGGGGGCGTTAGCTCAGTTGGTAGAGCATCTGACTTTTAATCAGGTGGTCGCTGGTTCGAACCCAGCACGCCCCACCATTACCCTACGTCAGCAATCTGGCTGACCTCCCTCAAAAATATCCAGCTCCTGTATCTTCTACGCTATTACTCGTGGCGGATTGTTTGTGTGCGTGTCATAGCGAATCAAAAGCTGCAGTATTGTCGAGCCTTCAGATAACTCAGTTTCCTTTTCCAGAACCTGGCTTCTGTGAAAAATGAGCTGTAGCCTGATGCCCTTGAGGTTTATGTTGAACAATTCATACGCTGATGTCTGAACACAATGCTTTACCGCACTCGCCGCATGAAATGAGTGGTGGGATACGGATCGAGTCTGCCGAGCTTCGCATCATCAGCTTGCCGTTGATCACGCCGTTTGTCATATCCACCGGCACCATGATCGGCAAGACCATTCCTCTTCTGATCTTGAAGAGCGGGGGGCTGGATGGTATTGCGGAAGGTGTCATGGATCCCTTTCCGGATTATCTGGAGGAGACGATTGCCGGGGCCATGGCTTTCCTGCGAGAGGTGCTTTTGCCTGAAATAGTGGGCAAGCGATTCCGTTCACCTTATGAGTTGCAAGCCGTGCTGTCTCCCTGGCGTGGCAATCGTATGGCCAAGGCCATGGTGGAGATGGCCGTTTGGGATTTGTGGGCGAAAAGCCTGAATGTACCTTTACAGACCGTTCTTGGTGGTGTGGGAGATCATGTGGATGTCGGTGTCAGTCTGGGCATAGCCTCCATCGAGACGACTCTGGAGCGGATTGATGAGTCGCTGGCTCAAGGCTACAAGCGCACCAAGCTCAAGATACGGCAAGGTCACGATGTCAAACTGGTGGAAGCGGTGCGCAAGCAGCATCCCGATATCAAATTGACGGTGGATGCCAATACAGGTTATGGTCTGTCAGATCTGTCGATCATGCAGGCTCTGGACGATTTTGCACTCGACTATATCGAGCAGCCACTGGCCTTTGATGATATTCACGATCATGCCAAGGTCCAGGCCTTGCTGCGAACTTCCATCTGTCTGGACGAAAGCATTCGCACCGCGGTGGATGCCCGTCAGGCATTGGTCGCAGGTGCAGCCCGGGTTATCAATATCAAGGTGGGCAGGGTGGGGGGCTTCATGGAGGCACGTGCCATTCATGATGTCTGTGCCGCCTTCGATGCGCCTGTCTGGTGTGGTGGCATGCTGGAGGCTGGCATTGGTCGGGCGCACAATATTCACCTGGCAACGCTCAAGAATTTCACCAAGCCCGGCGACACTTCCAGTGCCAGTCGCTATTTTCTGCACGATATCGTCAACGAGCCGCTGGAGGCGATCGATGGGCAGATGGCAGTACCTGCGAATGGTGCAGGTATCGGTGTGACATTGAATTACGACTATCTCGAGACGGTGACACAGCACCGGGAAACAGTGTGACTATGGGTTCTGCCAGTGCTGACATGATCATTCGCGAGCTGCGCTCCGTTGCTGAGCTCAAGCAGGCTGAACACTTTCAGAGATTGGTGTGGGGCGAGGATGATCCGGCCGACAACTCCGATATCATGCTTGCCATACAGCATGAGGGTGGTCTGGTTGCCGGTGCCTTTCAGGGGGAGCGTCTGTCAGGATTCCTGTTTGCATTCCCCAGTGCGACGCCCGCGACACAACATTCTCACCGACTGGCAGTACATCCCGAGTGTCGGGGGATGGGGCTGGGTGCACAGTTGAAGTGGTATCAGCGCAGCTGGTGTCTGGAGCGCAAGATCACCCGGGTTCGCTGGACTTATGATCCACTATTGAGTGTGAATGCCACACTCAACATCACACACCTGGGGGCAACGGCTGGCATTTACCATGAGAACTATTATGGCGAGATGCTGGGTATCAATGCCAGTGTTCCCTCGGACAGGCTTGTTGCTGAATGGCAGCTCGACGATCCGGCGGTCGCAGAGCGTGTGCGAACCGGCAGTGCCATGCCTGCCGGGCATTCAGAGGCGCTCAGGTATATCACCATCCCTGCCAATTTTGGCGAGCTGATCAAGACAGATCTGGAGCAGGCGATTTCCGAACGTCTCCGTGTTCGTTCGGAAATGCAAAAGCTTTTTGCAAAGGGTTATCGACTGGTCGAATTTGATCGGCAAACTCATCGATATCACCTGCTCAAGTCTGTATAGAAAGCGCAAGCCTGGGAAGGGTAGGGGCGTGGTCTATGGCTTCAGTGGTGTCTCCATGACAATATCTACCCGGCGGTTCTTGAGTCGTCCCTCAGACGTATCATTACTGGCGATTGGCTGAGTTTCTCCATGAGCAATGACGGTGATTCGTTCTGCGTCAATACCACCGTCGACCAGAAAATCCTTGACTGATTGTGCACGTTCGATCGACAAATGCAGGTTCGACTCTGAAGGGCCATAGTTGTCGGAATGCGACGATATGCTGAGGATTACATCAGGATGACTCTGTAAAGTCGTGACAGCCTGTGTCAGTTTGACGATGGAAGGCGATGTCAGAATCGCCGAGCCTGCTTGAAAATTGATACCTTCAATAACGCCCGCAAAATGCATACAGCCGGTCGCATCAACAGCAGACCCGACAGCTGAGCCCGGGCAGGCATCAACGTCATCGATGATACCGTCTTTATCTCCATCGACTAAAGGCTGGCTGACAACCGCTGTGGTTGTCAGCACTTCAATTTCAGCTGGTTTTTCGACAACCGGTGGCAATGCAGCAGGGTGCTCTTCGCGTCGTCCAGTCCGGTAGATCAGTGCCAATTGCGCGTAGCTGACGTCCTCGTCAAAGGAGATGTACTCTGCACGCAGCCCGATGCCCTTGGTAGCGGCGTATTCGAGTCCGACACCAAAGAGCAGGTGGGAACCCTTGTCATTGTTGATATTCACTTCTCCAACAGCGCTGTTGTTCAGAAAGCCGATACCGACACGGGTGTAGGCAGTAAACCCCTGACGGCGCCAATCGTGTCGATTTTTACCTGCATAGAACAGTGCGCTGGCACCGGCTATGTTGTAACTGATGCGGCCTCCCGGAGTGACTCCGGCACTACCCAGATCGGCATAGTGGACTTCGCCTGACACCCATTTGTTGACATCCATACCCAGGGTTACCTGGCCTCCGACATGACTGGAATCATCAACACGGGCATTAGCCAGACCCCGTGCTTCAGGTTCCAGTTTACTCATGCCCAGACCAATGCCGACATAGAGGTGACGTTCGAGGCTGTGATGACTGCCGTAATGTTCGATGGATTCGGTTTTAGCATCACCATCGTGCAACTCTGCGGGTTCAGGGCTTGGTTTATTCAGCCCCGTTGCGCAGCTACTGACCAGGCAGGAAGCCGCCACGACTGACAGGCAGCGGCGTGAAGCACGCCTCTGGCGCAGTGCCAGAGACATCAGTGCCGCGAGTGCCAGTAATGGTAGTACCGGATCGATAGTGCGCTGACCCGGAGCAGGGGAGGAGGAGATACTGCAACCACTGCCGGACAAGCCCGTGTGCCATTCACCCGTCTCGTTGGCCTCGCTGACATCAGGAATGCCATCGCCATCGGTATCGGGCAATGCAGCCCCTAGTAAGGGTTGACCGTCTGATTGCAGGTAGTTGGCAAAGCCGTCACCGTCGATATCCGGATCACGTGAATCGATTACACCATCACCATCGGTATCATCCTCATTGACGAAGCTGGCATCCGCACTGTCATCAATACCATCGTTATCGATGTCAACACCGCCAGTGACATCAACATCGACCAGGTCGGGAATACCGTCATCGTCGCTATCAGCCATGGAGTCTACAATGCCGTCGCCATTCTCATCCTTGCCGCCGGCTTCCACCAGATCCATGACACCGTCGTTGTCGGTATCCAGATCCAGGTGATTGGATTGTCCATCTTCGTCAACGTCACTGATACGGGCTGGTGCCAATGCCATTCCATCATCCAGTCCGTCGCCATTGCCGTCGACAAAGTTATCCACCTTACCGTCTCTGTCGTTGTCGATGGCGCCTCCAGAAGTTTCCAGAAGGTCTGACAAGCCGTCATTGTCGCTATCCAGATCACGAAAGTCAGGAATGCTGTCCTTGTCAAAATCGTCCACAGGTAGTGGTATTGCTGCAACGCCGTCATCCAGACCATCGTTGTTGTTGTCGACAAAGTTGTCAATTCGGCCATTACCGTCATCGTCCAGACCGCCAGCTTCAAACGTATCGCTCAGGCCATCATTGTCAGAGTCCAGATCACGATAATCCGGTACACCGTCATGATCTGTATCTAATGGATTGAGAGGATTTTTACCCACCTCAAGCGCATCCAGAATGCCGTCGTTGTCAGTGTCCTTGTCGAGTGCGTCTATCACACCATCACCATCGGTATCGGCACTACCTTCAAGCACATCGCTGATTCCGTCATTATCAGAGTCAGAGTCGCGTGAGTCGGGTATACCATCGCCATCGCTGTCGCCGGTGCCTTCCTCGGCATCACTGTTGCCATCGCCATCCGAGTCCAGATCCTGAGCATCGACGATGCCGTCTCCATCGGTATCGAGACTACCTTCCTCTTCGTCTGAAATTCCGTCATTGTCCGAGTCGGAGTCCAGATAGTTGGGGATGCCGTCATTGTCGATATCTCCGGCCTGTTCAAGGCTGTCTATGAGTGAGTCACCGTCTGCATCCTCATCACGGTAGTCAGGTATGCCATCGTTGTCAGAATCGACTGGCATGCTTGCATCAGGGCCGGCTTCCAGAGCGTCTGCAATGCCGTCACCGTCACTGTCCAGATCAAGAAAGTCAGCGGTGCCATCACCATCGGCATCCAGAACATTCTCCAGAATATCGGGTATGCCATCGCCATCAGAATCCAGATCGAGGAAGTTGGGGATACCATCGTTATCCGAATCGCTCTGTACATCACCCTCGAAAGCTTCGCTGATGTTGGCAATGCCGTCACCATCGATATCGCTATCCAGATAATCCGGTACTCCATCGCCGTCAGTATCACCGTTGCCCAAGTCTGCATCGGCAATGCCGTCATTGTTGGCATCAGGGTCGGTTGAATCTGGCAGGCCATCTCCATCGCTGTCGATGACACCTTCATCCTGATCTGCAATACCGTCGTTATCACTATCGGTATCGCGATAATCACTGACGCCTTCATTGTCTGAATTTACCGGATTCAGCGGGTCGCTGCCGGCTTCTACCGAGTCGGCGATGCCATCGTTGTCTGCATCCAGATCCACATAGTCGGAAGCTCCGTCACCATCAGTGTCGATGCCACTCTCAATGCTGTCAGGTATGGAGTCACCATCCGAATCCGTGTCTACGTAGTTCGGCTTCGAGTCGTTGTCGCTATCCACGACGCCTTCGATGTTGTCAGGAATACCGTCACCATCCGAATCGGTATCCAGGTAGTTCGGACTTGCATTGCCATCGGTATCGACAGGGGAGGTCGGATCATCGCCTGCTTCTTCCGCATCGGCAATACCATCACCATCACTGTCCAGATCACGATAGTTTGCAGCTCCGTCGCCATCAAGATCGCCGACGGATTCAACCGCATCAGGGATGCCGTCATTGTCCGAATCAAGATCCATGAAGTTGGCAAGGCCGTCCCCATCCGTATCGATCATCTTCTCTGTAGCGTTGCTGATTCCATCATTGTCGATATCATCATCAAGGGTGTTCACAATGCCATCGCCATCCAGGTCACCACTGCCGGCTTTGTCATCAGGAATACCGTCATTGTTGTCATCCGGATCCACGGTGTCGGGGATGCCATCGCCATCGCTGTCGAGCAGGCCTTCATTTGCATCGCTGATGCCATCGCCGTCAGAATCCAGTTCCAGATAATCGGGAATGGAATCGTTGTCGGTATCAACCGGGTCTGAACCATTCGAACCGGCTTCAACACTGTCAGTGATGCCATCGCCATCGGAATCCAGATCCAGATGGTCGGGGGCGTTGTCATTGTCGCTATCCAGTGGGTTGGCAGGGTCTGCACCGGCTTCCAGTGAATCCGGAATGCTGTCAGCGTCGCTGTCAGTGTCCAGAAAGTCGGGGATGCCATCGCTGTCGGTGTCGACAGCGCCTTCCAGTGAGTCCGGAATGCCATCGCCGTCAGAATCGATATCCTGGTAGTTAGGCACACCATCATTATCTGCATCAGCAGTACCTTCGCTCAGGTCGCCTATGCCATCGTTGTCCGAGTCCTGTTCAAGCGAGTCGCGTATGCCATCGTTGTCTGTATCGTTCAGACCTTCGTCGGCATCTGCAATGCCATCAGCATCGGAGTCGGTATCGGTGTAGTCGAATGCACCATCACCGTCGGTATCGACGACGCCTTCAAATACATCGTCCATCCCGTCATCGTCACTATCGGTATCGCGATGATCCGGTGTTCCGTCAGCATCTGTATCAGTCGGCTCATAGGCATCATCTACACCGTTTGCATTGACATCGTTACCACCAGTGAGGTCAACATCAATGGCATCATCAACACCATCTCCGTCTGAATCACTATACGCAAGGAGCGGGGTAGTATTATCTTCGATGGCATCCAGAATGGTGTCATTGTCCGAATCCAGATCCCGATAATCCGGTGTGCCGTCAGTGTCGGTATCGATCAATACGCCCATGGCGTTGGTTTCTGAATGGTCAGGAATTCCATCGTTATCGCTGTCGATATCCAGATAATCAGGTGTACCGTCTACATCCGTATCATTTGTCTCTGTTTCCACGCTGTCAGGAATGCCATCAACATCAGAGTCCGTTGTGCAGCCAGCTGCGAAGGCTGAAGGGATACAGATATCTGCATCCGCTGGGTCTAACAGGTCGGCGGTGCCATCAGCATCCGCATCGGCAGTCGCTGATTCCTGATAATCCGGTTTGCCATCACTGTCTGTATCGGCCGTTTCTGTTTCGACACTGTCAGGCGTACCATCACCGTCGGTGTCCGTTGTACAGCCGTTGCCGAAGTTGGAAGGAATGCAGGCATCTGTTTCATCTGGATCGTTCAGTGCGGAAGTACCATCACTATCAGCATCCGTGGTTGAAGACTCCTGGTAGTCAGGTGTGCCGTCATTGTCGCTGTCAGCTGCCTCGGTCTCTACGCTGTCAGGCGTACCATCGCCATCAGTATCAGTGGTACAACCGTTACCGAATGCCGAAGGAATACAGGCATCGGCATCAGCAGGGTCATTCAGGTCTGTGGTGCCATCTGCATCCGCATCGGCCGTCGCTGATTCCTGATAATCCGGCTTGCCGTCACTGTCCGTATCGGCCGTTTCTGTCTCTACACTGTCAGGCGTACCGTCACCGTCAGTATCAGTGGTACAACCGTTACCGAATGCTGATGGAATACAAGCATCAGTATCGGCCGGGTCATTCAGATCCGTGGTGCCATCTGCATCCGTATCGGCAGTCGCTGATTCCTGGTAATCCGGCTTGCCATCACTGTCTGTATCGGCCGTTTCAGTTTCTACACTGTCAGGCGTACCGTCACCGTCAGTATCAGTGGTACAACCGTTACCGAAGTTGGAAGGGATGCAGGCATCAGCCTCGTCCGGATCATTCAATGCGGAGGTGCCATCACTATCGGCATCTGTTGTTGAGGATTCCTGATAATCAGGTGTGCCATCATTGTCGCTATCCGCCGCTTCGGTCTCGACGCTGTCAGGCGTACCATCACCGTCGCTGTCAATCGTACAACCGTTGCCGAAGGAGGAGGGGATACAGGCATCAGCCTCGTCCGGGTCGTTCAGTGCGGAAGTACCATCACTATCAGCATCCGTGGTTGAAGACTCCTGGTAGTCAGGTGTGCCGTCATTGTCGCTGTCAGCTGCCTCGGTCTCTACACTGTCAGGCGTACCGTCACCGTCAGTATCAGTGGTACAACCGTTACCGAATGCCGAAGGAATACAGGCATCGGCATCAGCAGGGTCATTCAGGTCTGTGGTGCCATCTGCATCCGCATCGGCCGTCGCTGATTCCTGATAATCCGGCTTGCCGTCACTGTCCGTATCGGCCGTTTCTGTCTCTACGCTGTCAGGCGTACCGTCACCATCAGTATCAGTGGTACAACCGTTACCGAATGCTGACGGAATACAGGCATCGGCATCAGCAGGGTCATTCAAGTCTGTGGTGCCATCCGCATCCGCATCGGCCGTTGCTGATTCCTGATAATCCGGTTTGCCATCACTGTCCGTATCGGCCGTTTCTGTTTCGACACTGTCAGGCGTACCATCGTCGTCGCTGTCAATCGTACAACCGTTGCCGAACGAGGAGGGGATACAGGCATCAGCCTCATCCGGATCGTTCAGTGCGGAAGTACCATCACTATCAGCATCCGTGGTTGAAGACTCCTGGTAGTCAGGTGTGCCGTCATTGTCGCTGTCAGCTGCCTCGGTCTCTACACTGTCAGGCGTACCATCGCCATCAGTATCAGTGGTACAACCGTTACCGAATGCTGAAGGAATACAAGCATCGGCATCAGCCGGATCATTCTGATCGCTTGTACCATCGTTATCGGCATCATCAATTGATGACTCCTGATAATCAGGCTTGCTGTCGTTGTCCGTATCAGTGGACGAGGTTTCTACACTGTCAGGTGTGCCGTCGTTATCAGTGTCGGTCGTACAACCGTTACCGAATGCTGAAGGAATACAAGCATCGGCATCAGCCGGATCATTCTGATCGCTTGTACCATCGTTATCGGCATCATCAATTGATGACTCCTGATAATCAGGCTTGCTGTCGTTGTCTGTATCAGCGGCTTCGGTTTCTACACTGTCAGGGATACCATCACCATCGGTATCGATTGAGCAGCCATTACCAAATTCTGAAGGCTCGCAGACATTAACACCGTCTGAGTCATTCTGATCGGTCGTGCCGTCGTTATCAGAATCATCTATGGAGGATTCCTGATAGTCAGGTGTGCCGTCATTGTCGGTATCGGCAGTCTCTGTTTCTATGCTATCAGGAGTGCCATCGCCGTCAGTATCCGTTGTACAACCATTGCCAAATGCGGTGGGAATACAGGCATCAGTCTCGTCCGGATCATTCTGCACGGTTGTGCCATCTGAATCGGTATCGTCGATTGAAGATTCCTGGTAATCCGGAGTGCCGTCACTGTCGCTATCCGCCGCTTCGGTCTCTACGCTGTCAGGCGTACCGTCATTGTCGGTATCAGTCGTACAACCATTGCCGAACGCGGAAGGGATGCAGGCATTGCCATCAGCTGGATCATTCTGGTCGGTAGTGCCATCATTATCAAAATCATTGATCGATGATTCCTGATAATCAGGCTTGCCGTCACTGTCCGTGTCAGCGTTCTGGGTTTCTGCATTGTCGGGAATAGCATCGCCATCGGTATCGGCAGTACAGCCCGTGCCGAAGGTGGAGGGAATGCAAACATTCGTACCGTCTGAATCACTTTGATCCGGCGTGCCGTCGTTGTCCAGATCGTCTGTTGATGATTCCTGGTAATCCGGCGTGCCGTCATTGTCCGCATCGGCCGTTTCTGTTTCAACGCTGTCAGGCGTGCCATCGTTGTCGGTATCGGTTGTACAGCCAGTGCCAAAGGCAGAAGGGATGCAGACGTCAGACTCGTCCGGGTCGTTCTGTGCAGCACTGCCATCGGCATCCGCATCGTCGGAGGAGGATTCCTGATAATCCGGAGTGCCATCGTTGTCGGTATCGGCAGTCTCTGTTTCTATGCTATCAGGAGTGCCATCGGCGTCAGTATCCGTGGTGCAACCATTTCCAAACGCTGAAGGAATACAGGCATCTGCATCGGCTGGATCATTCTGATCGGTAGTGCCATCACTATCGGCATCATCGGTTGAAGATTCCTGGTAATCCGGTTTGGTATCGCCGTCGGTATCAGCAGCTTCGGTTTCCGCACTATCGGGTGCACCATCGCCATCGGTATCGGCAGTACAGCCCGTGCCGAAGGTGGAGGGAATGCAAACATTCGTACCGTCTGAATCACTTTGATCCGGCGTGCCGTCGTTGTCCAGATCGTCTGTTGATGATTCCTGGTAATCCGGCGTGCCGTCATTGTCCGCATCGGCCGTTTCTGTTTCAACGCTGTCAGGCGTGCCATCGTTGTCGGTATCGGTTGTACAGCCAGTGCCAAAGGCAGAAGGGATGCAGACATCAGCTTCATCCGGGTCGTTCTGGGCGAAAGTGCCATCGGCATCGGCATCCACTGCGGATGACTCCTGATAGTCCGGTGTGCCGTCATTGTCGGTATCAGCGGTTTCAGTTTCGACACTGTCAGGGGATCCGTCACCGTCAGTGTCAGTGGCGCAGCCAGTACCGAATGCGGAAGGGATGCAGGCATCGGCTTCGTCCGGATCGTTCTGGGCGAAAATACCATCGGCATCGGCATCCACTGTGGAAGACTCCTGATAATCCGGCGTGCCGTCACTGTCGCTATCAGCGGCTTCAGTTTCTACACTGTCAGGTGAGCCATCACCATCAGTATCAGTGGTACAGCCATTACCGAATGCGGAAGGAATGCAGGCATCGCTATCGTCCGAATCAGCCTGGTCCATGGTGCCATCATTATCGGCATCGTCGATCGAAGATTCCAGGTAATCTGGCTTGGTATCACCGTCTGTATCAGTCGTCTCTGTTTCTACACTATCAGGGCTTCCGTCACCATCGGTATCGGTAGCGCAGCCAGTACCGAATGCAGACGGAATGCAGGCATTGGCATCAGCGGCGTCATTCTGGTCGGTGATGCCATCACCATCTGCATCGGCTGAAGATGACTCTTGGTAATCTGGAGTGCTATCGCCATCGGTGTCAGTTGTCTCCGTCTCTACGCTGTCCGGGCTTCCATCACCATCAGTATCGGTGGTGCAGTTATTACCGAATGCGGAAGGAATACAGGCATCTGAGTTGGCAGCATCATTCTGGTCAGTGGTGCCGTCACCATCGGTATCGGCGCTTGATGACTCCTGGTAGTCCGGAGTGCCATCGCCGTCCGAATCAGCGCCAGCCGTTTCGACGCTGTCCGGGCTTCCATCACCGTCGGTATCGGTGGCACAACCATTGCCGAATGCCGAAGGAACACACGCATTGGCATCTTCGAGGTCATTCTGATCCGTAGTGCCGTCGCCATCGGCATCGGCGCTTGATGATTCTTGATAGTCCGGTGTGCCATCGTTGTCTGTATCAGCAGCAGCGGTTTCAACACTGTCTGGGCTTCCATCACCGTCAGTATCGATGGTACAGCCATTACCAAATGTGGAAGGAACGCAAGCGTTGGCATCTTCGGGGTCAGTCTGATCCGCAGTGCCGTCGCCATCAGCATCGTCGCTTGATGACTCCTGATAGTCCGGCGTGCCATCGTTATCAGTGTCAGTGGTTGATGTCTCTACGCTATCAGCGGTGCCGTCTCCATCAGTATCAGTGGTGCAACCGGTGGCAAAGGCTGAGGGGATGCAGGCGTCGGCATCATTCGCATCGCTCTGGTCTTTCGTGCCGTCGCCATCAGCATCGGCAGTACTTGATTCAAGATAGTTCGGTTTGCTATCGGCATCCGCATCATCATCTGCCAGGTTGGCGTTGCTGTTGGTATCTTCTGCAGAGGTGAGTGCCAGGTCATCGTCATCATCGGTATCACGCCAATCGGGCTCATCCAAGGCACCGTCTGTGTTTTGCAAGGGGGCGTTGGAGCCAATGGAGTTTCCGGGAGCAGGGCCAACGACAGTGTCATAGTTGTCGTTCAGACCATCACCGTCGGTATCTGCATTGCCCGGAGCGGGTAGGGTATCTGCAATGCCATCGCCATTGGCATCAAAGCCTTCAATGGAGTCGAGGACACCATCATCATCACTGTCGGTATCCAGGTAATCAGCGCTGTCGGCTGCGTTTGCATCGGTATTGGGTATGCTGACGGGGGTGCCACCGTTGTCTTCATCATAGGCATCGTCGATCCCATCACCATCGGTATCCAGATTCAGGGGGGCTATATAGCTGGCAGATTCCTGACCTTCAATATTGTCAGGGATGCCGTCATTGTCCGAATCTATGTCCTCGGAGTTCTGAACGGAGTCATTATCCGAGTCAGTAGCGCAACTCGCATTAATGGCCAATTTGAAATCATCGAATGTGACAGTGCCTGAGCCTGCGTAGAAGTTCTGCTCGTTAAAGAGGTACATTCTCACTTTGTAAGCAGTACCTGAGGTCATCAGGTACGGGCTGAATGAATTGCGACTAACAGAATATTGCGTTCCAGGTGTGGCAATGTAGCCGTCGTCATACAGTAAAACCGAGGTGGCAAAGTTATCACTGGATATTTCTGCCGCTATTTCATAGTCACCAGCAGCACTGCCTTGGCCACCATTAGCAGCGCCGACTACCATTCCATTCTGGGTGGCGGTGAAATACGCGGGTCCGTTTATTGTAAATCCGACTTCGGCATATTCACCGTTTGATCTTGCTCCGACTAATGTCGTTTCGTTAGCACCATTGAGTATGTGCTCGTAAGTACTGGTGGGGGCTATGAAGCCACTACCAAAACTGATATCGGTGGTGTTGGAAACAACGCTCGATATGCTCGAGCTGACACTGGCATTTAACGACATCCCATTGTTGTCATTGTGCTCCCAAGCCACCTCTCCCGAGACCCCGCAACTAATCTCATCAATATCCAGGATGCCGTCATTGTCATCATCCAGATCCTTGATGTTTTCTATGCCATCACCATCGGTGTCGATTGCCATGGCAAACGAGGAAATTGACGAAAGGACAAAGGCTGCCAGCAATACTCGTAAGTAGCGAGGTCTGGGTGCAATGATTCGTATGAGGCTAAATATACTGGCGATATATTTAGCAATATACGTTGCGAGTATAACTCGCGTTCCGTGCTTGCAGTTTGACATATTGGGAATACCCGGCTGAATTCAATGAAGTGCAGATCAGTATTTTGCTATCAGTAATTCTCAAGGCAGCAATGATTTCGTCTTTTAAAATCTGCATTTACTGTCGATCTATCAGTCACTAATGCAAGTTTGGGCATAGTGATGACTAAGATCCAAAAGAATTGTCAGCAGCAATGCCTGTGCCTTGCTTCTCATAACAGTGTCCAAGAGCAGGCCATTCCTAACGGGTTACAGATATAACCGGGTAAGCGTTATGGCCTGTAATTAAGTCACGCAAAGATGTCTTGAATTCTCGGGAAAGTTCGAGAAATGCAAATGCGATGAGTGACAGGCAGCCTGGATTCGTCAAGACGAGCAGCTCTGCGGGTGCTCAATTGTTTACGTTGAGTCGAGCAGTTCGATAACTGTGATGGCGTACACTGGAGCTCCTCCGAAACGTGCTCTGGACCTCACTAATGTCTCTTTCAAGATCTGCCACCGGGATAACCGCCGCGCTGCTTTTCTGTCTCGGGCCTGCCAGCGTGCAGGCAGAATGGACGGGTGGTCTTGAAGGTGGCACGGTGGTGCGAGATGGCGATAGTGCGACGCGCCTGCGTGGGCACCTGAGCCTGAACGAGCGACCTCTGAGTCACTATCTGTATGCGGAATGGTACCGTTCGGACAACAATAGCTATGAGATCGGTTACGAGCCGCGCTACTGGTTCACCGACAAGTTGTACACCTTCGGTGATGGGCGAGTTCGTCTGGAGAAGGCCTTGGGTATCGACAGAGACACATTGCTGATTGGTGGTCTGGGTGCGCAGCTGATTGCCACGGCCAGTCAACAGCTTTGGGTGGAAGCCGGGCTAGGCTATCGCATGATTGATTTCACCCCACAAACCGGCCTTGAGGATGCAGACGAGCAGGTGGGTACCGTGCGCGGTGGGGCAAGCCAGGTGTTGGCCGATCTTTTCAAGCTGCAGCTGGATGGTGAGGTATTCAGCAGCCCCAGTTCTACACAGTCACAACTGGAGACAGGGGTATCCATGCGTCTGGCCCAGGGGGCTGTCAAGCTGAGTTATCGCATTCGACGAGTGGATATTGACGGGATTGATGCGGTGAACGACTCGGATACCGCTGTCAGTTTTACCGTCGGTTTCTAAGCTTTTTTCAGATTGTGCAGGTTATTTGCTGTAATCCATTGGCACGATATCTGGATATATAAGATATCGGTCGCCAACCCGTCGCGCAATTGAGTGATGGGCGCCGCCGACACCCTGGTGAATTGTGAGGTGTTAGCGAAATGCATGCAAAAAGACATGACGACAGAGGGCCAATGCGGGTTCTGGTCCTTGGTGGAGCCTGGGTTGCGATTCTCGCGCTGATGCTGGTGATCTTGCTGTAGTTCCTCGCAGGAAAACTGCAGTTGCGAAATCGGGGCTTTTTCTGTGGCACTTTAGGTGTCACTCTGGTGTCAGGGTAATCATCATCGCCGGTTTCTATTGCACATGAGTTTCGCATCGCGTCTGACAAAGCGCCATACCGCCCTGATTCTGGTGGTACTACTTTTGTCGATCATTCTTCTTACTCTGCTGTTTCCACCCTCGCAATGGATTCCGGCGAAGCAATGGGGGCACATGCTCGAGTCGGCCGGGGCGGTAGGAGCCGTGGTCTTTGTGGCTGTTAGTGTTGTTGCTACCAGCGTAGGTTTGCCGCGTCAGCTTGTCGCGTTCATCGGCGGCCTGGCTTATGGAGTCATGCCGGGCCTGTTGCTGGCGCTGGTTTCAGCATTGGCAGGCTGCTATCTGACGGTGAGTATTTCAACAGCCTTCTTCAGTGAGCGGATTCGACAGCGCTTTCCAGCCTTCATCTCACGTCTGGAGCTGATGCTGGAGAACGATGTTTTCATCAAAGTGCTCATACTGCGTTTACAGCCACTGGGTACCAACCTGATGACCAATGTCTGTATCGGCTTTACTCAGGTGCCACGCTGGAAATTCCTGCTGGCTTCCGCGATCGGCTACGTGCCGCAAATGCTGGTCTTCGTGTTGCTGGGGGCAGGGATCCGTTTAGGGTCTGATTTTCAGCTGACACTGAGTGTTGTGCTCATGGTGGTGTCGGTTCTGCTGGGGATCGTATTGTTTCAGCTTCACAAGCTGCGGCTGGCGCGCAAGTAAACGATATTAAAATACACATTATTGATGAATTATAATGCGTTTTTCGCAGGTAAAAGTTGACACATCAATGCTTGGGGCATCTAATGGAGTTGCAGATGTGTGATTTGGTTCACGCTGCAACACTCCTCCAAGTGGTATTTGCTGGCAAGGATGCTCTCGATAGCCAAGGATGGCTGTTTTTATGCATCCTCTATCCCCCATACTCACTGACCCATTGCCCAAGCCCTGTGGTGGTCTCGTCTTGCCTTTTGTGCAAGATGCGCCTGTTATCCGATGTGGTGAAGCCTTGATCAGTGTTAGTTGCTAGTATTTTTTTCAGGAATGTCTGGAAACGTCCTATAGTTGTCGCCTGTGATCTAACGGCGCCGAGGGGCGTTTCGGTAATTGACCACAGTTAACAGAACCTGAATACCGATTGAAGTAAGGTGGTTTCAAACTGGCCGCCACGAACCACGAGTGTCTGATCATCCATGTCCAATTCCGTGTCCCGTCATATTGCTTGCGTCGTCGTTCTTGGCATTAGCGCCTTTTCTGCATCACCTCTCCTTGCTCAGCAAGGCAAATGGTATGCGGGTGCGGGTGCCGGTATCTCACGACTGACGCCAGACACCGATGGATCTGACTTCTCGTTGGACAAGGAAAGTTCGACAGCCGCTGGTCTGTACCTGGGAAGGGACATCAATGACAGGCTGGGAATCGAGATTGCGTACACCGATCTTGGCAAGGCAGAGCTCTCAGCCGGCGAATCCATCGATTATTCTGCCCTGTCGCTGGGTGGGGTTCTTTATGTACTGGGGGATACCGAGCTTGCGCATCGACAGGATGGATGGTCTGGTTATGTGCGATTCGGACTCAACAAGATCACGAATGATTCAGATGTGCAATTGGCGGAAAAGGACAATACCGCGCTTTGGCTGGGAGCCGGTATTCAATGGCCGGTGGGTTCCAGCTGGGGCGTTCGTGGCGAATTGACAAGCTTTGACGGTGACGCACAAGTTGCCATGGCATCGGTCTATTGGCGACCTGGTGGGCTGCAAAGTCGTACCAGAAACGGTTCACGGGCAACACCTGCTGCAGTACCTCGTCCAGCGGTTGTAAAGCCGACAGTTAGCAAGCCCGAGCCGGAGCTGGTTCCAGAACCCGTACCTGCGGCCGCACCTGCGGCCGCACCTATCCAGGAAGCGGTAGTCGCGGGTAATAATGCCCCATTGAGTGGTCCATCCGTCAGCTCCTGTGCTGTGCCTGCGGCAGGTGAGCCCTTGAACTCTCAAGGTTGTGCCTTGTTCAGTGGTGTGCAGCAAGGTGTGGAGTTTGAAGGTGAAACAACCACGCTGACGGCAGTGGGCAAAACTCTGCTTTCACGTCTGGCCGGCTCTCTGAATCTTTATCCGGAACTGCTTGTGGAAATTCGTGTTCACACGCAGACCTACACAGATCCTGATCGTGCTCAAACTCTGTCGCGTGAACGTGCTGTCGCCGTTGCCCGCTTTCTGGTGGCGCAGGGCGTGGCTGTAAAACGCCTGAAAGCACGTGCATTTGGCTCGATACAGCCGCGTGCCGATAATTTCACTCCAGGTGGTCGTCGTTTGAATAATCGTGTGGAGTTGCGGGTTTTGTAAATTGTGTGAGGGTAGGCAAAGAAATACCCTGTTTCGAGGACTGTTCTACAGAAGCACCACGTAGCCGTCACTGATTGTGCCCCTGCGGTTTGGAACTTGCTTTTGCTGTTCTGCAAACGCCGACTGATTGGCAGGAACAGATTATTCATGAATTTTCCTCGAAATTCGCGCAGATTGAATGCAGCACCCGGCAGGTATCGTTCGATTCTTGCTGTGCTGATTGGTAGTGTCCTGACGGGCTGTGTAATGCCGTCAGGTCAGCCCTCTTTGCAACTGCCATCTGGCTCCAGCGACTTTCGCAGTCGTCTGTACGCAGGGGCCTCCCTGGGTGGCTCTCATCTGTCGTCGAGTGAGGCTCTCGAGGTAGAGAGCTCCAATGCCATGACGACCCAGCTGAGGCTCGGCTACGATCTGCATGACAGAGTAGCCGTGGAGCTGGATACCTCGATTCTGGGGGAGTCGCAATTGCGTGAATCACAGAGCGCGGTTGATCACACCTCGGCATCCGTCAGTGCGCTGATCTATGGTCTCAGCGGATCGCAAATGCGTTCACGGCGAGAAGGGTTGAGTGCCTACGCCCGGCTGGGGTATGGCTCGTTGAAACGGTCTTCGGATATTGTTGAACTGGAAAACAGTGAGTCAGGCCCTGTGCTGGGGCTAGGTGCCGAATACGGACTTTCCAACGGTCTGGGTTTGCGGGCTGATATCACCCGTTTCGATGCCGATGTGTCCTATATCGGGCTGGGCGCGGTCTACCGTTTCGGTGTTCAGGCATCAAGTCGTGGGCAGATGGTAGCTGGTGCTGCCGAGCCCTCTCTGGGGGCGGCTAATACAGCCGGCCCCGAGATCGAGGCAATGGCGTTGTCAATGGCCGATCGTTGGCGTCCCGCTATGCGTCGCGGCGATGCAGATGCCGATGGTGTGCTCGATTCGCGAGACGATTGCCCCGAAACGATCGCGCATATAACTGTTGATAATACGGGCTGTGGTTTGTTTGATGCCGTGCTGAGCGATGTGCGCTTTCGCAGTGGATCCAGCTGGCTGTCGCCATCTGCACGCGCTCAGCTCAATGAGGTTGCAGAAACCCTGCTGGCTTTTCCAGAGTCGCGAGTACAAGTGCGAGCCCATACAGATTCTCAAGGCAAGAGCGACATGAACATGAATTTGTCTACCGGACGTGCTCAGGTCGTCTCGCAGTATCTGCAGAGTCGCGGTGTGCATGAACGACAGTTGCAGGCTGTTGGTATGGGTGAGACAGAACCGTTGGGTAGCAACAGTACAGCGGTGGGCCGTCTGCAAAATCGCCGAGTGGATGTTGTCACATTGCCCGATCAGGATGCGGGTCAGCTGTCCGTTCAGCCCATGCTTGCAGTGAGGCGAGTCATTGTTGTCAGTGACCCGCGACAGCGCGATTCGCAGCGCGATGGTCTGGTTGATACTCAGGATGTCGTGAGTGCTTCGCCAACACGTGAAAAGAGCTCGCTCAAGACGGCAGAAGCCAAAGCTGTTGTCAGCGAGGAGCCAGACTTGCAGTCGGCTATGTCTGTTGATACGACGGCACGATCAAGAATACCTATCATGCCGTTGCCAGAGCCAGGCTTTGCGCCGGGGGTCAGTATATCGGGAGTTGTTGACGGACTTGACTTTCCAGATGGCTCCAGTGAATTGTCAGCTAACGCCCGGAATTCTCTGGGTAGCGTCATTGCTACAATGCGTAACAATCCCCGGATTCGCATTGCTGTCATGGCACACACTGATAATAGTGGTGATGCTCAGATTAATTTAAGGCTGTCAAAACAGCGTGCTCAAGCGGTTGCGTCCTTCCTTGCGGGCGAGGGTGTCGTGCCAGATCGGCTTGAGGCCGAGGGTTATGGTGAGTTATTGCCCTTGGTGCAAAATATGACACCGGCGGATCGTGCAACCAACCGACGTGTTGAGATTCGCATATTGCGAAACCCGTAGTGCGCGACTAAAGTGTGTGGTAATTCAACGCCTTGTAAACTAGCCAGACAGACGTGATGGAGGTCGTGCTAAACGACCGAGTAACCTGTTATCTTATCCAAAGTGCCGGAATTAAAGTGGTTTCCGGGGATTAAGGAATCGCTAACAGGGACCGCCAGGCGGTCAGTCAAATATCATGATGAAGAAGCCTTCGCACTCTGGTTTGAAGAACCTCCGTGTACCTGAGCCAACAACCGGATCAGCTCTGACTCGCAGCACCTTGACGCTGGCCATTGGCCTGGTACTGGGTTCTTTTTCTGCAGTCGGCATAGCTGCAGAAGACGACACCAACCCTTTTACCCTGAATGAAATTGCCGGTGTTGCGGCACAGGGTTCGGCTGTGAATGGACCTGATTCAGACGGCGATGGTATCCGCAACCAGGACGATCTGGATGACGATAACGACGGCATCCTGGATAGCGATGAAGGTGCTGTTGACAATGATGGCGATGGGTTTCTCGACGGCAGTTCTGTCGATACCGACAATGACGGTGCGCCTGATGCGCTTGATCTGGACAGTGACAACGACGGTATTCTGGATAACATGGAAGCCCGTCTGTCCCGTGATTCGGTGACTGCACTGGATCGGGTTCCCAATGGCGCAATCGATATCAATATTCCGGTCGGTCAGAATGGTATTGCCGATGAAATAGAAACCAGTCCTGATTCAGGTCAGATGAAATTCTCTCTGCCCGATACCGACCAGGATGGTATTGCCGATTTTCGCGATCTTGACAGCGACAATGACGGCATCTTCGACCTGATAGAAGCAGGCGGTGTTGACAGTGATACCGATGGCCGGCTGGATGGTTTCTATGATGAAGATGGCAAGGGCGTGGATGACACCGTCCAGTCAACCGCGTTGCCATTGTTCGATACGGATGGTGACTCCATCCTGGATTTTCGTGATCTGGATTCCGATGGCGACACCATCCCTGATCAGGTAGAAGCCGGTAGCAATCCCAGCGCTCCTCGCGACACAGATGGTGATGGCGCCGGTGACTACCGTGAATCGGACAGTGATGGCGATGGCATTGGTGATCGTCAGGAAGTTGGTGACGATGTGCAGTCACCGGCAGATACCGATGGCGATGGTATTCCCGATTATCGTGACTCGGCTAGCGTCAGCGGCGGTAGTACGGATGGAAACAGCGATGGCAGTGCTGGTGGCGATACCAACGGTGGTGATACCAACGATGGTGATCAGCTTGCTGCCAATGACGATGTTCATCCGGACCGTGATGCCGATGGCATTGTCAATCAGGACGATCTGGACGATGACAACGACTCTATTCTGGACACCGAAGAAGGCATCATCGATGCGAATGGCGATGGTGTTGCCGATGCGAACTCCCGCGATTCAGATGGTGACGGTACCCCGGATGGGTATGACCTGGACAGTGACAACGACGGCATCCTGGATCTGATCGAAGGGCGTCTCGATGCGGCGACTATTGCAACTCTGGATCCTGTTGATATCGGTGCCATTGATATTCGCATCAACGTGGGTGCCAACGGCATTGCCAATGTGATCGAGTCCAGTGATGATTCAGGCACCATCAGTCAGCCTCTGTTCGATACTGATGGTGACGGTACGCCGGACTATATGGATATCGATAGCGATGGCGATGGGATTTTCGATCTTGTGGAAGCCGGTGGTGTCGATGCTGACGGTGATGGTCGTATCGATGGTTTCGTGGACGAAGATGACAAGGGTGTTGATGATGCTGTGCAGGCAAGCGCTTTGCCACGTTTTGATACAGACCAGGACGGCCAGCCGGATTACCGTGATGTCGACTCGGATGCAGATGGCATTCCTGATAGCGTCGAGAACACCGGTAGTGCATCCAATCCAACAGATAGCGATGGCGATGGTGCCGGAGATTATCGAGAGCAGGATTCTGACAATGACGGTGTCAGTGATGCGGAGGAAGTGGGCCCGGATACAGCACAACCAGTTGATACCAATGGTGACGGTACAGCAGATTTTCAGGACAGTTCGGTTCAGTTCACTGATGGCAGTACACCGGTAGAGCCAGAGCCTTCACCGAGTGCTGACCATGACGGCGACGGTCAGCCCGACTCTCAGGACACTGACGATGACAACGATGGCATCTCGGACCTGGTGGAAGGTAGCGCCGACAGCGACAGCGATGGGGTGATTGATCGTCTGGATCGCGATAGTGACAACGATGGTGTACTTGATGCGGTAGAGACTGGCCGGGATACGGACAGCGACGGGATTCCAGACTATCGGGATCTGGACAGTGATAACGATGGTTTGTTTGATTCTCTGGAGGCGGGGCGCACTGCTGTTTCGGCTAGCGGTCGTCTGGCCTCCTCAGCGCAGGTTGATCAGTTCGGACTAGCGCAAGGTTCTGGTGAATCTGTGCTGGATACGGATCAGGACGGTGTGGCCGATATGCTGGATCTGGATTCAGACAATGATGGGTTGACGGACATGCAGGAAGTCGGGCTTGTCGATGCGAATGCTGACGGACGTGTAGATGAGTTTACCGACAGTAATGGCGACGGCGTTGACGATTCGCTGGCAAACGATGTGCTGACATTGCGTGATACCGATATGGACCGCATACCCGATGTGCGTGATCTGGATAGTGATCAGGACGGTCTGTCTGATCGATTCGAAAATTGGGGTACTGGCAGTGATCAGGACAACGATGGCCGGGTAGACAACTTCGTGGATGCCAACGGTGATGGACTGGACGATGTCCAGGCTGGTGATCTGTCAGCGCCTGCGGACATTGATGGTGATGGCATTCCTAATTTCATCGACCTGGACAGTGATGGTGACGGTATCAGCGACTTGAGTGAAGCCGGTGGTGAGGATGTCAACCAGGACAGTCGTAACGATCAGTTGACTGATACCGATGGTGACGGTATCCCTGACGTCAACGATGTCGATTCGACCGGTGGCAACGATGTCGACAATGACAGTATCGATGATTCCATGGATGCTGATTTTGTGACTGGGGCAGATACCGATGGTGATGGCGTGGTCGACAGCTCTGATCCGGATTCTGACGGTAATGGTTTTGCAGGCCCGTTTGCCGATGATAGTCAGTCTCCATCGCAGGGCGTGCCCGTCGATCTGCCTGATGCGGATGGCAACGGAGTTCCAGATGTGCAGCAAGGTCTGGCATCCAATGGTGTTATAGAAACAGGCCTTGGTGGTTCTGGTTTTGGCTGCAGTATTGCCACGGGTGGCGAGAGCACTGGAACTGACCCGCTGCTGCCTCTGTTGTTCGGCGGCAGCATCATGATGCTGATTGCCAGATTGCGTCGTCGCAAGGAGACCGGTTCGCGCTCATGAATCAAACTGGCAAACAAGGCGCTCAGCGGAGTGCACAAGGAGTCTCGCGTGCGGCAGTTCCTGCCGCTATGCTGGGTTGCATTATTGTTCTGAGTGGTTGTAGTACGCTTGGAAATAGCAGTGAAAACAGAGATTTTCGCAATCGGGTCTACGTCGGTGCAGGGGTGCTGGCAAGCCAGCTGGAGCCCGATACCAGTGGTGTTACTGGCGTCTCGGTGGATGACTCCATGGGCGCTGGAGGCTCACTGACGCTTGGCTACGATATTGATAATCGTTTCAGTGTGGAGGGGCATATTGCCAGTCTGGGTGAGGCGACGCTGGAACCGACAGGTACCATCGACTATACCGTCGCTGGTGTTAGCGGGCTGGTCTACGGGTTGAATCAACCCAACGATCGTGCGCGTCGAGAAGGCTTTTCGGTATTCGGCCGACTGGGTCTGGGTGCCTTGGAGAACGATGCCAGTGGCGTAGAGTTCGAACGCGTCAATGATGTACATCTACTGGCTGGCCTCGGGCTTGAATATGGCCTGAATAATGGACTGGGGCTACGTGCAGAGCTGGTGGCACACGAAACTGATGCCAAGTATGTGCAGTTGGGTCTGGTGTACCGGATCGGTTCACATCGATATGGCAGTCCTCGAAGCACAGGACAACCAGTAGCGCCTTCAGCGGTGGATGATGTGCCAATTGTCGGTCCGATCGTCGATCAGCTACCTCCGGTACCGGTGATTGAACCAGAGCCTGTTGAGGAGTTGCCGCCGGTAAAGCCTGAAAAGATCACGCCGCCGGATGCGGATGGCGACAAAGTACCTGATGCCGAAGACAAGTGTCTGGATACGGCTCCTGGAGCTCCGGTCAGAGTGGATGGCTGTCCTATCTTTGATGGCGTGGTCGAAGGTGTCAATTTTCGAGCTGGTTCTGCCAGGCTGACAAGCGAGGCAAATGTCGTTCTCGCCGGTGTGGCGCAAACACTGCGTGATTATCCGGACATTCGAGTCATTATTGAAGCACACACGGATAACGAAGGTGCGGCGTCAGCCAATCTGCAACTGTCCAAGCGAAGAGCCATCGCGGTCGCTCGCTATCTTGTGGACGCCGGAATATCCGGTTCGCGTCTCAAGCCTCAGGCGTTTGGTGAGTCCAAGCCTCGAACCTCCAATCTGACGGAGCAGGGCAGAGCTGCCAATCGACGTGTAGAGTTTTCGGTACTCCAGTAAGAGGCCAGAACGCCTGCCCGGGCAGGTTTTCTCAGCGACCGGACTGGCCGGTCGCTGTGGTTTTCCTGACTCCTGGCACCTGTAAATAACATCAAAAAAGTCGATTTGATGACAAAACAGGTTATGAATTGAAATTACGAGAATTAATTTTCTTGTTCCCTCAATACCCCTCTTTACTACCATACCAGACAGGGGGTGGTTCGTAAGCCTAGGATAACTCTGACATGTACGTGTCGACAGGCTTCATAACCAGATGTAGTGAAGTTACAAAAACTACGTAGTTGACGCTCAAGTTGCTGTTTTCATAAGAATTTTGTGCGCTCGTGGGTTTTCCGAGTCGCTTCTGTACAGTATAGTTCCGCGCAATCAAGCCGTTACAGTCAGCACTTGTTTCGGCTCATCGAAAAGCTTAAGCGTTCAACTTTATTCAGGAGCATCATTATGAATCAGACGGCTCGCGTCCTCTCTCCCAGTCTGGATCTGACACCGTACGGTATCCCTACTGTCACGGACATTGTCCACAACCCGACCTATGAGCAATTGTTCCTGGAAGAGACCAAAAGCGATCTGACTGGGCTGGAGTGCGGCACATTGACTCAGTCAGGTGCTATCGCTGTCGATACGGGTGCGTTTACGGGTCGTAGTCCGAAAGACAAGTACATCGTCAAGGACGCTTTGACGGAAGATACCTTGTGGTGGGCTGACCAGGGTGCCAACGACAACAAGGCCATCTCAGAGGCCGTCTGGGAAGACTTGAAAGCGCTGGTATCCAATCATCTTAACGGTAAGCGCCTGTTCGTCGTAGATGCATTCTGCGGCGCTAACGAGAACTCTCGCCTGGGGGTGAGGTTCATTACCGAAGTTGCCTGGCAGGCGCATTTCGTTACCAATATGTTTATCCGTCCTTCGGCTTCGGAACTGGCTGATTTCACGCCTGATTTCGTTGTGATGAATGCCGCCTCGGTTGTCAATGACAAGTGGCAGGAGCACGGCTTGAACTCTGAAAACTTCGTGGCTTTCAACTACACGCAGAAAGTTCAGTTGATCGGTGGCACCTGGTACGGTGGCGAGATGAAGAAAGGGATGTTCTCGTACATGAACTACCTGTTGCCACTCAAAGGCATTGCTTCCATGCATTGCTCGGCAAACGTCGGTGAGGCTGGCGATACCGCTGTCTTTTTCGGTTTGTCCGGTACTGGCAAGACCACGTTGTCTACTGATCCGAAGCGCAAGCTGATCGGTGATGATGAGCACGGCTGGGATGATGACGGTGTTTTCAATTTCGAAGGTGGCTGCTATGCAAAGACCATTCGACTGAGTGCCGAAGCTGAGCCTGACATCTATGGCGCTATCCGACGTGATGCACTACTGGAGAACGTTGTAGTAAACGACGATGGTGTTATTGATTTTGATGATGCCAGCAAGGCTGAGAACGCACGCGTCTCCTACCCGATGTACCACATTGACAATATCGTCAAGCCGGTATCTCGTGCAGGTCATGCCGACAAGGTGATTTTCCTGACTGCTGATGCTTTTGGTGTGTTGCCAGCGGTATCCATGCTGACACCTGAGCAGGCTCGGTACCATTTTCTGGCAGGATTCACGGCCAAGATGGCCGGCACCGAGCTGGGCATCACCAAACCACAACCTACTTTTTCTGCCTGTTTCGGGAAGGCCTTTCTGAGTCTGCACCCAACTCAGTATGCTGAAGTGCTGGGCAAGCGCATGGAGGCCTCCGGAGCCAAGGCTTATCTGGTCAATACCGGCTGGAATGGTTCTGGCAAGCGAATTTCAATCAAGGCAACACGTGCCATTATCGATGCGATCCTCGATGGCTCCATCGAAAACAGCGAAACGAGCGTTGTCCCGGTATTCAATTTACAGGTGCCTACAACCTTGCCTGCTGTTGAATCACAACTGCTGGATCCTCGCAATACTTACGAAGATGCGTCTGAGTGGCAAACAGCGGCAGACAAGCTGGCTCAGTTGTTCATCGACAACTTTGTGCAATTCACTGATACCGAGAGTGGCAAGGCGCTGGTTGCGGCAGGTCCGACAATCGCCTGAGGATAGCTTCCACAAGCTGAAGAAGAGCCATGTCTACGCAGAAATGCGTAGGCATGGCGATCTCAGATTGTGCTAACGCAGGCTGGTCGCCTTGTTACGCAACTCCTTCAAACTGGCCTCCAGCCGCAACTTGTCCTGTGACGCTGCAGGTACTTGCCGCAACGCCAATTCCAGCTGACTGGTGGCACGTCCCAGCTCATCGAGGGCTTCAAAGTAGCGGGCCAGAGATTCGTGGCTACCGGCCTGGTCATCCAGTTGTTCCTGAATGCTTGCCAGCTGACGCCAGGCGAGTGGATCGGGATTGCTGGTATTGCGCAGGTAGTGTGTGGCAACCTGCTTTGCCTGGCCCAGGCGTCTGTCCTGCGTGAGCTGGTCCAGACGCTTTTCAACGATCGAATAGCGTTCAGGGTAAAGCTCTGAAAGTGCCGAAAGTACCGCATCGTCGCTGCGCTGGTTGTTCAGACCGGCGATGTCTGCTCGCAGTAACTCAACCATTGGATTGGCCGAGATCAGCGTGTCCAGTTCCTTCAGGTAGCGTTTGGCATCGTCAGGGCGGTTGGCCCTCTGGTGGATCAGCGCCAGGGCGTAACTACTGCCGACAGTCGGCTTTCTCTGATACTGGGCCAGATAGGTGCGCATCAACTCACTGGAATCGCTGGCGCTGAGCACGGCCAGTCTGGCCCGAAACAGGGCGTAGTCAGGCGAGTTGAGTCGTGCGATATGCGGTTTGTTATCCGCACGGTCTGTGGCTTCGGCAATCCGGTTGTTATCAAGCGGGTGAGTCCGAAGGTATTCGAGCTGTAGATCGGAAGTATTGAGCGAATTCTTTTTGCGCAGAATCGAGAACGATTCGGCCATGGCCCGAGAGTCGTAGCCGGCATTGGCCAGAATTTCGATACCGATGCGGTCAGCTTCGACCTCGTTGCTACGGGTGAAGTTGATGGCTGATTGCTGGCTGGCCGCCAGACCTGCTGCCAGTGCCGCCTGTCCTGCCTGGGGTGATGCCTGCCCGATAATGATGGCCGCCAGTATGGCCGCAGCGGTGCTCAGGGTGGCCCGGTTGCCGGTTGCAAAGGCGCGGGCGTGGTGCCTTTGTGTTACGTGAGCCACCTCGTGGGCCACGACACTGGCGAGTTGTTCTTCCTGACCCATGACGGCAATGAGGCCTGAGTTCACACCGACATAGCCGCCCGGGATGGCAAAAGCGTTGATTTGTGGATCATCAATGAGAAAAAACGTGAAATCCTGTGCATCGCTCTTGCCTGCTGCGTGTGCTAACTGTGTGCCCAGGCTCTGGATGTATTCACTCAGCTGGACGTCCCTGATTATCGGTAGTTGAGAGCGTATCTGGCGCATGAACTGCGCACCGAGCTGGCGCTCTTCGTTGGGCGACAGCGCGTTATCTGCCGGTTCTCCCATATCAGGGAGGTTCTGCTGCGCCATGACGGCAGCGGCGCTGATTGACAGCATGACGCCCAGCAGCAGGCAGCTGCAGCTACGGCGCAGCCAGCCACCGGATCGAGTGACTTTGGCACTGTCGCTGAATGATGGGCAAGAATGTTTCGAATACACGATGTGCTTCAATGTTTTTTCACAGTCGACAGATAGCTGTTCGACAATATGCTGCTTGGTTCGTGCCAATCTATCATGAGCCTCTTTCTGGTCTCCCGTTACCGCTTGCAAGGCGTTATACTCCAACCACGTAAGGGGTTCGACACAATCCGGCACGGCATTCAGCTCAAGTCACACACCCGAATTATCTCTCGTGGTGATATCACAGGCGGTTCAACCCACCACTGCCCATTCGTGACAAGTGCACATTTGTTTGCCAGCCGCCCTCTACAGCGCAATCGTGATGCTAACAGACGTGGGTGATGGCCGTGCGCCACTCACCTCAATTGTCGTCGGCGTCCCTGAATAAAACAAGCGAAATACGAGGACAGAAAGCGGTGGAATTATCCGGTGGTGAGATACTGATCGAAGCGCTCAAAGAAGAGGGCGTGGAATTTCTATTTGGTTATCCAGGTGGGGCTGTGCTGCACATCTATGATGCCCTGTACGAGCAGAACTCGGTCAAGCATATTCTGGTGCGGCACGAGCAAGGGGCAACCCATGCTGCTGATGGTTACGCGCGTGCAACGGGCAAACCGGGTGTGGTTCTGGTGACATCCGGTCCGGGTGCGACCAATGCGGTGACGGGTATAGCAACAGCCTTCATGGATTCAATTCCCATGGTGGTGCTCTCCGGACAGGTAAACAGCCGTTTTATCGGTAGTGATGCCTTTCAGGAAGTGGACTGCGTTGGCATTACGCGTCCCTGCGTCAAGCACAACTTCCTGGTGGATTCACTGGAAAACTTTGCTGAAACCCTCAAGAAGGCGTTTCACGTGGCGACAACCGGTCGTCCGGGTCCTGTTGTTGTGGATATTCCCAAGGATTTTACAGCGCCGGGTGTAACGGTCCCATTCAGTTACCCCAAGACCGTCAACATGCGCTCCTACAGTCCTGCCGAGCAAGGTCATCCGGGTCAGATTCGCAAAGCGGTGGATCTCATCCTGTCTGCCAAACGTCCCATGATCTATTCGGGCGGCGGCGTCGTGCTGGGCAATGCCTCGGCACAACTGCGCGAATTTACCGAAATACTGGGCTATCCCATTACGCAAACCCTGATGGGACTGGGTGCTTTTCCAGCTTCCAACAAACAGAACCTGGGCATGCTGGGCATGCACGGCACCTATGAAGCCAACATGGCCATGCACGATTGTGATGTGCTGATTGCCATTGGTGCGCGCTTTGATGACCGTGTAACGGGTGAAATCGAGAGCTTCTGTCCGGAAGCCAAAATTGTGCATATCGATGTCGATCCGGCTTCGATTTCCAAGAACGTAACGGTTGACGTGCCTATCGTGGGTAACGTTACTCACGTGCTTGACGCGATGATTGCTCTGATCAAAGACACCAGCAAGCGGGCCGATCCTGCCGATATTGCACAATGGTGGGCGACCATCACTCAGTGGCGCAGCACCAACTGCATGGCCTATGAGCTCAGCGATACGCTGATCAAGCCGCAGGCAGTCGTTGAAGCCTTGTCACGTGAGACCAATGGCGACGCCTTTATCTGCTCCGATGTCGGTCAGCACCAGATGTGGGCAGCGCAGTTCTACGGCTTCAACAAGCCACGTCGCTGGATCAATTCCGGCGGTCTGGGCACCATGGGCTTCGGTCTTCCGGCGGCCATTGGCGTACAACTGGCCTACCCTGATGAAGTGGTTGCCTGCGTTACTGGTGAGGCGAGTGTCCAGATGTGTATTCAGGAACTCTCTACCGCTATGCAGTACAGCACTCCCATCAAGGTCATCAGCCTGAATAATCGTTATATGGGTATGGTGCGTCAGTGGCAGGAGTTCAACTACGACAAACGCTACTCGCATTCGTACATGGATGCCTTGCCTGACTTCGTCAAGCTGGCTGAGAGTTATGGGCACGTCGGTATGCGTATTGACAAGCCATCGGATGTTGAAGGCGCTTTGAAGGAAGCCTTTGCCATGAAGGATCGTCTGGTGTTCATGGATTTTCAGACTGATCAGACCGAAAATGTCTATCCCATGATTGAAGCTGGTAAAGGGCATCACGAGATGCGTTTGAACCCTGCACGGGAGCTGGCGTAATGCGTAGGCACGTAATTGCTGTTCTGCTGGAAAACGAATCCGGTGCACTGTCACGTGTTGCTGGCCTGTTCAGTGCTCGTGGCTATAACATCGAGTCATTGACGGTTGCAGCGACGCACGATCCGACTTTGTCACGCATGACGATCGTTACCATTGGTACCGATAGAGTTGTTGAGCAAATCATCAAACAGTTGAACAAACTGGTGGATGTCGTACGCCTGACAGATCTGACGGAAGTACCGTTTATTGAACGGGAAATAATGATGGTCAAGGTGCGAGCGGTCGATTCAGGTCGTGAAGAGCTCAAACGCATGACGGATATTTTCCGTGGACGCATCCTCGATGTAACAGAGTCAAGTTACGTTATCGAGCTGACTGGCGATGATCACAAGTTGTCGGCTTTTCTTGATGCCATCGGGCGGGATAACATCATTGAAGCGGTGCGTTCGGGCGCTACGGGCATTGCTCGTGGTGATAAAAGCCTGAAGCCTTGACACTGAGCGTTCGAGACTGTCGCCGGCAAGGTAAACTGCCGGCTTCAGTGTAAAGAGGTACGGATGATGGTGGAGTCAAGCGAGGGGCGAAAGCGGCCGTCCAGAGGGATATATCTGCTGCCCAATCTGTTTACGACGAGTGCGTTGTTTGCCGGGTTCTACAGCATTATTCTGGCCTATGGAGGGTCCTACCAGAATGCAGGCATCGCCATCATTGTTGCCATGGTGCTGGATGGGGCTGACGGGCGAGTAGCTCGCATGACCAACACCACGACGGCGTTTGGTGCCGAGTACGACAGCATGGCCGATATGATTTCTTTCGGCATGGCACCAGCCTTTCTGATGTACAGCTGGTCGTTGTCCAGTCTGACCGCCGAATACCACGGCCAGCTTGGCTGGGTGTTGGCGTTCGTCTACACCGCCTGCTGCGGTCTGCGATTGGCCAGATTCAATGTGGCTGTGGGAACGGCCGACAAACGCTTTTTTCAGGGACTTGCCTGTCCGTCGGCTGCGGCCGTGCTCGCAAGCTTTGTCTGGGTGATGGATGGTGTGGGTGTCAGTGGGCCAGATGTTGTGGTCTTGGTCGGCATCATGACGCTGTTCACTGGGATCGCCATGGTCAGCACCTTCACCTATTACAGTTTCAAGGATCTGGGAACCAACCGCAAAGTGCCCTTTGCCATGTTGCTGGGCCTGCTCTTGTTGTTTGTGGTGACGGCGGTAGACCCTGGCAAGATGATTCTTATCGCCTCGGCAATCTATGCCTTGTCAGGTCCGGTCTATTATCTGTTCCGTGTCTATCGCAAGCGTACCAAGCACTCGCTCTGAACACGATGCGCTACCAGCAGGTACCCTGATGCGATTCTCGGCTCGACAGCAACAATGTCTGAAAACCATGGGGGTTGTGCCCTGGGTGTCACGGTTCGCCGTCGCACCTGAAGCGATTGAAGTAGCTGAAGTAGCTGAAGTAGCTGAAGTAGCTGAAGTAGCTGAAGTAGCTGAAGTAGCTGAAGTAGCTGAAGTAGCTGAAGTAGCTGAAGTAGCTGAAGTAGCTGAAGTAGCTGAAGTAGCTGAAGTAGCTGAAGTGCGGGTACCTTTGGTAGTGCCTGCGGTTCCGGTTTCGGTGCAGCAGGCCTTTACTGTGCAGCCTCCCGCGTCCATTGCCGAGTTGGGGGCGTGGGCCTTGTCCGGGGCATTGGCACCGATTCATCATCGAGGTTCGGTGTTTCCGGTGCTGGGCGCAGCAGAAGCCTCATTGCTCATCATTGTCCAGCAAGCAGACACCGGCCCGGTAACCGCAGCGCTGGAAGGCGATGCAGCACGATTGTTCGATCTGATGTTGCGCTCCATCAAACTCAGTGGCAGAGACACTCGTCAGTGCATCATGTCAGCCGAACCCCTGGCGACACCCGATATGAGTGTGGCAGGGGCCGCTGTCACACCGCAGACGCGTGCTGTGCTGGTACTGATGGAAACCTGGCCATTTGATGCAAGTGATATCGCTGCTGAGCCACACCGTGCACGTTTGCCAGAGCCGGGGCGGCAACTGCCGATATGGCGCATTGCCCACCCACGACACCTGCTGGAGCAACCGTTGTTGAAACGGCAGTCATGGCAGATATTGAAGTTATTAAGCGCGGAATTGAGCGGAGATATTTCCCTGTGAGTGCCAGTCTATCTGCGGCTGTACCTGTCTTTGCCCCTATGCGTCCCGATCATGTCGCCAATATCGGCATCATGGATCGTCGGAACTACGAATATGCATGGACCGATGGCATCTTTCGCGATTGTCTGAAGGCTGGCTATATCTGTCCACTGATGATGATTGACGACAAGATTATCGGTTACGGTATTCTGCAGATCGGTGCCGATGAGGCACATGTTCTCAATCTGTGTATCGACAAGCCCTGGCAGCGACAGGGTTATGCGCCCATCTTGCTTGAGTATCTGGCCAGTCAGTCAATCGCCAAGCGTGCACACATCATGTTTCTGGAGGTGCGCCCCTCCAATACCAGAGCCGTTGAGCTTTATCAGCGTTCCGGGTTCAATGAGATAGGGTTACGAAAGAACTACTACAACACGCGCGATGGACGTGAAGATGCGCTGGTTATGGCCAGAAATCTGCCCGGTGCCGAGGATCAGTTTTCAAGCTAGGCGAGCGGCGCGGTATACTGCGCGGCTATTTGAGGTAGTAATCTCCCATGGCTGATGCCAGATTGACTAAGGAAATCAACCGGCGACGAACGTTTGCGATCATCTCGCATCCTGACGCCGGCAAGACCACGCTTACAGAAAAGCTGCTGTTGTTCGGTGGTGCCATTCAGCTGGCCGGAACCGTCAAGGGGCGTAAAGCTGCGCGACATGCCACCTCGGACTGGATGGCAATGGAAAAAGAGCGCGGTATTTCCGTGACCTCTTCGGTGATGCAGTTCCCCTATCGCGATCATATTGTCAATCTGCTGGATACTCCGGGGCACGAAGACTTCTCGGAAGATACCTATCGAACGCTGACGGCTGTGGATTCTGCACTCATGGTCATCGATGTGGCCAAAGGGGTTGAGGGACGTACTGAAAAGCTGATGGATGTCTGCCGGCTGCGTACAACGCCCGTCATGACGTTCATCAACAAGATGGATCGAGAGGGGCGCGACCCCATTGATCTGATGGACGAAGTCGAGAGCATGCTCAAAATCCGCTGTGCGCCAATTACCTGGCCTATCGGCATGGGCAAGCGGTTCAAGGGCGTCTATCACCTGCATACCGGCAAGGTCCATTTCTATTCCTCGACTCATGGCGGCAAAGTACAGACCGGAGAAGTGGTGGAAGGTCTGGACAATCCGAAGTTGGATGAACTGCTTGGGGATATGGCCAGAGAACTGCGTGAAGAGGTTGAGCTGGTTCAGGGTGCCTGCAACGAATTTGATCTTGATGCCTATCGGGCTGGCGATCTTACGCCAGTGTATTTCGGCTCTGCCATCAATAATTTTGGTGTTGCAGAATTGCTGGACGATTTTGTCAAGTATGCCCCGGGTCCACAAGAGCGCAACACGGTGACTCGCGAGGTCAAGCCAAGCGAAGAGAAATTCACCGGATTTGCGTTCAAGATTCAGGCAAACATGGATCCCCAGCATCGCGATCGAGTGGCCTTTGTCCGCATCTGTTCCGGCACATTCTCCAAGGGCATGAAGGTGAAGCATGTACGTCTGGGCAAGGAAGTACGCCTCAATGACGCACTGACTTTCATGGCGGCCGATCGTGGGCATGTTGAGGAGGCATTCAGCGGTGACATCATCGGTCTGCACAATCACGGCACCATCCGTATCGGAGATACCTTTACAGAAGGTGAAGATCTGGCATTTACAGGTATTCCCAATTTTGCTCCCGAGCTGTTCCGGCGTGCAGTGCTGAAGGACCCACTGAAGATGAAGGCCTTGCAGAAAGGGCTTAGTCAGTTATGCGAAGAGGGTGCCACACAGTTATTCAAGCCAATGGTAAGCAATGATCTGATTCTGGGGGCTGTCGGTGTGCTGCAGTTCGAGGTAGTTGCTCAGCGTCTGCGGGATGAGTACAAGGTGGAGTGTCAGTTTGAGACGGTAGGTGTGCAGCAGGCGCGCTGGATACGATGTGAGGATGAAAAGATGTTGTCCGATTTCACTCGCAAGCTGGATATGAACCTGTCCATCGATCACTCCGGCGAACTGGTCTATCTGGCGCCTACGCGGGTGAACCTGCAGATGTCTCAGGAGCGCTGGCCGAATGTCGAGTTTCTGGCGACGCGTGAACAGGTGTTCAATTAATTTTTTCGATTTTCAAATAATTTCAATAGTCAGGATATTTCGGTAATTGCTCAATGATTTCATTTAAAACCCAATCACTTTTGACACTGGTTTTTGCAGCATCACTCATGGTGAGTAATGTGCAGGCCGAGTTCATGGGGCTGCCCAGTGGTCGCTCGGCAAGTCCGGCCAATATGTCGGATCTGACTGTCGAGCTGGGTTTCATGACTGGTGATCTGGCTGACAATGATTTTCAGAATATCGGCGCGCGCGTCAATTTTCGTCTCTCTCCTGAAGTCGTACTTATTGGCGATATCGGCGTGAGCGAGTTTGGCAATCGTGATGGCAATCCTGTCGGGTTGGGTCTTCTCTATTTCCTGTCCAGGCAGCGAATCAGTGACAAACTGGATATCGCTGCGAAGGCCAGTTATCACACGGGCGAGTACAGTGTGGGTGGAACCGATACCGACCTGTCAGGTCTGTCGCTGGAGGCTTTGCTGAGTGGCAAGAATCCTCTGGCAGACAGTGGTCTTGGATGGTACGCAAACTTCGGCTATCACCTCCTGAGAGTGAAAAGCGGCAGCAGTGATTCGAGCAATGAGATCGGTATCGGTGGCGGTCTGGTTCTGCCGATCGCCGCCGGTGAAGCTTACGTTGGTGTAGACCTCATCGATGAAGTCACCTTTGGTCTGGGTTTTCGTTACTTCGTGCAGTAAAACCCTTAATCACGCGCAGGAGTCAGACCATGAGTATCCAGACAGATGTGGTAATCATTGGAGCAGCCCCGGTCGGTCTGTTCCAGGTATTCGAGATGATGCATGAGCGGCTCGGCCTGGATACTGAATTGAATCCACAGGCGTGAAGCTGCAGCAATTGCGGTGCATCGTGGCGATGGTGCGCAACAATCTGAATGTCTCCGAGACGGCTGCGTCGCTGCATACCTCTCAACCTGGTGTCAGCAAGCAGATCAAACAGCTGGAAGATGAAGTTGGCGTGCAGTTGTTCGAGCGCAGCGGTCGGCAGATCATTGCCATCACTCCCGCGGGTAAGGACATCATTCCAGTGGCTGAGCGTATTCTTGCCGGAACTGACGATATCCGCAATCTGGGCCGGCAGCATGCCGACCCCAATAGCGGAGAGCTGCGACTGGCGACCACTCATACTCAGGCGCGCTACGTTCTGCCTGCCATTATCCAGTCTTTCGGGGATCGCTATCCCAGAGTCAATATTCATCTGCATCAGGGAACTCCCAGGCAGATGGCGACGATGGTAGAAAGCGGAGAAGTTGATTTCGTTATCGCAACGGAAGGGCAGCACTATTACGACAATCTGGTGATGCTGCCTTGCTCTTACTGGAGTCGGGCAGTGGTGGTCAAGCCAGAGCATGCCCTGTTCAAATTATCGCAGTTAGGCAGTCTGACTCTGGAAGCGCTGGCCAGTTTTCCACTGATTACCTATGTATTCGGGTTTACTGGTCAATCACAGCTGGATAAGGCATTTCGTGCGCGCGGTCTGGAGCCCAATGTTGTCCTGACAGCCGCTGATACCGATGTCATCAAGACCTACGTAAGGTCAGGATTAGGCGTCGGCATCATCGCCCGAATGGCCTATGAGCAAAAACTGGATGCCGATCTCAAGCTACTGGATGCGGGTCATCTGTTTGATCGCAGCACCACGCATATCGGCATGCGACAGCATCGTGAGCTGCGACCCTTCATGTATGACTTTATCGAGCAGTTCGCACCCCACCTGACGACTGAGCGAGTTGATGCCGCTCTTAATGCCCACAGCGTGCGCGAGCGGCAGAAATTATTTGAGGGTGTGGAACTGCCCCAGCTGTAACAAGCTCAACACCGTGAGTCAGCTGAGGCAAAGATGCTCAGGTGATGATGTGGTCTGGCAGCTCAGGACGCGGATCAATGACCGGCGGTGGGTTAGTCACTGGCGGGTCCTGTATAGGGGGCGTAGGCTGGTTGGGCGGAGGTGACGGTGGTGGCTGGTCTGGCGGCACTGGCACTGGTCTTTCGGGGTCAATCTCCGGCGGCTTTGCCGGTGGATCGTCGGGGGGAATGGGGGCCGGATTGCGGTGAGTGTGAATAGCTACGTTTGATGGGTTTTGCATCTGACATTCTCCGTGGTTGGCTGATTGCCATGCCTACTGAGGCAGACTTTTACAACGCCTGCAGTGTATCGACTGCCGCCTCTGTGCTCTGCTGTCTGGTAATTTCTTCAGTGCAGGGACTGTCTCAAGCGTTGTGCACTTGCAGTTTGCCGGGACAAACTGAACGCCTGAGTCGGACAAAGCCGGTTGCCGGGGTAAGTTTTGCAATCTGGGGCGCGCCGTTCTACCTCTGAGGTAGAGTAGTAGGATTCGCGTCTGCACATCGCTCGTTTGATAATCACGACGTGGCCTGAAAATTTTTCGAGATCATGAATAGCTACAGTTCAGAATGGTTCAAGGCCACACACTACGCCGCAATCGCCTGTGGCGTTCCTGTCGTTGATCAGGCAATGGTTGCATGAGTGCATTGATGTCAAGAGAGCTGAATGCCATTGCGCAACGAGTTCTCCTGGAGAAATTCACGCCACAGTGGGCTATCGTCGACGACGATTTTCAGATTCTGGAAAAATCCGCTGATACCTCCGGTTTTTTGAATTCACAGCTCGCCTGCTCAGAGGGCGATATCCTTCAGCAGGTACAGGATTTTCTGCGCTCAGGTTTGCAACGTTTGCTTGTGCAGGCTCGCACGCAGCAGCAAGAAACTCGTGATCACTTTGTTTTGCGGATCAATGGCGATTCGAAGCCTGTCACCCTGACGGTGCAACCTCTATCTGCCGCGGGTTGTGAAGGTGGGTTGTTTATGGTGATAGTTCAGGAATCCGCCGCATTGCTCGACAATGATTTGGCTGAATTGCACACCGGAATCGGCAAGCATTCGCCTGCTTTGCAAAGCGGCTCCGATAAGCCGTCCCGGCAAGCGCCAATAGGAGGTTTGCCGCTGGAGCATGAACTCCGGCTTGCACAGGCTGATCTGGCGGGGACCGTAGAGGAACTGGATACTTCGAAACAGCAGCTTGAGCTCAGTGATAGTGCTTTGCGCCGTGCGAATGATGACCTGGAAAACCTGTTGGTCGGCAGTCAGGCGGCCACGCTGTTCCTGGACGATGAACACCGCGTTTTGCGCTTTACTCCGGCCGTGTGCGATATCTATAATCTGGTTGACGAGGATATCAATCGTTCGATTCTGGATATCTCGCATCGTGTTGATCACATGCCAGTATTACCCTCGTTATCGGAACTCAACGATAGTAGGGTGAATGTGCAGGTGCAAGTACAGACGCACAATGGGCGTTGCTTTCTGCGACAAGTACTGCCATACCGCCGATCTGATAAGCGTCCTGGCGGGATGGTGGTGACCTTCACTGATATCACAGATGCCATGATGGCTGAGCAGTTCACACACAAGGTCATCAACAGTCTGCACAGCTTTGTGGGTGTTTGCACCACCGATGGCACTCTGTTGCAGGCTAACGAATCGGCATTGAATGGTGCGGGCGTCAGCGAAGTGGATGTGTACGGAAGAGACTTCAGAGAAACTCCCTGGTGGGTCGGTTTACCCGAATCTCAACGCTTGCTGGATGGTGCCATTTCGCGGGCGGCCAATGGTGAAGGCTCGCGTTTTGATGTGCAAATCAACCTGAAGGGGAACCAGAAAGCCACCGTTGATTTTCAGATCCAGCCCATGTGTAACCCGGATGGAACAGTGACACACCTGATTCCTTCGGCCATCGATGTAACGCATCGCCGGCAGATGGAGGTGGCACTGGAGTTGGCAGAACTAAAAAGTCGTTCCCTGTTGCAGGAAATAGAAGACATCTACAACAGTGCCCCCATTGGTTTATGCGTGCTTGACAGGAATTTGCGCTGGACTCGAATCAATAAACACCTGGCTGAAATCAACGGCATACCCGCTGAGGATCATATCGGCAAGAGTTTGGGGGAGTTGTTACCGGATATTGCAGAAGAGGCAATACCCTTGTTACGAAGTGTTCTTGAGTCTGGTGAGATTGTCAGAAATATTCCACTCAGCGGAACGACCCCTGCCTACCCGGGTGTCATGCGACATTGGGTCGAGAGCTGGATTCCGGTACGGGGTCAGAATGATGAGGTTACAGGCATCAATATTGTTGCCGAAGAGGTCACCGAGAAACATCAGTCCGAAGAGCGTCTCAAGGTTTTGAAGTTGCAGGCTGAGGATGCGCGTGAGCAGGCTGAGAATGCCAATCGCTTCAAGAGCGAATTTTTGGCCAATATGAGCCATGAAATCCGGACGCCGATGACGGCAATTCTGGGCTATGCCGACCTGCTGGAAAGTCATTTGACTGATCCTGACAATCTTCAGAGTGTCAGGACGATCAAGCGAAATGGTCGATTCCTGATCAGTCTCATCAACGACATACTTGATCTATCCAAAATAGAATCCGGCAAGCTGGAGCTTGAGCGAGTGCATGTCTCGCCAGTGGACATTATCGAACAGACACTGGACATGATGAAGATGCAGGCTGATCGCAAGCAGTTGACACTGGGAGTTGATTACGTTGGCAAGCTTCCCGTAACGCTGGAAACAGATCCAACACGGCTACGCCAGATACTGGTTAATCTGACGGGTAATGCTGTCAAGTTTACTGAGCAAGGCAGTGTCACTCTGCGTGTCGAATATCAGGAAACCCCGGACCCCTGTGTCTTCTTTCATATCATTGACACCGGGATCGGCATGTCTGAAGAGCAGCAAGCAGATGTGTTTGTCGCATTCCGGCAGGCGGATTCTTCCATATCCAGGCGCTTCGGTGGCAGCGGCCTTGGGCTTGCAATCAGTCAGCGGCTCGCCTCTGGTATGGACGGTGAGATATCAATCAAGAGCGAACTGGGCAAAGGCAGTACATTGACCCTGAAGTTGCCAGCAGAAGAGTCGGGGAAATCGGTACTGGTCAC
Organism: Granulosicoccus antarcticus IMCC3135; assembly: GCF_002215215.1. Taxonomy (NCBI): domain Bacteria; kingdom Pseudomonadati; phylum Pseudomonadota; class Gammaproteobacteria; order Chromatiales; family Granulosicoccaceae; genus Granulosicoccus; species Granulosicoccus antarcticus. The sequence continues at coordinate 6,278,104 of NZ_CP018632.1, read as the reverse complement.
GCCACAAATGCGGCAGACCCTCGAGCCCAGCGAGCCGCTGCAGTCCCCCAGAATACCGTATCGATTGCTGGCTGTTGACGATCGTCGTGATGTGCTGCACGTCGTTCAACATATTCTGGAAGATGCGGGTGCCAAGGTCAGCACAGCGTCTGGTGCAGCAGAGGCGCTCAGAAAGGTCAGCAAGGCCAAAATGGCGAGTTCGGGTTTTCAGGCGATCGTACTGGATATGCAGATGCCTGAAATCAACGGCTATGAGGCGGCAACGACGTTGCGCGAGCAAGGCTTTGACGAGCCGATCATTGCGCTGACGGCCAATGCCATGAAAGGGGAGCGCGAACGATGTCTGGCAGCGGGCTGCACTGATTATCTGACCAAGCCCATTGACAGGCATTTATTACTCGAAGCGTTGGCCCGTCATGTAGGAAACAAGGAAAATCTGGCCAGACAGGCAACCCAGCTCAGCCAGCGTATTCTGCTGGTGGAAGATCATGAGGAGTCAGCACGGGTCCTGAAGCGATTGCTGGAGCGTTCGGGTCATACGGTGCATCTGGCCCACAGTGCCGCTCAGGCGATGGCGACACTTGAGTCATTGCAACCTACCGTGGTATTGGCTGATATCGGTTTGCCCGATGAGGATGGTTACACTCTGGTGGCACGGATGCAAAAATTGCCAGTACTGAGTGACTGCGTGTTTGTGGCACTGACCGGCAGCAGTGAGCTGGAGGAGAGTTGCAAAGAGTTGTTTGATCATCATCTGACCAAACCGGTGGAGATTGAACGCTTGCGTTTGTTCCTGAAAAATCCATCGAAAGTTGTGTGAGCCTTCTTGCCAGAGGCGTGTGAAATAGACAGTTTTTCAGGCCCCTTTGGGACACGACTGCTATTTTGGAATTGCGCGCTTGGGGCTGCCTTCTCATGAGTCGATTTGCTTCAAAGGCAGAGCTTCCTTGAACGTCAACGTACGGTAGGGGAAAGGGATTTCGATACCGGCCTTGTCCAGGGCTGCCTTGAGTGCGGTAATGACTTCGCCTGTTGAGCGACGTACACCGAGTGGGGTGGATTCTGTCCACCAGGCGATTTCAATATCAATACTGCTGCTGCCAAAGGCCTTCGGAAATACCTGCACCGGCTTGTCATCGGTTAGTGTGTGACAACTTTTCACTGCCGTCTCAATCACTTGAACGGCCTCTTTGATATCCACATCGTAGGCAACGCCAGTGGTGATCATTACCCGCCTGCTGGCTTTGTTGGTCAGCACGGTGACAGGGTTCTTGAACAGGAAAGAGTTGGGCACAACGGTCAGTTCGCCATTGGTTTCTCTGATATAGCTCATGCGAACCATGACGCGTTCCACCTTGCCAACGAGCCCCTCGCACTCGATGTAGTCGCCTCGTTCGAAAGGAAAACGCCAGAGGATCAGAATACCGGCAAAGAAGTTCTCGAAGATATCCTTGAAGGCCAGACCCACGGCGATGGATACGAGTCCCAGTCCACCCAGCGCCTTGGCAGGTGTCAGGCCGGGGAACAGAATGATGGCGGTCAGAAGCAGGCCGAAAACCCAAGTGATGATACTCAGTAGGCGTACGATCAGTTCTTTGACCGAGTCTCTCTTCTGCCATCGAGCCAGCAGGCGTGTACCGAAGGTTGATACGACATAAGCCAGGCCCCAGGTCAGAAGCAAAGTCAGCAAGCCACCTAGGGCCTGTCATCAATTAAGCCATTCAATGGCGGCAACCAAGTGAATCGCTCCCAGAAAATTGCATGCTCGCTTGTCGTAGCGCGTCGCAATCGCACGGTACTGCTTGATTTTAGCGAAGAAATTTTCGATCAGATGTCGAGCTTTGTACAAATCACGGTCATGTTCGATCTTTACAAGGCGAGACTTCTTACTGGGAATAACGGCCTCAGTGTTCGCCTCTCGCAATCGCTTACGCACGCGTTGCTCGACATCATAAGCTCGATCGGCCAGCAGCGCACCGGCCGTGAGTCCTGGCAGCAGTGCGTCAGCGCCCTCTAGATCCGATGCTTGTCCGGGTGTGAGCTTGAAGCTGATCGGATTTCCCAATGCATCGCACAGTGCATGAATTTTGGTACTTATTCCCCCTCGCGACAACCCAAGGCACTCTATTTTTTTTCGCTCCCAGCCGCGCCAGCGCTGTGCTGATGTGCTCTTACAATCGTACTGTCAAGCATCACGTATTCATTGTCTACGTCTTCGCTTAATACCTTGAAAACAAGCTCCCATATCCCTTTTTTCGACCACCGACAATGGCGAGTATGAATGACACGAAAGTCACCAAAACGAGCTGGCAGATCCCGCCAGGGAATACCGGCACGGTAGCGATAAAGTACGGCATCGACAAATAGTCGGTTGTCCTTGGCTGTGACACCGACCGTGTCAGCACGACCAGGTAACAACGGGCCAAGTTGCTGCCATTGTCTGTCGGAAAGCCCGTATCGTCCAACCATGGTTTGGAGCCCCATCGACGCCTGTTCTCTGTAGGCGTCAACTATAACGGGTCGACAAGTCAAAATATCTATCTTTTAATTGATGACATGCCCTAGCAGAAATGGAATATGCTCGAAAAAACTTCGCAGCATCTCGCTCAGTGTGGATAGCGCTGTGTGCTGAACTTCCTCGATGCTATCGATAGCATCGAGATTGTTAACGGCTTCATCGTTTTCCATTGCGTTGTCAGAGCTTCTTCGATACGTGAAACAGTGTCATCAAACAGAAGCCGAGTGGGGGGACACCATTTTTTCGGTAAGAAATACAGACACGCTTGTTCGGAGCCTTATAGCTGTGGCTGGCTCAAATTAGAACTCAGGTAAAAAAGTGCATATTACGTGGTCAATAGTTACAAGTTGGTAGAAAGGAGCCTCTATTACACTAATTTTGCACGTAACCAATCTATAGAGAATATCCAGTGCATGCCGACTATCCCATGAACCCCGAAGTCGTAAGGCTGAAGGGGCTTTTCAGACTCTGTCGTGGGCATTCATGATAGTGGACATTCTTATCGTGGAAGATGATGAGAGCACGAATGCGGCGATGATGAAGTTGTTGAGCCGGATGGGGCACAGGCCAAGAGGTGCGTGCACATTTACGGCTGCAATGGATGAAGTCAATCGTTGCGCGCCACAGGTGCTGATCACTGATTGGGACCTGGGTGAGCTCAAGAGCGGCATTGATGTGGCAACCACGGCACTGGCTCTGCGAGCCAATTGCAAAGTGGTGTTTTGTTCGGGTAATAGCCAGAGTGCGTTGCGAAGGAATACGCAACATCTGAATATTTGCAGATATATCAGAAAGCCAATTTCCATGAGTCAGATGCGCAACGAGTTCAAGACCGTATTTGACGAGCTTTGAGGCGTGTGTGAGCAGGGCGAAACGACGACGCTTTGTTGCAAATAAGTAGTAGTCAAAACCGACTTAATCCGAGATACTCCAAAGAGCAGTCGCGCTTGTGTGCCGGGATGCCAGAAATCTGTTCATTGCCTCAGGCAATGCAGGATTTACATGGTTTTCTCTGTACCATGCGCATGTACTTGAACTCGGGAGAGCCGTGTAGGTTATGTCTGTTTTACCTGAGCAGTTGCTAAGGGATGTGGAGCTTGTTGAAAGCGTCCACGTGGTTCCCACAATTCTCGATATTGTCTGTCGATCCACCAATATGCGGTTCGCTGTTGTCTCGCGAGTAACCGATTCTCATTGGGTCGCTTGTAGCGTGCAGGACGAGCTTGAATTCGGGCTTGTATCGGGGCAGGAGCTGGCCCTGGAGACGACTTTCTGTCATAGCGTTCGCCAATTGAGCAAAAACGTGATCATTGATCATGTGGATCAGGATTCACTCTATTGCAATCATCCGATTCCTGCACAGTACGGCTTTCAGAGCTATATATCGGTACCCATTGCGCTGGGTGATGGCTCCTTTTTCGGCACCTTGTGTGCGCTGGATCCTGAGCCACGGCGGGTGAACCGAGCTGAGACGGTGCAGATGTTCGAGCTGTTTGCAGGCTTGATCGGCAAGCAGGTGGACCAGGCGCGTGCCATGCAGATTACCGAGAAAAACCTGATTGATGAGCAGGAGATGTCTGCACTGCGGGAACAGTTCATTGCCGTTCTTGGGCACGATCTACGTACGCCGCTAAGTAGCCTGAGTTGCGGTATTGAATTGCTGGGTATGGCAGAGCTGGATGCCGACTCTATCGAGACGTTGGATATCATGCGCCGCAGCTCCGTTCATATGGCAGGCCTGATTGATGATGTGCTGGATTTCGCCAGAGGGCGTCTGGGTAGTGGAATGTCTCTGGCATACAAGGAAAACGTCCCGCTGCAGGATGTTGTGAATCAGGTAGTGGCCGAACTACAGACCATGCATCCGAAGCGAGTCATTGAAACTGTTCTGGATCCGCATTGCAGGCTCGACTGCGATGAGCGTCGCCTGGCTCAGTTGGCATCCAATTTATTGGGCAATGCGCTAACACATGGTGATCCTGATGGTGTCGTGCGACTGGTTGCGACGAGCACTGATGGGCAGCTGCAGCTGGAAGTCATTAACGAGGGAGAGGCAATCAGTTCTGCTGATCAGGGCGAGTTATTCAAGCCCTTCGTGCGTTCAAGCTCCGGTAGCAGTGCCCAGGGGCTTGGATTGGGCTTGTTCATTGCTCACTGTATTGCCGAAGCCCATGGTGGCAGTATCGGAGTAAAATCGGACAAACAAGACACACGCTTTACCGTGTGCCTGCCATTACCGAAGCCATCGCAGTGTTGAGCTGAGATGAGTCGCGTGATGTTTAGTCGCCTGGAAGCGTATCCGCAACCACGGCTCCACGTTCGCCCATTGGGCGGGACTGGCCCAGCGTAGTATCGCTTACTGTCTGGTATTCCATTTCCGCGTTCAATGCTGCACCGATGATAATGGCGTAGCTACTGATGAACAGCCAGAGTAATAGAACAACTATGGCACCCAGCGCACCGTAAGTCTCGTTGTAGGTTCCGAACTGGCTGACATAGACCGAGAAGAGTGCTGAGCCTGTCAGCCAGAGCACGGTTGCCAGAACAGCACCTGTGGACAGCCATTTCCATTTTGCAGGTCGGCGTGATGGCGCAAATCGATACAAGGTCGCTATTGCGAGCGATACCACCGCGACAAAGACGATCCAGCGCGCAACAGGAATCAGAGTGTTCCACCAGTCGGGCAGGTACAGCAGTGCGGTAATGGAGGGAAGTACAACAAGCAGTGAGAGAATGACAACCACAAACAACACGGCAGCTGCGGTCATCATATAGGTGAGCAGATTCAACCTGATAAAGCTGCGAGTCTCGGGCTCCTTGTAGGCAACACCAATGGCTGCCGTCAATGCATCTACCCCCTTGTGCGCACTCCAGAGAGCCAGTAGCAATCCGAATATCAGCTGAAAGCTGAGACCTTCCGAGGGCTGCGAGCTCAATGCCGTCAGCTGCTCGGTGAATATAGACATGACATCGCCCGGCAGAAAATTCTGTGCTTTTTCCAGATGCGTAACAACCGTCTGAGGATCAGCCAGAAGAGCATAGGTGGTCACTATTGCTGCCAGAGCAGGAAATATGGCCAATAGCGAGTAGAAGGCTACACCTGCAGCCAGTATTGACATGTTCTGCTCGCCAATGCTGACGAAGAGCCTGCGTGCAATATCCCACCAACCTCGTAGCCCTATGCGATAAGGGGTATGTGCCCGTCGGCCTCGACCTGTTTCTACACTCATCAAACACCCTGTTTGTGCCTATCCTGTTAACGAGCTCAGTGTCCGTTACAGCCGCATCTACATGCCCTGAATGTAGTATTTACAGTGCTATGGAAGGCGGTCGGGTCAACTGGGTAGGATTTAGCCTCAGATACAGGAGATGGGCTCGATGAAGAAGATAATATTTTCAGTACCCGACAAACCGACCGGCATTGGGATCATTGAGCTACTTAAAGCGCAGGGGCTGGATGAATCGCATATCAGTGTGCTGGGCAATGAGTCGACAGAATTCAGTGCCATGCCTGAAGCCGGTGAGTTCGAGAATGATGTGGTGCCAGCATCCAAGCGAGGAGTGCTGGTTGGAGGAGCAACAGGTCTGCTTGCCGGGTTAGGGGCGGCTCTGGTTCTGCCGGGTGTTGTTATCGGGGGGGCTGCGCTGGCGGCAGCACTTGCATTATCGACAGCAGGAGGTGCCACTTTCGGAGTGCTTGCCTCTACCTTGATCGGCGCATCAGTGCCGCACAGTCAGATCAGGGAATATGAGGCGGTCATCGAGCGAGGAGAGTTGCTGATGATTATCGAGGTTGATGATGAGCAGGCTGCCGAGGTTACAGCGCAGGTGCAATCACATGATCCTTCGGTCAGTCTGATGGGTGAAATAGATGCGGTGCCACCGATCGTCTGATGTTGTTGTAATTGTCTGATGACAGTTCTCATTCAGCGGCAAGCCGGAGTGGCTGTATTCCGGCTGGCCGCTGGCACATCAGTAGTGAGAGCCGGGATTCATGCTGTCTCGGATTCGACCTGTTTGAGTGCAGCGCTAAAATTCTCTACACCCTGTGCACCACTCAACAAATATTTCTCGCCCAGAATAACCGCAGGTACACCCTGAATGCCGCGGGATACCCACAGCTGTTCATTGCTACGAACAGTCTCTGCATAGCGTTGGTCCTCAAGCACGGCAGTGGCTTCTTCCTTGTCAAGACCAAGACTGACTGCTTTGTCGATCAGCACCTGGCGATCACTGACATCCAGTTGTTCGGTGAAGTAGGCCTGGAACAGAGCCTGTTTCAAATCGTTCTTGCGACCCAGAGTGTCTGCCCAGTGCATCAGCTGGTGGGCATCGAAGGTATTGCGGATGTGAGAGGTGTCATCAAACTTGAAATCAATATCAAGTTCGGCGCCGATGCTCACTAGTCGACTACGGTTCGCTTCGCTTTCCTCGGCGCTAGAGCCATATTTTCGCATGACATGGTCCCGCAGCGCCTCGCCTTCAGCAGGCATGTCGGGGTTCAGTTCAAAAGGGTGCCAGTGAATCTCAGCTTCGATGCCGGTAGCCTCCAGAGCTTGCTGCAGCTGGCGGTAGCCAATGATGCACCATGGGCACACTACGTCGGAAACGATGTCAATTTTCATTTCTGGATCTCATTTTGAACAGGAGTGCCGATAGTTGGCATCTTGATTATCTAGGGGCTGCCACCGGCGTCTGCAAGGTTTGAGCTGAAACTGCTGTGGTTTGCATATTCGACATTGAATAACGAAGCCAGCAGTGGCTTGTGGTTCAATTGCGTTTGAGCAAGGTACACTGGAGGCACTGTATCCTCCTGACTGACAGTCATGCCAGCTTCCACAATTGCGTCACCTCAATCCGGCATGGCGGTGCCACTGGTTGAGATGATCGGTATTTCAAAAGCCTATCCGGGGTGCCTGGCCAACGACGCCATTGATCTGCGATTAGAGGCGGGCCGCGTACATGCTCTGCTGGGCGAAAATGGTGCAGGCAAGAGTACTCTGGTAAAGATTCTCTATGGCTTGCTCGCCAGCGACTCGGGCAGTATCAACTGGCAGGGCAAGCGGGTGAATATTGCCTCTCCAGGTTTTGCCCGCGAGCTTGGGATCGCCATGGTTTTCCAGCATTTTTCCCTGTTCGACTCGCTGTCGGTATTGGAAAATATTGCACTGGGTATGGATGTCGATGCCAGTGATGAACTGCGTGACCAAATCATTGAGGTGTCTGCGCGCTATGGTCTGCCGCTGAATCCGGCACGCTCGGTGTTCACTCTGTCCGTCGGCGAGCGTCAACGCATCGAAATAGTGCGTTGCCTGTTGCAGGAGCCAAAACTGCTGATCATGGATGAACCGACTTCGGTATTGACCCCGGCTGAAGTCGAGGATTTGTTTGTCACGCTGGAACGGCTGGCGGATGAAGGTATGGCTATTCTCTACATCAGCCACAAGCTGGAAGAGATTCGGCAATTGTGTGATGAGGCCACTATCCTGCGCGGTGGCAAGAAGGTTGCCGAGGCGGACCCGCGGGCAGAATCGGTTCACAGTCTGGCAGCGTTGATGATGGGTAGTGAAGTGCCTTCACTCAGTGTTCGTGATGGTGAGCATTCGGGGGAGGTACTGCTGAGTCTGGATACATTCTCGCAACAGGCAAGCGATGCTCATGGCATTTCTCTACAGGGAATCAACCTTGAGGTACATGCCGGTGAAATCGTGGGTATCGCCGGTGTCGCCGGCAACGGACAGGATGAATTATTACAGGTGCTCTCCGGTGAAATCAGCGCCCAGAGCGCCGATGCCCTGACGCTTTGCGGCCAGCAGGTAGGGCACGAAGGTGTTGGAGAGCGCCGCAGGCGAGGCTTGTGCTGCGTTCCGGAAGAGCGGCTCGGCCACGCTGCCGTGCCAGATCTGTCGCTGGCAGATAATGCTTTCCTGACCGCGCATCATCGAAAGTCTCTGCGGCTATGGGGTTTCATCTCACCCAGGCGTAATCGAGATTTTGCCAATGAAATTATCCAGCGATTCAATGTGCAGTGTCATGGTGCTCATTCTCTGGCCAGTAGTCTGTCTGGAGGCAATCTTCAGAAATTCATAGTCGGTCGTGAAATATTGCAGGCGCCGCGTGTATTGGTGGTGTCGCAGCCCACCTGGGGTGTTGATGCCGGTGCCGCCAGTGCCATCCATGCAGCGATCCAGGAGCTGGCCGACAATGGTGCGGCGATATTGATCATTTCGCAGGATCTCGATGAATTAATGCAGGCCACCGATCGAATAGGAGCCTTGTGCGCAGGTCGCCTGTCCACTTTCTTTCGCACGCGGGATATAACGGTTCAGCAAGTGGGACTGTTGATGGGTGGTGAAACACTGGATGGAGTCGTATCATGATTGCCTTGCAGCGTCGAGCTGATCCCTCCCGTTTAATGGGTTATCTGGCTCCTTTGCTGGCGCTGCTCATCACCTTGCTGGCAGGGCTGATACTGTTTGCCATTCTGGGTGTGCCTGTAGGCGCTGCTTTCTATTCATTTTTTGTCGAGCCAGTCAGCAATCTCTACGGGGTTGCAGAGCTGGCAGTGAAAGCGGCGCCGCTTGTCATTATCGGCGTGGCTCTGTCTATCGGGTTTCGTGCGCAGGTATGGAATATCGGTGCCGAGGGGCAGTTGATACTGGGTGCCATTACCGGGGCTGCCGTAGCTTTGCTGTTCTACGAGGTAGATGTCTGGTATGTGCTGCCACTGATGATGCTTGCCAGTGTCGCAGGCGGCATGGCCTGGGCTGCGATCCCCGCGCTGCTCAAGACTCGCTTCAACGTCAATGAGATTCTGACCAGCCTCATGCTGACCTATGTGGCTGTTCTTTTATTGTCATGGCTGGTGTCTGGACCCATGCGGGATCCTGATGGTTTTAACTTTCCCGAGTCCCGACTGTTTCATGATGCCGCTCTGCTGCCGCGCATTCTTGACGGTACCCGTTTGCATCTTGGAGCTGTGGTCGCGCTGGGTGTTGTGGTGGCAGGCTGGGTTTTGTTGTCCCGCACTTTGCTCGGTTTTGCATTGCGCGTGAATGGTGCTGCTCCCCGAGCAGGGGCCCATGCCGGTTTCAATCAATCCAAGCTGATCTGGATTGCACTGTTGTTGGGCGGTGGTTGTGCAGGGCTGGCAGGCTTGTTTGAAGTGGCCGGGCCGATCGGCCAACTGCTGCCGAGTATTTCACCAGGCTATGGGTTCACTGCCATCATCGTCGCCTTTCTGGGACGCTTGCATCCGGTGGGCGTATTGTTCGCAAGCCTTGTCATGGCTCTGTCCTATCTGGGTGGGGAGACCGCGCAGATCACCTTGAATCTGCCTTTGGCGGTCACCGGTGTATTCCAGGGCATGTTGCTGTTTTTCTTGCTGGCCACCGATGTTCTCATCAACTATCGCGTCGTGCTCAAATGAGGCAAATATCATGAACGAGACATTGATGCTCACGGTGCTGACCATCATCACGGCGGCGACACCTCTGGTTTATGCGGCACTCGGAGAGTTGGTCGTGGAGCGTGCCGGAGTTCTCAATCTTGGCGTTGAAGGCATGATGCTGGGCGGGGCGGTTTGCAGCTTTGCGGTCGCTCATTATTCAGGCAGTGCTACGCTGGGCATAGTGGCAGGCCTGCTGGCGGGGATGTTACTGGCCCTGATTTTTGCATTCCTGACCCTGAGCCTGCAATCGTCGCAAGTGGCGACCGGGTTGGCATTGACCATCTTTGGTATCGGAATCAGCGCACTGATAGGCCAGTCATTGGTGGGTATCGCCTTTGCCGGTTTGCCTGCCTTGCATATACCCTGGTTAAGCGATTTGCCGATTGTAGGTCGTTTGCTGTTCAGTCATGACGTCTTGGTTTATGGCTCTTTTCTGATGGTGGCTCTGGTCGCCTGGTTTCTTAATCGAACCCGTGCGGGGCTGGTGCTGCGTGCCGTCGGTGATTCGCATCATGCCGCGCATGCTCTGGGCATCCGTGTTGTCCGTGTGCGCTATCTGGCTACCCTTTTTGGCGGAGCTTGTGCAGGGCTTGGCGGGGCCTACCTTTCCCTGGTCTATACCCCGATGTGGTCGGAGAACATGAGCGCTGGACGTGGCTGGATCGCCTTGGCGCTGGTTGTGTTTTCCGTGTGGCAGCCAGGCCGATTGTTGCTCGGAGCCTATCTTTTTGGTGGCATCAGCATCCTTCAATTACATGGCCAGGCGCTGGGAATTAATGTTCCTTCACAATTGATGTCGATGCTACCCTACCTCACAACTATCCTCGTACTGGTGCTGATTTCCAGGGATCGGGGGCGCATTCGTCGTAATGCCCCTGCCAGTATTGGCCAGGCTTTTCATCCGACAACCTGAGCCTGAACTCCTGGAAAGGGTTGTTTTTCAAGAAACTGGAGATCTACATGTCAATGAGTGTGTATTTGAAACGAATGGGAGTTGTATTGGGAGCCGCTGTTCTGTCAGCTGTCGCTCTGTCAGCACAGGCTGCTGATCCATTCAAAGTGGGTTTTATCTATGTAGGACCCGTCGGCGATCATGGCTGGACTTACCGCCACGATGTAGGTCGTAAAGCCCTTGAAACTGAATTCGGTGAAGGGGTGGAAACCACCTTTGTTGAAAGTGTGCCTGAAGGTGCTGATGCCGAGCGAGTCATACGCAAGCTGGCCAGCAGTGGTCATAATCTGATCTTTACCACTTCTTTCGGTTTCATGAATCCGACACTGAAGGTTGCCAAGGACTTTCCGGATGTAAAATTCGAGCACGCAACCGGCTATAAGCGTACGGATAATGTTTCCACTTACGGTGCGCGCTTCTACGAAGGGCGAGCTGTCATTGGCACCATGGCTGGCATGATGACCAAGTCGAACATCGTCGGCTATATCGGTTCATTCCCGATTCCTGAGGTGGTTCGTGGTATCAATGCCTTTACCATCGCCATGCGCAAGGTCAACCCGGATGCAGAGGTCAAGGTCGTCTGGGTCAACAGCTGGTATGACCCGGGTAAAGAGGCAGATGCTGCCAAAGCACTGATCGACCAGGGCGCTGACATCATCACACAGCACACCGATTCGCCAGCACCGCTGCAGGTGGCAGAAGAAAGGGGTGTTTACGGTTTTGGGCAGGCATCAGACATGTCCGCATTTGCACCCAAGTCTCAGCTGACATCCATCATCGACAACTGGGATGCATATTACGTCGATCGCACTCGTGCGGCGATGGACGGTTCATGGGCTTCCATGGATACCTGGGGTGGAATCAAGAGTGGCATGGTCTCATTTCCGGAATACAGCGCTGATGTGCCTGATGATGTAAAGGAGGCCGCAGAGGTCGTTCGAGACGGCATCATTGGTGGCACTTTGCACCCATTTCAGGGACCAGTGCTGAATCAGGCTGGAGAAGAAATTCTGCCTGCAGGCGAGGTGATGGACGACGGAACCTTACTGGGCATGAACTTCTATGTGCAAGGTGTGCAGGGCGATTTACCCAAGTAAATAAAGTCTTGCGTGAATAAGAGGTTCCGAGGGATTTTTCCGGAGCCTCTTTTATATCTCCACCCCTATTTTTACAGCTCGATATCAACGGCTTGTCCACTATTGGTGGATATCCTCAGGTTCAATGACGTCAGTGTCGGCTGCCTCTGGCCTGGTGCGCGAGGTTGCAGTTTGTATTGTGAGTCCGATGAATTCTCATTGGGCGATGTCATCACCCATATGACGCCAGCAGCGGCTAGCAGAATACCGGTCAGATCGATGCTGTCCAACTGTTCACCGAACACCAGATATATCTGAATCGTGGTTACCGGTGGTACCAGGTAGGTGAGGCAGGCTACCTGAGTGCTGGGCATGTTTCGTAGTAGCAATTGCAGCACTGCATAGGCTCCTATCGAGGCAACCAGCGCTAACCAGAGTAGCAGTACCCATTGTCTGCTACTGAAATCCATGCTGATGGATCCTTGTATCGCACCGATTGGCAACAGGAATATCAGCGCCCCGGCGCTTTGAATCAGCAGTGTGAAAAAGACCGGCAAAGGGGTTGTGTTTGCGGATTGATTCTCTAGCTCAAGGTGGCGATTCAACAGTGTTCCCAATGTCAGTGCAATGACTGCCATGAAGGGCAGTGTCAGAGCAAGACCGGATGTGCCTTGGCCATGACTGTGTGAGATAAGGACAAGCACAGCAAGAGAGCCAACGAACAGGCCCTTCCATTGTCGAGCGGTGAATTGTTCATGGTTGACGCTGCCTGACAGCATCGCCGTTGCTATGGGATGCAAGGTGATCACAAACGTCACTACCGCTGCGGATACCCCTTGCTGGAAAGCACCGAGTGCCGTTATCAGATAAATGCCGTGTGACAGGATGCCGACACACAGTTGGCCAAGCAAGTCCGATAGCCGTATGCGGCGCCATTGTCCGGCTACAGTGACGATGAACAGCAGGCCCAGCAAGACGATTAAATAACGCGCAGTGAGTAAATTCATCACGCTGAGATCGTTCATGGCCAGCTGAGAGGCAAGCCAGCCCGAGCTCCATAGAATGACAAATAACCCTGATAAACCAACCAGCGACGCCGCTCGCATCTACACGCTCCCCGAATCCTCAGGGCGCTATCCTAGTGAGAGCCTTGGCGTCTCGCTACACCCAAATGGGTGAAATAAGTCATTGCTAAACTAAGGTGGAGTGCTGTGACTAGCGACAAGGGTAGGGTTGGTCGAAATGGTTAGTCAATAAGCTCTGGAATCGGAAGTGGCTGTCTTTTCGGTTTCCGGTTGAGCTCGTGTTTTATGCTTTGCTTGACGGTAGCAAAGGTCACAGGAATAACGGAATCCTGTGTCAGGCCAAGAGAGCTGGCGACGCTTTGGGCTTCGCTCTTGCTGCTGAACTGGCCGAGAATCAACAGGTAGTTGGGATTGCCCAGTATGGTCAGCTTGAAGCAGGCTACCTGATGACCTTCGTAGATGGATACCTGATGTTTTGTGAGGATGGGGCGGTAGCTGAGCTCGGTGAGTTTCAGGGTGTAGTACTCGTCCGGCTGTTGAATAATCCATGCTTCTGCCTGAATCGGTCTGAAGCCCTCACTGGAAGATAAGGATTGAACGGGGGTGGGTTCAGGAGTATTCGCCTGCGAAACAACCTTGTTGTGGAGAAGCCGTGTTGTACCGTGCTGCCAGCGTCCGTGCACGTTCAGGGCCTGTTGAACGTGAGGGGAATATTCAGTGTCGAGTTGTATGTCTATCAGCAGTAGTCGCAGATCGCACAGGGCTGCCAGGCGTGAGATGCCTGAACCGGCCTCGGTGATCGGAGGGCAATCCACAATGATCCTGTCGTATAACGCCATCAAGGCAGTCAGAGACTCCTTGAATTCGCCCCCCTGCAGGAATGTCTGAAAAGTCTGGGCCGGTACATTGCCGATTCCGATGATGTCCAGTGGTGAGCGGGTGTCTTGCACGACGATGTCGTCAAACAGACCTGACATCAAGTAGTTGCTGATGCCGTGCAAGCTGAATGTGCCGGTTGCCTGCTGAACCATTGGTCTGGCCAGGTTCAAATCCAGTAGCAGGGTACGCTGGCCCTGATTAGCGAATTCGCGTGCCAGTGATATGGCCGTCATGGTCACACCGACGCTGGTGCCTGCACTGGTCAGGGCGATGGACTTGCCCTCAGATGGTTTGAGTGTGTCTGAACACGACTGGGCCAGTTTGTGAATGCTGTTTTGAAAGGCCTTTGAGCCGGTTTCCGGCACCACAGGCCCAACCTGGTCGAGTTCTGCCGAGTAGGGTATTTCGCCTATTCTGTGGCCTATGCTGACCGGCTTGGCGGATGCAGTCGGAACAGTGCGCAGGCGCCAGCAATAGAGCGCCAGCAGCAGCACAACGATTATCAGCCCAATACATATCATCGCAAGCATGGAACACTCCAGTGGACCAAAGTCCGGTGCGCCAGGCAAGCTAGCCTCGCTCAGCTTTGTAAGCTGGCTTGAAAAATTCAATATTCTCAACTCGATCATTCCCTGTCGACCGCGATTGTCGTCTGAACAAGTCGACACGGGCTTTCGGAGTCAATAAAGAGGAAGAGTCCCCTTTCATCGAGATAATACTAAACAGTCGTCAAAATAGTTGTGACTAGCCACCCGAATTAGACACTTCACGATTATGGAAGTTCCAACACATCATATATCGAACTCTGACCAGACCGGACAATGATCAGAGGGTTTCTCCATAGCGCGAACATCGTAATTTATGCCACTGTCCACCAGGGTGGGTGTCATTGAACGCGTGCACAGCAGATGGTCTATTCGCAGGCCACGTTTGGGCTCACGATCAAAACCTTTACTGCGGTAATCAAACCAGCTGAACAAATCGTCGCGGTCGGGGTATTTGACACGATAGCTATCATCGAGTCCCCAGTCGGCGAGCCGTTGCATCCACTCACGCTCTTCTGGCAGAAAGCTGGTAGAGCCTGCTCTGAGCCAGCGCTTGACATTGTCAGGGCCGATGCCAAGATCTGCATCTACCGGTGCTACATTGAAATCGCCGATGACAAGCAGGTTTTCCTCAGGCGTATGCTGTGTGAGCAACTTGTCTTGCAGGTTCTGGTAGAAGGCTTGTTTGGCCGGAAACTTTGTCTCATGACTGCGATTTTCGCCCTGCGGAAAATAGCCATTGATGATGGTAACCGGAACGCCACCGGGGCTTTGCACGGTGGCCGTAACCAGTCGCTTCTGAGCATCCGCGGTATCGCTGGGAAAGCCGAAACTGACGTTGCTCATGGGCGTTTTGGATAGCAGAGCTACACCATAATGCGTCTTTTGTCCGGTGAAAACAGCCTCATAGCCCAGCTCGCGCATGGCATCTACCGGAAAGTCATCGTCAACCACTTTGGTTTCCTGCAAGCCAATGACATCAGGCGAGCAGGTGTCGACCAGAGCCTGCAGCTGATGCGTTCGCAATCTGACACTGTTGACGTTGAAGGATACGATTATCATGGTGTTTTCTGGCCTTTGCTGGATCAGGTATTGAACATGACTCGAGCGGACACCGGTCTGGCATGGGTGCCATCAAGCGCATCGATCAATGCCTGGTGACGCTCGTCGACCGCCCTGACTTCCTCTTCCTTGACCGACGGATTTACACGAGACAGCGATAGCAGGCGCTCACGTGCCTCAGACAGTTCCTCGTCGATCTTTGCACGGGCAATGGCAACCAGTTCCGGTAGTGCCTCTTCGGCCAGAGCCGCCGATCGATCGATGAGTTTTTCCAGCGAATCGCGGTTCTTGAGCACAACCTTGCGCAGTGCATTACGATCGTAACGCTGTTTCAGGCTGTCAAGCTCCAGAGCTGCCACCTGCTCGGAGTAGTCCTTGCCATCAATGCCGACGCTCCAGGTCTGGACCTGTGCGGGCAGGTAGCGCTCCATGTTCAGGCGGGCATCAGCGGTGCATTGAAGAACATAGCTGGCTTCGACGAAGCTCAGATTTGCCGGTAGTGCATCGGTCTTGATGACCTGACAGTCAGCCTGTCCGAAGCCTTCATCCAGAATCAGGTCCATGGCAGCCGTGACCATCGGATGGTCCCAGGTCAGATAGGTGAAGTCTTCTCTGGTCAGCGCGGTGGCGCGATCGAAGGTGAGTGTCATGCCGCTGGCAGGCAGCAAGGGAAAGTGATCAACTTGCATGTGATCACTGGGATGGATAATCCAGTGGTCACGCTGCTCAGCCATGTCGACCCCGAATCGATCGAATACCGCTTCCATGAAATCCTGCAGTGCATAGTTGCGATCAAGGCGTGCCAGTTCGTCCAGATGTTCCTGGATCAGTTCGGGGCGATTGGAATTGAGTTCCAGCAGGCGGTCACGACCGGATTCGAGCTCGGCGTCCAATTGCTCGGTTAGCTGGCGAGACTCCTGGATAAGGGTCGCGATGGCCTTTTCAGGAATGTTGTCGCCTGCTTCGGCCTTGGCCAGTAGTGGTTCGAGCTGATCGGCGATGCGTGCTCGTACCGCAGAGCCGGATCGACAGATTCGTTCGAATGCATTCAGACCTTCGTGGTACCAGCTCAGCAGCAGCGAGTCTTGCGTTCCTGGTGCTGCAGGGACATGAATCTTGATGGTTTCTGTCTGACCGATACGATCGAGTCGACCAATGCGCTGTTCGAGCAGGTCGGGGCTTTGTGGTAATTCCAGCATGACCAGGTGGTGCAGAAACTGGAAGTTGCGACCTTCGCTGCCGATTTCCGAGCAAAGCATCAGTCGGCAATCTTCTTCAGGATCTGAAAACCAGGCGGCTGCACGGTCTCTCTCAACGATGGACATGTCTTCATGGAACTGCGCACTTTGCACACCGGCTACGCGCAGATGCTCTGCAAGCTCCTGGACGGTATCCCGAGAAGAACAGATGACCAGTACTTTTTCAGGATATTGCTCAAGCAGGAACTCCAGTATCCAGACAGCCTTGCTGTCAAGAGAGTCATCATCCAGCGTGTAGGTATGCAGTTCTCGTTCTGGAAAACCTGTGATGGCACGCCTTGTATTGCGGAACATGAGTCGACCAGTACCATGCCGGTCCACCAGTTTGCCAATCAGGCGCTGTCCCAGGTCGCTGAGTGCCATGGTTGTGGTCGAGCTGAGGGTCTTGAGTTCGTTGTCGGTAAATTCTTCGCCGAGCAGGGTCTGCAGGCTGACAATCTGCTCCTCATCCAGTGGCTCGTCGGCGGCCAGTTTGTCGGCAACCGATGCGACCCAGCCGAAGGATGATTCTTCGGCCAGGTACTGCTCCAGAGAGCCAAAACGTTCTGGATCCAGCAGGCGTAGACGGGCGAAGTGGCCTGCCTGGCCGAGTTGTTCTGGCGTTGCCGTCAGCAGCAAGACGGCCGGTGTCTCCATGGCCAGCTCTTCGATGAGCGTATAGGCATCAGAAGGTTCTTCCGGTTCCCAGCTCAGGTGATGGGCTTCATCAGCCACCAGCATGTCCCAGCCAGCACCGGCTACGGCATCGCCGATTTCTTCGTTTTCCAGCAAGGTGTCCAGAGAACACAGAACCAGTTGTTCGGCCAGAAAGGGATTGCCATCAGGGGCCGTGTCTCGTAGTTCATCAAATCTTTCGGCATCCATGATGCGGAAGTTCAGATTGAACTTGCGCAGCATTTCCACAAGCCATTGATGCAACAAGGCCGAAGGCACCACGATAAGCACCCGGCTAACCTGGTTGTTGGCCAGTGAACCATGGACGATCATGCCGGCTTCAATGGTCTTGCCGAGTCCAACCTCATCGGCCAGTAGCAAGCGCGGGTGATGACGTTTCAAGGCCTCCACTGCAATGTAGATCTGATGTGGAAGAACACTGACGCGGGCGCCCGTGAGTCCACGAACCGGTGATTGAGCATATTGATGGCGACATTCGAAGACGCTGCGGCGCAGGGCGAACCAGCGCTGTCCGTCAATCAGACCAGCGAACAGCCGGTCCTTGGGAGAGCGGAACTGCAGAAAGTTATCCAGCGATGCTTCATTGAGAATGGTTTTCTCGCCAGTATCCTCGCGCGTGCCGCTATAGATTCTCAAACCGTCGATATCGTCAGTCTTTTCTACACGTAACTGCCAGCCTTCATGACTGCTGATGATGTCGCCAGCCTGAAAGGCTACGCGTGTCAGCGGCGCAGACTCCTTGGCATAGATTCGGGTTTCACCAGTGGCCAGAAAGACCACAGTAATCTGTCGGTGCTCGACCTCAAGTATGGTGCCTAGTCCAAGGTCGGACTCGGTATCGCTTATCCAGCGTTGGCCTGCGGAAAAATCGTTGCTCATTGATGATTTATATTTACGATGGGTGCAGCGGGGACTTTTCGGAGAAAGGCCTCACGAATGGTGATGTGGTGGGATTTTGGGTGAATTGACACGCAATTGTAGCTTGAATGTCATGTTACAGCTGAGATCTGAATTCCCCGAAGCTTGTATTTGCCGGACAAACTACTTATATTAAATCTGTTAGCGGTTCTCAGAGTATTCTGAAGACTTGTTTACGTTAGCGGCTTGAAGCGAATTCATTCGTGAACGGTCATTGTTAGAGACATTCCTGCGCAGAGGGTTTGCGGAGCAAAAGAGCTTCTGGCTCTCTGAATGGCATGTCCATATTGTTGTTTTTTTGATACAGGGTATTATCTTGAGTACTGGTACAGTTAAGTGGTTCGACGCGGCGAAAGGTTTTGGTTTCATCGCTCCAGAAGATGGCGGTAAGGACGTTTTCGTTCATCACACCGCAATCACCGGCGACGGTTACAAAACTCTCGACGAAGGTCAGAAAGTGAGCTTCGACATCGAGCAGGGCCAAAAAGGTCCAGCGGCAGTCAACGTATCTGCTATGTAAACTCTGTCAACTGACATTGTTTGACGAGAAAGCCTCGCTACATGCGGGGCTTTCTTGTATCTGGAAGTCTGAAAATAGTGATTCTTAGAGAATCAATGAGCGCAGCAAGCCCATCAGCGGCTCTTCCACTTCCAGCTGAGAAAATACCGCAGCGGCGCTCTGACCCGTTGGCTCGGACCGTATCATGTTCGTCTTTCGCGGGTGAGGTGTGTCCTTCCTGACGAGCATGGCTCGCTGGAATCCCCTGGCCTCGAGTCGGTCAGCTTCCCTGTCACCACAGTAGCCAAAGGGATAGGCAAAGGTTCGTGTGTCCAGTAGCTCATCCAGATCACTGCTGTCCAGCTGCTGACGCAAAGTAGCTTCATTGCAGGTTTGCAAGTTGTAATGATCATTGGAATGAAAGCCGAATGACATGCCTCGCGATTGCAATTGCCGGACATCGTCTTTGTTCAGAAAAAGTTTCTGTTGAGCGGTATGCAAGGGAAGGGCATCTTCCAGGCGTGCGATCAGTTGTTCGATCAGCTGGGGACTGAATTTGGTCTGCACATGATGGATAACCGCGGGCCGTTCGACGTGTTCCAGTCCCGGGAAGCTGTTGATGATGCTCATGGAGACCTGTGGATAGCTGTTAAGCGCATGATTGAGCTGATTAACCCAGATCATTCCACCGCGCAGCGCCTTGCCAATCAGAAAAATGGTGGCGGGCATGTCGCGCTCTTCCATGGCAGGTACCGCGTTTTCTCCCACGCTGGCATAGCCATCATCGAACGTGAGCATGGCAGCTGCCGGTCCCGCCTGGCCAGCGAGGATGTCGTGCATTGAAACAACCTGATAATGGCGCTGGTAGTAATCCAGATGTTGTTGAAATACCTGAGTGCTGATGCTCATGCCCAGTCCTGCTGTATGGCTGAGGGGGTGATCCTC
Organism: Granulosicoccus antarcticus IMCC3135; assembly: GCF_002215215.1. NCBI lineage: Bacteria > Pseudomonadati > Pseudomonadota > Gammaproteobacteria > Chromatiales > Granulosicoccaceae > Granulosicoccus > Granulosicoccus antarcticus. The sequence continues at coordinate 6,258,301 of NZ_CP018632.1, read as the reverse complement.
GACGGCGTGATACAACAGTGTGCGTACCCGGCCTGGCGACAGGCTGATGACTAGAGGGGCCAGGCCCAGATGATAGGCAAGCATGCCCATCAGGCGAAGGGCGAGTCGTAGAGCGCGTGCCAGTTTGCGCAAGAAGGGTGGGCGCGCTCTGGTGCGCACTTCGGGCTGTACATGAATCAGTTGTGAATTCATAGGGCACGCTCCTGCCATTCTTTCAGGTGTTGCTTGACCAGGTGTTCGGCGGCGACAGTTCGATCTTTCCAGCGAAATTCACGGCCTGCGGAGTGGTCTTGAGGAGTACAGCTGAGGGTTCCTGCCAGTGCCGCCTCGACACTGTCGATATAGATCTGCGTGCCTGCTCTGACTCCCTTGGCAAAAAGCTCGGCTTCGGTGTCACCCGGTTCATAGCTGACCCGTGCTGTGGCGGCGATGGCTCCGCCATCGATGGATTCAACCAGCTCATGCACGGTGACTCCCAGCTTGTCCGGCTCGTTGTAATAAACAGGCCAGAACAAGGTGCTGTCACCTCGGTACCAGGGCGACAGACCGGTGTGCATGTTCAGCGTGATCGTGCGTGCCCGACTGAAAATATTGGACCGGATGATGGTTGTGCCGTAGACAACGATGACGTCTGGTTTGTCTTCATCCAGAATGGCCTCGCAGGCTTCACCGTTGTGGGATGACAGGTGTGCACGCCTTGTACCGCCTGGCATCAGAGTGTCTTTTTCTGCAGGGCGCAGCAGGCGTAAAAGATCATCGGGATCAGGGCCATAGCCACCCGGGTAGCGCCAGCGGGCAAATCGCTCAGCGAAGTCACCACGCTTGAGCATCCGCTTGAGACGGGTGCCGAAGGATCTTCTGACAGGCTCGGCGGTGACGATTCGTGTGATCTGATCACCAAAATGTTGCAAGAAGGCATCAACGAGATAACGGTGCTCAGCGTTACCATCAGCAGTACTGCCGCCCACGAGTATGACGATGCTCATGGCGCGCTCTGTGCGTGGGTTGCGAAAATCGATTGGTCCTGAATCATCTAAAGCCTGAAAAGTCGTTCGATATAGACTGGTTATCGACCTCCGGGCGAGTCAGGTTGAGAGCTATCGAGCGGCACAGCGCACCACATGGGAAAATGGCAGGAATGAATACACTGGTTATCAATTGCGGATCGTCCAGCATCAAGTACGCCTTGATCGACGGTAGTGACAAGCTGCTGCTATCAGGCAAGCACGAGCGTCTGGGGGAGAGTCAGGGCGAGCAGACGCATGAATCCGCTGTCGGGCAGATACTGCAGGAGATCAGTGGATATCCTGTTGATGTGGTGGGGCATCGTGTCGTACATGGAGGGAGCAAACATGCAGCCCCTTGCCTGATTGACGAACAAGTGCTGGCTGATATAGAGCGCCACGTACCAGACGCGCCCATGCACAACCCCTATAGCCTGGCGGCAATACATGCCGCACAGACCGCCTTGCCCGGTGTGCCTCACGTCGCCTTGTTTGACACAGCGTTTCACGCGCGTATGCCGCGTCGTTCAACCACCTATGCCATTGATTATGAGGTTGCACTCAAGCACGGCATCCGACGCTACGGCTTTCACGGCATTTCACATGAGTACGCTGCCGGTATTGCCGCACAGTTCCTGCAACGACCGCTGAACGAACTGCGCATCGTGACTTTGCACCTGGGCAACGGTGCCAGTGCCTGTGCCGTCGAATTTGGCCGTTCTGCGGAAACGAGTATGGGTCACACACCTCTGGAAGGTCTGGTGATGGGGACGCGCTCGGGAGATGTGGATGCCGGTGTGCTGTTAACGCTGCTGCGGCAAGGCTACGATGTTGCCTCTCTTGATGATTTGCTGAACCGGAAAAGCGGGCTCGCCGGACTCTCGGGGCTGGGTAATGATCTTCGTGAAATCGAAATAGCGGCCGCCGATGGCAATGAGCGTTGCCGACTGGCGATCAATGTATTTGCCCATCGTGCACGCAAGTATATCGGTGCCTATGCGGCGGCCATGGGAGGCGTTGATGCCATCGTTTTCACGGGTGGTATCGGTGAAAACAGCGCCAGTATGCGAGGCCGGATCCTGCAGCGACTCGAATTTCTCGGTGTTGTTCTGGATGAGGATCGTAACCGGGATGCCAGTGTACAAAAGGATAATGACTACGCCTTGATTACCACACCGCGTTCTCGCGTTGAAGCCATTGTCGTCAAAACCAACGAGGAGCTGATGATCGCCCGTCAGGCACGTCGTCTGGTCAGTGCGTCGCGGCCCAGTGCTTCCATGGATATTCCCATTGCGGTCAGTGGCAGGCACTGCCATTTGACCCGCGAAACATTTGCAGCTTTATTTGGTGCTGATGCGACGCCAACGATAGCCAAACCTCTGTCCCAGCCTGGACAGTTCGCCTGTGAAGAGAGAGTTAATCTGATTGGCCCGCATGATCGTATTGAAAGGGTCAGAGTGCTGGGCCCGCTGCGTTCGGTCAATCAGGTGGAAATCTCTCGTACCGATGAGTTTCGCCTGGGAATTGATGCGCCAGTGCGGGATTCAGGCAATGTGCAGGGTTCAGCGCCTATTACGCTGGAAGGTCCTGCAGGTAGCGTCACACTGGCAGAAGGTCTGATCTGTGCGCGGCGTCACATACATATGCATCCTGATGATGCGGAGCGATTTGGGCTCAGTGACAAGGATGAAGTGGCGGTGGCGATAGTGGGTGGTGGACGTGATCTGGTTTTCGGTGATGTCTTGATTCGGGTGAAGGATAGTTACGCACTCGAGATGCATATCGATACCGATGAGGCAAATGCGGCGGAACTGAATCGCCAACAAGTGGGAGAATTGTCAGACGTGGATGTGGATCAGTACGTGGTAGTAACCACCGGGGCTGCAAGCCTGGTCAGCAAGCTCGAATGAGTCGAGGGATTCTCTGGTTCCGTCAGGACCTGCGACTGCGTGACAATCCCGCACTGGCTGCCGCCAGTAAGGAATGTGATGAGCTACTGTGCGTGTTTATCGATGACCCGCAGGATCAGACCATCAGCCAGCTGGGGGCCGCCAGTCGTGTCTGGTTACATCACAGTCTGACGGCCTTGCAGGCCTCGCTGCGAAAAAAAGGTAGCGAGCTTTATTTTGCACAGGGTCCAAGCCAGGAGGTACTTGAAGAGCTGATTAGCCAGTCCGGTGCACAGCGTATCTATTGGAATCGGTGTTATGACCCAGTCACCATCGAACGGGACAAGAGCATCAAGACGGCCTTGTCAGATTTGCAGCCACGCACTTTCAACGGCTTGCTCATACATGAGCCGTGGGAAAACCTGAAGTCCGACGGTAGTCCCTACCGCGTTTATACCCCGTATTGGCGTGCCGCGGCGACAGCTCTTGGCAAGGAACCCGATCGATTGCAGACCCTGAACATGCCGCGCAACATACCCGCGTTGAGCGATGTGGCTGCCCAGGCTCTGGCAGCTTGTGTGTCTCTGGAGCAGCTTGAGCTGTTGCCGTGCAGAGACTGGCACGAATCCATGCTGAAAGATTGGCAGGTGGGTGAAGATGCGGCCCAGGCTCAGGTGGAGAGGTTTTTGAAGTCGGCTGTTCATGGTTATGACGAAGGCCGTAACCTTCCGGCGGAGCAGGGCACCTCCCGGTTGTCGCCACACTTGCATTTTGGCGAAGTGAGTCCGCGCCATATACTCAATCGACTGTTACTCGAACGCCGCCTGTCGGCGTTATCGGAGTCTGAGACAACGTTTGCCAAGGAGATCCTCTGGCGCGAGTTTGCCTACAGTCTCCTGTTTCATTTTCCCCAGACCATTGATGAACCGCTGGACCCGCGATTCCGCAAATTTGAGTGGGCCGAGCAGACTGACGAGCATTTGCGACGCTGGCAGCGTGGCATGACCGGTGTGCCTATCGTCGATGCCGGTATGCGCGAGCTATATGCCACGGGCTGGATGCACAACCGGGTGCGCATGATCGTCGCCTCCTACCTGATCAAGAATCTGCTGATTCCGTGGCAGGCGGGGGAGCAGTGGTTCAGAGACAAGCTAGTGGATGCAGACTTGGCCAGCAATTGCATGGGCTGGCAATGGACAGCGGGTTGCGGTGCTGATGCTGCGCCATTTTTCCGAATATTCAATCCGGTTCTGCAGGGCGAGAAGTTCGATAAGCAGGGTGACTATGTCAGGCGCTGGGTGCCGGAGCTGGCAGAGGTTGCGAAGAAGTATGTTCACAAACCGTGGGAGTTGGATGCGCAGACGCGAAGCGGCATTGATTATCCCGAGCCGCTGGTCGATCTGAAGCAGTCTCGGGAACGGGCTTTGACCTCTTTTACCGCTATCAAGGGAACCAAAACCGCCTGAAGGCGACGAAATTGACATCTCATCAAGCAGGGTTGCCGCATGGCAATGAAGATTTCAGTTCGTCGTATTTTGCCTTTGACCGTGGTGGCCGCCATGTTGCACCCGGCCATCTCTACGGCATCCGAACAGCCATTGCGTCTCATCGAATTGTTCACCTCGCACGGTTGTTCCTCCTGTCCACCGGCGGATCGACTATTGGGCGAGCTACTGGAAAACGATTCATCGCTCATGGCACTGGAATACCATGTTGACTATTGGGATACTCTGGTACATGGCGGTGATGGCAGCTGGAAAGATCCTTTTTCAAGCCCTGAATTCACGGCCAGGCAGCGCGCCTACTTCGCTGCAGGTATGGCGGGCCAGGCTGGCGTCTATACACCTCAGGTTGTTGTCAACGGGCAGTTTGCGACGGTAGGCTCCGACCGGGGGCGCTTGCAGCGGGCTCTGGAGCAGGTTGGTAGCCAGCAACTGGATATCGGCATTGATGAAATATCGGCAGCCAATGGGCGTGAACTTGGTATCAAGGTCCAGGGTTCAGCCGCTCAGTTAGAGGCTGTACAAGGGGCGAGCCTGTCGCTGGTACGTTACATTGACTCGGCAGTAACCCCCGTTACGGCGGGTGAAAACAAAGACCTGAAACTGACCAATCACCACATCGTGCATGCTGTGGAGGCACTGGGTACGCTTGATGCCCAAAGCCCGCTGAGTTATGCGGTGCCTGTGCCAGCACCAGATGAGGGCTGTGTTGTCATTTTGCAACAAGGTGCATCAGGGCCGGTACTGGCGGCCGCTGAATGTCCCTGAACGGGCACAATCCTCCGGGCTTGTCTTGCTGGAGGAAACACAGGTGACCTGCTCGACATGACGCACTACGCTTGTCAGTGCTATCTTCTCGGTCCTTGACCATAGTCTTCTGGAGTATCGTGTGCGCTGGCTTATTGCGTGTGTACTGGCAGTATCTTCCTCATTCGCTTCCGCGGATGGGCCTGTGTACGCTGAATTACAGCTGGGTGCGGGCCGCATAGATAACGGCGATCTGGGTTTCTACCCCACTTTCGCAGGCTTCAATGTGGGCGTGTATCTGGTCCCCAATATTGGTCTGGAGCTGTTCGCCGACTCTGGCTTGAGCTCTGACGAGGCAGGTGATTTTGATATGGAGATGGAGCAGGCCTACGGAATCGCTCTGCGTTTCCAATCGCCTCCACAACGTGGCACGCAGGGTTACATTGTTCTGGGCGCTGTCAACTACACGCTCGATCAGACTTCCGAAGCCAGTGGTGCTCTGCCCGGGACGTCCATCAATGATGATTTTACCGGCGCCCGTGTGAGCGTGGGCATCATGCAACGTCTTGAGCGGATTCCGAATATGCAAGTCAGTTTCGAATATCGCCATTACAACTCGGGTGAGTCGCTGCGACTGGATGCACTGGTACTTGGACTGAGAGTGAACGCACCATGAGAACCTTTAAGCTTGCCAGTGCTGCTGTGCTGGCACTGATCGTCGCTGGCTGTGATGGCAATGCCAGGCCTTTCGAAGAGGCGGTCGAGGTTCGTACCGAGAACCTGACCTCGATAGAAGTGGTACCGCCGACCATAACGGTGCCTGCGTTGTTCATGAATATTGGCGATACAGCTCAGTTTGGTGTGCAAGGCAATACGGTCATCGGACAAGTACTGACACTGGATAGCGACGATCGGCAGTGGCAAGTCACGGATGAGTCGGTTGCCAGCATCGATGGCAATGGCCTGCTGACGGCCAAGGCCAATGGCATCGTCGGTGTTTTCGTCTCGATCGGTGGGTTGGAGACTATCCAGTATGATCTGACGGTTTCGCAGGCTGATCTGATAGATGTTTCAGAGGTTATAGGTGAAGCCATTATCGAACGCTGTCTGCCACAGGAATACTCGGCAACGGGTTTGTTTGATGACGGTAGTACTCGTGATCTGTCAGAAGTCTCCTGGTCATTGGCTGCCGCGGATAGTAGCAACGCTCGAATACAGAATAATCCGGACATCACGGCCGAGGTGACGGGCCTCAACGCCTCCAGTATTACGCTGACTGCGGCACTGTCCGGCTTTACTCTGCCGTTGCCGCTTGAGATTTCCGATTCGCTGACTGCGCTGGATATTTCACCAGACTCGGTCAGTCTGTCCGTGGATGGAACTCAGACGCTGGCAGCCTTTGGCACCTACGAAGGGGCGGCTCCCGGCAGTACTGATACCACCACGCAACGCACATCGGTCAACGTCAGTTCTGCCGTGGATTGGCAGATTACCAACGGTGGCGAAGATGTTGCCTCTGTCAGTAACACCACCGGTTCAAAGGGACTGGTGACAGGCCTGGAGTCCGGCGTTGCCAACCTGACGGTCAGTTGCGGTGTTGACCGGGTTTCTGATGCTGTTGTCGTGACAATCAGTGATAGCTCATCTGATGAACTGTCCTTTGAACGAGGTAGCTCGATTAGCGTCGACGTTGATGCGGCCTCCTTTACTCTGAATGTCTCTTCCGGCTCCAGTTACAGCTCCGACGATATTCTGGATAATGACGATCTCACCTGGGAATTTGATTCAAGTAGCAGCACCAGTGATGCCATCTCTCTGGATGGCACGGGTGATGATGCGGGTGAGGTCGATCCGTTAAGAGTGGGTAGCGGCACCATAACCGTGACCGATTCAGATGGAAATAGTGAAACCATCTTTATAGAGGTAACGGATAATTGAGCGTGCTGGAAACCGTTAACCGACTGAAGTCTCAGCTTGAGGCTTCTGTTGTTGGTCAACCCAAGCTGGTTAACAGACTGCTGATTGCATTGCTGGTTGATGGCCATTTGCTGGTCGAAGGTGCGCCCGGACTTGCCAAGACGCGTGCCATCAAGGCTCTGGCGGATCGCATCGAGGCCGACTTTCAGCGTGTCCAGTTCACCCCCGATCTGTTGCCCGCGGATCTGACCGGCACCGAGGTCTATCGACCCGCTGATGGAACCTTTGCCTTTCAGAAAGGCCCCTTGTTCAATAACCTGATTCTGGCGGATGAAGTCAACCGGGCGCCTGCCAAGGTGCAGTCTGCTCTGCTTGAAGCCATGGCCGAACAGCAGATTTCTGTCGGCCATCAGACCTATCCCTTGCCAACGCCTTTCATGGTGATGGCAACACAGAACCCGATCGAGCAGGAAGGCACCTATCCCTTGCCCGAAGCGCAGCTGGATCGATTTCTGATGCAGGTCGTCATTGACTACCCGGATAGCAGGAACGAGCTGAAGATTCTCAGGCTGGTCCGAGCTGAGGCTCTGGCTGCCAGTGGCGCTGAGCAGGCCGAAGAGCTGGAGGCTGTGGTCGACGAAGTGTTTGCTCTGACGGATCTGTTTGCGGCACGCCGGGAAGTGCTCGAAGTGTTCATGTCCGATGATGTCGAGAACTACATCGTGCGTCTGATCGTAGCCAGCCGCAAACCGGCACGTCATGACGAGGACCTGGCCCGTTGGCTTCAATATGGTGCCAGTCCACGTGGAACCTTGTGTCTGGATGCCTGTGCACGGGCGCATGCCTGGCTGGATGGGCGTGACTTTGTAACTCCGGGTGATGTGCAGGCTATTATTCATGATGTTCTGCGGCACCGTTTACTGCTTTCGTTTGAAGCGGAGGCTGATGGCATCACAACAGACGATGTGATTGATCGCCTGTTGCGGATGATTGCGGTGCCGTGAGTACCGGTATGCTTCGGCAGTCGGCAGAGCGGGATCATTTAAGCTTTGCCTCGCCCGCCAGCACCTCGCTTGATGAGCTGGTGCGCTTGCGTGCAACGGCGCAGGCAATGCGGCGACAAGTCAGAAAGAAAAGTGCCGCCCCCATGAACGGTGGTTCCGTCTCGAAGCGCCTGGGTCGTGGTCTGGACTTTGCCGAGGTACGTGAATATCAGCCCGGCGACGATGTTCGCATGATTGACTGGAAAGTCACGGCTCGTACCGGTCAGGCGCACACCAAGCTGTTTGTCGAGGAGCGCGAGCGGCCCGTCTTGCTGGTCGTGGATTTTCGTGTTGGCATGCGCTTTGGCACTCGTGGCATGTACAAATCGGTATTGGCAGCTCGGCTGGCGGCATTGTTGGGCTGGAGTGCAGTTGCCAGCAATGACCGGGTCGGAGGGTTTGTCTTTACCGATGACTGGCACAGCGAGATTCGTCCGCAAGCTGGCAGGCGTGGGCTCATGAGCCTGTTTCGTGCTATTCATCAAGGCCAGCAGCGTATTCCTACTCAGGGTGGTGAACAACTGGCCAGAACACTGGAGCGATTGCGCCATGGTGTGCATGCCGGCAGCACAGTGGTTCTGCTCAGTGATTTCCACGGTCTGGATGAGAATGCCCGCTCCGCACTGGGAAGCGCCTTGCAGTCACTGGACGTCATGGCGGTACATATATGCGATCCACTTGACGTGGACCTGCCTGAGCCGGGACGCTATCCTATGATTTCCAATGCAAGTGGGCACCTGCAACGCTTTGTCATGGCCATAGGCAGCAAGTCGGAGCAGCAAAGATATCGTGATGTCTTCATGTCGCGCCAGCAGGTTCTGCGTGAACTCTTTGCCCGGCATAATCATTTTTATACGACTGCCATGACGGATGGACCCTTGCGTGAGACGGTCTCTGCGATCATCGCTCGCCAGCCTGACCTGCGTTGCGGCTTGCCACCTGCCTGATGAACGAAGAAGACAGGCAGGCCTTGCTCGACCAGTTGCATGACGTCCAGTTGCCAGAGCTCAGTGCCTGGCCGGCTGCCGGATGGTGGTTACTACTGTTGAGTCTGATATTGCTGGTTATCGTTGCTATGCTGAGCTGGCGGCGGTATCAGGCACGCAGTTGGCAGCGTGAAGCTTTCACAGAATTGCAGCGTCTGCGTGACCAGGTTGTATCGCAGCCGACTAACAGCACGCTGGCTGATTGTTCACGACTGGCAAGGCGAGTGCTGCTGGCGGTACGCAGCCGTAGTGATGTTGCAAACTTGCAGGGCAAAGCCTGGTTGGAGGAGCTGGATTCTGTGTGCCAACAACCGCTTTTTGCCCAGGGCTTCGGGCGTTTGCTGGAGGCAGGGCCTTATCAGAGAGATCCGCAAATCAGCCAGAATGATCTGGAATCCCTGTTTGATGCTCTGGAAGAACTGGTTCGCTCGGCGGCGCGCCGTCAACCAACAACGACACGCTGATCATGAGCTGGCTGCAAGATATTATCTGGCTGATGCCATGGGTTTTCTGGTTGCTGCCCTTGCCTCTGCTGGTCTACTTCCTGGCACCTGTCCGGCAAGTGACTCAGGGTCGTGCACTGCGGGTTCCCGATGCGACCTTGTATGAGAATCTCAGTACGGAGCAGGTGCGTGGTGGGCTGCGTCAGGGGTTACGCATCCTGCTATTGACACTCGCGTGGATTGCCTTGTTATTGGCGACGGCTCGGCCGCAAAGCTATGGTGAACCTGTGGGTATACCGGTGAGTGGCAGGGATTTGATGTTGTGCATTGATATCTCGGGCAGTATGCGCGAGGCGGATTTGTACGCTGGCAATACGCGGGCGACAAGAATGTCTGTTGTAAAGCAGGTGGCGCGCGATTTTGTTGCTCGACGCACCGGTGATCGGATCGGGCTGGTGATGTTCGGCTCGCAAGCCTATTTACAGACGCCCTTGACCCGTGATCATGACACTGTGCAGCATTTTCTTGCAGAGGCCGCGGTGGGGCTGGCAGGGCGTTCGACGGCCATCGGTGATGCAATAGGTCTAGCTGTAAAACGTCTCAGAGACAGGCCAGAAGCGGCTCGAGTCATTATTTTGCTGACTGATGGTGAGAACTCTGCCGGTGTTATCGAGCCACTGGAGGCGGCCAGTCTGGCGGCGCAGAACAATATTCGTATTCACTCTATCGGCGTGGGTGCTGATGCGCAGGCCAATCTTTTCAATGCACCGTTTGGTGGTGCCCGCAGTGAGCTCGATGAAACCACTCTGCGGGCCATTAGCGATGCAACGGGCGGACAGTATTTCCGAGCTCGCAACCAACAGGAGCTCACTAGCATCTATCGCCAGATTGATCGTCTGGAGCCCACTGATGAAGAAGGCAATGATTTCAGGCCTTTGCAGGAACTGTTTTTCTGGCCATTGAGTGCGGCACTGTTCTTGTCCATCTTGTGGGTCCTGGCGGGTAGTTTGCCTCACGGGGCACGACGAGCGGTCATGAGGCCATGATGGATACTGCACTCGAGTGGATGCGTCCAGAATGGCTTTGGGGATTTGTGCCGCTGTTGGTGGTGATTTTTTTCTGGTTCCGTTTGCGTTCGAATAATGGAGCCTGGGAATCGTTTGTCGATCCAGCGTTGCAACCGTATGTGATTGAAGGTCAGTCAACGTCGACACACGGCGCTCCGATACTGATGTTTGCTGCGTGGGCTCTGGCCCTGCTGATGCTGGCGGGACCTGTCTGGCAACAACGAGAAGTGCCGGTATTTGAAGCCGAGAAAGCCGAAGTCATCGTTTTTGATCTGTCGCTCTCCATGCGCGCTGACGATGTCAAACCGGATCGACTGACGCGTGCCCGTTTCAAACTGATCGACCTCTTGCAGCGTAGCGATGGCATGCAGTCGGGACTGATCGCCTTTGCACAGCGGCCTTATGTCATCAGTCCATTGACTGATGATGCGAATACCATCGAGGCATTCGTACCCTCACTGGAACCTGAGATCATGCCGGCTCAGGGTAGTCGCCCGGATCTTGCCATTGAACAGGCCGTACAATTGCTGAAGCAGGCCAGTGTGGGGTCGGGACATATATTGCTTATCACGGATGCTGCTGCCAGCCAGCAGGATCTGGATGCTGCTGCGAATGCCAGGACCGCGGGTCACCGCGTGTCAGTGCTGGCAATCGGTACGGCTGCAGGTGCGCCTTTGCGTGCCGAAGATGGACAGTTTTTCCAATACTCCGATGGGGCCATTGTGGTTTCACAACTGGATATTGATTCATTGAACAGATTGTCCGCCGCAGGTGGCGGCAAGACAGTCAGTCTTACAACATCGGGCAAGGATCTGGATGCTCTTGATAGTGTCAGACGAAGCTTGGGCATCACGGCTCAAGATGAGGAATCGACTGCACTTAAAGTGTATTGGGTAGAGTATTCGCCCTGGTTGCTGTGGCCGCTATTGGGCGCGCTGTTGTTTGCCTTTCGCCGTGGAGTGATTGCATGAAACGGCTCTCAGCTATATGGCTGTTTGCATCCTGTGTATTGCTACCTGCTGCAAGCGTACAGGCTGCGTGGGATGAGTGGTGGCAGACACCTGAGCAGCAAGCGGCGCAGGCTTTTGAAAACGGTGATTACGAGACGCTGCTGGAGAAGGCGCCGGATGCTGGCTGGAGCGGCTTGGCTCAGCATGGCGCGGGGGATTACGAGGCGGCGGCTGCATCCTTTGCACAGCAAGTGGAACAGCAGTTGAAGGAGGGTGATATCGATGCTGCGAATCGCATGCGCTATAACCAGGGTGTGAGTGAAGTCAAAGCAGGTCGTTATGATGAGGCAATCAATCAGTTTGATGAAGTGCTGGAGAATGATCCGGAGTTCACGAATGCGGTAGGCAATCGAAATATTGCAGAACAGCTGAAGCAGTTGGCTGAGCAGGAACAGCAAGAACAGGATCAACAAGGTGACCAGGAAGGTGATCAGGAAGGTGATCAGGAAGGCGACCAGGAAGGCGACCAGGAAGGTGATCAGGAAGGTGATCAACCTTCTGATGGTGAGCCGGGGAGTGGCGGCGAGGAGGGTGAGTCCACGGCAGGTAGCGAAGACAATGCAACTCCGCCCGGACAGAGTGAGGCTGATGAGCAGGCCGCCGAAAATGCTGCGCGCGAAGCGCTGGCTGCAGAAGCTCGACAGCAAGGTAATGAACCGGATGGTGATCCGGAAGAGGGGCCACAGCAAGGCGCTAACGAGGCGCCCGAGCGGCCACTGACAGAAAATGAGCAGGCAACTGAACAGCTCCTGCGCCGAATTCCGGATGACCCGGCTGGGCTACTGCGTCGCAAACTGGAGCAGAGTCATCGAAGTGAGTATCCGGAGGTGCGAGATGCGCTTGAACCATGGTAATAACGATTGTTGGCGTGACACTCTCATGAGATGGCTTCTATTCAGTGTATTGCTGGCGATGACTTCGTCGCTGTCAGCGCAGCAGGGTACCGTCAAGAGTGAGCTCAGCGCGTCGAGCGTGACTCTAGATGAGTCAGTCACGCTATCCATTTTTGCCATCGGTGTGGAGGGTGAGCTTGACACGTCGGCCCTGGATCAGGATTTTGACATTGTCGGGCGCTCCAGTTCCCGTCAGATCAATTCGATAGGCGGTAGTAACAATCAATCGACAGTGAGCAGCGTGGTTACCTGGACGCTGGAGTTGATGCCACGCAAGGCCGGTGTGTTTACGGTGCCTGCGGTCACTGTTGGTGGCATGTCCAGTGAACTGCTGAGTCTTACGGTGAACGAAATTTCGGCCAGTGCCAGGCGAGATGTGTTTGTCGAGGCGACGGTGGATACACGAACGCCCTGGGTACAGTCCCAGGTGCTGATGTCAGTTCGTGTTTTTCAGGGTATCGAGATCGTGGATGGCGGTTTGTCAGATCCGGCAGGCAAGGACATTCAGGTTGAACGCATAGGCAAGGATGTGTATACAAACGAAGAGCGTGATGGGCGCCGATACAGCGTGACTGAACGACGCTTCGCCTTGTTTCCGCAGAAAAGTGGTTCACTGCAAATTGATCCGGTTGTCCTGAGCGTGTCCGTGCCTGCGAACGCTGGGCAGCGCGGCATTTTTTCATCGACTCGAAAGCTCACCCGGCGTACCGATAGCCTTCAGCTGGAGGTGCAAGCCAGACCCTCGACGGGTACTGCTTGGTGGTTACCTGCGAGAAGTTTGACGCTGGCAAGCAATTGGGCCGGTGGTAATACGGATGCCCGTGTGGATCAACCACTGACGCGTACCGTCACCATGCGAGGTGTTGGAATACTGGATTCGCAGCTTCCGGATATCAGCATCCCGGCCATTGATGGGGTCAGCCTTTATGCCGAGGAGCCCGTCAAGGCCATGGTCGTCGATGAGCTTGGGTTACAGGCAGAGCAGACCATCAAGTGGGCTCTGATTCCACAGCGAGAGGGTGAGCTGGTCTTGCCTGCGGTTAGTGTCGAATGGTTCAATACGGAGACCGGCAAAACTGAAACGGCAATGCTGCCAGAAGAAATCGTAAGCGTCGGACCCGCTGTCGATACCGGGCACGCTTCATCGGCGCTGAGCGGCTCCGGCACTGAAGAGGCACAAGCCGCACCATTGAGTGAAGGTTCGGGTGAGTCTGTACCACCCTTATCCGTCGATACGACTGCCGAGTTGCCGGATTCGACACTGGCGGCCATCACCTCTGAGCGCTCAACATCCCAGCCTGATAAGACTGTTACAGAAGCAGAGAGGACTGATACAGCACTGTCGATTGAAAACGGTAATCCTGAGGGTTCTCAGCTGATCTCCGGTACCGATGCACTGCAGGCGCAGATCGCCAGTTTGCAAACTGTAAGCAATCGATGGAAGCTCACTGCGCTGACGTTACTGGGACTCTGGGTCACCAGTCTTGCGTTTGTCTGGTGGCGAAAAAGAGATTTGATCAGACGTGAAAAAGTGGCCGGTAAAAGGCTGGGAGCCGTTCGCAAGCATGCGAATGCGGCTTATCAGTCACTGGCACCCCTGGCCGCTGTCGAGGCCGCCTGTACAGGATCAGATCCTGCTGCCGTACGTGGGGCGCTATTGGAATGGGCCGCACGACAATGGCCGGAGCAATCACCCGCGACGCTCACCGCATTGGCGTCAAGGTTTGATGAAGGAGGCGCAGCCCGCGAGTTGATCAAAGCTCTGGATGCTTCGCTCTACAGTCGTGCGCAGGGGGCGTCGGCAAATACCGACCTGATATCGCGCTTGGGCGAATTACCGGGACATATGGCCAAGGCCCAGGCTGGCAAGAAGCGGCTGATCAAGGCAGAGAAATACCCTCATACGCAGGCTTTGTCAGACAAGGCCGGGCGAGGCTTGCCAGAGCTTTGATGTCGTGTCAGTTGTCGGACGCCCTTAGTGCTACTTAACGATGCTGAGGGCGACAGGCTCGAGCTGCGTGCTGTAGACAGTGCCGTACTGATGGCAGATTAAACAGCCTGCTCGGCATGATCCTTGAGTGCTGATGATCAGGAGAGTCGCTAACAGGCTCGCAGCATCAGTTACGAGGTCAGTGAACACAGGTGTATCCAACCAGTTGCCAGACTGCTCAACGGCAATGCCTTACTGGCTTCAGGATTCTGCTTGTCTGCGATTCTTGCGAATCACCGTGATCCGAAAAAGTCCATGAGCGCTGGATACACGCGCTTTGCAGCTCTGAGTCTGATGCTGTTTGCAAGCTTGAGTGTATCAATGGGTAATGCCCAAGCTGCGGATGCAGTTCCCGGTGAGCAGTGGTGTGATCGGCCAGTAGACGATATACGGTTCGTGGGTAACAAGGTGACACGAGCACAGGTTATCGAACGCGAGCTGATGCAGAAGCCAGGGCAGTACTGTTCGCTTGATGACATCATCGATGGCATGCAGAACATAATGGATCTGGGGCTGTTCAAATCGATTCGGGCAGAGCTGGATCTTGCTGAAGGTCAACTGATCTTGAGCTACCTGGTTGTTGAGAAAATATTCTTTCTGCCGCTGCCACGCATCAGCCGGACCTCGGATGGTGAATTGCGCTTGGGGGCACAGCTACGCTGGGATAATTTCATGGGCCGCCTGCATCAGCTAAAACTGACCAGTGAGAAAAGACAGGAAGATGACGGCCGTGGCAGAGCTGGCTATGTGCATAGTCTGGAATATAACGTGCCCCGTTTTTTCGGCAGTCGTTACGGCATGAGTGTCGATGCCTCTGTAGAGCGGCGTAATGCTGAACTGTCCCGTGATGATGAGATCTATGGAGAAACGTTACGTAAGTCGCGACGTGCAAGTTTGAGACTGACACGTTGGGCCAATGACAGCCTGGGCATCAGCGGTCTGAGCTATTTTGGCGGTGCCGGGTTCGAGATTCGTGACTACCAAATGCGCTCAGGCGTCAAAGGCCCTTTTAGTGATGGAGAAAATCTGGCACTGGAGGCAGGTTTTGGTATTCAGCGAGTACATCAGGAGCCGTATCGTCGGCGAGGTCACTACTACGGTGGCTCACTGGCCTTTGCAGACAAGGTTCTGGGGGCAGACTTTCGTTATGTGCGTCTGGAAGCTGAGGGGCGTTGGTATCTGGCCTTGCAAAAGCCGCAGACAAATTTCAATATTCGAGCAAGATTGCGATGGAGCGATTCGGCACCATTCGGGGAACGCTCCTATCAGATCGGTGGGGGAGAGCTGCTACGGGGCATGGAGTCTGGTGCTCACTCCGGCAACATCTTGACGTTGCTGAACGTTGAGTATCTCTCTGGTTTCTTTGCCTATCCTGCCTGGCGCTGGTTAGTGTTCATGGATGCGGGGAACGTTTACCTGCAAAGTGATGTCGATCTGTTCAGACAACACGTGCGCGGTGGTGTTGGGCTGCGCAGAAAGGTTGAGGCTCTGACCAATGCTGATCTGCGGCTGGATCTTGCCTGGGATCCGGTTGAAGGCAAGGTGAAACCTTATCTATCCACCAGTCTTACCTTCTGACTCTCATCTTCGCTAGCGTCTCAAGTCTGATAGTCTTCTAGCCGCAACAGCTTGAACAAATCTGTTCCTGCCGTTCACTATCAATTCTTACGACGAGCACTGCTCATGACGACTAGATTTGGCTCATATGATCACTGGCAGATAGACATCGATGTCGAAAACATCGTGTGGCTATTGTGCGATCGTCAAGGCGAGGGAAGTAACTCCCTGTCCGAGGCTGTGATTCGGGAATTGGGGGGTATCGTCGAAGAAATCGAGTCATTGAACCCGGTAGGCGTTGTGGTGGGTTCCGCCAAGCCTGCAAGCTTCATACTCGGTGCTGACATCCGTGAGTTCGATCGTTTCACGCAGGCCGCCGACGTCACCAATATGATCAAGGCTGGCCATGAGGTTTTCGCCCGCCTGGAGAACCTGCCATGCCCTACCGTGGCGGCCATTCATGGCTTTGCGCTGGGCGGAGGTCTTGAGCTGGCGTTGTGTTGTGATTACATCGTTGCGTTGAATGTGCCGGAAACGCGAGTTGGCTTTCCGGAAGTCAAGCTGGGGATCTTCCCGGGCCTGGGTGGCACCACAAGATTGACAGAGCGCGTGGGCGGGCTGGAAGGTATGCAACTGATGCTGACTGCTCGCATGTTGCGCGCACCTGCCGCTCGCAAGGCCGGGGTCATTGACGAGCTGGTGGATGAATTCAGTTCGCTGCACTGGGCGGCAAGACGGGCCATTTTGCAAAAGCGCAAAAAACACACGCCATCCGCTGCCGCCGCGCTGACCAATCGTCAGCCTGCACGCAGTGTTCTGGCGCAGGTACTGCGGCGCAAGACCGCCGAGAAGGCTAATCCTGAGCATTATCCGGCCCCTTTCCGGATGATCGATATGTGGGCAGAAAATCGTGATAATCGCCGCCGCATGTTCGAGGCGGAAGCCGAGCAGGTTGGCCAGTTGATGGTCAGCGATACGGCAAGAAATCTACGACGTGTCTTTTTCATGACAGAGCGAATGAAATCGCTTGGTAAAGGCGAGGATTTCAAGGTCCGGCGTGTGCATGTAGTGGGCGCCGGCGTCATGGGGGGCGACATCGCCGCCTGGTGTGTCTTGCAGGGCATGGAGGTCACGCTTCAGGATCGCGAGTTGAAGCATATTGAGCCTGCCTTGAAACGGGCCAAGGCTCTGTTCCGGAAACGTCTTCGCAAAAAGCCTGCTGTCAGCGCTGCCTTGTCGCGGCTGATGGCGGATGTCGAGGGTGACGGTGTGCCGCGTGCGGATGTCATCATTGAAGCCATTTATGAAGATGCCGACGCCAAACGAGCCCTGTATGCTTCGATCGAGCCACGTATGGCAGCCCATGCCATTCTGGCGACAAATACCTCAGCATTGCCGCTGGAATCACTGACCAGGGATATGGCGGCTCCAGAGCGACTGATTGGACTGCATTTTTTCAACCCGGTTGCCAAGATGCCACTGGTTGAGGTGGTGCATGGTGAACAGACGGCAAAGAGCTGGATTGCCCGAGGTTGCGCATTCAGCGCACAGATCAATCGTTTCCCCTTGCCGACCAAGAGCTCGCCGGGTTTTCTGGTGAACCGGGTACTGGCTCCTTATCTGATGGAGGCTTTCACGCTGATGCTGGAAGGTCTGGACAAGGAGCTTATTGACGCATCTGCCATTCGTTTTGGCATGCCTATGGGACCCATTGAGCTGGCCGATGTGGTCGGTCTGGATGTGTGCATGAAAGTGGCAGAGACTCTGGCAAGCGGCGATGTGGAGGCGCAGCGAGAGCTGTTGCAGAAAAAACTTGATGAAGGGCATCTGGGCAAGAAGTCAGGGCAGGGGTTCTACGTCTGGGCCAAGGGGCGGGCTAACCGGCGTAAGCTCAATGTCGATAGTCCTTACGGCGATCAGATAGCTGCTCGTCTGATGAAGCCATTTCTGGCCGAGTGCCAGGCAGCCTCTGCCGAAGGCATCGTTGCAGACGATGAGCTTCTGGACGCTGGAATTATATTCGGAACCGGTTTTGCGCCTTTTCTTGGCGGACCGATGCATTATCTGGAACAACAGGAGGCAAATGCCTGATGGCTCAAACACTCAAGCCGGTCGTCATCGTAGGCGGACTTCGAATCCCCTTCTGCCGATCAAACACCTCCTATGCAGAGCTGTCCAACAAGAAAATGTTGAGCACGGTTCTGAATGGTATGGTGCAGCGGTACGCTCTGGAAGGCCAACATATCGGTGAGGTGAATGCAGGCGCTGTCATCACGCATTCGCGTGACTGGAACCTGGCGCGTGAAGTGGTACTCAGCACCAAGTTGTCACCTACGACGCCCGGGCTGACCATGCAACAGGCATGCGGTACCTCCTTGCAGGCGGCAATGACGGCCGCCGCCAAGATTGCCACGGGACAGATTGACTCAGCCATTGCAGCCGGTAGCGACACCGTCAGCGATGTGCCTATCGTCTTTAACAACAAGTTTTCGAAGCGTCTGGTGGCGTTGGGCAAGGCGCGAGATATCAAATCGCGTCTGGGAGTCTTCAAGGGCTTTGGTCCCAAGGAGCTGGCACCAGTGCCACCGTCCGTCAACGAGCCGCGTACCCTGATGAGCATGGGGCAGCATTGCGAGATGATGGCCAAGACCTGGTCCATTTCACGACAGGCACAGGATGAGCTGGCATTGCTATCGCACCAGAATACGGCTGCAGCCTATGACTCAGGCTTCTTCGACGATCTGTTGATTCAGTGCGAAGGTGTTCTGCGCGATAACAACCTGCGTGCCGATGCCAGTCTGGAATCTCTGGGAAAACTACGCACTGTCTATGACAAGACCGAGGCCGGCACGTTGACGGCAGGTAACAGCACCCCATTGACTGATGGCGCGGCAGGCGTATTGCTGTGCTCCGAAGAATGGGCGCGCGAACGTGGACTGCCTATTCAGGCTTATCTGACACATTCGGCGACAGCGGCTGTTGATTTTGTAGGTGGAGCCGGGTTGCTGATGGCACCAACGGTCGCTGTCAGCGATATGTTGAAGCGAGCCGAACTGACACTGCAGGATTTTGAGCTATATGAAATTCATGAAGCCTTTGCTGCTCAGGTGCTGTGCACCTTGAAAGCCTGGGAAGACCCTGAGTATTGCCGCAAAGAGCTGGGTCGTGATACCGCGATGGGCAGTATCGATCGCACACGCATGAATGTGGTTGGTTCAAGCCTTGCCGTCGGTCATCCTTTTGCTGCGACCGGAGCCCGTATTCTGGGCACACTCGCCAAACAACTTGATCAAAAGGGCTCCGGCCGAGGCCTCATCTCCATCTGCACCGCAGGCGGCATGGGCGTCACCGCCATCCTCGAAAAATAACCGGGTCGGACCATCGTAACTGTTTGATTACCAGATGTTTTGTATGCCATATTGAGCTGGAAACATCACTAAACAGCCCTGCTTGGGGGTGAAAAGGGCCATTTAGTGGGCGTCGTGGTCCGACCCCGGTAAGTGTTTGTTTTTATAGAGAACGTAGGACAGTGAACATGAAGTCATTTATTGTGAAAGCTCGGTGGTTGGTATTGGCTGGTTTGTTCGGTCTACAGACAGGCTTGCCTGTCCAGGCGCAGTCTTCGGGCGAGACGCTATACAACGTGTTCAATCTCACCAGTGAGGCCACGACCGAAATTGATAACGACCTGATGATGGCCACTTTGGTCGTGCAGCAGGAGCACAGGGATCCGGCTGTATTGGCGGACAAGATCAATTCGACAATGGCATGGGCCGTTGATTTGCTGCGCCCCTTCAAGACTCTGAACGTCAAGACCCGTGATTATCAGACCTACCCGCGTTACGACACCAGCCAGGTGCGACGTCTGATCGGTTGGCGCGCCACTCAGACTCTGCAGTTGGAGACGGAAGACTTTGGTGCTGCCGGGCAGGCTATCCAGCAATTGCAGGAAAAGCTTCAGGTGCAGGGGATTCGCCTGATGACCAAGGATTCTACCCGTGAAAAAGCGTCTGATCAGTTGATTGGCGAGGCGCTCGATGCATTCAAGGATCGAGCACTCCTGGTACAGGAGAACATGGGATCAAGCGGTTACAGAATTCTGGATGTGAATATACAGACGGGTCAGAGCAATGTTCCGATGCTCAACGCCCGAGCTGAAATGGCTGATGTGATGCGAAGTTCGGTTGCCTCAGAACCGGTGGTGGAGCCCGGAACCAGCCGTGTAAGCGTGCAGGTCTTTGGTCGGGTGCAACTGGACTGATACGCAACACATATCTGTATTCATAGGCATCCTCGTATAAGCTGCGAAGCGGGTGCCGAACTGGGTACACTAACGTTTCGATAAGCTGAGGAAAAGGTTAATGGTGGATCACGCTCCGTTCATGCAGGCTGCCATTGAAGAGGCACGCAAAGGTCGAGCCGCCGGCGGAATACCCATCGGTTCCGTATTGGTACTTGATGGCGAAATCATTGGCCGTGGGCACAATCAACGAGTCCAGAAGGGCAGTACCATTCGTCATGCTGAAATGGATTGCTTCGAGGAAGCTGGTAGATTGCCTGCCAGCACCTATCAGCGATCCACGTTGTATTCCACGTTGTCACCGTGCGATATGTGCAGCGGTGCTGTGCTGTTGTACGGCATTCCACACGTAGTGGTGGGTGAAAACAAGACCTTTCAAGGCCCCGAGGACTACGTTCGCAGTCGCGGTGTCAATGTCGAGGTTCTGGATGATGCAGAATGCATTGCCATGATGGAAGAGTTCATCGAGGCAGAACCAACCCTCTGGAATGAGGATATCGGCGAGTAGTTTCAGTGAGTGAGTTGCACTAGTCGCTCCTGGTCGGCACGCTGGTGCCGACTTGGAATGCACTGCATGCGACTACCAAGCGCCGTATTTACGCCAGAATTCAACCTAACGCTACGCGGTAGAGACCTTTAAGCGGTTAATATTGCGCCATTATTCATCTGAGAATCACACAGGCAGCTGCCCATGAAAATTATCGTAGGCGTCAAACGCGTTCTCGACTACAACGTCAAGGCTCGCGTAAAGGCGGACAAATCCGGAATCGAACTGGCAAACGTCAAGATGTCGATGAACCCCTTTGACGAAATTGCCGTTGAAGAGGCGCTGCGAATCAAGGAGGCGGGCAATGCGGATGAAGTCATTGCAGTTTCCATTGGATCTTCGCAGAGCCAAGAGACCATCCGTACGGCCTTGGCTATGGGAGCCGATCGCGGCATTCTGATCGAGACAGACGAGTTGCTGGAACCATTGGCCATCGCCAAATTGTTCAAGCATCTGGTTGAGAAGGAAGAGCCTGGATTGGTTGTGCTGGGGAAGCAGGCTATCGATGATGATGCCAACCAGACAGGGCAGATGCTATCCGCACTGACTGGCATGTCACAGGCAACGTTTGCCTCCAAGGTCGAATTCGACGGTGATCACCTGAAAGTGACTCGTGAAGTGGATGCTGGACTGGAGTCCATCAAGGTTGCCATGCCCGCAATTGTTACGGCAGATCTGCGCTTGAATGAGCCTCGCTATGCAAAACTGCCCAACATCATGAAAGCCAAGAAAAAGCCACTGGAAGTCATTGCTGTTGCTGATACCGGTGTGGACGTCTCTAGCGGACTTTCTGTTGTAGAAGTCAATGAGCCGCCCAAGCGTGAAGCCGGCGTCATCGTCAAGAGTGTTGCAGAGCTGGTTGACAAGCTGCGCAACGAAGCCAAAGTCATCTGAACTGACGATAACAGGAGATCACAATCATGAGTACACTTGTTCTGGTTGAACATGAAGACGGCGAGATTCGTCCGGCTACATTCAGTGTCATCGCTGCAGCCGCCAAAATTGGTGGAGACGTCGATTTGCTGGTAGCAGGCAGTGATGCCAGTGGTGTTGCCCAGAAGGCGGCCGCTATTGCAGGCGTCAACAAAGTCATGCTGGCTGACAACGCAGCTTACGCTCACGAGTTGGCAGAGAATCTGTCAGCACTGGTTGTCAAGCACGCCGGCGGCTACAGTCACATTCTGTTTGCAGCAACTGCTGCGGGCAAGAACGTCATGCCACGAGTCGCCGCCTTGCTGGATGTATCAGGTATTTCCGACATCATTGAAGTGAAGAGCGAAGATACATTTGTCCGGCCGATCTATGCGGGTAATGCACTGGCTACCGTCAAGAGCAGCGATGCTGTGAAGGTTGTAGGCGTTCGAACGACGGCCTTTGATGCAGTGGCAGAAGAAGGCGGATCAGCGAGCGTTGAAACTGTTGATGCAGGTGATATCAGCGATAAGGTCTCGTTTGTTGGTCAGGAGCTGTCCCAGTCGGATCGGCCTGAACTGACCAGTGCCGACATCGTCGTCTCCGGTGGTCGTGGCATGCAAAGTGGTGAAAACTTCTCCATGCTGGATGACATCGCGGGCAAGCTCAATGCGGCTGTCGGTGCATCTCGTGCTGCTGTTGACGCAGGCTTCGTACCCAACGAATATCAGGTTGGCCAGACGGGCAAAGTGGTCGCTCCCGATCTGTACCTGGCGGTTGGTATCTCCGGTGCTATCCAGCATTTGGCGGGTATGAAAGACAGCAAGGTTATTGTCGCTATCAACAAAGACGAAGAAGCGCCTATTTTCCAGGTAGCTGATTATGGTCTGGTGGCAGATCTGTTTGATGCATTACCCGAGCTGTCAGCCGCTCTCGATAGCTAAGCGGTTTTCTCTCTGATGTAACGCGTAGATCCGGCGGAGCTGCTGTTGCTCCGCCGGTTACCATATTGCCAGTTTGCAGCTGCGGTCCCGGTTCGGTCTATACTGAATACTCGTTTAACCACAGGAGCTGCTAATGGAAAAGAAAATTCGCGAAGCGATTGATCGTTCACTGGAAGAGCTGAAAGTTGTTCAGGATAAGGTTGACGACTTCATCGACGATTTACCTGACGATACTCAGGAAATAAAGCAGACAACGAAGAAAGCGTTGGGCCAGATCAATGCACTTCTGAGCAAGGCCATGCAACAAGCCGGTGACCAGGCCGATGAGGCCCAGTTACAAGCGCATCTGGGTTTGATGGAAGCACAAGACAAGCTGGAAGCATCACGCGCTGTGGTTGACGATGTCATTGCACGCACGACTGATGAATCGAAGAAATTTCTTGATGAAGTCGAATTGAAGCGACACCTGGCCATGATGGAAGCTCAGGACTTCTGGGAAAAACGGGGAGCCAGCCTCACCGAAGAGTTCAAGGAATCAACAGCCAAGATGCAAAGCTTTGCCGAAAAGGCCATGAGCGATATGCAAACGGCTTTTGAAAGCTGGAACGATCAATTCAAGAACAAAAAGTAGAAGTCCGCTAACGGTTAAAGACTTACCGTCGTTACGCTTTGCGGCAAACCGGGGTCACCATTTGGTTCCCGGTTCCCCACCGGCCTCTCGGAATAAATAAAAATGACTTATACAGCGCCTGTGAAGGATATTGCCTTCGTTCTCAATCACGTTGTAGATCTGGCTGGTCTGGCGAAGCTTGAAGGCTTCGAAGATGCAACGCCGGATCTCATTGCTGCCATTCTGGAAGAATCTGCAAAATTCACGGCTGATGTTCTGGCGCCTTTGAATTGGAGCGGTGACCAGCAAGGCAGTCAATGGCAAGACGGGGAAGTTACCACCCCGGATGGTTGGCGTGATGCGTACAACCAGTTTATTGAAAGTGGCTGGGGCAGTCTGGCCTTTCCACCGGAGTTTGGTGGTCAGGGTCTGCCGATGACCGTGGCTGCGGCCGTGCAGGAAATGTGGCACAGCGCCAATATGTCATTCGGCTTGTGCCCATTGCTGACGCAAGGTGCCGTTGATGCTATTGAACATCACGCCTCCGAGGAGCTGCGACAGCGCTATCTGCCTAAAATGGTAGAAGGCGTCTGGTCGGGCACCATGAACCTGACAGAGCCGCAAGCAGGCTCCGATCTGGCCGCCGTACGTACCAAGGCCGAACCTGCCGGGGATCACTACCTGGTCAGCGGGCAGAAAATATATATCACCTACGGTGAACATGACCTGACTGAGAACATCATCCATCTGGTGCTGGCACGATTGCCGGATGCACCAGCAGGTGTGAAGGGGATTTCACTGTTCATCGTTCCCAAGTTTCTGATAAACGATGATGGTTCTCTGGGTGAGCGTAACGATGTGACGTGTGTGTCCATCGAACACAAGTTGGGCATCCATGCCAGTCCCACCTGCGTGATGTCATACGGTGACAAAGGCGGTGCGATCGGTTACCTGGTAGGCAAGGAGAACCATGGTCTTGCCTATATGTTCACGATGATGAATCAGGCGCGTCATGCGGTTGGTGTTGAAGGTTATGGTATCGCCGAGCGTGCCTATCAGCAGGCGCTGTCCTATGCGCGTGATCGCAAGCAGGGCAAGACACTATTGGGGCAGAGTGAAGATGATCAGGGCATCATCAATCATCCTGATGTGCGTCGCATGCTGATGACGATGCGATCGACAATAGAAGCCATGCGTGGCCTGGGACTGGAATGCGCTGCGGCGTTTGATCAGGCTCGCCGTGATCCTGATGAGGCCGTTAGAGAGCGTATGTTGCGTCGTGGTGAGTTGTTGACGCCGCTGGTCAAGGGCTGGTCTACCGAAATGGGAGTCGAGCTGTGCTCTCTGGGTGTTCAGGTTCATGGCGGCATGGGGTACATCGAGGAGACGGGTGCTGCGCAGTATTTACGTGATTCACGCATCGTTACTATTTACGAAGGTACGACAGCTATTCAGGCCAACGATCTGATCGGTCGCAAGACGGCGCGTGATGGTGGCAAGGGACTGGGTGAACTGATGAGCGATATGCGCACAACGGTTGCAGAGCTCAAGGCGCTGGACGATGTCGAGCTGCAGTCTGTCATGAAGCGTCTGGAGACTGCCATTAGCGCGGCCGAAAGCGCGACGGCCTGGTTACTGGAGCAGAAAGATGCCTCACTGCCAGCGGCGGTGTCGGTCGAATTCCTGATGATGCAGGGGCGATTGGCAGGTGGCTGGATGCTGGCTCGCGGAGCACTGGCAGCGACTGGACTCAAGCAGAATGCTGATGCTGATGTCGATTATCTGAATGCGCGGATCGCGGTTGCACGCTATTACGCAGAACGCACATTGCCGTTGGTTGAATCTGCCGCAACGATTATCATCGAAGGCGCAGAGTCTACTATCGCTCTGGATACCGCACAGCTGTAAACGATCCGGTCAAGGGGGCGTGCAGCAGGCAATCAGTATGATCGACTGTTGCACGAACTCTTGTTCTATTCGAATTGCGGTTCCTGCCCTTATCCCGCAGGGCAGCTGCGGCGTCTATTCAAACAAACCCATGCGTTCGTCTGAATGGATACCGAATGGCACGACATCGATAATGCAGGATGCATTGATCGGGCCGTAGATATGCGGAAACAATTCGGCTCCTCCGACGGTATTTTCCAGAATGAGTGGAGCCTCGATCTTGTCGACCTCAATGATCATGAGTTGTACCGCATCGTTCTCATTGTAGTATCTGCTGACCACGCCTGAGAGCTGGCGCTGATCGCAGCAATGGATGAAACCTTCGGTATCCAGGGAGGCGCATCGATAGTCCTTACCCTGATCAAGAGGGAGGATATCGGCCGACTGGGCTATATGGAATATACGGGCTATTTCAGACATGCCGGTACTCTACCTTATCAAATGCCTGCAAGCATTCAACATTGACTATCCAGGAGCACTAAAAGATGAGCTATGAAACAATTCTGACTCACGTGGAAGAGCACGTCGCCACACTGACGCTGAATCGACCTGCCGCCATGAATGCCCTCAATCGGCAAATGATGCTTGAGGTCAGCGAGGTGATGCAGAATTGGGATCAGGACGAGTCCATTCGCGCCATTATCATCACCGGCTCCGACAAGGCTTTTGCTGCAGGTGCTGATATCAAGGAGATGCAGAGCGTTGAATATCTTGATGCCTTGCAGGGTGATTTTCTGGGTGAATGGGAATGCATTGCCAACAGTAGTAAACCCACCATTGCCGCGGTGGCAGGTTATGCCCTGGGTGGTGGCTGCGAAGTGGCAATGATGTGCGATTTCATTCTGGCTGCTGACAACGCTCGTTTTGGTCAGCCCGAAGTGCGAATCGGTACCTTGCCTGGCCTGGGTGGCACGCAGCGTCTGACGCGTCTGGTCGGCAAGTCCAAGGCCATGGACATGTGCCTGACGGGTCGTATGATGGATGCCGAAGAGGCTGAACGGGCCGGGCTTGTATCGCGTATCGTCCCACAGGCAGAGCTGCTGGACGAAGCTCGCAAGGCTGCCTTGCAGATTGCATCCTTTTCGGCAACTGCTGTGCAACTGGCTCGCGAGTCAGTCGATGCGGCTTTGACAACCACGCTTGATCAAGGCTTGCACCTGGAGAGGCGCTCGTTCTTCTCACTGTTCGGCACTGAAGATCAGCGAGAGGGTATGCAGGCATTTATTGACAAGAGAACGCCTGATTTCAAGCGTTGAGCTATTAACGTTCGGCGACGATGGCTTCCAGCTCTATTCGATAATCAGGGTGGAGGTCTCGGAAATCGGCCTGCTTTTCACGTATTTCTCGCAAGCTTGCCTCCAGATTCTGAGCCGTCAAGGGCGTGCCGAATGACTCGGACTCAGTCGTAGTCCGAGACATCAGCCGATCAAGCATGAGGGCGCCGGTATGCTGGTTGAAATGGATGGATTCGAAGTAGTAGCGCATGCGGTAATCGCTATCGCCAGCTTCCGGGAAGGGCTCAGTCGTTATGCTGCCGGGCAGGCTGAAATCGAATAGGGTGTAAGGTGTTTGGCCGTATTCATCGGCCAGTTTCAGGTTGATTGCGAGCAGGCTTCGCTTCCAGTATTCCCACTGTGGCCACAAGCCTGCGACGTCGATCAGCTCGTTCAGCCTGGCATGGCTGGGGCTGATGACCAGTGAGGCCCGGATGTCATGTTCATGCAGTTCACGAACAAATTGCTCATACCAGTAGAGGCTATCCTCGCCGGCGGTGGCAAACTGAAACTGGCGTAGAGGGGCTGGCAGGTAAACTGCGCTGGTGAAAAATTCTTCGATCTTCAGCGTATTGCTGCGGTGTCCTCCATCACTGAGTCGAGAACGAATTTCCGCATCGTTACGAGCTCCCAGGCCTGTCAGTATCTGGTGAGTGCCTATTGCCGGTATAGGCCCAAGTACGCCTTCGGCATCCTCGGTATAGCTTGTTGCAGCGCCTGATTCAAGGGCATGCCGAATGGCCGTCCGGGTGCGGCCTACGGCCAGACTTGCACTCAGGGCATCGGCTGATATGAGTGCGCTCTGGTAGTCCTGCCAGTGGATATTCTGTGAATCCTCATTGCCCAGTAATCGCTCTGGCATGAAGCCAGAGGCTGGACCATCGCTACGTGCCAGGGTATTGAACGAGAGAAAGTCCAGAGCCAGGACAACATCCGTGATCGGATGAACAGCCTGCGCATGGCGCAGCAGCAGCGTTAGTTCTTTCATGCTGGCCAGAGGTGCTGCCAGATTGTAGACACGCTTCCCGGCAAAATAATCGTGATCGGCGGGGATGCCCTGGATGGCTTTCGAGGAGCCCAGAATCAGGGCATCGGGTGCCTGTAATCTGACTTGATAGGCCTTGTGCAGACGAATATTCGGATGTAGTGCCGGTTTGTCGCTATAGACAGCTTCACGATGAGCGCTGAAGATCTGATAAGGGTCTATCACTCTGTTGCACGCAGCGACCGCCAATAGCACCACGAGAGGCACCATGACGCTCAGGCTGGCATAGCGATGCATTTTCATCAGAACTGAAAGTAGAGAAATTCGCTGACCCGGGATAGGTGCAGCAATGTGTAGAGGCTCATCAGCTGGATGACCAGAAACCACGGCCAGCTCGGTGACCATTGAATATGTCGACTGATGCCGCTGGCCGGGCTGACCGGTTCGAGAACAGGCGTGAATCGATGCATGATTTGCTGCGTATTGGGCATGAACAGGACGATGCAGACAGAGCCTGCAATCCAGCTGATGGCCGTCAGGGGTGGGATCAATTCGTTGACGAATAGCTTGCCGAAACTGATGTCTGCAAAGGATATCAGCCAGGGGTTACCTTGCAGGAGGCTAGCGAGCTGTACGGGCAGGGCGATGCCATTGAGTCCTGCCATGGAGGCCAGCTGTGCGATTGCCGCATCGATATCAACGGCTCGAAACACCACCCATGCGCAAACGATGCAGATCAGAGTCAATGCCTGCGCCGCCAGTTTTGTCAGATGCCCGCACAGGCGTCTCCCCAAGGTGCTGGCCATATGACGCTCATCCTTGTCATTGGTACGAGCACGCCAGCACTGGTTGATGATGAGAAATGTCCCGTGTAATGCACCCCAGACAACAAAGGTCCAGCCCGCACCATGCCAGAGTCCTCCCAATACCATGGTGATGGCCAGGTTGCGATAGCGCTGGCTGCTGCCGGTCCGGCTTCCGCCCAATGGTATGTACAGATAATCGCGCAGGAAACGCGATAGCGTCATGTGCCAGCGTCGCCAGAACTCGATAATTGAACGTGATTTGTAGGGTGAGTTGAAGTTCATCGGCAGGGTAATGCCGAACAGACGAGCAATGCCGATGGCCATGTCCGAATAGCCGGAGAAGTCGAAATACAGCTGTAGGCTATAGGCCAGTGCGCCAAGCCAGGCCTCGTAGCTTGTCAGCGTGATTCCCAGCTCTGCTGCCTGGAATATGGGGGAGGCATACAGGGCGAGTGAATCGGCGATGATGACTTTCTTGAACAGACCGATGCACAGGATGGTGAGTCCGACACTGATATTACCGGCAATGAAGTTAGCGCTGAAAATGCCTGGTTGGCCCGATGCGCCCGACGTACCCAGCGTGTCATTCTGGCTTTGTAGTCGTTTGAACTGCGGCATCATTTCCTGATGATGCACGATGGGACCTGCAATGAGCTGCGGGAAGAAGGACACAAATAGCACGTAGTCGATGAAACGCGGACGTTCGCTGCCGCCTTTGTTGACATCAACCAGCCAGGTGATCTGTTGAAAGGTGAAGAAGGAGATACCCAGTGGCAGCAGTATCTGATGCATCACCCAGCTATTGCCTGTCACCTCGTTGGCGATTGAGACCATGAAGTGCGCATACTTGAAGTAGGCAATCAGACTCAGATTGAAGGCAATCCCCAGCGATAACAGGATGCGGGAGGGTTGTAAGTACAGGCTTCGGCCAATCGCATAATTGCAGACGATCGAGATGAGCAGCAGGGGCAGGTAGGCCGGGTTCCAGAATCCGTAGAAAAACAGAGAACAGGCGGTGAGCGCGGCAATGGCGAGACGGAAACTATTGCGCCAGAGCAGCCAGTAAAAGAGGCCGAGCACAATCGGCAGAAAGACAAACAGAAATAATGAAGAGTTGAAAAGCATCGGGTTGGTCGTGCGTCTCTGGTGCCAGGTTGCACCGGTTAGCCTGAATATTTCACCAAGAGTTGGCGGAGCACCTGTAAAATTGTAGGCCGATCAAAGCTTTACAATCAAAAACAGGAGCGCCCCGCCAGTGTCAAATTGTACCCTCAAACGCAAGCTGAAAAAACGTAGCATCCAACTGGATTTCAGCGGTGGAGATGTCAGTGGCATTGGAGGGGTTGAACTGCTGCGGGCAGCCGATGATCGCCTCGGACTGTGCAAGGCGGCTTCCAGGCTTATGCACGACCCTCGCGATCAGAGTGGCGTGACACACCAGTGGGATGCGCTTGTGCGTCAACGTATTTTCGCTATAGCGGCAGGCTTTGCCGATTTGAATGACCATCAACAGTTGCGTCATGACGCCGCTTTGCAAAGTGCGGTCGGAGTGCTTGAGCCCATGGGTAGCGCTCCCACACTCTGCCGAATGGAAGCTGCTATCGCTCAGCATTCAACGGTACAAGCGAGAAAAACGGTGTTTGAGATGCATCGATTGATTCTGGAGCGATTCATCGCCTCGTTTGATGAGCCTCCCAAGTCTTTGATTCTCGACTTTGATGGCACTGATGATCGTGTTCACGGTGAACAGCAAGGTCGGGCATACAACACACACTACGATGGCTATGGCTTTCTGCCGCTCTACGTGTACTGTGGAGAGAAGCTGTTGGTCAGTTACCTACGCCCCATCAATCGCCCTGACGCCACTCATTCGGCAGCGGTGCTGTCGCTGCTGGTTAAAGGCATTCGAGCCCATTGGCCGCAGGTGAACATCGTTTTTCGTGGCGATGGGGGCTTTTACCGGCCGCTATTGCTGAGCTGGTGTGAGCGTCATGATGTTCGCTATATTGTGGGTTATACAACCAACAAGGTGCTGATGAGCGAGTGTCAGGTCAGCCGGGAGACACTGAGCAGTTGCTGGCTGTGGTTCGAGCACAAGGATGTGGATATTCCTGCACTCAAGGTATTCAAGGATATTGACTACCAGGCGGGTAGCTGGGTTCGCCCCCGCCGAGTCATTGCCAAAATGGAATACAACGAGATAGGACCCAATCAACGCTTTATCGTCACGGATCTGGTTGGCGAAGCTGAACAGCTCTATAGCGAGGTCTATTGCGAACGTGGGACCATGGAAAATCGGCACAAAGAGCTGCAGATGGGTCTATTTGCTGACCGTACAAGTTGCACAGCTTGGTGGAGCAACCAGCTGCGCGTGATGTTCTCCTCACTGGGGTATGTGTTATGGCAGACGGTGCGAGAGAAAGGATTGGCAGGAACCTCACTGGCCAGGGCCCAGGTATGGACGTTGCGCCAGCGCCTGGTCCATATCGGTGCCGTGGTGATCAGAAACACGCGACGGATTGTGATAAAGCTGAGTAGCGCGGCGTTAGAAAAAGAGAATTTTCTGATTGCGTTGCAACGTCTAGAAGCAGCGTAGCCATTGGCTATGAAATCTCTGGCCAGCCGAGATGGGGGAAAGGGGGCCTGTACCCGAAACTCAAAAAAATAGTCACTTTTGGTGCTATCGGCACTGATTTATGCTCAACAAGGTGACGTAGTTGCATTACTTGAGGCCGATGAAATATTCAGGTTAGGGGGTGTGAAATAATTTTTCACGAGCCCTTTGTACCCGGGCTGTTGTTGATAGCGCCCAATGCGTCTGAAATTGATGGATTCAGTTCACGCTACACGTCTATTTCATCGGATTTTGACAGATATCTCGTGATGCTTCTCAAGTTGCGTTGGTGAAATTGTCAGCTCCCTGCTATCCACTTCTGGAATGTCAGCGTTGCCAGAAAGTCGAGGGTGCATAGCAGCATCCATGGGATATTGCCGGTCGAGGCGATGAATACGGCATCCATCAAAGAGATGCCAGCAATCATGCTGACAACGGCTCGTGGGATATCGTCTGCCTGAGGTCTTATGTTCTGAAGAATCACAGATAGTCGTAAAACCTACCGTGAGTCAGTCATTTTGCATGTCAGTTCATCGACTCCGACAAACAGGAAAATCAATGTCCTGTATTTTATGCAAAAAAAGACCCTCGGCAAGATAACCGAGGGTCGTGCCGTCCTTGGCAGTGGTGGTTATGGCGGTGAGCATCCATGCTCCCCTGGCTCGATCCCTGAGCCTTGCTACTGCATCCTTGCAACCAGAACCACCTGCAATGTACTGACTTTCCTTGTCATTGTGACCTTGCTGCGATAGGCCGTCCGACTTCCCTGTTCATTGCTGCGGTCTTCCTTAACCGCAGGTGCATTGTTGAAAATTACAGCGCTCCTGACAATCGGAAAGCGCTTCTTCTTTTGTAGGAATAATCTGATTGTGGCAATAACGTGAATTGCATCACAAATAGCTGGTGTTCACCTGAGAAGACTAAATCTGCAATCTGACGTCGCATCTGACGCATAATAATTCAGTTAGATAGGATGTGCAGGGGCTGGAGTACCAAGGTTGACTGTGCGTACTGTTGGCCGTGTTCAAACCCTTTTTCTGGCACTCCAAGAGCCTGCACGGTAGAAACTTGTGCTCGAGAGGCTGGACTACTAGCCCTTGGTATTAAAAGCATTGAATTAGCTGTATTACGATCATTTTCCGTGTTTTATTGCCAGCTTAATAGAATGATTATGAGGCGATGAGAATGTACGGTTTATTGAAAGTGTTGCTGCTCCTTCTGCCAATCACGTTTTCACTTGCAGGCTGTCTCGAGAGCATGGTCAAGCCGGAAGCAACAGTGGATACGGGCCTGGAAACTCAATTGCCTCCTTATAACGGCCCACGTGCCAAGGTGGCGGTGACCGATTTTGACTGGAATATAGGTTCCAACCGGACAACGATAGGCATTGGTGGGACAGATATTTCATTTGCCTCCAGTGAATATGCGGGTATCTCTGATGGCTTGAAGGACATGCTGACAACGGCCCTGGTGCAGAGCAAGCGATATCGGGTGCTGGAAAGGCAGAATATAGATTCGGTGAAAAGTGAAATCGGCCTGCAGGAAGATGGTTTTACCGATGCAACTGGGGTCAAGCGTGGTGCGGTGAAAGGCGCTGATATTGCCGTCATTGCATCTGTAACCGGCTTTGACCCGGGTACCTCAGGCACATCGGGCAAGGTCAGTGGGCTACTGGGCAAGAGGGCTTCGGCGCTGATGGGAGCCGTTTCTGGTGGTTATAGTAAATCGACGATGGCTATGGATATACGCATCGTGGACGCGGCAACCACGGAGGTGCTGGCAGCCACACGCGTTGAAGGCATTGCCAAGGATGTCAATGTAGGTGCCGCACTGGGAGCATTGACGGGAGCAGGTAATTTGTCCGGTGCATTGGGTGGATATGCAAAGACGCCCATGGAAAAAGCAATTCGCAGCTGTATCTATGAGGCGACCAAGTACATTGTTGAAAATACGCCCAGCGAATACATGATTCACTGAGCCGGGGATCAGTGTCTGTTGTTTTTGGTAAACGACAAGGCGAGTGTTGCCAGCAGAATGATCGCCGAGCCAACCATCATGGAGGCATCTGGTACCTCGGCAAACACGAGGTAGCCGGCGGTGATCGACAAGAGCAAGCTGACATAGCCCAAAGGGCCCAGAATACTGGCTTCTCCCAGCCAGTGCGCCTTGATAAAGCAGTACTGTCCTGCTTGCGCAAACACGCCGATAAAAAGCAGAGGCCAGATCAATTCCTTGGGTACCGGTTGCCAGTTGAACAGGACCATGGGAAGCGTGAGTAGTGACAGGCCTGCGGTATAGAGAAGCATCATGACAACGGCTGGCGTGCCTTTCAGGTAACGTGTTGCAATAGTGGCAAGGGTACTGCTGAATATCGTCAGTAGCAGGGCAGGAATGCCCCATGACCATTGAATACTACCCGGGTTAAGGGCGATGCCGACTCCCGACAAGCCAATGATGGCCAATAGCCATCGGCTGCGTGAAATGGACTCCTTGAGGATCCAGGCTGCCATTATCATGAGTAGCAGAGGGCGCGTGAAATTGATAGCAGTAAACAGTGCTAGTGGCAGGCGGGCTACGGCAAAATAGCTGGCAGTCAAAGCCGTTACTGATAACAATATTCGTATTATATGCAGTGCCGGGTGCAGGATTTTCGAGAACGCTGCACGCTCGCGAATCACCCAGGGCAGTATCAGCACCAAGCCGGTAATGGCTCTGATGAAAACCAGCTGCGAAGCCGGTAGCTCGACACCTATCAATTTGACAAGGGTCAGTGTCGAGATGTTCAGAAACATGTCCGTGATCAGCCATGCACCGGCCACGCCATTGTGTCGCTTCTCGGTTGTGATAGAAGGGTTGGGTGTCAACTGACAAGATTTGCCATGAGCCGAAAGCTTCCGGGTACCAGCTGATCAAGCTGATGATGCAGTATCAACGAAGTATGTATATGACGGCCCTGACCGATATCGGCACTGAGTAAAGCACCCGTATGAGGCTCTTCACCAGGGTCTGCCATGGAGAGCAGTGGGGTATAAGCGTCGTCCCAGGATTTTGCAAAATACAAGCCGCGCTCCTTTTTCCAGTCGACCCAGTCTGCGGGGCCGATCCGGTTAGGCGTGTTCAGCAACGGATGTTCGGGCTGAAGGTGGCTCACTGCTGCATTCTGGTTCGTGACTCGGTAACGTAACGAAGGTTGGCCGATTTCCAGTCTGCGTGGTGGGATGAGTTCTGGATCCCAGTTATCCCAGGGACGATGATACAAGGTCAGTAAATGGCCTCCTTGTTCAACCCAGAGGTTGATCGTCTTGCTCAATGAGCTCAGTTGAGGTCGGCTACGATAGGCGAAGAGGCCGATCACCAGTGTGTCTACCGTTGCCAGGGCTCTGGCAAGGCTACTGGCATCTTCCAGATCGGTCTCTGTCAGAATTTTTACCGGCAGACCCATGGCAGACAACCAGCTTGCAACATCATCATTGCCGCCGCCTGCGTAGGCAATTCGTACATCGGGGAGTTTTATGTTCAGAGCGCGTATACGCACGATGGCGGGTGTGCTAAGTACACGAGAGCTGACGTGTGGGTAGGCAATGGTTCTTACCTGACTTGCAGCCAGAGCATCCAGGCTCAAGGGGAGCTCGTACAACCCATCTTCCAGATTTTCTGGATAATCTATTTGCAAGCCATCCTCATGTTCTGCGACCTGCCATCGTGACGGTGCATTCAGTTGGGCACGGGCTTTGTCGGGAATTCTGCTTGCGATCGACAGGACCTGTGAGGTAAGGGGTAATGCCGTATTGACTAGTATTTGTGCCGGAGAAAGGCTCGCCCTGACCGCCGGTAATACAACAGGCGTACTGTCCAGTGATTGCAGCGTGCTGCTGTCTACGCCATTGAAGCTGACGTCTATTTGCACACAGG
Source organism: Granulosicoccus antarcticus IMCC3135 (assembly GCF_002215215.1). Lineage (NCBI taxonomy): Bacteria > Pseudomonadati > Pseudomonadota > Gammaproteobacteria > Chromatiales > Granulosicoccaceae > Granulosicoccus > Granulosicoccus antarcticus. The sequence continues at coordinate 6,223,402 of NZ_CP018632.1, read as the reverse complement.
GGCTGGCTGGTTGATCCGGCAGCCAGGTATCAGGATAGGCATTGGATGGTTCAGCTGAGCTATCCAGTACCAGAGTATCCGTCATGACACTCCAGGGTGCCTCGGTTCGCAGCGTCGCCTGGACCTGGCAATTCCCCAGAGCTTCTGATTCGCGTGAATCTATTTCCAGGCTGTAGGGGTGTTGTTCGCCCGGTTGCCAGAAATCCGGACTCAGACTGGAAGCTGTGGAGCCGTTCAGATGAGTGTGTACACGAATGCCCAGTGCCAGACGAATGACCGTTGAGAGTTGATTCTGCTTGCGTTCCAGGCGGTGCATCATGTTCTTGCGATGCTGATCCGGGCAGAGTTTCATCGCTGCACGCAAGTGGACAAGTGCCTGAGAGGCTTGTTGCGCGATGGTTCTGAAATCGGGAAAGGCCTCTAGACATGCTTCGATTGAGAGATGTGTGGCTTGCAGTGCTTCCTGGGTCCGAGGCGAATCGGTAATCTGTTCAGCCAGTTGGCCCAGCGTTGATGCCAAACCACTGAATATCGAGGTGTCAGGCTCAGCGAGGCGACTACGCGCCAGGTGTAGTGGCCAGTTACGCTCGGTGCCTGACTCTACCCACCTGCCCATCGCCTGTGTCTGGTGGAAGCGTCTTGATTGTTGGCCGATGTTCTCCCAGGTCCAGCCAGTCACAGAGTCGTGAGCGTCGGACTGTATCAGCAGGGTTGCTGGCGGAGGTGGCTCTTCATCATCATAGGCGGTGCCACCACCGCCCCAGGCTGGCAGATAGAGCTTGCTGATCTGCCAGGGATCCAAAGAGTCACATGAATAGCTTGCATCGGCAGCAACATCCATGACCTCATGCGCCAATGCCGTCATGGCACGGTGATGTCCGTGCTGACCGGGTATGTCAAGA